>NZ_JBBHJY010000007.1:0-259792 GCF_037572715.1 Novosphingobium aquae | reverse complement strand
CGCTGCAAGCAGGCAGCGCGGCAACCGTTGTTGCCAGCGCATTGCCGTTGCAGCCAGTTCGCACGTCCTGGACACAGGGCCAGCTTTTCGCAGTGCGTGGAGATGCACCCGACCACGCATCCGGCAGCTTCGCTGCCACCACGCCGCCAACCTCCATTCCTGCTGCAACTGCACCCTTGAACGGCCTCTTCGCGCCCGTTTCGGGGAGCCGTTCGCAATGATCGATCTTTTGCCCTTCTGGCGCGTGATGGCGTGGTCTGGCGCAGGATTGTGCGGAAGCTCGGTAGCAGGAGGGGAAGGCTCAGGAGGATGGCAAGATAAAAGCAGCGCCGCCGGGTGGGGTGGAGCCTATTGGAATTGCTGGGCTTTCAGCGCCACCCAAGTGTCTGTCATGCTGGCAGAATATCCCGAAACCGCTGCTTTTCTGCCATTTTCAGCGCCGTCGCTTTCTCGGGACCTCCAATTCTCGTGAACGACGACGACTTCAAGGTCAGGCCGGGACGGGTCCGAGATCGCGGCAGCCGCGCGGCAAAGCCCAAGTCGCTCGCTGCACAGGTCCGCGCCCTGTCAAACAAGGCCGGGCGCGTCGGCATTGCCGGGCGGGGTCGCCGCGGGACTGGACGCAGTGCGCGTGGACGGAGCGCCGCGCTGCGGATGCGAACTCTACCGGGACAGCGCCGCGTGCTGGTAAAGGCGCGGGTGGTCAGGCACACAGGCACACGCCTTTCAGCTGCTCCTCTTTCCCGGCATATCACTTATCTGCGGCGCGACGGCGTGACCCGGGACGGAAAGGATGCCGAGCTCTTCGGAAACGTCGATGGTCCGGTCGATGGTGCGGCTTTTGCCGAACGCTGTGCCGATGACCGGCATCACTTCCGCTTCATCGTCTCGCCGGAGGATGCGGGCGACTTGGCCGATGTCCGGGCATTCACCCGCGAACTGGTGACCGACATGGAGAAGGATCTCGGCACCCGGCTCGATTGGGTTGCGGTCGATCACTGGAATACTGACAATCCGCACGTTCACATCCTGATGCGTGGGCGTGCTGACGATGGCCGCGACCTGGTCATCGACAAGGACTATATCCGCGAGGGAATGCGCGGCCGCGCCGAAGAGCGCGTCACCATCGAACTTGGTCTGCGCTCCGAGCGCGAGATTGACCGGGCACTTGCAAGCGAGGTCCAGGCTGACCGCTGGACCAGCCTCGATCGCCGGCTGCAACGCATGGCAGACGAGCTGGGCGGGGTGATCGACCTGCGACCCGATCCGCGGTGCGCCCAATCGACGCTGGATCGTCACCTGATCGGCCGGGCAGGCAAGCTCGAACGCCTGGGATTGGTGACATCAATCTCGCCTGGCTGCTGGACACTAAAGCCCGATCTCGAGCAAACGCTGCGCCAACTTGGCATTCGCGGCGACATCATCAAGACCATGCACCGCGCTCTGACCGGCCAGGGCCATGAAGCGGATACGGGGCGGTTCGCGATGCATGGCGCCCTCGCCGGCGAACCCATTATTGGTCGCCTGGTCGAACGCGGTCTCCATGACGAGCTCACCGGCACGGCCTATGCCGTTATCGATGGTGCCGATGGCCGAATCCATCATCTGCGCTTCGCTGACCTTGATCAAACTGGCGATGCTGCACCCGGTGCAGTTGTCGAGCTTCGAACCTGGACCGACCGGCGGGGAAGGCAGGGGCAATCCCTTTGGGTCCAGTCGGACCTGACGCTTGCCGAGCAGGTGACCGCACGCGGGAGCACCTGGCTCGATCGGCAGCTCATCTCATCGGACCCGGTCCCTTCCGGAGGCGGCTTTGGATCGGAGGTTGAACAGGCCAAGTTCGCCCGGGCCGAGCACCTTGTGACCGAGGGACTAGCCTCGCGCAGCGCCGGGCGCATCGTGTTGGCAAGAGACATTCTCAGCACGCTGCGCTCGCGTGAATTGGCCGATGCCATTGCTGCCATTACCGCACGCACAGGTATGCCGCACCGACGAGGATCGGAGGGCGACACCGTGTCAGGCACTTACCGGCAGCGCCTGCAACTGGCCTCTGGCCGGTTTGCGATGATCGATGATGGACTGGGATTTGAACTCGTGCCCTGGCGTCCACAGCTCGACAGGCATCTTGGCCAGCATGTGACCGGCGCCATCAAGGCAGGGGGCGGTATCGATTGGACACTGGGCCGCTCGCGCGGGATCGGGATCTGATTTCAGCGACCTTGGGCGCTCATTGAAAATCTTGACAATCGCACCACATGGTGCGTATAGACGCATCAGGAGATGCTAACTTGGCAAGTGCAGCAATACGGCATCGCGCGGCCCCGGCGACCGCTGGGTTGCAGAATTTCTCTGGCGATGGGGACCGCAAACGCCTGACCGGGGCTGCCGTCAAGGCCGTGTTGCGGCTCGTCGATGCCTGGGGCGGTAACAATGCTGAGGGCGCCGCACTTCTGGGCGTATCTGAAAGCACCTGGGACCGGATCAAGGCCGGCAAATGGGACGGGACCTTGAGCCAGGACCAGTTGACCCGGGCCTCGGCGCTGATTGGCGTGTTCAAGGGCCTGCACCTGCTCTTCGCTGACTCAATGGCTGATCGTTGGCCGCGCCTGCCCAATCGTGCGCCTATCTTTGGGACGAGGTCTCCGGTCGAAGCCATGATCGAAGGCGGCATTCCCCGCATGCTTGAAGCCCGGCAATATATCGACGCTCTGCGTGGCGGGCTTTGATCCGGGGCCCGCGCTGCCTCTGGTGCGAGAAGCATTCCCGAGCACGGTGAGGCTAGTGGCAAGCGCGCGGCTGCGGGAAGCGGTGCTCGGACCGCTTGCCGATAATGCCGATGACCTTGCGCTGCTTGCCGAAATCGAAGGTGCCACAAGCGGACGACTGGTCGCCGAGGAACGCGGGCTCGGGGCGCTCAGCCCCGAAGAGCTTGTTCACGGCGTACCGCATGCCCGGTTCATCAACGCAAGCTTTGCCTATGCGAAGCCGCGCGAGCCAATGCGCTTCAGCCCTGCGGACCGCGGCGCATGGTATGCAGCTCTCGCTGTTGAGACCTGCATAGCCGAGGTCGGACATCATCTGACGCGGGCGCTCGCTGACGCGGGCGACTTCAATGCAGTCGTCGAGTATGGCGAGATGCTCGCCAGCATGTCTGGCATGTTCGTCGATCTGCGGGCGACTGCCAGCCATCCTGCGCTCGATCCGACCCCCGCGCTTGGATATGCGGCTGGCAACTCCTTGGCCGCACAGGCTCGCTCTGAAGGACATAATGGCATCATCTATCCGTCGGTCAGGCACACTGGCGGCACCTGCATTGCTGCGCTCTGGCCCAATGTCGTGCAGTCTGTGGTTCAAGGCGCGATGGTCCGGCTCACCTGGTCGGGTACGCCTGACTATGCCTGGGAAGCGATCTAGGCGTTTGCGCCATTGCCTCCGTTGGCGCGCCAGCCTTTTATCGTGACACGTCGATCCTTGCCATTTGTGATTCAACCTGCCGATCTGAATGGAAACGGGTCGGAGTTGGGCCATGTCGGCTGCGAAAATCCTTTGGGGCCAGGTGCTGGCCGTATTGATCATCATCCTGGCGAGCCTCTGGGCAGCAACGCAATGGACCGCATCGGCGCTCGCCTACCAGACCGAACTCGGCGAACCCTGGTTCTCGCTGTCGGGCTATCCGGTCTACCGGCCCTACGAACTGTTCTGGTGGTGGTTCGCCTTCGATGCCTATGCGCCGCAGGTCTTCGACAAAGGCGGGATGATTGCGACGTCGGGCGGGTTCGCTGCGATCATGGTGGCCATTGCCATGTCCGTCTGGCGCGGCAGGGAGACCCGCAGTTCCGACACCTATGGTTCGGCACATTGGGCCACCCGCAGAGACATTACCAAGGCAGGGCTCTTCGCCGAGAAGGGCGTGGTGCTGGGCAAATTCCACAACACCTACCTGCGTCATGACGGCCCCGAACACGTGCTGTGCTTTGCGCCGACCCGATCAGGCAAAGGCGTTGGCCTTGTCATTCCCACGCTGCTCACCTGGCCGAGTTCGGTGATCGTCCATGATATCAAGGGCGAAAATTGGGGGCTAACCGCGGGCTTCCGCTCAAGTTTCAGCCGCGTTCTCTTGTTCGACCCGACCAACCTCAAATCGGCTGCCTACAATCCCCTGCTCGAGGTGCGCCGCGGCATCTGGGAAGTGCGCGATGTCCAGAATGTCGCCGATGTCCTGGTCGATCCGGAGGGCAGTCTGGAGAAGCGCAACCACTGGGAAAAAACCAGTCACGCCTTGCTGGTCGGAGCGATCCTCCATGTCCTCTATGCCGAGGCGGATAAGACGCTCGCCGGCGTTGCCGCCTTCCTCTCCGACCCGGGCCGAAACATCGAAACCACCCTGAAGGCGATGATGACGACACCGCACCTTAGTGACGCTGGCCCGCACCCGGTGGTCGCCAGCGCCGCGCGTGAGTTGCTCAACAAGTCGGAGAACGAGCGGTCAGGTGTGCTCTCGACCGCGATGTCATTTCTGGGCCTCTACCGTGACCCCGTGATTGCCCAGGTCACCAGGCACTCTGAATGGCGGATCGCTGACCTGGTCGACGGCAAAAGCCCGGTCACGCTATACCTTGTGGTGCCGCCATCCGACATCAGCCGCACCAAGCCGCTAATCCGCCTGATCCTCAATCAGGTCGGCCGGCGGCTGACCGAGGAACTAGGTGAGGGCAGGGACCGGCACCGGCTGCTGCTCATGCTTGACGAGTTTCCGGCATTGGGCCGGCTCGACTTCTTCGAAAGCGCGCTGGCGTTCATGGCGGGCTATGGGCTCAAGGCCTTTCTGATCGCTCAGTCATTAAACCAGATCGAGCGAGCTTACGGCGCGAACAATTCAATACTGGACAACTGCCATGTCCGCGTAGCCTTCGCGACCAACGACGAGCGCACTGCCAAACGTGTGTCGGAATCGCTCGGAACAGCAACCGAACAGCGCTCGATGAAGAATTACGCCGGCCACCGGCTCTCGCCATGGCTGGGACATCTCATGATCTCCCGTTCAGAAACCTCAAGGCCGCTGCTGACACAGGGCGAGATACTCCAATTGCCCGAAACCGACGAGATCGTGATGCTGTCAGGAGCTCCGCCCGTACGGGCGAAGAAGGCGAAATACTATGCCGATCCCCGGCTGCAAGGCCGAATCCGAAAGCCGCCAGGTCACGCAACTGGTCGTGCGGGCGCGCTGCCGCCGGACGATTGGAGTCAGCTGCCGATCGTGACGCCCGTTCGATTCAAGGCCAACTGTGCTGTGGTTTCTGAGGATGAAGCCAATGGCGGCGTTCGCAGAGAGCCAGAGTTACCTCTGCATGTTGAAATCGCTCCCGCGCGGAAAGCCCCGACCGGTGAGTTCGACTTCGGCAGCAGAGATGAAGCCGACGACGATACTGCAAGGTCAGAAAGGCTCCGGACACGAATGGTCGCAAATTCCCGTCAGGCAGCGCTGGACCCTGGTGACGGGATCGACCTGTGAAGTCGAAGCATACGTTCAGACTGTCAAGCGATGTTGCGAGCCAGCTGGCAGAATTGGCGATTAGAAGGCGAGTATCACAGGCTGAAGTTGTCGAGGCCGCCCTTGTGTCGTTCATGTCGCCCGATGATTCCGAGCGTATGGAGGCCGCGCTAAGCCGCCGGATAGACCGGATTTTCCGCCGCTTGGAGCAACTGGATCAGAATGTCGAACTTGGGAACGAGGCGCTCGGCCTGTTTGTGCGGTTCTGGCTTACGGCAAATCCGCCACTTCCAGATTCCCTTGGAGCCGCTGCACAATCACAGGGCAAGGAACGCTTCGAAGCCTTTGTTCAAGCACTGGCGCGACGAATGGAGGGCACTGAGCGGATGGGCGGATAGCGCTACGCGAGCAATCTCGCTCACTGATTCCTGAAGCGACTGGCTTTCTTGCTCTCGCCACAAATAGCGTAGCCATCCGGTGAAGACCGCATGGTAGAGTGATCAGGCGGCGATGGCGGTGCGCTGAGCCTGCCAGTTCCATGGCAGCAGTTCGTCGAGCCGATTGATGGGATGGTCGGCGATGCGAGTGAGGATGTCGGCCAGCCAGGCCTGCGGGTCGACATCGTTGAGCCGCGCTGTCTGGATCAGGGTATAGAGGATTGCTGCCCGTTGGCCGCCGCGGTCGGACCCACAGAATAGCCAAGCCTTCCGGCCAAGTGGAACACAGCGCAGGGCCCGTTCAGCGGCGTTGTTGGTTATGCAGATCCGGCCATCGCTGAGGAACCGGGTGAACGCATCCCATCGGCGCAGCATGTAGTTTATGGCCTTGGCGAGATCATGGTTGCGCGACAGCTTGGCAAACTGGCTGTTCAGCCAGACGTGAAGCTCGGCAATGAGTGGCGCGCTCAGTTCCTGGCGAACAGCGAGCCGCTCGGCCGCAGTCTTGCCGCCCAAGCCGCGTTCGATGTCGAACAGGGCATCGAGCCGCTGCACGGCCTCGAGCGCGATCGGATAGATCATGCCTGCGCGCTCACCCCGGCTCTTCCTGCGCGCCGCAGCCGCGACGTCAGCCAGTTCGAAGAACTTGCGCCTTGCGTGGGCGAAGCAGCCGGCCTCGAGCACTTGACCTGGCTGGCGACCTGCGGCGTAGAGCTCGCCATAGCCGCCATAGGCATCGGCCTGCAGGATCCCTGACCAGGTTACGAGGTGCGTTCGTGGGTGTTCGCCGCGCCGGTCGCGCGAGTAGTGGAACAGCGCTGCCGGCGGATCGGCTCCGGCGAAAGGCTGGTCATCGCGCACATAGATCCACAATCGGGCGACATCGGTCTTGCCCTTGGCCAGAACCGGCACGGTGGTGTCGTCGCCGTGCAATCGCTCGGCAGCAAGCACATGCGCTTCGATCAGCCGGTAGAGCGGCATCAGCGCGAAGGCAGCGGCCCCGACCTGATCGGCAAGCGTCGAGGTGCTCAGCGGCACGCCTTCGCGGGCAAACCGTTCGGCCTGACGGTTCAGGGGTTGGTGCTGCCCGTACTTCTCGAACAACAGCATCGCAAGGAAGCTGGGGCCAGCCCATCCGCGCGGCACGACGTGGAACGGTGCCGGGGGTTGGGTGATCTTCTCGCAGTCCCGGCACGAGAACTTCTCGCGCACTGTCTGGATGACCTTCCATGCCCGCGGGATCACCTCAAGCGTCTCGGTTACATCCTCGCCCAGCTTGGATAACCGGCTTCCGCCGCAAGCCGGGCATGAGCACGGTGCCGGCACGACCACGCGTTCACGTGGCAGATGTTCGGGAAACGGCTTCCTTGCCGGCCGCTTGCGCTCGAAGGCCGTGACGGTCGCCGTTTTACCTGCTGCGCCTTCGGCCGCCAGGTCGTCTTCGGTAGCATCGGCTTCGAGGTCTTCGAGCTGCAACTCCATCTGGTCCAGCAAACGGCGGGTGCGTTCGGCGCTGGCACCGTATTGCTCGCGCCTGAGCTTGGCGATCTGCAACTTGAGGTGCGCGATGACCGCTTCGGTCGCACTCTCACGGGCGTGAGCGTTTGCCAACCTGGCCTCGGCTTCGTTCGCCCGTTGGGTCGCTGTTGCCAGCAGCGCCTTTAGCGCTTCAACATCGTCAGGAAGGGGTGAAACGGTCGCTTCCATGACCATGATGGAATCACAGAAACGCCCGCAAATGAAGCGCAAAATGCAGGCGTGACGAAGAAAGTGCGTGCCCTATCCGGCGCTTTGCGGACGCCACGAATACTGCGGGTTACGCCAGTCGATCCCCTCCAGCAGGCAGGCCAGTTGAGAGCTCGTCAGAGACACCATCCCGTCCTTCGCCGAAGGCCATACGAACCGTCCCTTCTCGAGCCGCTTGGCGTATAGCGACATGCCGATCCCGTCGTGCCAGATGATCTTGACCAGTGATCCAGCACGCCCCCGGAAGACGAACAGATCACCACCGTGAGGGTCGCGCTTCAGCCCCTGCTGCACCATCAGCGCGAGGCCCTGCATCCCCTTCCTCATGTCGGTGTGTCCCATCGCAATCCACACCCGCGCGCCTGCAGGGATCACCGCAGCGCCTGCAGCGCCGCAGTCACCTGTTCCGGCGATGCAGCGGTAAAGATGCTCACCTGCTTGCCACGCCCCAGATCAACCACAATCGCCATAGGCGCATCGGAGTGATGCTCCCCATTGCCTTCGAGCATCACGGCCTCGGCAAATCCTGACCCGATCGCGGGACTGCAGGCTGCGCTTGCCTGCGCCGCGCGCAGCTTGCCGCGCCACGTGTAGATCAGCGAGCTCGAAATATCATGGCGCCGGCACACCTCCGCGACACACGCACCAGGCGAAAACGCCTCCGTCAGGATCTCGAGCCGCTCTTCAGCGCTCCAACGTCGACGCCGCTCCGGCCCCGAAAATACCGTGATCTGACCCATCCACCGCTCCTAAGCGCACTCACAAGTGCACGCTTAAGACCCCTCACACGCTGACCCAACAAGGCGGGTCACGCCGGATGGATACCAAATAGCGCAGGAACCGATTTGACGCTCGAACCCTCTGACCCTGACCAATTCGTTTGCGAAGCGTTCCGAGGCCTCGATCTTATCCAGTCCGAGGCAATCTACGATGCAGTGATTGCAAATCGGATCGGGTGCGAGGCGTTCGATTAGCGCCTTGACCCTGTGTTGGACGGTTTCGATCATGTCAGGGCCTATCGAAATCACTCAGCCAACGACAGTCGGATTCATGAGTGTGGCGATCACACTGAGCGATAGCTTTCGCTGACAAGGGAGCCATGCAAAAGTGCAGGAGCGCTCCCTGGAACATGCCGTTCGCTCAGCAGCCCGGTCAGGAATCGCGAATGGCTGGCATTGGGACTAAGCGGCCGCTCGCGGCTCCCCACCTGAATGACTGCCATTGGACAATGCCGCCGCTCCAGCCCGAGCTGGATGCCATCTTCGATTGACTGAGGCTGACCGACTGCGAACTTGTGACCTGCCACGGGTAATTTCCTCCAGTTACGATTAGAGTCCGGCCCTCACGAGGACGGACGAGATGAAGCGCAAGAGGTTTACGGAAGGGCAGATCATCGGGATCTTGAAGGAGCAGGAAGGTGGCATGCCGACCGCGAAAGCCAAGCGCTATCCTAACGTGAGCTTTGACGTAGTCCACCCTTCCGCACTGCGCCACTGGATGACGCCGTAGCGGGGCGAGTGAAGGTTGATCGGGGTCACAAAGGCAGCGGCGCGATCAACGTCGTCATCTTCCTCAGTCTGCATCGGCCCTATCGCCATGCCGATAGGCGCCGTGTCTGCATCGAGATGACCATACCGATAGGCAAGCGCAGAACTGGTGACGGCGAGAAACCGGGATTGCGCTTTCTCGCTCAAATTGACGGCGCGCCGATGCGCCCACCTGCCCACAGCCAAGTTCGAATCGAGTATCGGAACCAGAACCCAGTCGGGCTGGAATTGCACGACCGCGTCGGACGAAATGTCGAGCTGCAAGTCTTGGCAAATAAGGACGATGATCCGGCCAAATCCATCGATGTCGACGACATTTAAAGCGCAGCCAGAAGCGTTGTTCTCCGGCATTCGGCTGCTCGCTGCGGCATCGCACAGGCCCAGGACATGCCCGTCCTCAGCCGAAATCGAGGCTGGCCAGATCTTGCGTTGGCGCCAAATGACCGAGCCCACGGAGTTGACAATTACCGCCTCGTTGAATGGCTGCCCATTCTCGGTGTCGTGCGTGTTCTCAGTGCCAAGCAACAAAAGTTTCGGTGCCTCTTCGCACTCTCTCAGCGAAGCACACACTGCATCCGAGTGATCCGCCGACATCACCAGTTCAGGCGCGATGACAAGTTCGGATTCCTTGACCGCGTCAATTGCAGCGATCAGCCGGTTCTTCGCATCGAGACATGCTGCTGGCCCATAGGCAGCAAACTTCTGCCCGCTGATCTCGACCGCACGTACGTCGAGATCTTCGCCAAGTTCAGCCAGCGGCACGAAAGCAATCCGCTCACTGCCTGGGCGCTCGATCGGAATAACACCGTCAAACATGCCCATCCCGACATGCGATAGCTCGATCGCAATCGGAGTCCCTTCGTGACTAAGCTCTAGCGACACACCGCTCAGATAGCTGAAGCGGTCCGCCAGACTGTCTGCGCTGCTTGCGTGGGGATGGCGGGCGACACGCAGCAGCGGCCCGCGGGGCACCAGGGCAAGTTCTCCAGCCTGGCAGTATTTGCCTTGCAACACCCTCGAGTCGCGCAGTCCTTCCATCCATGGTGGCAATTTGGTTGCTCTCTCTGACGGCGGGCGCGGCGTCCTGGGATGGATCGCTCCAAACGCTTCGTCGATCGCGCGCATCGCACCAAGCTGGGCGCCGACCTCGCCAGCTTCTGAACACGCCACAAGTGCTCGCAGCGCAGCAACTGCGAGAGCCGGATCTTCCAGATGGACCATATCCAGAGCCGAGTGGTGGAAATCGGAACTTACCTTTGGAGCACTGCTCCGTTGGCTGGCCGTCAGCACGGCCGACTTGCGCCAATACTCCAAGAATAAGTGTGCCGGCGTTGGCGATGGGTCAGGTTCCTCCATCAGGTTCCATCGCCTTCAAGTCGCCGCCCTTTGCGCCGGGCAGGAGCCGGTTTCGCAAGCATCGTTGCGGCTGCTCCGAATTCAGCGTCGGCCTCGGTGATTCCTATCTCAAGCAACAATTGCCGCAGCGCCTGCAGTTCCGCGGAAAGCTCGTGTTGGGCCTTGATCGTCACGGTCGCCTGCCGCCGAGAAACATAGCGGATAACCAGCAGCGAAACCCTCGCGGTATCATGCGCTGCCTCTTCCCACCCGGGCAGCTGTGAATCCATCAGGCGCTGGAGCAGCTTGGTTGCGGTGACAAAAAAGGTGCGGCTGGTTCGCGTCAGCCTCGCCTGACTGTTTGCAAATTGCGCGGCGCGTTCGGGGCGGAACGCCGCCTGGACAAATTGCAGCACCATCTCGTCATCGCCAACTTCCAGAATTGGAGCTGCCAACTCTGAGAACTGAAGACCGCCATAACTCAGAGTCGAGCCCAGGCGTACCGCCTCCAGGGCGAAATGTGCTCGTTCCTCGACATCCAAAAGGTCTTCCAGCCGCACGGCCAAGTTGATGGCAAGATCGGTGCGCAAACGGGAAAGCTCGCTACGGCTTTCCGACCGGCCATCCGCCTTCTGATAGGCGCTCGCCAACTCATGGCCGCGACGAAACTCGACCACGGCGCGGTCTGGCGAGTCATTGAGATAAGCCATACCTCGAAGCAAATGAATGTCGACCTCGCCTGCTAGGCGTATAGCGACCTGGTCTGGAGAAAGAGAGTTTCGATCCAGGCTATCGATCAGCTTCTGGATATCAGCAATTGCCTGGAACGCGGCTTCTGTTTCGCGGCTGGACACGTGAATTCGGGCAGCGCGGCGGCGAAAACGCAAACGCATTAACCGCGTCGAGATCGTCGGATCACCGGCGACCAGACTATCAAACTCATCAAGTAGAGCCTGCTCGTCCTCGCGATTCAGAAGCCCGCTATAGTCCAGCACCTTGGTGAGCGTGTCGATGAGGAACGGCTTGAATTGGCTACCACCTTCCAGAATTCGGGCGCGCAGCAAGTCGAGTGACTGGTTAAGCAGCTCGATGGCTTCATATGGCGAGGCGGCCTCATCCGATATCTCGGCGGCCGCCTTGACGAGCGTCTCGATATAATCGTCATCCAACTCCGCATCGTGCTCAAATTGCGCGTCGAGCGCACTTTCGACCAGATGCGACATCTCAAGCAAAGCACGTTCAGGATCTTGCGTGCGCAGCTCCAGAAGGTAGCTCGATGTCGCGTGCTTGGGCTGCAGGCGGCGACGCACTCGCTCCACCCAGTGCTCGTAGAGCGCTGGCATCTTGAGCTCGCGTCCGAGCAACTCGGATGCGACCCGAAGGTAGTTTTGCGACAAAGGGTCGGTCAACGGATCACTCGCAATGATTGGCGCGAGTGCTTCATAGAAGGGAACGTTTGGGGAGGCTCCGATCGCCAGCGCGCGGAAGTCCTCGTCGACTGCATCGCCTGCAAATCCGCCGATCGTCGTGAGTTCGCGGCGAGCTCTTGCCCGCGCACTTGCTTCTTCAGAAGTGCCCTGACTGGCAATGCGCATGGGGATCGCCCGAAGCGTGACCTGCTCCTCGCGCTTGGCTCGAATGGCGCCGGCAACCTGCGCAACCCCCTCCATGTTCTGGCGGTTGAGAATGAAGCACAAGGCTACCTCGTCCGGCAGCTGCATAGTGCAAATGCCAGCGACATCAGCAAGGCCCGTACGACTGTCAATGAGCACGAGATCATAATTGGACTTGGCCCAAGACCTAAGCGCGCTCAGCAATATGCCCCCGGCATCCGCCGTGAAAAAGGTCGGCCACGAAATGGTCGCCAGAGCTTCTTCATAGGTATGCCCTTCGCCAATCTGCGCCGATCCAGCACGCAGAATATCAAGACAAGCAGGCCCCTCTTCCAGTTCCAGATCAAACAGCGGCCTCACCAACTCATCAAACGCGATACCGCTGTCGAAGCGCTCAAAATAGCGCAACAATTCAGACCCATCGTCCGTTCGGCGGATGGTCTCGATCCAATCCCAAACCAGATTCAAGATGCCGGGAGCAGCTTTGAGCGCGCGCGCCTCCTGCGGCTCGACAAGCCCGCGGAAATAATAGCCCAGACCTGGAGCTTCCAAATCCCAGTCCATGACCAGTACGCGCAGGCCATTCATCGCCGCCAAGAACCCTACGTTGGCAAGCGCCATGCTCCGGCCGACGCCGCCTTTGAACGAATAGAACGTTACAATGCGGCCCAGATCGCCATCCTCGGGCTCAGCAAACACACTCACGCCTGCGCGCTTTGCAGCGCATCATCGTTTGAGAAATCTGGAATGTTGTTCCAGAAGGAGTCTAGGTTACCAAGCTTCTGGGACACCACGACGCTCAGTGCCTTGCGCGGCTCGGGAAGCGCGCCCTTGTTGCGCGTTGCTCTCGCCAAGGCTTTGGCCGCTGGTGTCAGGAAGTTGTAGACATGAACGCCGTCACGCCGGAAGTCCGCTGCGCCGATGTCGCGCAGCTTCTTCAACTTGCGACTGACCGTCTCCACCCGCTCGCCAACTTCATCTGACAGCTCGCTATTGGTCTTGTCGCCGCAGGCAAGCGCATCGACGTAAAGTGCCATTGCCTCAGACTTCAAGACGGCCGCAAAATCTTCGCCAACGCGCCGGTCGCGCGCCCGCGACGACACGGTCTGCGCCATGCCGAGCTGGCCGAGCACGTAAGACATGCGAATAGGCGAATTCGCGTCGAGGTTCCGAATAGCCTCGATGACTGCCACAGGAGCCTTCGCATATCCGCGGCGCAGCGACTTGCGCACCTGATCGCTGAAACTGTCAAGCGGCTGGTCAAGCCCGCTGGCCAAGGCCTCCTCGAGCCGGATGGCGATGAGGTTGACTATTTCCGAGGTCATGGCGAAAATGCCGCCTTCTGGGTCAAAGGCGGCTGCTAGCGGCTCGTGGGTGGCGGATTTGGCGGTCATAGAAAGCTCCCTGCGCCCCGTATAGCCGGGATTTGTGTAGGATCAATTACCAATCAATGATCAATAATTGATCATGAGCGCGATGGTTCCTGGGCCCAGGTTCCATTCATCGCAAAACAAATTTCGGGATATCGCAGGAAATTTGCAGGCTCAACTACAGCATGCAAACATATTTAATAATTTCAGATGTTTGCTTTGCCGTCACGGCCTGCCTTGGACACCAGCCCTGCAACCGCAGTTCGGCTCAGCGCCGCCAGAACCAACGCAATCGCTCCGCTTCTTATGCCCCGAAAAAATTGTAGCCGGCCCGCCAAATTGCCAGCCACTGGGGCAAAAGGAGGGCAGGTGGGCGATTCAGGCACCGGTTTGACAGTGCGTTTCAGCTCCCGATGTGACGTCGAAACGGGCAGCAAGGAACTCAATTCGAAGCCGCTCTCGTGCCGCGGACTTCACCCCGGCAGGAAGTCCCGGGCCAGTTTGGCGGGCCCACCTTCTGCACCTTGGGCGACCGCCCTCGGTGGAGCTGTCAGTCGGATACGAACTCGTCTCCACCGGATACAGCTGCCGCCCGGGCACCCAAACGTCAGGCCACGAGCGAGTGCCACTCGGCCAGCACGGCCGAGCGTCGGGTGCGGTAGCCGCCCTTTCGGCGGACGTCCGGCGATGATCGCTTTACGATTGACGCGCCGGGGCGAGCCCAGCCCTCAACGAATGGCTCATTTTCTCCAAAGCGGTCGGTCCTTGGGGATTAGCGAAACGGCCGGATCTGGTCGATTGCAGTCGGGCGACCTCAACCGGCACGTTTTGCGAGATTACGACCAGCATTCATACGTCGATCACACGAACGGGCAGGTCATCCTTTGGGGCAGGATGATGCTGGACGGCCTTGTCGATGTGGTGCCTCACTTTCCAAAGGAACGTGTGAATGGCCTGCACTTGTGCCTGGTCGAAGAGAAGCAGCTCGCCGCCCTCAACCGACAGAAAATCGAAAGTCCTGCCCTCACCAAGGTTAGTTCGCCAGATCGAAGCCGTGATTCCGCTGTGATCGCCATCTGAATGCGCATAGGTCCTGTTGCGGGCATCGATCAGCATCTCGTGCAGGTTGTTTTCTTCGCCTGACATTGCGAACCCTTGTCCCAGCTGCTTCCAACTGAAAGGCGCAGCCATGCCGCGAGCCGTTGAAAATGGCCGCGCGTAGGACACGACCATCGACGTTTCGTAGCACTTGAACCGGCGTCGATCTTCCTGCGTGCATCGCCCGATTTCCCAATCGACGTCTTCCATCAAGAATGTCGCCGCACTCAAAGCGTGACGAAAATCCAGAGCGCTCATCATTAGTCGATGATGCTGACCCTTCAGGTGCTGCTCAGGCGTAAGCTTGGGTTTGCTCATAACCAGGACATGTATGAGGCAGGTGCCATAAACAACTTCCTAGATGGAAGGGGTGGGAACATCACGCTTAGGGCGCGTACCTGCTCGACCGCTGTTTGACCTGAGGATGATTGGTTAGGGTGCATACCGACATTCGTGCGGCAGTGGCAGAACGGCGTGAACTGGTCGCTTGCTGCCGGAAGCCACTGCCGGCTCGTCGAAGGGTTTCGGGCGCCGATAGGCGTCGCTTTTTGAAGCGTCAGGTTACGCCGAGACCAGACATCTGACGAAAGCCTCGACATCATGCGCTGGGCGCTCGCGAAGCTGGACCCCGAAAACTGGCTGGCCAGGCGATGATCCTGCATCGATCGCCCAGAACGATGGTCCGTTCAAGCATGACCTCGACCGGTATAAATATCCCCAGCGTCACGGCGTCGATCCGCTCAAGCATCGCGCGATGGGTATGGAGTTCCTGCAGGAGCGGGATGTCCGCCTCGCCCGAACAAGCCAGCTTTGCGGACCTGTTCGCACAATGTCGGATGGTGCGATCATGCCACTCGTGCGGCAGTTCGCAGCCGTTGACCGGAAATGGTTCGATGACCAACCTTTGCCTCGCCTTAAGCGCTGGCCGGACGCTCACATCGCGTCAGAGCTTTTCGAGATGATCATGCTTCGCGTCGCGCCATGGTCGCCAGGCGATAGGCGGGTTGTGCTTACCCGTACTTCGCCGCGCATCATGCTGCGGTAAGATGCAAGGCTTGTCCGTGTTGGGAAAGGTTCGCGAGTAGGCTCCGGTAATAGCGCGCCAGCTGCAGATAGGTGGCGCGCTTGACCTCGACCCTGGTCCAGGTGGCGATCAGGTAGCAGCGGTCGATGCGGCGGGTCAGCCGTTCAAGTGTCCAGGTGAGGCGCATCCGATTCCCTTTCGCTGCCGGTAATGGTGAGGCGCGGCGCACCTGCAAAGTGTCTTGAGATCAGCCGTCAAATCGGCGGGACAGGCCGATCCCGCGCGCATCAACCGTACTGCGAGATGGGTCTTGTGCGCAGCTTGCCCCGCGGTAGGGGCAACTGGCGGATCGGTTAATCCAGGAGTCAGCCAGAGGGCGTCTTGCCCTCCTACCCGCCGATTGCGGCGGGGAGGGGAATTTCCAACCGATGTCTTTCTTTGACCTGTTCCAGTTTTCTGCGGTGGACCTTGCTATCGACTTGGGCACTGCCAACACCGTTGTCTATCTGCGCGAGCAGGGAATTGTCCTCGATGAACCTTCCGTGGTAGCCATCGAGACGATCGGCGGCATGCCCCGCGTGCGCGCCGTGGGCGATGATGCCAAGCTCATGCTGGGCAAGACCCCCGACAACGTCAAAACCGTCCGACCACTGCGCAACGGTGTGGTTGCCGACCTCGAAGTTGCCGAGCAGATGATCAAGCACTTCATCGTCAAGGCGCAGGCTAAGGGGGGCAAGCTGCGACGTACTTCCGAGATCGTCATATGCGTTCCTTCACACTCGACGCAGGTTGAGCGCCGCGCCATCCGCGACGCAGTTTCCAATGCTGGAGCCCGCCAGGTGTGGCTGATTGACGAGCCCATGGCCGCCGCGATCGGCGCCGGTCTACCTGTGTGCGATCCTGTCGGATCGATGGTCGTGGATATTGGCGGTGGCACTACCGAAGTTGGCGTAATTTCGATCCAGGGCCTGACAATGAGCACTTCGGTAAGGATCGGCGGCGATCGAATGGACGAGGCCATAACCGCAGGCGTTCGCCGCAATCATAATTTGCTGATTGGTGAGGCTACCGCTGAGCGGGTGAAGAAGCAGCTCGGATCGGCGCGGGCTCCAAGAGATGGTGTAGGGGAAACCGGGATCGTCAAGGGCAGGAATGTTACCCGCGGCGTGCCGTCGGAAGTCGAGATTACCGAGGCCGAGGTGGCTGAGGCCTTGGCAGAACCAATCAGTCAGATTGTCCACGCGGTCCGCGTGGCGCTCGAGAATACCCCGCCCGAGATTGCTGCAGACATGATAGAGGGTGGCATCACTATGACGGGCGGAGGTTCCTTACTCAGCGAAATCGCAACCGTTCTCGCCGAAGCTACCGGACTGCCGGTTGTGGTTGCAGACGACCCTTTGCATTGCGTTGCCCTTGGGGCGGGTCGAGCACTGGAAGACCAGGGCTATCGGGGCGTGCTCCACCGGGTTTGAGTGACTTGCGCCCTCGCACTGCCGGCAACGCCGAGGGCGCCATCAGCTTCGATCTTGCCGGGTTACGAGCCATAACTTGGCGGTCTGTGCTTTCGTCTTGAATGGCCGCCTTCGATGGGCATGATTTATGCCTACGAACGGCAGCTAAGTCAGCGTTTCTGCCCATACGGTTAAACATATGCCAACGGCAGGTTACGGCGTGAGCGGATATTCGAGTGCCCGCAGCTGACCGGCGTGAATTGGTCGCTTGCTGCCGGAAGCCACTGCCGGCTCGTGGGACTTTCCTGCCGTTCCTATGCACCCGTCGAACGGCAGGATTTGCCAATAGCGGACGTCAGTTCGTGAGGCTCAGGATGGTCATGATTGCGGACGTTCCGGCATGTCTTCTTTCAGAAGCGTAGATCAAGATAACTGTCGTTCTGGCCGCGAAACGTCAAACCAACCTTGCGCCTAAATCTCAGTCGCTCATAATAAAGAATACCAACGACTATTCGAGACTTGCCGCAGCGTGTTGGCGTCCCACGGCCTAGGTTCTAGCTGCCGACCTAAATGCAGCTTGGAATGGCGCGCGCCCCGGAAAACAGGCTCTGATATCTGGTTCGGATCGCCTTTTTGTCGATCTTCCCCGTAGCGGTAAGCGGAACCGGCTCGATGATGATCGCGTCAGGCATCCACCAACGCACAAGCAGTGGCTCGAGATATGCACGGACAGCACTTACAGTTAGCATTTCGCCTTCGTGCGGCTCGACAATAAGAATTGGACGCTCGTCCCATCGTGGATGTTCGACCCCAACGACCGCTGCAATGCGCATGCCGGGACATGCGCTTGCAGCGTTCTCAATGTCGATCGAACTGATCCATTCTCCGCCGCTCTTGATTATGTCCTTGGCCCGGTCCGTTAACCGAACAAAGCCATACTGATCGATCGTGGCGATGTCGCCGGTGTCGAACCAGCCGTCGGACCCGGCAGCGGGGATATCGGGAAAATAGCGATCGACAACCCAGGGGCCGCGCACCTGGAGGGCTCCTGAGGATTCGCCGTCCCACTGCAACTCTTGACCTGCTTCATCAATAATGCGCAGCTCGATACCGAATTGCAGACGGCCCTGGCGGGTCCAAATTGTCTCGTCGACGAAGTCTTGTGGTTCGGCAGTCAGCTTGGGTGTCGGAGTGGATATGACACCGAGAGGGCTAGTCTCGGTCATGCCCCAGATCTGCCTGACGGTGACGCCGTAACGCCGCTCGAAAGTCTCGGCCATCGCGCGGGGAACAGCCGAACCACCGATGATCAATTGCTTGAGTGCGCCAGCGTCTTCGCCACTTCGTTCGAGGTGCGCGAGATACATTGTCCAGATCGTTGGCACACCGCCCGAGAAGGTCACGCCTTCGCTTCTTATCAATTCCTGCAAGCTTGCGCCGTCGAACTTGTCGCAGGGCAAAACCAGTTTGCACCCGTTGAGCGCAGCGGTGAACGGCAGACCCCAAGCAGTCGCGTGGTACAGAGATGAGCAGGGCATGATCACGTCGAAAGCCGTGAACCCGAAAGCGCCTGACAGCCCGGCGGCGAGCGCGTGGAGGACGATCGATCGGTGGCTGTAAAGCACGCCCTTGGGATCGCCGGTAGTGCCTGAGGTGTAGCAAAGGATGGCGCCGGTGTTCTCGTCGAAGCTGGGCCATTTGAGATCCCCGATCTCCGCTGCAATCAACATCTCATAGGATACTGCTCCAGCAAACGTGGGGTCGAGCCGTGCATCATCGGAAAGCAAGATGAAGTGCCGGATATGCTTCAGCCGCGGACGCAGCCGCGTGACCAGTTCGACGAAGCTACGTTCGAACACCAACACCGAACTACCAGCATGGTTGATCGTGTAGACGATCTGGTCGTCTGACAGGCGCGGATTGGCGGTGTGGAGCACAGCGCCGATGCCCGGGACAGCGTAAAACAGCTCGAGATGACGATGGGTGTTCCAGGCCAGCGACGTCACGCGGTCTCCTGGCAATATGCCGATCCGTTGCAGTGCCTGCGCAGCCTTGCGCGCACGTTGTTCGCAATCAGCCCAGCCGTAATGGTGCGTTGGTTCGTCGACCAGGCGCGACACGATTTTACGGTCGCCGTGCGCCTTGGCTGCGAAGCGGATGATGCCGCTGATCTGTAACGGCATCGCCTGCATCAGGCCTGCGAGCATGAGTTCCCTTCCATTTCTGCTTGCTTGGTCAGGCACGAATCGAGGAAATCAGCTGTCACACCATTCGTCCAGCCAAACCCGGTTTGGGGCGCATATTCGCCGCCGGCGCCAATAGCACCCGCTTCGACGTCGTATTTCTCATAGATCAGGCCGCTTTGCTGGTAATTCTGATCCACCGTATCAACCCACCTCCGCGCGATCTCCAAAGCAAGGTCTTCGTGCCCGTAGCGTGACAGGCCGGTCACCGCGATCCATTGCAACGGCGCCCATCCATTGGGCTGGTCCCATTGCTCGCCGGAAGCGACCAGAGTCGTGCGCAAGCCACCCGGCGCGAGGTAGTTCTCGCGCACATACCTGGCGGTGGCCTCCGCTTGGGATTGAGTAGCCAAGCCGACCAACAGCGGCGTAAGGGCGGCGGCGCTGGAATTCTTGCGCGGCTGGTTCAATTCGAGGTCAAAGTCAGCGAAGTAGCCCGACTCCGCGTTCCAGAAATAGCGGTGCAACACTGTACGGCGATCCTGTGCGAACCGGCCAAAGTTCTTTGCGTCATCGGCGTCGCCCATCGCGGCGATGGTGCTCTCCAGGCCGAACAGGAAAGCGTTGAGGTCGATCGGCGCGACTATGGTCGTGCGAATTGAACCGAGGTCTGGCCCATCGAGCCAGCGCGAAGAGAAGTCCCAACCGCTTTCTGCCCCAGCGCGCAAGTCACGATAAACCTGTCTGAGTGGGCGTCCGCTTGCGGTTGCCGTGGCGACATCCTCGCGCCAGCTTTCGTCACGCGGTGTGTCGCGCGGATCCCAGTACCGGTTGACCAGGGCGCCATCCGCAAGCCGCGCGACGTGTCTGCGCTGTTCACCCGGTGCGAGGCCGTCGGCCCCGGCCATCCACCATGCGTGCTCGCGCTTCATCGCGGCCAGACGGCGAGCAGCGATTTCGGGGCGACGATCATCGAGCAGCGCGACCATCATGTGAAATAGAGGCGGCTGCGACCGACCAAGGAAGTAGGACCGGGCACCGTTCGGGACATGGCCATGTTCTTCGATAAGGTCGGTCATGGCCTCGACAATGCCGTTAGCGAGTTCAGTCTCGCCATCGCGCAAGAGCCCCAGCATCGTGAAGAAGCTGTCCCAGTAGTACATTTCACGGAAGCGCCCGCCCGGAACGACATGACGGTGCCTCACTGACAGCGCCGATGAGTGTTTCCCGCCAAAGGCAGGATCGCGGGCGAGTTCCGACCACATCGCGCGGATATAGGCACGAAGGGGCAAGTCGGGATTCGCTCTGGCTGCAACCGAGCTGGCAACCGAGCTCGGAAGCTCGAAGTTCGCCATGACGAACCTCGCCAATTCTTCTTCGTCACGAGGCAGGCGCGCAAAATCTGCCATGATTTCCGGGATCGGGCGGCGCGGCAGGGCGTCGACAAAGGTCTTGCCGTCCGCGAGGATGTCGCCCTCCTGGACCGCAGCTAGCAGGGCCCCGTAAAGCTCCTGGGGCGTGGATTCAGGCGCGCTTGTCATCGGCCGGCACACACTTCCGTGACCTTGTCGCAGGCACGATGGCACATGGGCTTGCGCAAGATTGTCCCGCTCCTCACGCGCAAAGATGCCTTGCGAAGAAAGCAGCCTGCGCGGCCAGCGCATCATCGGTTTCAGGGCAATCGATCCACGCCCAGAAGGCATGGAGCATGCCTTCATACACGCGCAGGTCGGTCGTCACGCCAGCGCGGCGGAGCGCGAGATCGGCGAGTACCGTCTGGCTGAGAAGTTGATCGCGGGTACTGGCCATCAGCAGCGCCGGCGGGAAGCCTGACATGTCACCGTAGATCGGTGACAGCAGCGGGTCGGTCCGCTCTGTCCCTGCGCTGTAGTCACCGACAACGTCCGGAGCTGTCCGTGACCCCAGAATCGCCGGTAGAAAAGCTTCACAATCTCCCGCCAGGGCAAGGTCGGCGCTGCCGGAAAAGACGCCGGCAGCCGCAGGCATCGGTAGTCCTTCGGCCTTGATACGCGCCAGCAGCTGGAGCGTCAGGATGGCACCGGCAGACGTTCCGTAGACGCCGATAGACGTTGGTGAACGATGGGCGAGCGCATCTCGATAGACCGCCAGTGCATCGTCCACCGCAGCAGGGAAGGGATGCTCGGGGGCCATCCGGTACATCACCGAAACGACCGGGATCCCGGTCAGCCCGGCAATCGGGATCGATTCGGTCAGGGATCCGGAATCGACAATAAAGCCGCCGCCGTGGAAGTTGATCAGCAAGCGAGGCTCAGCGCCTGCGTCGATGTCCTTGCGGCGGACCAGCTTCACCGGAACCCCTGCGATCCGCGCCCTGGAAACTTCGACCCCGAAGCGCTTGGCCCGGCTCTTGCCCAGCGCTCGCAAGGGAAACGACGCTGCCGCGCGGACCGCCGCGCGCGTCACCGGGTTGCGGAGCAGACTGGCGGTCATTTCGGGCGCCGGCTTCGCTGACAGCAAAGGAGTCATCGCAGCGCGCGCCTCCGCGCTGACGGTCAGCGCGAAGGGCGGCTGCGGCGTGGATGTAGGAGGCATCGACTCAGTTGCCGAAACGGTAGCCGAGGCGCACCCCGAACATCCGAGGCTCGGTATAGGTCAGGCCGACGGTGCCGGTGCTTCCGACATACTGGTCCAGCACGCCGACCGGGCGGGCCTGATCCGTCAGATTGGTCACGAACACCCCGAGATCGAGAGACTTGCCGCCGATGTTGCGCAGGTCGAGGCTGGCGTTGAGCAGGCCATAGGCCGGAAGGAAGCGATAAAACGAGGCATTGGTCTGTGCCGTCGAGACTTCCGACTGGCGCACATAGTTGACACCGATTTCGAAGTCGCCGGCCGATCCCAGAGACGTTTCGTACTTCGCCCCGACCGAGAATTTATGCTTCGGCGTATAGGGGAAAGGCGAACCATTGAGGATCGCGCCCGCACTTGCGTCGGTAACCTCGGTATAGCGCGCGTTGATGTAGGAGTAGGTGCCGGTGAACGTCAGCCCCGGGGTCGGGATCAGCGCAGCAGTGATTTCGACGCCTTCGATCTTCCCCTTCGCCGCGCTGCGCGTGATGTTGAGCGGGATTGTGCCAGACGGGGTGGTGACCAGTTCGGTCGTGGTGCGCTGGATATTGCTATAGATCCCGCGGTAAGCGGCGATGTTGAAGCGCCCCCTGACTGTGCCGAGATCGAACTGCGACTTTAGGCCGATTTCGACGTCGGCCAGTCGCTCCGGCGCGTAAGTGCGGAACTGTGAACCAACCGGTACCGGACCGTTCACCCCGCCCGACTTGTAGGCATCACGCGTCGTCATATAGACATGGACCGTGGGCGACACATCATAGTCGAGCGTCGCGGTATAGCTGAGATACTGGTCGTCGGTCGTGCCTTCGACTGCCGGTGGCGCGAAAATCGTCTGCGAGACGAAGCTATGCTCCCAGGTATAGCGGAGCCCGCCGGTCAGGCTGAACCCTTCGAGCGCGGGTGAGATGCGGCCAAGTTCCAGCGTGCCTTGGCCGAACACCGCCTCGCTCTGGTTCTTCGAAACGAATATAGCCGATGCCGTGGGCAGCAGCGTGCCGAACGGGAAGAACGTGTATTCGGCAATGCCCGCCGGTCCGTCCCAGCCCTGCCGGTCGAGGAAGCCGCCAAGCGTGAAGGTAAGCGCCTTGTCAAACGCGGTTCCTTGAAGCTGCAGCTCTTCGGTGAAGAACGTCGGGGCGACGGTGGGCACCCTGCCGCTCGTGAACAATCCCGGGTTCGCCGGATTTACCTGGCTCGTCTGGCCCGAGATGGGGTTCACGGTGGCGTCGTAATCGTATCCGTACTTGGTCCACAGCTTCGAATAGCTGATGATGTTACGAAGCTTCAGATTGTCGGACAGCTCGAACGTGGCCTGATTGAGCACTTGCCAGTACCGCGAGTCAGAGAACTGATCGAGGTTGTAGGCAACCTTGCGAGGGCCGCGCGCATTCTGCTCGGCGACTGCCGTCACCATACCCGGATAGAATGCCAGCACTGGGAGGAAGCCGAACGGCGGGCCGGCATCGATGCCGGCAGCCGGGTTGAAGGCGCCGAGCACCGTGCCGCTGCCATTCGAATGCGAATTGTAGTACCGCGCCATGGTATAGAACTCGACGCCATCCGCCGGGCGCAGGGTCAGCCCGACCCGGACGCTTTCATAAGCGAGGTTGTCATAATCCTTGCCGGAGAAGAACGGGCCGACATCCTTGGTGTAACCATCGCGCCGACCGATCTCGCCGGCAACGCGCAGCAGCACCTTGTCCGAGATGATCGGGATATTGAGTGCGCCTTCGATCCGGCGATCGCTATAAGTGCCGGCCTGTATGCGAACATAGCCTTCGTACCGGTCCTGCGGTTTCACAGGTTCAAACAGAATGTTGCCGCCGGTCGCATTCTTGCCGAACAGCGTTCCTTGCGGACCAGCGAGCACCTGGACATTGGCGAGATCGAAATAGCTGCCCACCCGGCCGTCGATGTTTACCGAGTTCGGCACTTCGGCGAAATAGTTGACCACACCGGGGGTTGAGCCGAACGCCGGACCCTGGCCGCGCAGCGCGAAGTAGGCAAATTCGCGCGGATAGCCACCGTTGATCGTGAACAGCGACGGGGTGTTGTCAGCGAGCGAGGTGCGGTCAGTGATCCCCTTCTGGGCAATGTCTTCTTGCGTGAAGGCAGTTACCGAAATTGGCACCTCCTGAAGATTTTCCTCACGGCGGCGCGCAGTGACAGTGATTTCACCAAGGTCGCTATCGGGGTTTTCGGTCGTGGCGTTGCCCGCCGGCGCAGCGCTCTGAGCGAGGGCCATGCCGGGAATGGCGCTAGAGCCAAGTGCGAGAGCGAAGAGAAATTTGGAGCGCATCGAGTTCATAAGTCCCTCCCAAAGGGTATGCAGTTTTTCAATTGAGGTGATAGCTGACGCAAAATGATATCGATGTCAATAGGTGCTTGTGGCGGAAATCAATACGTGTATGTTTGGGCTTCGAGAGGAACTGCTATCGATAGCAGACGTGGGAGAGACAATGATCGATCCGTTTCAGTTTTCCGGTTGCGTGAGTGACGCGGCGCGGTCCGCGTTTGCTGCGGCAGCGCTCGATCCAGCCGCGCCCACCGATCTGGCAGACCTCCGCCTGCATTACGACGCCTACAACCGCCGCCTGCTCGCTGCGGCCTTAAACCGCTACTCGGTCGGCATTGAGGAAATCGCGATCGACGGCGTGAAGGTCCACAGCGTGGAACCGAGCCTGGGAGTTACCGATCCTCGTACGTTGGTCTGCCTGCACGGCGGTGCCTTCATGTGGGGATCGGGTGCCGGCGCCTTGCTCGAAGCGGTTCCACTTGCAGTGGTTACCGGAATGCGCGTGCTCGCTATCGATTATCGCCTGGCGCCCGAGCACACGTTCCCTGCCGCGGTAGACGATGTGGTTACCGTCTACCGAGACCTGCTGTCCCGGTCGGCTGCGCACAGCATCGGGTTCTATGGCTGCTCTGCTGGCGGAATGCTTACCGCTCAAGCAGTTGCCCGGATCGGTCACGATCAATTGCCCGGACCGGGTGCCATTGCCATGCTTCACGGGACCGCGCTCGAGTTCACCGGCGATACAGCGGCGACGGCAGCGGCATTCGATCCCCACGCAACTCCCGGAGCGTACCCAACGGTCGACCAGCTACCCTATTTCGTGACTGCCGACTTGCAGGACCCGCTTGTGCTTCCGGGGAATCATCCGCAAGCGCTGGAGAAATTTCCCCCTAGCCTGCTGATTTCCGGGACCCGCGATTTTGCCGCGAGCGCCTGCGCAACCATGCATCGCCGGCTCCTTGCTGCAGGCGTCGAGGCCGATTTCGTCCTGTTCGATGGGCTGTGGCACGCGCATCACATGGACGTCGAACTGCCGGAATCGCAAGAGGTGTTTGAGCTGGTCGCGAAGCATTTCAGGCAACATTTGCGGTGAGAAATTTGCGCCCGCTATCAGCCGCCACTGCTCTCCCGGACGACCAGTTCAACAGGAAGCTGGTGCGACGTGCGGTCGGCTGTACCTTCGACCAACCCGATGATGGTTTGTCCGAGAGTGCGTCCCGCGGCAGCGCCATCCTGCCGGATCGAGCTCAGCGGTGGCCGATGGCTGCTGGCGATTGGCGCGTCGTCGAAACCGACCACGGCAACGTCTTTCGGAACCTCCAAGCCCCTTGCGTTCAACTCGTCGCAGGCCCCCGCAGCAATGAAATCGCTGGCGGCGAAGATCGCATCGAAGGAAGTTCCGGCATCGAGTGCCGCAGCGACCGCAGCAGCTCCGGCCTCGGCGGTAAAAGCACAAGGCAGCGCCGCCGCGAGCATGGCAGCGCTCGAAGCGAGTACTTCTCTGCACCCGGCCAGCCTTGCGGCAACTTCAGGGTGTTGGTCGTCGCCGAGGAAGAGCAATCGGCTGCGGCCACTTGCGACCAGATGCTCGGCGGCCAGCCGGCCCCCGGAATGATTGGCGCTGCCCACGACCGGAACCTTGACGCCGCTGACCGGCTCACCCCAGGCGACCGTGGGAAGGCCGAAGCCCTCGATCTGCGCAAGACGGTGTGCGCCTTCGCCCTCGCCAAGCATGACGACGCCGTCAGCGCCCATCGCGCTCGCCGCGACGAAGTGCTCGTTTGTGGTCAGGATCATCGCATAGTCGGCCGGGGTCAGTGCTTCGAGCAGGCCGCCGATCATCGACAGGAGCAAAGGATCGGCAATCGGTCGGTCGTCACGATCAAGCTGCTCGATGACGACGGCAATTGTCCGCGAACGCCGGGTGCGCAGACTGCGCGCGGCGACATTAACCCTGTAACCGACCTGCCTGGCGACCTGCGCAACGCGCTCGCGCACTTCGGGGCGCACCAGATCGCTGCCGCGCAGAGCACGCGAAACGGTGATCTTGGACACGCCGGCGAGCGCGGCGACCATTTCCATGGTCGGACGCTCGGCGTTTCCGCCCAGTTTGTTCATGCCGCAATCTGCATCGAAGATGTGCCCCTAACCTTTGAAATAGCGGCAAACCAGCCGCGCGATCAAGTCGAACGACCGCGAAACCGCAGGAACGGTCGCGGGCAGGAACATGAAGCCGTGCGGCAGGCCGGGCAAGCGGCACGCGAGCGTTTCGACACCCGCCGCGATCAGTGCCCGCGCATAGTATTCACCGTCGTCGCGCAGCGGGTCTTCCTCGGCGGTGAGCACGATCGCCGGAGCCAGTCCGTCATGTCGCTCGGCCCGCAGCGGGGAAATCAATGGATCTGCCAGATCGGCACCCCCGGCGTACATGGCCGCGCCGCCATCGAGATATTCGCGCGAGAACCCGCCCACTTTGACCGTCTCGAACGAGGGCAAGCAGAAGCGCAGGTCGGTTGCAGGATGAACCAGCAACTGGAACAGCGGCTGTTCCCCGCCTTCATCGCGCAGACGCAAGGTCATGGCGGCGGTCAGGTTCGATCCGGCGCTTTCACCGCCCAGCGCGATTCGCGTGGGGTCGCACCGCAATCCGGCCGCCTCGCGCCGGGCCCAGGCCAATGCAGTCGCTGCATCGTCCAGTCCGGCCGGGAACGGGTACTCGGGCGCCAGCCGATAGCCAACCGCAAGCACAGCGCAGCCGGCGCGGGCAGCCAGATGGCGATGCATCGCGTCATGGGTCTCAAGGTCGCCCAGCATCCAGCCGCCGCCGTGAAGGAATACGAGCAGGGGCAATGGCGCATCGCTTTCAGGGCGGTACAGCCGTACCGGAACGCCGTTCGCATCGAAGTCGCGGACTGTCTCGATCTCTACCCCCGGCAGCGCCTGCCCCATCATGGCCATGCTGGCGCGCACCATCGGCAGAATTTCGGCAGTCATCGCCGGCATTTCGGCGGGTTCACCCATGAGCGCAGCGATATCCGGATCCAGCATGTCATTCCTCGTCCCAGTGATGACATCGATATCAATCAAACCTTGCAGCAATGCAAGGGTGGGAGTGAAACATGCCTTTGAATCCCATTCCTGAACCATTGGCCGGTAGTGATCACGCTGCCAGTGGCCCTTCCCGCGAAGGCACTCTCAGCCCGCTTTCGATGGGCGTGTCCGGTCTCTATCTGGCGCTCTATATCCACTACGGATTTTTCGGATTCATCCCGCTGTGGCTGAAGGCCATGGGCGCGCAGCCCGGCGAGATCGGCGTGCTCCTCGCCATTCCGCTGATCCTGCGCCTGCTGACGGTTGCTCCGTTTTCGGCCTGGGCGGGACGGCGCGGGCTGGTGCGCAACTCGATCGTCGTGACCTCGCTGGGTGCCGCGGCAATCGTCGCGCTCTTGCTCGGCCGCCCGGATCATGCGGGGCGGATTGCCATCGTCCTCGCCTTCTCGATGATGTGGGACCAGATCCCGGTTTTGGTTGATTCTTACGCGGTTATGGCCGTGCGGAGTCACGGGCTCGACTTCGGGCGAATGCGTGTCTGGGGATCAATAGCTGTCGTACTGTCGACTGCCAGTGCCGGCTGGGCGTTTGATCAGTTCGGAATAGAAGCGCTGCCGCTCATCTGCGCAGTCCTGCTGCTGCTTCCGGCAATGGTTGCGGCCCTGCTCCGGTCGGATCGCCACCTGGCGATGGCCGAAGCTGGCGAGAGCGGGCGTTGGCGCGACGTGATTGGCGATGGCAAGCTAATGCGGGCCATGGCGGCGGCATCGTTGATCATGGGCAGCCACGGCGTGCTCAACAGCTTCGGCGCGATCCAATGGGCAGCCCATGGCATTTCGACCAGCACGATCGGCCTGCTCCAGGCACTGGCGGTGAGCGCAGAAATTCTCGCGTTCTGGTTCGGTACCAAGCTCCTCGGGCGGCGCGATCCGAGCCTGCTGCTGTGCATTGCTGCGGCGGCTGCGGCGATCCGGTGGCTCATCATGGCGACCGACCCGGGCGTGCCCGTGCTGATCGCGACACAGCTGTTCCAAGGCGTAACCGCCACCGGCGCCATTCTCGGCATGATGCTGGTCATCGCGGCGCGCGTGCCCGTCCAGACAAGCGCCGCCGCCCAAGGGCTGAATGCGGTGCTGCTCGGCGTGGTGCTGGCCGTGGTGACCGCAGGCTCTGGCCTGCTTTGGGCTTACGGAACCTCGTTCGCGTACCTGGCCATGGCGGTGATTGCCGGGATCGGGGTGGCCTTCGCATGGCCAGCAAAGGCCGAGGGCGAAGAATTGACGGAACACGGACAAACGTCCGCAACGGGAGTGGAACAGTGATCAGAACAAAAACCTTGGCAGTGCTGCTGGCGAGCCTCGCCTCCAGTGCCTCACTGGCCCAATCCGCTGCGCCCGCGCCGGAACGCAACATCCTCACCTGGCCGATGCCAGAGACGGTGAGCCCGGAAGGGAGGACAGCCGCCATAGCCTCGGCCAACACACCGATGCCCAACCCGATGCCGCCGCTTCCGCTCGTTCGCCAGATGATCGGCGGGATGCAGGTCGCGATGGGGAAGCAGCTCGAAGCGCGCTACGGTGTCCGGACCGAGGAGTCCGTCATCGCCGGCGTGCCGGTAAGGATCATCTATCCCAAGGGCGTTACCGCAATCGGCAAGGGGCCAGTGCTGCTCAACCTGCACGGCGGCGGCGGCAAGGTCGATTCCGGATCGCTTACCGAGACTATCCCGATCGCCGCGCTGACAGGTATCCCGGTGGTCTCCGCGCTCTATCGGCTGGCCCCGGAGAATCCCTATCCGGCCGGACTCGACGACGCGCTGGCTGTCTATCAGGCGCTTGAGAAAGACCACGGCGCTTCGCGGATCGGCGTGTTCGGGACTTCGGCCGGCGCCGTTCTGAGCGCTCAACTGGTCGCGCGGCTGACCGTCCTCAGGCGGCCCATGCCAGCCGCGCTGGGCTTCTTCGGTGGCATGGCCGATGCCAGCAAGAAGGGCGATTCGATCTCGTGGATGCCCATGCCGGGCGGTGAGTACGGGGCTGATCCTGTCTACAAGATAAAACTTACCGATCCGGTCCTTTCGCCCATTCATGGCGACTTGTCTCATTTTCCGCCGACCCTGCTGATCACCAGCACGCGTGACCTTGCCCTGAGCGGGACCTCGATTTTCGGGCGCGCCCTCTACGAGCAGGGCGTGGCGTCTAACCTGGTCGTATTCGACGCTCTTCCGCATGCATTCTGGACCTATTTGATCGACATTCCCGAAACCGACCAGGCCAACAAGCTGATCGCGGATTTCCTCAAGCGCCGCCTCGCTGCCAAATGACTGGCCAGCAACTCAGCTATGTGAGCGCAGTTCGCGCCGCTGTCGCGGATCGACTGGCGGCTCCGGCGTCGGTGTTCGAAGGATGCGTACGGACCTGGGGTGATACCCTTGACCGCGCGGCGCGGATCGCCGGCGGCTTGCTCGCCCTTGGCGTCGAGGAAGGCGACCGCGTGGGCATCCTCTCCGCCAACAGCGACGATTACCTTGCGCTTTATCTCGCAGTGCCGTGGGCCGGGGCAGTGCTGGTGCCACTGAACTGCCGGTGGAGCGAAGCCGAGAACCGGTTTGCGATCGAGGATTGCCGGCCAAGGGCAATCTTTGTCAGCGACGACTTTGCCGATGCCAATGCCGCTATGCTGGCAGAGGAAAAGGTCGAAGCACTGATCTCGCTAGGGTCGCCGCGTGGCGGCTGGCACACACTCGCCGAATTGCTTGCCCGCGAGCCAATCGACGCCGCTTTTCGCGGCGGGGACGACCTGTTTGCGATCTTCTACACCGGCGGCACGACCGGACGCTCGAAGGGTGTCATGCTGAGCCATGACGGGTTCGTGGCGAATTGTCAGTCGATGCGCGAACTGGGCCTGTTCCCGCAAGGCTGCCGTGGCTTGGTCGTCCCGCCGCTGTTCCATCTCGCGGCGGCTGCAGTGCTGACCATGACGATGCTGGCAGGCGGCACAGCTGTCATCGGCAAGGGCTTTGAGCCCGCCGCGACGCTGGATTTGATCAATCAAGCAGGCGTAACCGATGCTCTGCTGATCCCGACGATGATCCAGATGATGCTTGATGCACCGGGTTTTGATGCCGCGAAACTCAAGCAGGTGAAATCGATACTCTACGGAGCCTCGCCGATGCAGGAGGCCACGCTCGACCGGATAATGGCGGCGGCTCCGCATGTCGACTTTGTCCAGCTTTACGGAATGACCGAAGTCTCATGCTCTGCAACGATGCTGGGTGCGGACTATCACAAGGGCGAGCACCGCGCGGCGGGCCGCCATCGTGGGGCAGGCAAACCAATCTCGATTGCCGAGATCGGCATCGCTGACGACGCGGGCAACCTCCTGCCGACCGGCGAAGTGGGCGAAATTCTCATCCGGGGTCGCGGGGTAATGCTCGGGTACTGGAACCAGCCCGAGCTCACCGCCGAGGCCTTGCGCGGTGGCTGGATGTACACCGGCGACGGCGGGCGGCTCGACGATCACGGGATCCTTTATGTTGTAGACCGGATCAAGGACATGATCGTCTCGGGAGGCGAAAATGTCTTCTCCGCCGAAGTCGAAAGCGTCCTCGCATTGCACCCGGCGGTGGCACAGGTGGCGGTGATAGGGGTGCCTGACGCGCGCTGGGGCGAGCGGGTTCATGCGGTTATCCTGCCGCGTGCGGGTGCAGCCCTGAGTGAAAACGAAGTTGTCGCTCACTGCCGCGAGCGCATCGCCGACTACAAGTGTCCACGCTCGGTCGAATTCCGCAACGAACCTTTGCCGCTGTCAGCTGCCGGCAAGGTGCTCAAGGCCGAACTGCGCAAGACCTATTGGGAAGGACAAAGCCGCAATGTCGCCTGAATCAAGCCCGTGGATGGATGACGAACTGGTCATGCTCGAGGATCAGGCCGCCCGCTTCATCGAGGGCGAACTGACACCTCGGCGCGAACAGTGGGAACGCGACGGGCAGGTCGACCGAACCGCTTGGGAAAAGGCAGCTGAAGCCGGCCTGCTATGCGCCAGCATTCCGGCGGAGTACGGCGGCGGCGGTGGCACCCTCGCGCACGAGGCGGTGATCCACCAGGCGCTGACACGCGCCGGGCTTGGCGGCAGTTTCGGCACCGGCAATACGATCCATTCGGCGATCGTCGCGCATTACATCCTGGCTTACGGCACGGAGGACCAGAAGCAGCGCTGGCTTCCGGCGATGGCCCGAGGCGAGCGGATCGGCGCGATTGCGATGACCGAGCCGGGAGCCGGGTCCGACCTGCAGAATGTCCGCACCCGGGCAGCAGCTGTACAAGGCGGCTGGCTGCTCAATGGGGCCAAGACCTTTATCTCAAACGGCCAGACTGCCGATCTGGTCGTCGTGGTGGCGCGGACTGGCGATGATGCCGGTGCCAAGGGTGTTTCGCTTCTGGTCCTTGAAACCGACAGTGTCGAAGGTTTCCGGCGCGGCCGCAATCTCGAAAAACTCGGAATGCATGGTCAGGACACGTCGGAACTGTTCTTTGACAATGTGTTTGTGCCCGCGGGTAACCTGCTCGGCAGCGAGGGCGGCGGCTTTGTCCAGTTGATGCACCAGCTCGCTTGGGAGCGCCTCATCATCGCGCTCGACGCGGTGGTCAACATGGAGCGCGCGGTGGCATTGACCACCAACTACGTCCGCGAGCGCAAGGCGTTCGGGAAGACGCTCATGGACTTCCAGAACACCCAGTTCGTGCTTGCCGACTGCGCGACGCAGGGCACAGTTGGCCGGGCGTTCGTCGACAGCCTGATGGTCAGGTTGCTCGCCGGCGAGCTCGATGGGGTCACTGCCGCCAAGGCCAAGCTGTGGTGCACCGAAGCCCAGTGCAAGGTGATCGACGCCTGCCAGCAGCTGTTCGGCGGTTATGGCTACATGGCCGAATATCCCATTGCGCGGATGTTCGCCGATGCCCGCGTCAGCCGCGTTTACGGCGGCGCTAACGAAATCATGAAGCTGATCATTGCCCGGGCGCTGTGACGCCGGGCCAAGTGGAGAAATCGCATGAGTAAAGTCCGCATTGCCGGGGTCGGCATGATCCCGTTCACCAAGCCCGGCCAGAGCGAGGACTGGGACGTGATGGCCGAAAAGGCGATCCGCCTCGCGCTTACCGATGCCGGAGTGTCGTACGACCAGGTCCAGCAGGCCTATGCCGGCTATGTCTATGGCGATTCAACAGCCGGCCAGTCCGCGCTGTACCGGGTCGGGCTGACCGGTATCCCGATCGTCAACGTCAACAACAACTGCTCGACCGGATCGACCGCGCTCTATCTTGCGCGGCAGATGGTCGAAGCGGGGGTCGCCGACTGCGTGCTTGCTGTTGGTTTCGAGCAAATGGTTCCCGGCGCGCTGGGCATGGTGTTCAACGACCGCAAGCGCACGCTCGACATGGCGCTTGTCCGGCAGGACGAGTTGCAGGCCTATGATGAACAGGCGCCGTTCGCCGCGCAGCAGTTCGGCGGAGCGGGGCTCGATCACCAGGCGCGGTTCGGCACCAGCGGCGAGGCGTTCGCCCTGATCAGCGTCAAAGCGCGGCGCCACGCGGCGAACAATCCGATGGCGCTGTTCCGCGATCCCATCACTCTGGAAGAAGTCATGGCCTCCAAGCATCTCTACGGCCCGATCACCCGCTTCCAGGCCTGTCCGCCGACCTGCGGCGCGGCGGCGGCGGTGCTGGTCTCGCCGGCATTCGCCGCACGGCACGGCCTCGATGCTTCGGTCGAGATCGTCGCGCAGGCGCTCACCACCGATATGCCGGGTACCTTCGAGAACCGCGGTATGATGAGCGTGGTCGGATATGACATGGCCAAAGAGGCCGCGAGGCAGGTCTACGACGCTTCCGGCATCGGTCCCGACGACATCCAGGCAGTCGAACTGCACGATTGCTTCACCCCCAACGAGCTGATCTCCTACGAAGCGCTAGGGCTCACCCCAGAAGGCACCGCCGAGCAATATATCCGCGATGACCAGAACACTTACGGCGGGCGCCACGTTACCAACCCCTCGGGCGGGCTACTGTCGAAGGGCCACCCCCTCGGTGCGACCGGGCTCGCCCAGTGCTATGAACTGACGCACCAGCTGCGCGGGACGGCCGGCAAGCGTCAGGTCGAAGGCATCCGTCACGCGCTGCAGCACAATGTCGGGCTGGGCGGCGCCTGTGTGGTGACGCTATACGGAAAGGCCGGCTGATGCTCGACCGGGCTGTTCATGTTGGCGTAGTCTCCGAACCACGCGCGGTCGTGGTCGAAGAAGGGTTCCTCAAGTTCTTTGCCAAGGCGACGGGTGAGACCGATCCGATCTACTTCGATGCGGAGGCGGCGCGCACTGCCGGGCACCCCGCCATCCCCGCGCCGCCAACTTACCTGTTCTCGCTCGCGCTTTCTGCTCCCGCCAAGCGCGGCGGCCTGTTTGATCCCGTTGGCGGTCTGGGCATCGACATGGCGCGTGTCCTCCACGGCGAGCAGAGCTTCACCTATCATGCCCCGATTCACGCCGGTGACCGGCTCGTCCTGACGACCACGACCAGCGACATTTATGCCAAGAAAGGCGGCGCGCTCGAATTCGTCGTGCAGGATACGCAAGCCGTTGACAGCGCAGGCGTCCTGCGCGCCGAAATGCGCATGGTGACGGTGGTCCGCAATGCTTGAGGGCGAGGTACTTCCCGAGCTGGTGCGCGGCCCGATCACGCGCGGCACGCTAGCGCTGTTTGCCGGCGCAAGCCACGATCACGTGCCGCTACATTTCGACAGCGATTTCGCCAGCGCCGCCGGAATGGATGACGTTTTCGCGCACGGCATGCTGTCGATGGCTTACCTGGCGCAGGCCCTGCGCCAATGGGTGCCGGCAGACCGTTTGCGCCGCTGGAACGTGCGCTTTTCTGCAATCACGCCGCTCTACGCCACGGTCCATTGCCGGGGCGAGGTAGCGGAACTGTTCGAACACGAAGGCGAACGCTGCGCCCGACTGACCATCGGCGCGTGGACCGGACAGAGCATTCAAACATTGGGCGGCGACGCCATCGTCGCGATAGATTGAGGAAAATTGTGATGAGCAAGTTGAAGGGTAAGGTCGCGATCGTGTCGGGTTCCGGCCGCGGGATCGGGCGCGCGCTGGCGCTCAAGCTGGCGTCCGACGGCGCAAGCGTGGTTGTCAACGACCTTGACGAAGAACCGGCCAGCCAAGTCGTGGCGGAAATCGTCGCTCTGGGTGGCCGTGCCGTCGCCTGCGTCGGCAACGTCACCGCCGAGGATTTCGGGAAGCGCTTCGTACAGACCGCGCTCGACAGTTTTGGCGGTCTCGACATCATCGTCAACAATGCCGGCTATACCCGCGACGGCGTGATCCAGAAGCAGACTGACGAGCAGTTCCAAGCAATGCTCGACGTTCACGTTACCGCGCCGTTCCGCATCCTGCGTGCAGCCGCCGAGCCAATGCGAATGTTGCACAAGAAGGAAGCTGCCGAAGGACGCGAGGTGGTCCGAAAAGTGATCAATATATCCTCGATGGCAGGCACGCACGGCAATGCTGGCCAGGTCAATTACTCGTCAGCTAAGGCTGCTCTCGTCGGCATGACCAAGACGCTATCAAAGGAATGGGGCCGCTACAAAGTCTGCGTCAATTGCGTAGCCTTCGGCTTCATCGATACCCGGCTGACGAAGGCAAGCGACGACCCGGCTACCTTGATTGAAATCGAAGGCAAGTCGATCCAAGCCGGTGTGCCGACCGATGTACTCGGTGCATTGAAAAATATGGTTCCGCTAGGCCGTTCCGGAACGGTCGAGGAAGCTGCTGGCGGCATATACCTCTTCTGCATTCCCGAAAGCGATTATGTCAGTGGGCAGGTGCTGATCGTTGGCGGTGGAATCAGTATTTGATTGGCGATTTGGCCACTCTCAGAGCAAGTGCACCGGCTGGCCGAGACCGAGGCCTAGCGCTTTGTTGAAGGTCGGTGTTCGTTTGGACGGCAACTATCTCAGCGTAAGTCGCGGAAAATGCGAAATGGACAAGCGGCCACTTGCGGGTCGATGACAATGCACCTGCAACGGTGACTTTTTCAGCGGCTTCTGCCTGGATGCATAAACGTATGCCAACGACAGCTTTCAGCGCTAGCGGACATTCAAGCGCTTGCTGCAAAACGGCGTGAATTGGTCGTCAGGAGAAGCGCCCAGTGGGGCGGGGATCTTTGTGGATTGGCCGCATGCCCTTACCTCGCCACGGCTAGCCATCGTAATTAGAGGATATCCAATCTTCCCGACCATGCCGGACGCGTAGAATGACGACCTCGCCCTCATCTCCCACATCATAAATCACCAGATGGGCCTTGTAGGGATGCACGCGAACAGGCGGCGAGATCTCCTCGCGCAGACGCGCGGCATGGGGATAGTCTGCGAGAAACGCGAAAATTGCGCTCAACCCTTCGTGATAGGCGTCGGCCTGAGGCAGGCCGAACTGCTCTATGCCCTCGAGAAAAATGGCTGTCAGATCGTCGGCCGCGGCGCGGGTTAAGCGGAAGCGAGGCACGGTCAGGCTTGAGAGGCCTGCTGGCGGATCGCCCGCGCCCGGATGTCCGCCATCGTCTCGTCGCTGAGGCCACTGGCGCGGGCCTCGTCGACCAGACGCTGCATGGCGGCAACCTTGTCGGCGCGTTCCTGGTCACGGCGGATAAGATCGCGCACATAGTCACTGGCATTGCTATACCGGCCGGTGTCTGCTTGCGCCTCCACCCATTGTTTCATCGGGTCGGGCAGTGAGATGTTCATCGTAGCCATGGCAACCTCCAAACTTGAAAATAGCAAGGATTGGCAAAGTTTGTCAATTGATGGTTGGTCATGGCCTGCCCTCGTGCATGAGGGCATTATGCAGCCGGCGCCTCCACGATCTCCCGAGCATCAAGCCCCACAACATTTCCCCCGTGGGGCTGCAACCGTTCTTCAGAATGGCCAATTCTGGCCAATCGGAGAATGATCATGGAAATGTCTGAAACCGTGAATGCGTCCCCCAAGCGCTCAGTCTGGAATGCCGGGCGCACTGTCGGCGCGAAGCGGGCCCTGAAGCCCAAGCAAATATGGGAGATCCGCTTCTACCTCAATCAGCGCCGCCGCCTGCGGGACAGGGCGCTGTTCGACCTTGCGATCGACAGCAAACTGCGCGGTTGCGACCTTGTTCGCATGAAAATTGGAGATGTTGTCAGCGGCGGGCAGATCCGAACGCGGGCCATCGTGATGCAGCAGAAAACAGGTCGGCCTGTTCAATTCGAACTTCTCCCCGATGCCCGGGCCAGCCTGCTGGCGTGGCTCGAGCGGCGGGGCGGCACGGTTGATGATTATGTCTTCCCAAGCCGGGTTGATCGCAATGGTCACCTCAGCACACGGCAATATGCCCGGCTTGTCGACGAATGGGTGACGGGGGTGGGCCTGATGCCAAGCGAATATGGCACGCATTCGCTCCGCCGCACCAAAGCCTCGATCATCTACCGGACGACTGGCAACCTGCGCGCCGTCCAGATCCTGCTCGGTCATAGCAAGATTGAGAATACGGTCCGCTATCTGGGGATCGATGTGGAAGACGCGCTCGCGCTCGCTGAAAACACCGAGATCTGAACCGTCGGCTCCCCGCAGCACAGACGGGGAGCCGACTTTGGTCACCCTGGGACATTCCTGCCAGTCGGCGCCGCGACCCGGAACGACCGGTTAGGCCGATACTGGCCATTCGTGGATCTACTCAAGCCCAATCACTCAGGTCCAGCCTTGGTGACAATGCGGCACGGCGACTGGGCGCACGAAATGACCGGAAAGCCGACGCTCCACCAGAATATTCTGTCCAAGCCGCCCTAACAGGCGGCGAACGTTGCGCGCATGCGCTTCTTGTCGGCAATCAGACCTGTGAATATCTGGAAGGCCCGCGCGGCCTGGCCGATGACCATGCCGCTGCCGTCGAGCGTGCGGCATCCCTTTACCCGGGCCAGTCGCAGCAATTCGGTTTCGAGCGGGAAATAGACGATGTCGGCGACCCAGTGATGCGAGGCGATCAGCGACGGGTCGATTGCCGGTTCGGGGTGGGCAGCCATGCCCATCGGCGTCGTGTTGACTATGCCGCGAACCAAAGTCGTATCGATGTCGGTGGAACCGCGCGCCACGACCCGGCCCGGGCCGTATTCGCTGCAAAGCCGCACCGCGAGAGCCTCGGCGCGTGACAGATCGACGTCGGAAATCTCAAGCCGGGTCGTACCCAGCGAGAGCAAGGCATTGGCAACTGCGGAACCCGCACCGCCCGCGCCCAGCTGCAGGACAACGTCGAGCTCTGCTTCGGGAAGACCTTCGGCCAGGCTTTCCTGAAAGCCGGTCTTGTCGGTGTTGTAGCCGATCAGCCGGCCATCCTGTATGGCTACGGTGTTGACCGCACCCACACTGCGGGCGCCGTCTTCCAGCTCGTCCAGCAGGGGGATGACGACCTGCTTGAACGGATAGGTGATGTTGACACCGTTGTAGCCCTCTGCCGCAAGTCGGCGCAGCAGGGGACCCAGCTCCTCATCGGCGAGGCCGAGTGCAGTGAAATCGAACAACTCGTAACGCAGGTCCAGCCCCAGAGCCTTCGCTTCCTGTTCGTGCAGCCAAGGCGAGCGCGAGGCCTGAATGGAGCGGCCGATGAGTCCTGTGCGTTTCATGTAAGTGCAATCGTAACGGGCAGGCGCCAGCTAGGCCAGCGCCTGCCCTGATGGATCAGAAGCTGATGCGCGCACCGACATAGAACGACCGGCCGATCAGGTCATAGAGCGCCGGATCGGTCGAGATCTGCGAACTGGCGACGAAGGGCAGTCCCTTGTCGAACAGGTTGTTCACTCCGAAGCGGAACTCGATGTTCTTCTGTACCTTCACGGTCGCAAACATATCCCACAGATTGTAGGCCGCGACCGGCAGCTGGACGTTGTTGGGCGTCAGCACCGCGCTGACATCGGCCAAGGCACCCTGGTAGCGCCAGCGCAGGCCGAGACCAAGGGTGTCCGACTTGTAGCCGAAGGTGGTCAGCGCCTTCCACTTGGGCGTGGCGCGCGGCGGCACACTGTTGGGACCGGCGCCGCCATTGCTGATGCCGGTATAGTTGAGAAATGCCGCGCCCGGCAGCAGCTGAACTTTGTAGTTGTTCAGCCAGCCGATCGCCGAATCGACGTAGAGCTTGCCGGTCTGCCCCAGGAACGGAGCCGGGACGCCCCAGTGGATCTGGGCCTCGACACCATCGGTCTCAAGCGCGCCGAGGTTGAGGAACGGGGTCAGCACCTGCGAAAGCTGGCCGGTCGAATCGCGGCGGATCAGCTGGCAGTATTCGTTAGAGTTGCTGTAGCTGGTGTTGCTGCCATCGAGGTTGAAGCACTTCGACAGCACGGTCAGGCCCGGGATCGGTGAGATCACGTCCTTGATCTTGATGTTGTAGTAGTCGAGCGACAGCGAGAAATCGCCGAACACGCCGCTGTTCGACGGGGCGTTGAACACCATGCCGACGTTGAAGGTGTTGGCGCGTTCCGGAACCAGCCCGGCATTGCCCGATGTGACCTGGCCGGTGGCGGTGGTCGGGAATTGGTACGAACCGATCGCCGCGCTGGGAACGCCCTGGGCAACGCAGAGCGCGCTGACCTGGGCGGCATTGGCGCCAGTGCGGGCGGTGGAGCGCACGTCGCAGGGGTCGCCGATGGCACCCGGTGGCGTGCCGATCACAAGCTGGTTGCCCTGCTGGGGCGAGAACAGCTCGCCGATATTGGGCGTGCGTACGGCGCGCTGGTAGGAACCACGGATCAGCAGCGATTCAACCGGACGCCACCGGGCATCGAGCTCGAAGCTGGTCACCGATCCGGTCACCGAATAGTCGGAATAACGGATCGCGCCGCCAACGGCGAGTTCCTGGAAGAACGGCTTGTCGCTCAGCAGCGGAATATCGACCTGAGCGGCGAATTCCTTCACCGAGATGCCGGTCTTGGCGAGCGGCAGGGTGTTTACCACGCCTTCGATGTTTGCGCCCGGAGCGAAGCCGCTGTTCGCCGTCAGGTCGAAGTCGGGGCTGAACTTGTAGGTGTTCTTCCGATAGCTTGCCAGCATGGCGAGCTGGACTGGTCCTGCGCCCAGATCGAACAGCTTGCCGTTGACCTGGAGCTGGGCCTGCGTCTGGCCGAGGTCTTCCACGCTGACCGCATCCTTGGTGATGAAGGCGCGGCAGGCTGCCGAGAGCGAGCGGGCATTGGCATCGCCGAACGGATTGAACCCGCCGGCGCAGAGCGAGGCCCCGCCGTCGGCCGAGTTGAGCAGCTTCTGGACCTGCGACTTGAGCACGGCCTGGTGCATGGTCTGGGTGTGCTTCGACTGGTCGTAAGCCGCGAAAGCGTCGAAGCTCCAGCCCTCAGCGATGTTGCCGCGCAGGCCGAGCATGTACTGCTGGACGTTGTAGTTTTCGTCCCAGTTCTTGTCCGGCACGCCGACATAGCGACCGTTCCAGGTGAAGGCTGCGGTCGGGTTCGGACGCGAGGCGAGTATCGTGCGCAGGTCGGCCGGGATGAACGGATTGGTCACCGGGATCGTGGTGAGGGCCGGAAACTGCGTCAGGCTGCCGCCGCTCTCGGTATTGACGGTGAGGTCAACGAACAGGAACTGGCCATAGGCGGTCAGGTCCGGGGTAAGTTCGAAATCGCCCTTTACGAAGGCGGTCTTGCGATCGAGCGCGTTTAGTACCTGCAGCTGCTGGCCCACCGGCATGCGCACGTTGCCGCCGATGACGGCATAGCCGTTGGTGCCGTTGTCGCCGCGATAATTCACCGCGCCCGTCTGGACGAAAAGCGTGCGGTCGTTGTTGAAGCCGAGGTTGAGCAGCGGATTGCGCGCGCCGGTAATGCCATAGGTGGTGAACACGCTCTGGATCACGGCAGCGTCGGGCGCGTTGGTTGCGCTTGGCACGAAGGTCCCGGTGCCGATGAACGAGGAGGGAACCTTGTCATTGAAGAACGACCGGGCCGTGCCCTGGATCGGGTCCTGCGTGGTGTAGCTGAAGGCAGCAAGCAGGCTGCCGCGGCCTTCGGCGAACTTGGTCCCAAGGGCCAGCGAGGCGTTGAACTTGGCAGCATCGCCGCGCTCGCTGATGTTGTACTGCGTATCGGCGCGGATGCCTTCGAAATCGCGCATGATCTTGAAGTTGACCACGCCAGACATGGCGTCCGAACCATAAACCGCCGAAGCGCCGCCGGTGATCACGTCGATCCCGCCGATGATCGATTCCGGGATGATGTTGATGTCCACGTTTCCGTTGACGTCCGACAGCGGCAGGCGCTTGCCATCGAGCAGCACGAGGTTGCGGTTGGATCCGAGGCCGTGAAGATTGATCGAGGCGCGGCCGCCGGTACCCTGGCCGCCGGTCGCGGCATTGCCTGCCGTGGTGAAGCTGGGGAACTGGTTCAGCGCATCGCTGAGGTTGGGCGTGCCGGCTTCCTTGATCGTTTCCGCGCCGACCGAAACGATCGGGCTTACGGCGGTGTTGTTTGGCCGCCGGATCAGCGAACCGGTAACAACAATCTCATTAGCATCGACTGATTCGCCTCCATCGGCAGCGGCGTCCTGTGCCAGTGCCGGGGCGGTCAATGCCACCGCAAAACCAAGAAAAGACGCCGAAATGGCGAGACGCGATGCGAACTTCATCCTCAATCCCCTCCCGTTGCGGGACGCCTTTCGCCCCCGCTTCCGTGACCTTCATTTATGTTACGAACTAGTTCCTGTCAATTCGCAGGATTGCGGCTCAACCGCTGCACGGCAAAGGCGCAGGTAGCGCAGGCGAGCAGCGGCACGCAGTAAGCGGAGAAAAGGATCGGCAACGAAACCTTGGCCGCCATCAGCTGTCCACCGATAAACGGGCCGACGATCGCGCCGCTCCGCCCGATGCCGATTGCCCAGCCTATCCCGGTTGCCCGGACATGCGACGGATAGGTCTCTGCCGCCAGCGGCCAGACCCCGTTGTAGCCGCCCTGCAGCAGCACTCCGATCAGGAAGGCGTTGACCATGGTCCCCGCCACCGACATTTCGACCGATCCAAACCACACCATCGCCACGGCCGCGCCGCAGAGCATCGTCGGCACCAGCTTGCCCAGCGGCACGCGCACGGCGAGGAAGCTCATGGCCACGGTGCCGGAAAAGGCACCGAAGTTGTAAAGCGCCCCGGCATAGATGCCGTTGGTCTCCGAAAGCCCAGCCTCTATTGCCAGTTTGGTTATCCAGCTGACGATGAAATAGAGGACCATCAAGCCAAAGAAGACCGCACCCCACAGCGCGAGCGTCCGTCCGCGCAAAAGCGGGCTGAATAGCGATCGCACTCCGCCCTTGACCGCTTCGCCATTGGCGCCATCGGCGGCGGGAACGGAATCGCCCAGCAATACCCAGGCAAGCGGGAACAGGAACACCGTGATACCCCCGGCGCCAATCAGCAGCGCGTGCCAGCCATAAATTGGCAAAAGCTGAGCTACGAGAAGGCCGGTGAACACGGCGGCGAACGGATAACCCGCCTGGACCAAACCGACAGCCAGGCTGCGGTGTCTTTCCGGCGCACTCTCGGAGGCAAGTGCGGCCATGGCGGCGAGTACGGTGCCGATGCCCGCTCCGACAATCACGCGAAGCGTGAAGAGCTGGCTCACGCTTGCTGCAAATCCGCTCGCCAGCATGCCGGCAGACATCAGCGCCAGCGCAACAAGGATCACCTTGCGCCGCCCGAACTTGTCCGCCAGCGGCGCAATGAACATGCCGCCGATTGCCATGCCCAGCAGCCCGGCACTGAACAGGGTGCCCATCACGTCCGGACCGATGCTCCAATCCTGCTGGATGCGCGGCGCGATGAACGAAAGGATAGTTACGTCGACGCCGTCGGCCATATTGATGGCAAAGCATAGCGCAACCGTCGCAATTGCCCGGCGCGTCCAGTCAACCGGTGATGCGGTGCTCTCGCCCGCATGAAATCCTGCCATTATCCTCTTCCCCTTGCCGCCGGGCCTTGCACAGCCGGTTCTGGTCCGTCAGCCGGGGGGCCAGACGAAGTCAGTCCTTCTGCGTGACCCAGGCTATGATGATGTCTGCCACCTGCCGCGCCCGCCGCTCGATCGCGTCCGGACTGGTCATGTCGACCCCGAAGTTGTGAGCGAAAGTGAACTGGTTCGATACGTTGTAAAAACTGAGAGCGGTCACGTTCATGTGCAGTTCGACCGGATCGATACCCGGTCGGAACGACCCTTCTGCCTCGCCCCGCTCGATGATGCGGGCAAGGATGTCCACGGCCTTGCGGTTGCGCTCGGGCAGGCCCTCGATCTGCTTGATCTGTTCGCCGTGCAGGATGTTCTCGTTCATCACCAGACGCACCAGTTCCTGATGCTGCGAGTGATAGCGCACGTCGTGCTCGATGAGGCTGCGCAGCGCCTCGACCGCCGTCCCGGCTTCGATGTTGACGGCGCTCTCGCTGGCGCGCACCTGACGGTAGGCACGTTCGAGCACGGCGCGATACAATTCTTCCTTGCCCTCGAAGTAGTAGTAAATCTTCCGCTTGGTCGCCTTGCCCGCGATCTCATCGATGCGGGCTCCTGCAAGACCCTTTTCAACGAACTCGGCCGTGGCGATGTCGATGATGTGATTGATCGTCGCCTCGCGCGTTTCGGCGTGCGAACGGCGTGGGGGCTTGGTGGCGGAGGGCTCAGAAGCGGAAGGCGCTGGGGCTGTGGGCAAGTCGAAGTCTCCGGGAACAGGCCTGCCGCGCCGGGAAGACGGCACGGTTCGGACCTTTGTCCCGGCTTCGATACCGCCATTTTTCGCTGCCGTCAGCACCCGCAAAAGACTTTCGGACATTTGTGTTACGAACTAGTTCGCATCATTTCTGCTTTTGTCAACTCCGCGACCGTGATATGCAAGCGCCCAGGGAGCAGATGTCTCCCGCTCGGGACAGGACGGCAGGCACCGCGATGAAGACTTCTATCGCAACGGTTTCGATCAGCGGCACTCTCGAATCAAAGCTTCAGGCCATTGCCGCTGCGGGGTTTGACGGGGCCGAAATCTTTGAGAACGACCTTCTGTCGACGCATCTCGGCGCGCGCCAGATTGCGGCGATGATGGCGGACCTTGGGCTCGCCTGCACCATGTTCCAGCCGTTCCGCGATCTTGAAGGCCTGCCCGGTCCGGCGCGCGAACGGGCCTTTGACCGGCTTGAGCGCAAATTCGACGTTATGGCCGACCTCGGCACAGATCTGGTGCTGGTCTGCTCCAGCTGCTCGCCGCAGGCCGAGGGAGATCGCCCCCGCCTGATCGATGACCTCGCCGAAGCGGCCGAGCGTGCAGGGCGGCGCGGCATGCGGATCGGCTATGAAGCGCTGGCCTGGGGCCGCCACGTCAACGACCACCGCGAGGCCTGGGCGCTGGTGCGCGATGTCGATCATCCGGCACTCGGGCTGGTGCTCGACAGCTTCCATTCGCTCGCCCGCGGCATCCCGTCGAGCAGCATCGGCGACATCCGGGGCGACAAGCTGTTCATCGTGCAGGTCTGCGATGCGCCGCAATTGCAGATGGATTACCTCGGCTGGAGCCGCCACTTCCGCTGCATGCCCGGACAGGGCGATTTACCGCTCGACGACTGGGCCGAAGCGATCCGCCGCACCGGCTATGACGGCTACTGGAGCCTTGAGATCTTCAACGACCGTTTCCGGGCAGGCTCGGCGAGCGGCGTCGCGCTGGATGGGCTGCGTTCGCTCCGCCTGATGGAGGGCGGCATTGCTCGGCCCGTCTCGACTAGCGCCGCGCTGCCACCCAAGGCCGCACCCCGCGGGGTCGAATTCCTCGAATTTGCCGCCAGCCATGACGAGGCGGAAGCGCTGGGCGCCATGCTGCGCCCGCTCGGTTTCCGACCAACCGCACGACACCGCAGCAAAGACGTGACGCGCTGGACACAGGGTCCGGTCAACATCGTCATCAATTGCGAACCCGAAGGCCTGGCGCACAGTTTTGACGTGGTTCACGGTGCATCGGTCTGCGCGATCGGGCTGGCGATGGACGATGTCCCCGGCGCACTGGCGCGCGCCGATGCGCTAAAGGTAGCGCGCTTCGAACAGGCGATCGGACCGGATGAATGGCCGATCCCCAGCGTGCGCGGGGTAGGGGGCAGCCTGCTCTATTTTGTCGATGCCGCAACGCGCGATTCGATGTGGGCGCATGAGTTTCCCAATGCTCTGGAACCGGCAGCGCCAGTGCAGCTCACCGGCATCGATCATATCGCGCAGACCATGCAGTTCGAGGAATTCCTGTCGTGGCAGCTGTTCTATGTCAGCCTGGTCGACATGGCGAAGACCCCCCAGATCGAGATCGCCGATCCCATGGGCCTGGTGCAGAGCCAGGCGGTGGAAAGTGCCGACGGCTCGGTGCGCTTCACGCTCAACGGCTCGCTGGCCAACCAGTCGCTGTCCTCGCGGTTCATCCAGAACTATTTCGGTGCCGGGGTGCAGCACATCGCCTTCGCCTGCACCGACATTTTCGCCACGGTCGATGCGGCAATTGCTGCGGGGATCGAGCGGCTGGAAATCCCGCGCAATTACTATGACGACCTTGAGGCGCGCTGGGGATTGGCACCCGAGCTGATCGAGGCCATGGCAGCGCGCGACATCCTTTATGACCGGGATGGCGAAGCCGAATACTTCCAGTTTTACACGCGCGCCTTTGCCCGCCGCGTCTTTTTCGAACTGGTCGAGCGGCGCGACTACGCCGGTTATGGTGCGATCAACGCACCAATCCGCCTCGCCGCGCAGGCACGCCACAAACCCGATTTTCTGTGATGGAGACGATAATGGTCCGCAAGGCATTCAACCTTCTGGCAATCGCCGCGCTGTTGGCAGGGTCCGCAGCCCAAGCCGCGCCAGGCCGGGTTTTCCCAGTGTCGGAGAAGCCGGAGCTGACAGACCACTTCCCGGTCGTGCCGGTCAGCTTCCCAAAGGGCGTGAAGGGCTATCGCGATATCGTCTATCAGCAGATCACCGGCCATGTGCCGCAGATCGTTGATATCTATGTGCCGGCAACCAAGGGGCCGCACCCGCTGGTACTCTATATCCACGGGGGCGGCTGGGTCGGCGGGCATACCCGTCATTCCGGGGCCCTGGCGGACTTTCCAAAGGTGCTGGCCGCGCTGGCAGATGAAGGCTTCGTCGTCGCCAGCCTCGAATATCGCCTCTCGGGCGATGCGAAGTTTCCCGCGCAGGTGCAGGATGCCAAGGCCTCCCTGCGTTTCCTTCGTGACAATGCCGCGAAGTACCGTATCGATCCTACGCGCGTTGGCATCTGGGGCGGATCAGCCGGCGGCCACCTTACCGCGCTGACGGCCCTGAGCTGCAAGGAAACCACGCTCGATCCGGCCGCTGCCAAGGACGTCTGCGCCACGGCCGCCGTCACCTGGTACGGCGTCTTCGATTTTGCCGCCCTGGCCGCCGGACGGGAAAACGGGGTCGATGGCGCAGCCGAACGGCTGCTCGGCTGTACCACGCGGTGCAGTGCAGAAACCTATGCCCCCGCCAGCCCGGTGACTTACATCGATGCAAAGGATCCAGCTTTCCTGCTGATCCATGGTACCGAAGACAAGGTCGTGCCGGTTGAACAATCGCGCATCGGCGAGGCACGCCTTCGCGCCGCCGGTGTCCCGGTGGAATCGATCTACATCGCCGGCGTCGATCATTCCTTCATTGGCGCAACGCCGGGGCAGACGCGCGAGGCGACGCTGAAGGCAACCAACGCGACATTCGACTTCTTCCACCAGAAATTGCGCGTGCCCGGCCGCTGATGGGGCTCACCGGGTTCATGGCCGCAGCTGCGCTGGCGTCTGCAACGCCGGCGGACTGCGCGTCCGACCCGCCGCTTGAATATACCTGCGGCCCGGTCAAGCCCGAAGATGTTCTGGCCCTGCCGGACACGCCATGGCTGGTGACCAGCGGGTTTGCGCCCGGCGCGGGGCTCAAGCTGGTGGACAGCAGAACCGGAACCTTTCGGCCATGGTTCGATGGTTCGCCGGGGCAGGTCGGTGCCAGGCTTGACGGTTTTCCGGACTGTGCAGGTCCGCCGGAGCCATCGCTGTTCAACTCGCGAGGCCTCGGGCTGCGGCGCATTGCCGGCAATCGCTGGCGATTGCTGGTGGTCAACCATGGCGGGCGCGAAGCGATCGAGGTGTTCGACGTGATCGCGCGCGGCAAGGCCGAACCCGAACTTTCATGGCGTGGTTGCCTGCCAATGCCTGTGGGGCAGGTTGGCAACAGCGTGGCCGGCTTCGCCGACGGCACGGTGCTGGTAACCGTGCTTACCCGGCCCGGAACGACCATCGCCGACTTCGTCGAAGGCCGCGATACGGGCGCTGTATGGAGCTGGTCGCCCGGCGCGGCACGCTTTGTCGAGCTTCCGGGGACGCGGCTGCCGGGAAACAACGGTATCGAAGTCGATCCCGATGGCAGGCACTTCTATGTCATCGCGTTCGGCTGGCACTCGGTCGTTGCTTATGACCGGCGCGATACGAGCCGCCCCGCAGCACGGATCGAGGCGCCCGGTTTCATGCCCGACAATATCCACTGGACAGGCGGACGCTTGCTGCTGACTGGCATGCGGCTCGAAGAACCAGCATGCGGCGGTCGGCGAAAGGTCGTGAATGGCGTCGCCGATCCCATGCTGTGCCATCGTGGCTGGGCAGTGGGCGAACTTGACCGCGATAGACAGCGCATCCGGATTGTGGCCAGCGGTGAACCTGCGCCCGGTTTCAATGGCCATTCGGCAGCTGCCATTTCAGGCGGACGGCTGTGGCTCGGCTCGTTCCAGTCCAGCCGCCTGGCCGGATTGCCACTCCCGCCAGCCCTGACCCGAGGAAAGCGCCGATGATTGACCGCCGCACAACCATTGCCGCGCTTGCAGGCACGCTTCTGGCACCCGCGCCGCTGGTGCGGGCCTCGTCACCGCTTCCGGCGGGCCTGACCGCACGCGAGGTATTCGCCGCGATAAAGGCAGCCTCCGGCCAGCCGTGGGATCCGAACCCGACCGATGATCGCATCATTTATGGCCGCCGCGATGCGCCGATCACAGGCATCGCCACCTGCTTCACCGCAAGCATTGACGTGCTGCGCCGCGCCAAAGCCGCGGGGCTCAACTATATCGTCCCTCACGAAGCCAGCTTCTTCGAGCGATACGACGATTTCGCCGAATCTGCCCTGCGCGACGGCGATCCGGTGCTGATCGCCAAGAAGCGCTTGCTCGATGAAAACGGCATGGTGATCCAGCGCATGCACGGCCATGCCCACAGCCGCCCCGGAGATGCGATCATGACCGGACTTGTTCGGCGGCTCGGCTGGGAAAAGCTGCGCGCCGAGCGCCCCGGCATGCCGTGGATCGAACTGCCCGCCACCTCCGCGCGCGATCTGGGACGCCACATTTCCAGGCGCCTCGGCCGAAAGACAATGCGCATGTTTGGCGATCCGGCGCGGATGATCCGCACGGTCTCGATCTCGGCTGGCATGCCGGGAGAAAACGCCCAGATACAGCAGCTCGAATCAGGTGCCGATGCAGTCCTGCTCGGCGAAGTGCGCGAGCCCGAGGTGCTTGGCTATGCTCAGGACATGGCGGCCAGCCGCCCGGTCACGGTCTATCTCGCTGGGCATACCGGTGAGGACCCCGGCATGGGCGTGCTTGCCGAATGGCTTCAGGGCATCTTTCCTGCCCTGCCGGTGCGCTGGCTGGAAGCGGCCGACCCCTACAGCAACCCTGCCTGAGGAGCCGGTAATGCGAGGATACGAACTTTTCGAACTGATACAGCTCGGTCTCGGCCCGGAGGCAAATCGGCACCGCGGCGTCGACGCCCCGGCCCGCCGTGACACGGCTATTGCTGGCGGATCGTACCGGTCTCCGGGAACGCTGGTCGATGGCTTCCGCGCGGGCGATGGCGACAGAGAGGTGAAGGGTATCGTGGTCGTCGCCCGCGCCTCCACCGAAGTGCTGCGCCGTGCGGCCGAACTCGGGGCCAACCTGGTGATCAGCCGGCAGGCCTTCCTCGGCGATAGCCAGGACCGCCCAGTTTCCCGGCCAGAACCGGCGCTGGCCGAGAAACTGGCGCTGATCGAGCGCAGCGGAATTGCGGTGCTGCGGCTGCAGGATGCCCGCACCGGCGCGGACGGGCGAGCTATAACCCAAGCCTTGCAGCGTGCCATCGGCCTGAAGTCTGCACTGAACGAAGCCGGTCTGCTGGATGCGCTTATCTATCGGCTGCCGTCAACGCCGCTGATCGATCTTGTCCGCCGTATCAAGGCCGCGACAGGCAGCAATGCGGTGCGGCTGATCGGCGACCCTGGCATGCCGGTGCAGGGATTGGCGCTGGCGACCGAAACCAGCCGTCCCAACGCGCTCAATCCGCTGATCGCGCGCGCTGACGTGAACCTGCTGGTGGCAGGCGAAGTCCATGAGACGGAAACCAGTGCCTATGTCATGGACGCGATGGCACTAGGCCAGCAAAAGGCCATCCTGCTGGCCGGATCGATCGCCCTCGAGGAACCGCCGGCCCGCGCACTCGCGGCATGGCTCAAACGCCAGGTTTCCTTGCCGGTTACCTTGCTGCCATCCAGCCCTGTTCTGGAAGACTTCGGCTAAGGGTTTGCTGGGAACTACCGACTTTGGTCGAATCCGGCCAATCAGCCCCTGATCGTTCCAATGTCCGCTTGCTACACTTTAGTTGTTGATTCCGGTTAGTCGCCAAGGTCCGACACAGGAGACATAGCAGCATCGAGAATCGCCGCTGCTTTCTCACTTTTCGCCACGCTACGCCGCGGGCATTAGCTTGTTGCCTTCCCCCAATCTGATGCCCTTTTGATCTGCCTCACGAGGACAGCCGATGGTCGGTTGTCTCGCTTACACGAGGCAATTCATGAGCGTCATCCCCATCCAGACGCAAGCATCGTCGCGAGGCGCGCGCATGTTACGCACCGCGCTCGGCCCGAAAATTGCAGCGTGGCTTGAGGACACCTCGGTTATTGAGGTCATGCTCAATCCCGACGGGCGGCTCTGGATTGATAGGCTTGGAGCAGGGATCGCCGATACGGGGAGCGGGATGTCCGCAGCCGATGGCGAGCGTATCATCCGGCTGGTTGCGCACCACGTCGGGGCTGAGGTTCATGGGCGGGCACCGCGTGTTTCCGCCGAATTGCCCGAGACGGGAGAGCGCTTCGAAGGCTTGCTGCCACCGGTGGTGGCATCTCCCAGCTTTGCCATTCGCAAGCCCGCCATCGCGGTGTTCACGCTCGGCCAATACGTGGCAACGGGCATCATGGCGCAGTGGCAGGCCAATGCGCTGGCCCGCGCGGTTGCTGCCAGGAAGAATATCCTTGTCGCTGGTGGTACTTCGACCGGCAAGACGACGCTTACCAATGCGCTGCTGGCCGAAGTCGCCAAGACCGATGACCGTGTTGTCCTGATCGAGGACACCCGCGAGCTGCAATGTGCCGCGCCCAATCTGGTGTCGCTGCGCACCAAGGACGGCGTTGCGACCCTCTCCGATCTGGTCCGCTCGGCGCTTCGGCTTCGGCCCGACCGAATCCCCATAGGTGAAGTGCGCGGGGCTGAAGCGCTCGACCTGCTTAAGGCATGGGGCACAGGGCATCCCGGCGGTGTCGGCACGATCCATGCCGGATCAGCGCTGGGCACGCTGCGGCGCATGGAGCAACTAATCCAGGAAAGCGTGGTCACCGTGCCGCGCGCGCTGATCGCCGAGACCATCGACATGATCGCCGTGCTGGTCCGCGACGGCACCGGACGGCGTCTCGCCGAACTCGCACAGGTCACCGGCCTTGATGAGCGCGGTGACTACCGAATTCTTCCTATCATCCCCGAAGCTCAAGGAGGCCTTTCATGATCCAAACCCTGTTCCGTGTCCGCACCCGGATGACCTTTGTCGTGCTTGGCGGCTGTGCGATGCTCGCGGCTGCGGCTCCGGCTCATGCCGCAGGCTCGTCGATGCCGTGGGAAGCGCCGCTCCAGTCGATCCTTGAATCCATCCAGGGTCCGGTCGCCAAGATCGTCGCGGTCATCATCATCATCTCGACCGGTCTGGCGCTCGCCTTTGGCGACACCTCGGGGGGCTTTCGGCGGCTGATCCAGATCGTCTTCGGCCTGTCGATCGCCTTTGCCGCCTCGTCCTTCTTCCTGTCGTTCTTCTCGTTCGGCGGCGGAGCCTTGGTGTGATGGGGGGTCTGATGGAGAGGCAGGCTCCCGAGGCCGTGCCGGGATATGTCGTGCCCGTCCACCGGGCGCTTACAGAGCACATCCTGCTCGGCGGTGCACCGCGCGGCCTCGCGATTGCGAACGCCACGCTGGCAGGTGCCATCGGACTTGGCCTGCGTCTCTGGATCGCGGGTCTCGTAATCTTCGCTCTCGGCCACATGGCTTCGGTCTGGGCGGCGCGGCGCGATCCGCAGTTCGTCGATGTCGCCCGGCGGCACCTGCGTTTCCCCACCCATCTGAGGGTCTGAACCGATGCTTTCGCTTCGTGAATACCGGAACAAGGCCGATCGGCTTGCAGACTTCCTTCCCTGGGCTGCGCTCATTGGGCGAGGCGTGGTGCTTAACAAGGACGGCAGCTTTCAGCGCTCGGCCCGCTTTAGAGGTCCAGACCTTGACAGCGCGACGCCCGCAGAACTGATCGCAACGACGGCCCGGCTGAACAGCGCGTTGCGGCGGCTGGGATCGGGCTGGGCGACATTTGTCGAGGCGGTCCGCCGTCCGGCGAGGGACTATCCCGAGAGTACCTTTCCCGATCCTGCCTCCGAATTGGTCGAGCGTGAACGCGCCGCCCAGTTTGCCGAAGAAGGGGCGCACTACGAAAGCGGCTATTTCCTGACCCTGCTGTGGATGCCGCCAGCCGAGGACGCCGCCCGCGCCGAGAGTTGGCTCTACGAAGGCAAGGCCGAGAAGGGTATCAATCCCAAGGAACTACTCGACCTGTTTGTCGATCGGACCGACCGGCTGCTCCGCCTGGTTGAAGGCTTCGTTCCCGAAGTCGCCTGGCTCGATGACCGCGAGACGTTGACCTATCTGCACAGCTGCATCTCGACGCAGGCGCACAGCGTTCGCGTGCCCGAAACGCCAATGTATCTCGATGCGCTCCTTGCTGATGAGCCGCTAACCGGCGGGCTCGAGCCGCGCCTCGGCAAGTCGCATCTGCGCACGCTGACCGTGGTCGGCCTTCCCAGCGCGACTTTTCCGGGACTGCTCGACGAACTCAACCGGTTGGCCTTCAGCTACCGCTGGTCGACCCGCGCGATCATGCTCGACAAGACCGACGCGACAAAGCTGCTCGGCAAGATCCGCCGGCAATGGTTCGCCAAGCGCAAGTCGGTCGCCGCGATCCTGAAGGAGGTCATGACTAACGAGGCATCGGTTCTCGTCGACAGTGACGCTTCCAACAAGGCCGCCGATGCCGATGCGGCGTTACAGGAATTGGGCGCCGATCATGTCGGCCAGGCCTATGTGACCGCCACCGTCACCGTCTGGGACGAAGATTCCGCACTGGCTGCGGAAAACCTGCGCCTGGTCGAGAAGGTGATCCAGGGCCGCGACTTCACTTGCATGATCGAAGGCATGAACGCGGTTGAAGCCTGGCTTGGATCGCTGCCGGGCCATGTTTACGCCAATGTCCGGCAGCCACCAGTTTCAACTCTCAACCTAGCCCACATGATCCCCCTCTCAGCCGTTTGGGCCGGGCCGGAGTGGGATGAGCACTTGCTCGCACCGCCGCTGTTCTATGCACGGACCGAAGGCTCCACCCCCTTCCGGTTTTCGCTCCATGTCGGCGACGTCGGCCACACGCTGGTCGTCGGCCCGACAGGGGCGGGCAAGTCCGTTCTGCTGGCGCTGATGGCACTGCAGTTTCGGCGGTACGATCGCGCCCAGGTCTTCGCGTTCGACTTTGGCGGATCAATTCGCGCAGCAGCACTCGCCTGCGGGGGAGATTGGCAGGATCTCGGTTCCAGCTTGGCAGATGAAGGGCCGGGAGCTGTTCAACTGCAGCCGCTGGCACGCATAAACGAAGCTGCCGAGCGCAATTGGGCTGCCGAATGGCTCCAGGCCATTCTCGCTTCAGAAGGTGTCACGGTCGATCCGGTCACCAAGGAGCATCTGTGGTCTGCCCTTACGTCACTGAGCACCGCGCCGGTTGCCGAACGCACACTGACGGGTCTGGCCGTACTGCTGCAATCGCAGGCCCTGAAGCAGGCGCTCGCACCCTATTGCATTGGCGGACCGTTCGGACGGCTCCTCGACGCTGAGGTCGAACACCTAGGTGTTGCGAGCTTCCAGGCTTTCGAAACCGAAGGCCTCACCGGATCGGCGGCGGCCCCGGCGGTGCTGTCCTACCTGTTCCACCGCATTGAAGGCCGGCTCGATGGCTCTCCCACCATGATCATCATCGACGAGGGCTGGTTGGTGCTCGACAGCCCTGCCTTCGCCGCTCAGCTGCGCGAATGGCTGAAGACGCTGCGCAAGAAAAATGCGAGCGTGGTGTTTGCAACCCAGAGCCTCGCCGACATCGAGAGCAGTGCAATCGCACCTGCCATCATTGAAAGCTGCCCGACCCGCATCTTCCTTCCCAACGAGCGAGCGGTCGAGCCGCAAATTCTGTCGATCTACCGCCGCTTCGGGCTCAACGATCGCCAGATCGAAATACTGGCCCGGGCGACCCCGAAGCGCGACTATTATTGCCAGTCAGCACGCGGCAACCGGCTGTTCGAACTGGGACTTGGCGAGGTCGCACTCGCGTTCACCGCCACTTCGTCGAAGACCGACCAGCTGACAATCGGCGAGCTTACGCAGGCGCACGGGGCGGACGACTTTGCGCGCCAATGGCTGCGCCATCGGCGTCTTGGCTGGGCAGCCGACATGCTGCCTCCAGCGCAATCCATCCCCCCAGCCCGAAGCCCCCAATTCCCTTCGGTCCAAGTCAAGGAGTAGTGCCCATGAAATCGAGTCCTGCGAAACAAGGCAGTCTTCGCCAGGCGCTGACAGCCGGAGCCGCGATCCTGTCGCTGACCGCGACAGCGCTGGTGCCTGCGCCCGCTTGTGCCCAGTTCGGCGGCATCGTCTACGATCCCTCGAACTATGCGCAGAACGTGCTCACCGCGGCGCGCACGCTCGAGCAGATCAACAACCAGATCCGCTCATTGCAAAACCAGGCCACCTCCCTGATCAACGAAGCGCGCAACCTCGCGAGCTTGCCGGTCACTGTGCTCGCGCCGCTCCAGCAGCAGATCCAGCAGACGCAAGCGCTGCTCGGGCAGGCACAGCGGATGGCCTACAATGTCCAGCAGATCCAGACAGAATTCGCCCGCCAGTACAAGTCCATGGATCTTACCACTTCGCAGCGCACCATGGTGGAGGGCGCGGAAAGCCGCTGGCAGAACAGCGTGGCTGCGTTCGAGGACGCCCTCAAGGTCCAGGCCGGCGCGGTTGCCAATATTGAAGGTACGCGAAACGCAGTGCACGACCTGGTCACCGCCAGCCAGTCGGCGACAGGTGCACTGCAGGCCGCCCAGGCTGGCAACCAGCTTCTGGCCGTCCAGGCGCAGCAACTCGCTGACCTTATTGCCAGTGTCACCGCACTGGGCCGGGCGCAAACGCTGGATGCGGCAAATTCTGCGGCCGCCAAGGCTCAGGCGCGCGAACAGCTCCGTCGCTTCCTGACCCCGGGCCGCGGCTACGTGCCCACCTCCGTCAAGATTTTCCGGAACTGAAGCGATGGACACCAAGCTTTTCGCGCGGATCGGGGCGGGGGCCTTCGTAGCTACCGCGCTAACCATGACCGCTTTGGAACTGCGCGAACGGCCCGTCCGGACGTTACCCGAGATTGAAACCGTCACCGATGACGAAGGCGATCCGCTCGACGCGATGCTGCGTGATTGTGCGGCGATGGGCGAACAGGCGCTGGAAGTTAGCCCGTGTCTTGCCGCCTGGGCGGAAAAGCGCCGCCGCTTTCTCGGCGCCAAACCCAAGCCCGGCAGTCCCGTGACAGGAGACCACTCTCCGTCCGCGGCTTCCGTCGATCCACATCCAGCAAAGGGCAGGTGACATGGGTGGTACGGGCGTCGTTGACCGCTTCCTCGACATTTTCTCGCGCTATATCGACAGCGGGTTCGGCCTGCTTTCTGGCGAGGTTGCGTTCGTTGCAACAACGCTGATCGTGATCGACGTTACGCTCGCAGCGCTGTTCTGGTCCTGGGGCGAAGCAGACGACATCGTGTCCCGGCTCGTCAAGAAGACTCTGTTCGTCGGGATCTTCGCCTACATCATCGGTAACTGGAACAACCTGGCGCGGATCGTCTTCGAGAGCTTCGCGGGGCTTGGCCTCAAGGCCAGCGGTACCGGGTTCACGGCGGCAGAACTGCTGCAACCTGGCCGCGTCGCGCAAGTGGGGCTCGAGGCTGCCCGACCGCTGCTTGAGTCAATTTCCGAACTGATGGGCTTCGTCAGTTTCTTCGAGAATTTCCTCCAGATCGTCATCCTGCTGGTGGCCTGGGCGCTCGTCATCATTGCCTTTTTCATTCTCGCGATCCAGCTGTTCATCACCCTGATCGAGTTCAAGCTGACAGCGCTGTGCGGCTTCGTGCTGATCCCGTTCGGGTTGTTCGGCAAGACCGCCTTCATGGCCGAACGCGTGCTGGGCAACGTGGTTTCGTCCGGCATCAAGGTCCTTGTGCTCGCCGTGATCGTTGGCATCGGCTCGACCATCTTTTCCGAGTTCACAAGTGCGATTTCCGGCGAGCCGACCATCGAGGATGCGCTTTCGATCGTACTGGCCAGCCTGGCTTTGCTGGGACTCGGTGTCTTCGGCCCGGGCATTGCAAACGGGATCGTCTCGGGCGGCCCGCAGCTTGGCGCTGGTGCCGCTGCCGGAACCGCGCTGCTCGCCGGTGGCGCAACCGCAGGCGCTGTTGCCGGTGCGCGCTTGGCGGGCGGCGCAGTCGCGAATGCCGCATCCAATGTTGCCCACGGCACTTCGCGCGCTGCGGGCGGGGCGAGGATGGCCTATGCGCTGGGCTCGGCCGGCAAGTCAGGAGCTGCGGCAGTCGGTTCGGGCATGTCCGCTGTCGGCGATGCCGCTGTCGGTGCTGCCACCTCGCCGCTGCGCAAGGCAGCTGATGGCATAAGGCAGTCGTTCCGCGATGGGAGCCGCGCCGCGATCACCAATACTGGCGGCACGATCACATCCTCACCCAATACGCCGCCCGCAGCTCCTGCTTATGGCGACGCAGGTCAACCCGCCTGGGCCAAGGCAATGAAGGATCGGCAGACCCTGACCCATAGCGCGACGCTCGCCGCCCACACGCTCAAGGCCGGTGACAGTCACGGCGGCGGCGCTTCCATCGATATTTCGGAAAAGGACTGACGCATGTTTCGACGACCCTCTATCCGCTACGGCAAGACACCTGAGCCCGAGACGCCTTACCAGCGCGCCGCCCAGGTCTGGGACGACCGCATCGGCTCGGCCCGCGTGCAGGCCCACAGCTGGCGACTTGCCTTCTTCGGCGCGCTCGGCCTTTCCACCTGCCTTACTGCCGGTCTCATCTGGCAAGGAGCGCGCGGCTCGATCGTTCCCTGGGTCGTGCAGGTCGACAAGCTCGGAGAAGCGCAGGCCATTGCACCTGCACAGGCCGACTACAGCCCAAGCGACCCGCAGATCGCTTTCCACCTTGCCCGGTTCATCGAGCAAGTACGTGCAGTACCCGAAGATCCGATCGTGGTCCGGCAGAACTGGCTGCGTGCCTATGACTTTGCCACGGACAAGGGTGCGCTTGCGCTCAATGACTATGCTCGCACCAACGATCCGTTTGCGCTTGTAGGCAAGGAACAGGTCGGGGTGGATGTGACCAGCGTCATCCGCGCTTCGCCAACCAGTTTTCGTGTTGCCTGGGTCGAGCGGCGCTACCGCGATGGCAGCCTTGCCGAGACGAGCCGCTGGACAGCGATCCTGACGACCGTCGTCCAGGCTCCGCGCACTCCCGATGCCCTGCGCAAGAACCCGCTTGGCATCTTCGTCAATGCCATCAATTGGTCGAAGGAACTCGGATCATGATCAGCAAATTTCTCACTGCACGAAGCCGCACCATGTCCCTAATGCTCGCTGCCAGCACAGCCCTTGCTTTCCCTACGCAGGCCAAGGACCAGCCTGCAGCGCCTGCGATTTCAAGCGAGTCATCGCAGGCGCACCATTCACCTGGAACGATTGTGGCCGTCCCGGTGCCGCTTCCACTCCCAGGGCAACTCCAACCCCTTCCGCGGCGCGTCGCTCCCCTCGCCGCGGGTCGCTCCCGCCCGTCCCAGAGTCGCCCCACTCTCCGGGACAGGGTGGGAGCGGCAATGGAAGCAGCCCGGGTCCAGCCTGAACGCACGGGGTTCGTCAACGCAATCCAGGTCTTTCCCTACGTTGAAGGCGCGCTGTACCAAGTTTACGCCAAACCTGGCCAGGTGACCGACATTGCTTTGCAGGAAGGTGAACAACTTGTCGGTTCGGGGCCTGTCGCTTCCGGCGATACGGTGCGCTGGATGATTGGCGACACCGTAAGCGGGGCAGGTGCCAATGCGCGGGTCCACATACTCGTAAAACCCGTTCGGCCCGACATCACGACAAACCTCGTGATCAATACCGACAGGCGTACCTACCATGTGGAACTGCGCGCCAGTCCGTCTGTCTACATGGCCTCGGTCTCCTGGACCTATCCTCAGGACGCGCTGATTGCCCTTCGGCAGGCCCGAGCAGAAGCGGGGCGAATGGCACCGGTTGCGTCAGGCATGGACCTCTCGCTGCTCAATTTTCGCTACGAAATCGCTGGCGACAAGGCGGAGTGGCGTCCGCTGCGTGCTTTCGATGACGGGACCCGCGTGTTTATCGAGTTTCCGGAGGGCGTCGCGCAAGGCGAGCTTCCGCCTCTGTTCGTGGTCGGAACTGGTGGTGAAGGCGAATTGGTCAACTACCGGGTCGCAGGACGCTACATGATCGTCGATCGCCTTTTCGGCCAGGCCGAGCTGCGAATTGGCGCCGGCAAGGGCCAGAAGACCGTCCGTATCACCTCCAACCGACGGGGGCGGGCATGACTGATCAGGATCTGGCCCCGGCGGGCGGCGAGCCGGTGATGGACGCCGAAGCCGCCGTGAAGCTGCGCGGCGATCCGCCGCGCGTCATGCGCTTGTCTCGCAAAGCCATCGGCATTGCCTCGGCCTGCGGGTTCGCAGTTGTCGGAGGCGCTCTCATCTACGCACTGCAACCGCAGGCACGCAAAGCGGCGGACGAACTCTACAACACCGACGGTGTAGCCGTAGCGGACAACCTTGCCGGCGCGCCGAAGGACTATGGGTCAGTGCCGAAGCTCGGACCGCCGCTACCCGGCGATCTCGGCAAGCCAATCCTCGATGCTCAGCGGCGCGGCGACGTTGCCGCCTTGCCCCCCGTGGGTCACCCCCAAGTCGCAAGCAATCCTGCGGAGAGCGCTGCTCAAGCGGCACGCCAGCGCGCCGAGCAAGAGCGGGAATCTGCGCGTGCTAGCCGTCTGTTCTTCGGCGGTGGGACCGCCGGGAACAGCAGCCCGGGCATGATCGGGAATGTGGCGACCACAGTAGGTCCCGCTGTCCCTGCCGCTGCCACTCAGAACGAAGCCGGCAGGAAGCAGGCATTTCTGGAACGCGCCAGTGACCGCCGGACCGTGTCTGCCGAGCGGTTGAGTGGGCTCGCGTCTCCTGCGATCCTGCAAGCTGGTTCGGTCATACCTGCAGCGCTGATCACCGGCATTCGCTCGGACCTGCCCGGACTGGTGACCGCGCAGGTCACACAAAATGTCTATGACAGTCCGACCGGGCGGATACTGCTGATACCTCAGGGCTCGCGGCTGATCGGCGAATACGATGCCGAAGTCTCGTTTGGCCAAAGCCGGGTCCTGCTCGCCTGGAACCGGCTGATCCTGCCTGATGGGCGCTCGATCGTGCTTGAGCGCCAGCCGGGTGTTGACCCGCGCGGCTTTGCCGGCCTGCAAGATGGGACTGATTATCACTGGGGAGGGGTGCTCAAGGCTGCACTGGTGTCGACCCTGTTGGGCATCGGCTCTGAGCTTGGTTCCGGTAGTGATGGCGAACTGACCCGTGCAATCAGGCGTGGCACTCAGGACAGCGTCAATCGCGCCGGCGAGCAGGTCGTGAGCCGCGAACTCGGCGTACGGCCGACGCTCACCATTCGGCCCGGCGCGCCAGTTCGTGTGCTCGTGACGCATGATCTGGTGCTGGGAGAAGGGCAGTGACGCGGCTCAAGCTGGCGGACATCGCCGATGATAAGCCGGTGCGAGTGACGCTGGAGCTGCCGGCGCGTCTTCACCGGAATCTTGTTGCCTATGCGGTCGCGATCAATGGCGGCAATACCGAAGGCGCTCCGCCCATCGAGCGTTGCATTCCGCCAATGCTCGACCGGTTCATCTCGACTGACAGGCAGTTTGTGCGGGGCAAACGGAGCGGCTGACTGGGCGGCGAACCGATCAGCCTCGCTTCTGTATCTCAGCCTCAAGCTCGGCAATGCGTTCGCTGCAAACCTCGTGTACCACGCGGCCAAGTTCCTCGACCCGTTCACCAAGCCACGTCAATTCCTCGGCGCTGATCCGGTAGTGCTTCGAGTAGCGAGCCTTGACGTAGGCCTCCTTGAGCTTCTCGAAGGTCGCGCGGTCCTTGCGGTTATCGGCTGGCCAGACATAGGTGAGGCGGCGATCTAGGCGTTCGGCTTGGGTGCGAAGGAAGCCAAGGTTGTGCACGTGTGGGGTGTAGAAGGTCGTAACAAGCAGCACGCAGTGGTAAAGATTTTCGGTCGCCTGATGTAGAAGAAACGCTGCTTTTTTGTTCCAGCCCTTAGCTCCCATGAACCTCGCTGTTTCAAGAAACTGCTGTCCACCCGGCAACCACTCGTCCAAATACTCCTTGGCCATTGCCAGTGCCTGCTGCGGTGTCTTGGGCTTGGGCGTGTGGAGCTCGATGTCGTCGCTCTGGTAAAGCGCTACGCCTTCTTTGGCGACGTCCATGAAGAAGTAGCGGCCATGGGCGAGCCCGTCGTTCACTTCCTGCAGTGTATGGACGATGAAATTTACCGGCGTGCTGAGCGTACCGGTGATGCCGTACTCGCGCATCAGCCGGTCATCGAGCTTGGCCCAGTACTTGACCCGGTCGGTCAGCCGCTTGTCATTGACGATGATCAGCAGGTCGAAGTCAGACTTGTAGCCCTTGGCGGTATGTGGCTCATCGATCCAGCCGCCGCGCGCGTAGGAGCCGTAGAGGATCACCTTGAGGATCCGCCCCGCCTTCTTCCATTGGTGTTTGGCTAGCGCGAAACTGTCTTCGAATTCCTCGAACAGGATCTGTACAACACGCTCGAGCTCGCGCTGCTTGTTGGATGGCAGGTGATCGAGATCGGTCCGCATGGAGCAAACCTAGCAGGCAAAGGCTTGCTATGCCCAGCCCATTCAAGGTGCCTTTTGACGGAATTAGGTCAGGAATGGGTCTCGGCATGCAGTGCCATTTGTGTAAGTGAGCGCGGCGATCAAATATACCGAGCGCCTGGCCGAAGCCGGGATCGAACCATCCGTCGGCAGCGTTGGCGACAGCAATGACAACGCCTTGGCCGAGACGATCAACGGCCTTTACAATGCCGGGGTAATCTACAGGCGAGGTCCGTGGCGATCCTTTGAAGCCGTTGAATACGCCACGCTGGAATGGGTGGACTGGTTCGACAACCGCAGACTGCTCGCGCCCATCGGCAATATCCCGCCTGCCGAAGCAGAGGAGCGATACTACGCCATGCTGGACGATACGCCCATGGCCGCATAACTTAAACCAAATGGCCTCCGCCAATCCCGGGACGGTTCATATCTCCAATAGGCACATTTCCAGAGACATGGTGGAGTTTATATTAATTTCAATAGTTTCATTGTCGAAGCTCACCCTTGAGCAGAGCGTGATAGCCGCCGTTCATCAGCGATTTTGCTTCATTGACGAGACGCTGCGTCCGCCGCCTTTCGGACGAAGTCTTCCACTCTGCGGCGCTTGCCAACTTTGTGCGGGGATAGACGATCAGCTGGCTGATTTCCCGGATTGGATTGGGATTGCCGGCGCTGTCCGCGAGGTAATCGAGAATCCTGAGCATCAGATTCAGTCTGCTGCGCTGAAAAGGGGTAGGGAACAGGCATTTGGGGCCCGGATCCAGTGGTGAGCCCTGCAGGGACTTGTGAAACCACTGCAGCGCAGCAATGCGAACATCGATCAGGCTGTCGGTCTGAATGACGCATTTCAGTCCGGTGTTTGGTTGGGAATTGTCGATGCACAGCCGCAAGGGTCCATGTGGAGTTGCGAGAACGATGTGGCGCAGGCCGTCGATGGTCCGATCCAGCACGGCGGCCCGGCCAGCGAGGATCTGATCAACCGTCAATGCGGTGGTTCGAGGAGATGCAGGCTCAAGGATTATCGTCGCAGGCGACAGTTCCGTTGCCCAAACCGCAGGTGCCAAATCAGCCGGTGCGTCTGGTCGGCATGGGAAACATCAGGCCCCATGTACGGGCCACCTCCTTTGCTTCCCTGGACAGCGGGTCGCGCGCTATCGCTTCAGAGATCCTGGCATATTGCGCCCGATATTCCCGGTTCCGCCTGAGGAATTCCTGCGCGAAGCCCGTGAAATCCAGGGCCGATAGCTGTTGCTCTGCTTCAGACCCCGTCGACACTTGCTTCCCTCCGGCACATGCGGAGGTTGTCGAGGATCAGGTCGGTTGCTCACATTCCGGAGCTAGGGGAGGGGACTACCCAGATATTGGTAGATTTTGAGCCTGAGACTGTCGCTGGACAGGAAACATGTAGGGTTTTGCTTTCGGCTGCCGGCATTCTTGCCCCCGTCGTCGTCCTGAAATCCAATCGCACAACCGGAAAAGTGAAGCTCCGATATCGGCTAGATCATTGCTGCGCCTTATCGCGCTGGCCCTCACCACGTAGAATGAAGACAACTTTAGATCATTGCGCTCCAGGTCTTCGTCGATTCAGCAAACGATGCCATGTGCGTGGCCCGTCACCGATCCTAACCGGGCCATTGACGCCCAGATCCATGGTCTGGCCTAATCCAGCTTGCGGTCGAGGATCGGTTCCATTTTGGCCAGGGCGATATGGTCCGGAGCGGGGTCCGCGCCGGCAATGATCAGACACTGGCGCAGGAAGCGGCGGTGGAACAGGCGGGTGAGGGCGGCATCCTGTTCGGCGCCGGCGGCGGTGATGAAGCGGGTGAGGGCGGCATCGGCCTCGGTGACATTGGCGGGATGGCTGCCGGTAAGTGCCGCCGTTTCAGCGATGTCTGCCGCTTCGCACCACTGGCGGTAGTGGCCGCGATTCTTCAGATAGTGCGGAATGGAAGCCAGCACATTGCGCTGCCAATCCGGCAGGGCATCGCTTTCAGGCAGGCGGCCCAGTTCGGCGATCAGCTTGCCCAGCGCGAGGTCTTCCAACGGCGTCGCTTCAGGGGGCGGCAAGGTGATGTCGTCCAGCTCCAACCCGATGATTTCGGCCAGGGCTTCCACTGCGCGTCGTCCAATCACCGCAATCTGGACCATGCTTTCGACCCAGTCGCCACCGCGTCCCATGTCATGCAAGCCAAAGAATGGGCCGTAATAGGCCTCGCATAGGAACGCGACGGTGTGGAAGGCGATGGCGTCGTAGTCGAGCGGCTGACCTGAAGCCTGCTCGTAATGAAGGAAAAGGGCAGGCACATCGCCCATATTCTCGATCGGATGCCGCCCGCGATAGCAGGCTAGATCACGCATCGGATCGCCGAGATGGCCGATTTCGACATCGAGGATGCAGGTTACTTCCGGTCCGTCCGAGAGGAATTGCCCACAATCTCCGGTCAGGAACGACACGCGGGAAGTGCCCTTGGGGTAATTGCGTCGCAGCCAGCCGGCGAAAAAGTGGATGAAGGGATCGCTGATGCCGTTCATCCCGGTCATGGCGTGAAACAGCTCGAAGTTGCCGAGCGCAATCGCTCTGTCATCGGCGGGCATCAGGGCGCCGGCGGCAACGAACTTTTCCGGCGGGATGCTGTGCATCCGGGCCAGGATCTCCATGTAGCTGAGAGAGGCTTGCCAGCGGTCCTCAGTCATTTCCGAGCCCTGTTCGATGGCCTGCTGGATCAGCCCCGGATCACGCCCGCCGCGCACCCATTCCATGACGATGGCGGCGGGCTCTGGGCAATAGCCAAGGATCGCAGGAATCGGCACGCCGTTTTCATGCAGGGTGCGCTGCATGTCCTTTTCGTAGTCGAGCGGGTAAGGGTGGGTCAGCCAGGTACGCTCACCCTTGAGCAGCAATTCCGTCGGCTGACCGTTGCGCATCATTGTCGCTCGCCAGACTGGCCGCCACCGCCGCTCCTTGTGCAGTTCGATCTGGGAGGCACCCAGTTCGTCTTCGAGATAGGCTGTCAGCAGCGCGACATCGGCGTCATGCGTATCATGATCGCGCGGGGTGGTTCCCTGAGGCTTGAACACGGCACTCTCCCAGACTGGCGATGGGCCGCCCGCGCAATGCGAAGCGGCAGCCATTGCCTGACCTGTGCCGCGCATTCTCGGGGCACTTCACCTACCTTCCGGACAGTGGCGGGATCAGTCCCAAAGAACGTGAATGGCGTCCGGTCCGCGCATGTTCAGGCCGCGAATTTCCGGATGCGGATAGGCGGGATCAAAGCGCAGGTTCGGCAGATCGAGCATGGCATCAAGCGCTACTTCCATTTCTGCCAGCGCCATATGCATGCCCATGCACATATGCGGGCCGAAACCAAAGCTGAGCAGCGGGCGCATCGGACGTTTCAGCCACAGACGATCCGGGTCCTCATAGGCCTCAGGATCGCGGTTGGCCGAGGCGATGGATAGCAGGACTGCAGTACCCTTTGGAATCGCCACGCCGCCCACTTCCATGTCACGCGCCGCAATGCGCGCGACAGCACCGGCGGTGGGATCGCGGCGCATGGTTTCGCTGACCGCCTTGGGGATCAGGGTGCGGTCTGCGCGCACTTCTTCGAGCACGTCGGGATTTTCGAGCAGTTGCACCATCATGTTCGCAAAGCTGCGGGTGGTCGTTTCACCCGCTGCCAGCAGCAGCATGCGGATGAACAGGGTGATTTCGTCGTCGGTGAACTTGCGGCCTTCGTGCTCCACCTGCATCATGTGGCCAAGTATGTCGGCGCGCATTTCGCCGCGCGCGCGATAGGCCTGCACGATCGGCATGACGGTGTCGTACATCGATTGTCCGGCAACCATCGATTGCGGCACGGTCACTGCCGCGAGTTCGGGGTCGGTCTGCGGTGCGGCGACAACCTGAATCGCCCAGCTGGCCAGATTGGAGAGGAGATCGGCATCATGAGGGAAGCCGAAATAGGCGTAGATCGCGCGGATCGGGAAGGGTAGCGCAAGTTCACGCACCAGATCGGCTTTGCCATTGGGGCGCAGCTTGTTGATGAATTCATCCATCACCACGGGACGGATCAGCGTATCGACCAGCTTGCGGATTTCAGTCCGCATGAACGGCTTTGCCAGAGTCGCGCGGAACTTGTCGTGCGCTTCGCCGTCCATCGCGGTCAGCAGCATGTTGTCCACTGCCGCGCCAAAGCCGTCGCCGACAATGTAGCTCAGCCAGTCCTTCGGATTCATCAGGACCGAATGAATGTCCTTGTAGCGCAGCAGGGTGACCGTGGGGCGGCCGGTCATCATGTAATCGGCCATCGAGGGGATCTGGTTCTGCAGCAGCAGGTCGCCATGCATCACCGGGCACTTGCCGCGCAATTCCGCGAACATGGGATAGGGATTGTTGGGTGCAGTGCCCGCATAGCCGTTAGTGACCAGCGAGTAATCGGCAACCATCTGATCCAGCGGATCAAGGGTGGTGCTGCTCATGTTTCAGGCTCCGTCAGGATTATGTCTGTTATCGTTCATGGGCAATCTAGACGCCGCGCGAACCTGTCTGAAGGCATGTTCGTTTTACCCGCGTAAAGCGGGCGGACGCTTGTGCCGCCCCGGCTACCAGACGAGCGGCAGTTCCAGCGGCTGGATCATTCCGAGATGGAATTCCACGTCTTTGCCGGGTTCCAGTTGAAACTGCGGGATTTCCTTCAGGAACTGGCTGATGGCGAAATTGAGTTCGCGGCGCGCCAGATGCAGGCCAAGGCACAAGTGTGGCCCGGTTGCGAAGCTGACGTGCTGAGGCTTGCGATCGAGCCGAATTTCTGCGGGGGCATCCCATGCGGCAGGATCGCGCCCGGCAAGCGTGGTGGACATGATGACCTTGTCGCCGGGCATCATCGTGGCGCCCTTCAACTCGACCTTGTTTGCCACGGTGCGAAACGTGGAAACTGCCGCATAACCGCGCAGCATTTCTTCGATGGCATCGGGAATCAGATCGGGGTTGGCGCGCAGCTTGGCCTGATCTTCAGCGTGAGTGGCCAGATGCCAGAACTGCAAACCCAGGTTGGTGGAAACCGTATCGAGCCCGCCAATGAACAGGTTGAAGGCAAAGCCCAGCACCTCGTCGTCGTTCATTTTCCCACCATCGACTTCGGCATTGACGCCGAAGGTCAGCAGATCTTCGCGGGGGTTGCGTTTGCGGTCTTCGATTTCGCCTCGAAGATAGGCGACAACGCTTGTCGTGGCGGCAGCTATCGTTTCCAGATCGTGGCCGTGCAGCAGGTCGGTCTCCCAGGCCATGAACTGGCCAACCATGTCCTGCGGCAGTCCGATCAGGTCAAGGATCACCTTGATCGGAAATTCAAAAGCGAATTCGCTCATGAATTCGCAAGATCCGCGATCCTTGAACTGGTTTATGTAGTGACTGGCATAGGCCGCAACCTTTTCTTCCAGACTGCGCACCGCCTTTGGTGTGAACAGGGGAAAGATCATCGCGCGGTAACGGCCATGATCAGGCGGGTCCATCTCTGCCGGGACAAGATGCCAATGCTCGCCGGTCAGCATGGCAAAGGGCGCGAATCCCATGTTGATGAAGTTCACATTGTCCTTGTAGATCGCGGACACATCGTCGAACCGGCGGACCACCCAGGCCGGTTGCGCTCCGGGATAGGCATCGCGGGTGTAGAACACATCCGGATGGCTGGCGTGCACGGCATCGACCAGATCGACATAGGGATTGCCGATGTGCGTCGTGCCGAACTGGAACGGCCAGTCGCGGATCATGCTTTCTGGAACATGGGCGGGGATGGTGCGATCAATCACGAGATCAAGCGACATGGGGGTCTCCTCTCACCGGAATGTCTGCCGTCACAGGAAAATGGCGAAGTTGGGCATTCCCAGCACGACCTGATCGAGCATGATCGAGCGCCGGGCGATCTTGAAACCGTCCTTGGTCATGCGCAGCCGGTCGTTCCGTTCAGCGCTCAACTGCTTGTAATCCTTGGCCTCAGCGCGATTGCGGGTGAGGAATAGGTAGCTCGACACTTCGTATTCGTCTGGCACATCGGTTTCCCAGACGGTGACGTTCGAGATGAATCGCCGCACGCGGCTTGCCGGGTCTTCCGACCAGGCGTTGGTCGTGGTGATAAGGCGCGTGATGCGCAGCATCATCGAGTTATAGTCGTCATCGAAATGGCCCATGGTGCCGAACTCTTCACTGAACTTCTGCACCCGACGGGTGATGCGCACCGGTGCCTTGTATTCGAGATCCTCGGCGAGCAGTTCGCCCCAGGCCTTGATGTCCCGGTGATCGAGCAGGCGGGCCTCGCGGATGAGGAAGCCCATGATGGAGTTATAGACGGGTGAACCATAGGGAACCTCGCCGCGGCGCTGGTCTTCGCGGGTGTAGGTTACAGTTGCGACGGTGACGGACATGATGGAGGTCCCTTTTATCGGAATGCTGCGGAATTGCTCAGGCTTCGGCGGTCATCAGCTTGTGATAGGCAAGCCACCACTCCCACTGCGCATCGTCCTTGCCGAAGCCTTCATAGACCTTGGCCTTGTCCGGCCAGTCAGCCGGGCGGTTTTCGCCAAGAATGGCCTGATATTTCATCGTCTCGGTCCGGCCGATCACACCCTTGGCGCTTTCGGTCATGTGCGGCCAGGTGTCGCTGTCGTCCTGCTCGATGATGCCTGACGTGCCGGTGCCAAGCGTGGCTGCTGCGCGCATCATCACCTTGACGTGCTCAGGCGTCCCCTTTTCGGCGAAGTAGTACGTCGTCCATTCGAAATGGTTCGGCCCTTTGGGCATGATCGAATGGAGCACGAGCGCCGATCCCAGCGTACCATCACGCAGCGGGCTGTAGATGAAAAGAATGTTCATGTTCGGGAACATGCCGCCCACCACTGGGGGAGCCTTGGCCAGGACATGGAGTTGCTCGGCGCTCATGTTGCGCTTTACCTCGGGCAGCAGCTCGGGCGTGATGCCGGGGGGCGGGAAGGCCTCAAGCCGCTCCTCAGGCGTCAGCTCACCCTTGCCATGTGCGAGAGCCCAACTGGTATCGGCGGCGATGCAACGCAGCGAATGGCCGTTGCCTGACAGGTTGATACCATACATGGCCGGTGCGCTTTCGTGTTCGGTATCCGTCTCGCCGCCCATCGCGCCGATATCGATCACCGAGCCGTGCAGGGTGAGGGTATGGAAGCCGTCACAGGCGGACTGTTCGCCAGCTGTTTTCCAGTTGGCGTCGATCGTCAGGCGCTGCGGGGGTCCGAGTACCTCCAGCCCCTTGTCGGTGCGGCAGAACAGCATGTCGTAATAAAACTTCATGTCGCCGAACCATTCGTCGAGCGACGGGCCATCATGGTTCCAGGTGGCAAAAACCAGACCGCCATAAAGCTGAACACGCGCCTTCTTGAGGCCGAGCTGTTCCTTGGTCCTGATGTTGCCATGCATCTGTTCCCGCTCGATCGGAGCGCCGATGAAGCTGCCGTCGGGGCGGAAGGCCCAGCCGTGATAGATGCACTTCTGAACGCGGGCATTGCCGCTGTCGGACAGGCAGACATGCATGGCCCGGTGAGGGCAGACATTGAGCGAGACGTGAACCTGACCGTCTGCTGCGCGGGCGACGATGACCTGATCCTCACCCATCAACCGGACGACATAATCACCCACGTTGGGGATTTCGGTTTCATGACCGATCATCAGCCAGGCCTTGGCGAAGATCCGCTCCAGCTCCAGTTCGTAAAGCTCCTGATCGTGCAGGGCAGCAACCGAAACCTCGCGGTTCTCCAGATCGATGAACTGCGACATGGCTTCCTTGACGTAATCGTTGCGTGAATTGAGACGCATGGCCTGTCTCCTCTCGTAGGTTCTGTTTTTGGGGGTCAGATGAAATCGGGCAGGGCGATGTTGGGTTCGACGCCGAGCAGCGATTTGCCGAGAATTTCGTAGCCGACATAAGGCAGGTTCGCGACGTGACGCATGGCGAACGACGCGTCCCGGTAGAGCCGCTGGATCGGGTTCGAATCGGCGTAGGCGCTTGATCCGGCAAGGAACATCAGCTCCTCTATAGCTTCGCTCAGCAGGCTGACGGACAGCGATCCTTCGCCCTTGCTCAGGGCCCGTTGCTGCGGGGTAAGGCGTTCGTGTGCGAGACCTGCATTGTCGATCAGATCGCAGTTCTTGAAGGTGAGAGCTTCGGCGGCGGAGATCTTGGCTGCGGCCTTGCCGAGTTCACCCTGCATCATCACGGCTTCGGACTGCCTGGGATAGGAAGTGTATATGATGGGGCGCTTGTGCGAGGCTTCCATCACCCGCTCCATGATGGCGGAAGCGGCGCCGGCGACCACGGCATGGGCTGTGGCGCGCAGGAAGGGCATGAAGGGCCAGAAGTCGGATGGTTCGCCTACGTGGCGCTTGCCGGGGGTGTGTCCGCCGATGCCCAGTTCGGCGACGTTGTAGAACTGATCGCTGGGGATGAACGCGTCCTTGGCGACGATGGTGTTTGAGCCAGTGCCCTTCATTCCCATCATGTGCCAGGTGTTCTCGATGGTGTACTGTTCGCGCCGCAGATAGGCGAAGCCGCCGCCGTTGTGACCGTCTTTGCCAACCGTCGCCACGCCAAGCTGGGCCCACGAAGCATGGGCCGAGCCCGATGCGTAGGGCCAGCGGCCATTGACGATATAACCGCCGTCAACCTCGACCATGGTCCCGGGCGGGTTGGCAATGCCGCAGATCACCGGATGCTCGCTGCTCGATCCGAAGATCGCCTCCTGCAGCGCGTCCGGGCCAAGGCTGGCGACCCAGGTGGTGCCGTGCAGCACGGTATAGACCCAGCCAACCGAAGGATCGGCCTTGGCCAGCTCGTAGCCCACCAGCGCCATGGCCTGGGCGCTGGTGCCAAGTCCTCCCCAGCGGCGGGGGGCGGCCATGGCCCAGAAGCCGGCATCGGTCAGCGCGGCGAAGACATCGGGATGGAGGACGCCATGCTCGTCGCCATACGAGGCATGTTGGCGCAGCAGCGGTTGCAGTTCGCGGGCCCGGCCGACCATCTCCTTTTCGGCTTGCAGGTTGTATCCGCAGGACTGTTCAACCGCAGCCGCTTTGAGTTGTGTGGCCATTGCTTGTGATCCTCTCCAATGCGCAGCTTGCGAATCAACTAGATATACACAAACTGTCTATTTTGTATTATTAAGCAGAATTCGGAGGAGACGGAATTGATCCAGATCAAATCAGGCAGATCGATGCCAGTTTTGGGATGACCCTATCCTTCAGCAGGGTGCCGAGCCGATTGCGGCCGATATCAAAGGAGACAATAGAACGAGTCTCAGGGAGAATTTCGATGATCGGCGCGCAAGTCACTGAAGCTCCGGCCCACGTTCCCAGAGAGCTGGTTTTCGATTATCCCATCAAGATGGGCGGTCTGGTGGATGAGAACCCGTTTGAGACGACCATTCCCGAAATTCACCGCACGATGCCGCCGGTGTTCTATTCGCTCGACGCCTATCCGGGCGGCACTCCAGCGTGGATTGTCCGGCGGGTCGAGGACCTCGAAAAAATCTATTTCGACACCGACAATTTCTCGAACAAGGATTTTGCGCCTTTCGCCATGCTGGTGGGCGAAAGCTGGAGTTCGCTTCCGGCGGAAACCGATCCGCCGATGCACGGGCTCTATCGAAAGTTCGTCAACCCGTTGTTCACGCCCAAGGAAATCAACAAGCTGGACGGCAAGATCCGGCTCTATGCGCAGGAATACTGTGCGGCAATCAAGGCCAGGGGATCGTGTGAATTCGTCCACGATTTCGCCTTTGAATTTCCGATCAAGGTTTTCCTTGAACTGATGGGCCTGCCGCAGAGCATGGTCGCCACCTTCCTCGAATGGGAAATGGACCTGCTGCACACCAATGATCTGGGCAAGATCGCCGCCAGCACCCGCAAGGTGGTGACTTACCTTCGCGAACAGATTGCCGAGCGGAAGGCCAATCCCGGCAACGATCTGATCAGTTATGGCGTCACCGCCGAGATCGAAGGTCGTCCGCTGACTGACGACGAACTGGTGGGCTTCACCTTCAACCTGTTCATTGGCGGCATGGACACCGTGTCCACCAATATGGCCTGGCAGTTCCGCCACCTGGCCACACACCCCGAGGATCAGGCTAGGCTGCGGGCAAATCCCGAAATGATCATGGATGCCATCGAGGAAATGATGCGCGTCTATCCCGCCGTCACCACGTTCCGCACCTGCACCCATGAAGTGACAATCGGCGGGGCAACATTCCAGCCGGGTGACAAGGTTGCGTTGGCCACGTGTCTCGCCGGGCATGATCCCGATGCCTATGAAGAGGCCGATGTCGTGAAGCTGGGGCGCAAGTCGCGTTATCTCAGCTTTGGCTATGGGCCGCACTTGTGTGTCGGCATGCATCTGGCGCGGCGCGAAATGCGGATTGCGCTGGAGGAATTTCTGAAAGCCATTCCGCCATTTCGTATCCAGGAGGGCTATGTCGTAAAGACGCACACTGGCGGAATTCTCCAGCCAGACAAACTGCCCCTGGTGTGGTGATGGATATCGGCCAACTGTTCGACGAGGCGCGAACGTACAATACATACGAGGACAGACCGATCGCGGCTGACCTGCTGCGAGAAATCTACGATCATGCCAGGTGGGGGCCGACGGCGGCGAATACCTGCCCGGCGCGGTTTGTTTTCGTTGCTTCGGCAGAAGCGAAGGCGCGGCTGGGGGAGTGTGTCTCTGCGGGCAATGTCGCCAAGGTGGCTTCGGCGCCCGTCACCGTCATCGTCGCTGGCGACAGCCGCTTTTACGATGAAATGCCCAAGCTGTTTCCTTCACGCGATTACCAGTCCGTCTTCGCTGGCAAGGCTGATCTGATTGCCGATATGCTGGCGCGCAATGTGCCGTTGCAAGGGGCCTATCTGATGATCGCTGCCCGTGCGCTTGGCCTCGATTGCGGGCCGATGTCTGGCTTCGACGCGGGAAAGGTGAATGCTGCATTCTTGCCCGACGGACGCTGGCAGGCCAATTTCATCTGCGCGCTGGGCTATGGCCGCGAAGACAGCCTGTTCCCGCGAAACCCGCGGCTTGGCTTCGAGGATGCCTGCCGCATCGTTTGACGAAACCGGGAGGCGTCGATGCCTGATATAGATCCGAATTTCAGGGATACCCTCGATGATTTCGACAGGCGGGACGTGACCCTGCTGGGTACAACCAAGCGCGTCTATGTTTCAGGAACCGGTCCGGCAGTTATCGTCATGTCGGAAATTCCCGGCATCAGCCCCTACGTCGCTCGGTTTGCCCGCTGGGTGCGTGATGCCGGGCTGACGGTCTATATGCCATCGCTGTTCGGCGAAGATGGTGTGCTGCCCGGCAACGGCAAGGCCATGCTCACGCTGGCGCGCGCCTGCATCAGCAAGGAATTCCGTGCCTTCGCCAGCAATGCCTCCAGTCCGGTTACCCGCTGGCTGCGCGCGCTCGCAGCGGAGGCGCACAAGGAGTGCGGCGGCAAGGGCGTGGGGGCGATCGGCATGTGCTTTACTGGCAATTTCGCTTTGTCGATGATGCTGGAAAAGGCGGTTGTTGCGCCCGTGATGTCGCAGCCATCAATGCCGATGCATAATCCTGCCGGGCTCGCCATCGATCCTGACGAGCTGGCTGCGGTCAAGGCAAGGATGGAGGCTGAAGATCTGACCGTGCTCGCCTATCGCTTTGACGGTGACAGCTTCTGCCGCGCCGAGAGGTTTGCGGCCTATAGCGAGGCTTTGGGGGACCGCTTCATCGGCAAGGTCCTCCCCGATTCAGCAGCCAATCGCGATGCGCCGCTCAAGACCCCGCACAGCGTGGTGACTTTGCATCTGATCAACGAGGCAGGGCAGCCAACAGTTCAGGCGCGCGACGAAATACTCAGTTTCTTCCGCGCGCGCCTGATCGCCGATCAATAGGCTCCCGGAGGCGAGATCATGTCGCCGCCCGCGATGTTGCGGCCATAGATTTCATAGCCGATGGTGGGGATGTTCTGGATGTGGCGCAGGCCCATCGAGACGTCCTTCCAGTAGCGGCTGATCGGCTTGTCGAGCGAGAATGCCGACGATCCCGCCAGAAACATAAGCGATTCCGAAGCCGAATGCACCAGCTTGATCATCTGCGCGCACTGGGCACGGTGACGTGACTTGTCATCCAGCGTCAGCTCACTGTCAGTCAAGCCGACGCGGTCAAATTCGCCGACCAGATGGAACAGGATCAGTTTGGCCGTGTCGATCATGGCCGCAGCTTCACCCAGATCGCGCATATAGGCGCCCGAATTGGTGCGAGGTCCGATGGTCGTGGTAAGCACAGGCTTCTTGCCAGCCTCGTCACGGACGATTTCCAGCATGGCCTCTGTTGCACCGATGAGCTGGGCAATGCCGGTGGTGCGAACCACGGGAACGACTGGCAGAAGATCCGATGGGGCGCCAAAGTGGCGCTTGGTGCGGTCAATCTGACCAGCGCGTTCGTCCATCAGCACCATCTGGCCTTCAGGAATGAACACGTCCTTGGCCACGCTGGTGTCTGAACCTGTGCCCTGCATGCCGGTTACGTACCAGCTGTCCTTGATCGTCAGGTCGCTGAAGGGAATGTAGCACATCGAAATGCCAGGAACGACGGGGCCTTCATAGCCCTCCAGCACCACGCCCTGCTGCGCCCAGGTCGATTGGCGCGATCCCGAGGTATAGGGCCAGGCTCCGTTGATGATCCAGCCGCCATCAACCTTGCGGGCCTTGCCCGGCGGATTGTAGGCGCCGCAGACGGCTGCCGGGCCATTGGCGAAAACGGCATCCTGCACGCTGTCCGGAGCAAGGCTGGTCACCCAGCTGGTGCCATTGATGATCTGAACGACCCAGCTGATTGCAGGATCCCCCTTGGCAATCTCGATTTGCATGCGGCAGAAATCGGTGAACGACAGGCCGATGCCGCCAAGCCGCCGGGGCAGCAGGGCGCCAAGAATGCCGTTTTCGTTCAACGCCCGCTCTACGGCCTCGGTGGGAGAGCGTTGCGCCTCGCCAGCTGCGGCTTCCGCCATCAGCAGTGGTCGCAGTTCCTTCGCCTTGGCAACCATGGCGTCAGCCGTTGCGCGGTCGGCAAAGGCGTTGAGATCTTTCGGGTCGAGCTGTGCTGCAGTGGCCATTATGGTGTTCCTTTCCTGCTCAATTGCGTGATGCGGCTATCGCCAACGCCCATTTCTGGATGTTGTCGGCCGTATCATTCCAAAGCTGTTTCCATTGATCGCTGGCGGGAATCAGCAAAGTGCTGAGCTGGTTGCGCACCAGCCCTTCGACGAAGCCGTCCCGGTTCATCGGTTCGCCCAGCAGCGTGTCAAGATAGTCAAAGGTGGGTTCAAGCGCATCGAGCACTGCCTGCTTGTATCTTGCGAAACGGCTGCGGAAGAAGGCGAGGTGAAAGGCTGGCTCCACCTCGAACACCCGGCCTGGCGAATTTTCCTCGGTGTAGCGGGCGTAAAATTGCATCACCGCCTTGAGCCGAAGGATCGGGTCTTCGATGCCCTTGCCAGATTCGCGAATGCCGCTTTCAAAGCCAGTGCAGACAAATTCCGCGACGGCAGACAGGACCTGGTCCTTGTTCGAGAAATAGCGATAGAGCGTACCGCGCGAAACACCGCTGGCATCGATGATGTCACTCATCGACAGCCGCTTCACGCCGCGTGCCGCTATTGCATCCAGGGCCCCGCTGAGGATGCGGATCACGCTGGGTGAAAGCTCCACTTCGAGCGCGGGCTCTTCTTCGATCGGGGCGGTTGCCAGTTTCATGCGGTGCCCTTTTCCAGTTCTTCCAGATTGTGCGGAATGCTGACGTAGCCGGGCAGGTTCTGCCCGCCATCGACGTTGATCATCTCGCCCGTCACAAAGCGCGACATTTCCGAGGCGAGGAAGACAACCACCGGGCCGATATCCTTTTCCGGGTCGCCCGCACGTTTCAGCGGGTTTGACGCGACGACCGTTTCCATAAAGCCTGGCACTTCATCGACCAGCTTGGCAAAAACCTGGCCCAGCCCGGTTGGCGCGATGGCATTGACGCGGATGTTGAACCGGCCCCATTCCACTGCGGCACTGCGCGTCAGGCCGACGATGCCCAGCTTGTTGATGTTGTAATCGCTGTGCAGCCAGGCACCCGTCTGGGCATCGATCGAGCTGAAGTTGATTACCGATCCGCCGCCGCGCGCCTTCATGTGCGGGAATGCTGCCTGCATCGCCCACCAGTTGCCCCAGACGCCGATGTCCAGCGTGCGGCGCAGCATCTCGTCGGTCTTGTGTTCCAGGAGGACACCGGCGGACAGCAAGGACGCATTGTTGACCAGTATGTCGATGCCGCCGAACGTATCGACCGTTTGCTGCACCATGCCGAGAACGTCTTCCTTGACGCCTGAATCTGCGGCGATGCCGATGGCCTTTGTGCCGAATTCGCGCTCGATTTCCTCAGCAGCGGCGGCAGTCGCTGCGCCGTCGCGCCCGCTGATCATCAGCGATGCGCCTTCCTTTGCCAACGCGCGAGAGATACCGTGGCCAAGCCCTTTGGCCCCGCCGGTGACAATCGCGACCTTACCTTCGAGCAAGCGGCTCATGCAGTCCCTCCCACTTTTGCGTCCATTTCCATGCGTTCTTCGCACTTGTCCTGTGTCAGCACGTAACCGCGCACGATCCCGCCTGTATCGACGAAAAGGTGCTTTGATCCCTTTGCATCGTCTTCAAGGCAGCGCCATTCGCCTTTGGCACTGCGCGGCGGAGGCAGCAGGTTGATCGGCAGCAGCGTGGTCTTCACCTGGACCGAAAGCGGCGGAAAGCGGATCTCGGTGGGCGTACCCAGCGCAGACGGTGCGATCCCCCGTGCCGCTGCCATGATCGGCGTGACATAGGCCGAAAGGCCGTGTTGATATTCGGCGCAATCACCGATGGCAAAAATGTGCGGATCGCTGGTCTGGCCATATTCGTTGACCTTGATACCAAGTCCGATGTCCAGTCCGGCCTCTGCGGCCAGCTTCACATTGGGGCGCAGGCCGACTGCCGACAGGACAAGGTCAGCCTCTACCATCGTGCCGTCGTCCAGAGTGGCGACATAACCCGGGACGCCTCCGCGATAGCCTATCGCGGTGATTTTCCGGCCGAGGTGCCATTCCACACCCTGAGCAGAAAGGGCATCTCGCACCTTTTCGCCCACCGGCGGCGGCACCAGCTGCGCCAACGGGAGCGGCAGCATATCCACCACCACCGGCTTGTATCCCGTGGAGATCAGGTCATTGGCAAATTCGGTGCCGACCAGCCCGGAACCCATGATGAGGACGCGCGCGCCATCGGGCAGTTCGGTGCGGAACCGCGCATAGTGATCGAGCTGATTGACCGCGATGGCGCGGTGGGCGGCTTCGCCCTCGATTGGCGGACGGACGGGAATGGCCCCTGTCGCCAGGATAAGCACGTCATAAGGCACCGGCCCCCCCGTGGTCAGCAGCGCCTTGCCGGCCCGGTCGATTGCCTCAGCCTGCCGGCCGGTGCGGGCGTCCAGCTTCAGCTGCAGGGCCATCTTCCCGGCATTCGAGGTGATCAGCGTGTCGGCCGTCTTCTCTTTGGCGAGCGCTGTTGAAAGCGCAGGCTTCGAATAGAAATGGCCATCCTCCATCGTCACCAGAGTCAGCTTGGCATCGGGCGAGAGCCGGCGCAGCTCGCGCAGAACGCCGAACCCGGCCAGCCCGCTGCCAACCACGACAATAGAGGGTGGGGACCCGCCCGCCATCGAACTTAGAGGAAGACCGCGAGGTTGGACATGCCGAGCACCGACTGGTCGACAATGATCTCGCGACGGGCGAGGACATAGGCACCGTTGACATCGCGCCACACGTCGCGGCGTTCCGCAGTGAGTTGCTCATTGTGCGGATTGTCACCGCGACTGCGCTCAAGATAGAGGTAGCTGACGACTTCGTAGTCGCCTGCAGTCTCGCACTCGCCAACGCGAACGTTGGTGATGAAGCGGCGGCAACGCGATGGCGGATCTTCGGCCCATGCGCTCTTCTGCAAGCGGCCGGTCCGCATCAGGATCGAGGTATAATCGTCGTCGAAGTGGAACATGGTCCGCATCACGTCGCGATCCCGGTTCACCCCGGTGCGGGTCATGCGGATCGGGGCCTGATAGACCAGATCGGCAGAAAGCATGGCGATCCAGTCATCGAACCGGCGCTCGTCGAGAGCTGCGGCTTCGTCATAAAGCGTTTCAAGCAGGCGATTGTACACTGCCGAGCCGAGCGGCACCCGCTTGCGCGAGGAAAGCCCGCGCAGGATGGTCGTGGAATCGGGGGCAGCGGTCGATTTGGTAACCCAGGTCATGTCTCACTCCTCTCAGCGCAACGAGCGTGCTTTTCAGACTTCGCTCATCAGCTTGTGATAGGCCATCCACCAGTTCCACTGGGTGTCGTCCTTGGTAAATCCGGGATAGAGCAGTCCGCCGCCCTTCCAGCCTTCGGGGCGTTCATGGCCGTGCAGCGCCTGATATTTCAGCGTCATATGCTTGCTCACGCCGCCGCGCGCGTTGCGCATGATAACCGGCCAGACGTCGGCGTCATCCTGCTCGATCGTCCCTGAAGTGCCGGTCTGCTGAATCGAGTTCTGCAGCATATCGCGCTTCATCTGCTCGGGTGCATCCTTCTCTGCAAAGATGAAGTTGACGAACTCGACCTGGTTCGGGCCTCTCGGCACATAGGTATGGAGCGCCAGTGCGCCCGATGATCCGCCATCGGTGCGCGGCGCGAAGATGAAGGCGATCAGGATGTTGGGGAACATGCCGCCCACCTGCGGCGGAATGGTCGCCAGCTGTTCCACCTGATCGGCGGAAAGGTTCCGGAACAGCTGCGGGATCATTTCCTTGGTGATGCCCGGGGGCGTCAGCAGGTTGAGCCGTTCCTCCACAGACTTGCCTTCAAACGGCACGTCGGCAAACATCTTGAAGGTTTTTTCCGCCTCAAGACAGCGCAGCGAATGTCCCTGCTCGCACGATACATCAACGCCGTACATGCCCGGAGCCTGATCGTAGATCGATTCTGCCGTGCCGCCCATGACACCCCCTTCCATGAGGCTTCGGTGCAGGGTGAGGGTGTGGAAACCGTCAGAGCCAGACTGTTCGCCCGGCACCTTCCAGTTGCACGGCAGGACAAAGCGCTGCGGCGGGCCGAGCAGTTCCAGCCCGTTGTCGGTGCGGCAGAACAACTGGTCCATGTAGTATTTGATGTCGCCGAGATATTCGTCGAACGAGGGCCCTTCGATGTTCCAGGTGGCGAAGATCAGCCCGCCATAGAGGTGGACGCGCGCCTTCTTCAGGCCCAGCGTCGCCTTGTCGACATTGTTGCCGTGCATCTTCTCGCGCTCGACAGGTGCGCCGATGAAGTCGCCGTTCGGCTTGAAGGCCCAGCCGTGGTAGATGCACTGGTGAATCGGCTTGTTGCCTGCCTCTCCCAGGCAGACGCGCATGCCGCGATGGGGGCAGACGTTCAGCGAAACATTGACGTTGCCGTCGCGATCACGCGCAATGATGACGTTGTCTTCCGCCATGTCGCGGACAATGAAATCGCCGGACTTGGGAATTTCGCTCTCATGCCCCAGCAACAGCCAAGTCTTGGCGAAGATCCGCTCCATTTCATGGGAATACAGCTCTTCGTCGGTCATCACGCGCAGCGACACCTCATTGGTGTCTCGCATAATCAGATCGTCGAGGGTGGTTCCGTCTCGCAGGACCAGGCTTGCTTGCTGCAGCATGGTGATCTTCTCCTCAGGTCGTTTTTTCTCGTTGATTCGCGTTATACATATTGAATGAAATATGTTCAAGGTGTAAGTTGCATATCAAAGTTTGGATGAGAGGAGTTTTGGCATGTCTGGAGAGGGCAAGCTCAAGGTAGTGATCAACAAGCCGGCGTGCTGCGGCTATGGCGTCTGCGCCGATATCTGCCCCGATGTTTACAAGCTGGATGAGAACGGCATCGTCTATGTTGATGACGAAATCGTGCCTGACGGCATGGAAGATCTCGCGCGCGAAGGGGCCGATGCCTGTCCGCAAGCTGCGATCAAGGTCGTGCCTGCGTGATCCTAGTGTGCATGGGCGATCAGCCGGTAAAGGTCTGCCGTAACCTGCCGCCACGCTGCCTCATAATCTGTTGACCAGCGCTCGTCCGCCAAATCTGCCAAGGTCTCGACAAACAGATCGAGCAGTTCTGCGTAGAGTGGCAGAGAAAAGTTGCCATAGCAGCGATGGGCAATGACGAGGTTGTGGATCGAGGTATCGACCCAGCTTTCCTTGGTCGAAAGCGCGATGAGACTTTCGAGTATCTCGCTCACCATCGCTCCGCAGGACACAGACGGCTGAAAGAACATGGCTTGCTGATCGGGATGGCAGGCGAAAAAGCGCGCAAAGAAATGCGGCGTAATGTCCTCACCCGCTTCGGCCACGGCATAGAGAGACTGTTCGAGCAGGTCTCCAAGTTTGTCGCTTTCGATCGTGGCAGCCAGTTCCGGCATATCGTCCCTCCCAATCCTGCCGGCAGCAATCCCCCAATTCGGGCGGGTCAGGCTTGATCGAGATCAAGCCGCTGCGAAGGATCTTTTGACTGAGGGCAAGTCGTCATCCCCTGTCTTGCGGAAGGTCCGGCCCCGCGCAATCGCGCCGAGGTGGCAACTCATGTTTGCGTGAGGACACGATGCGACACGAGCTGGAACCGCTGTTTACGCCCTTTACCTGTGGTTCGCTGACCACGGCGAACCGCTTTGTCATGTCGCCGATGACGCGCAATTTCAGTCCTGGCGGCGTGCCCGTGCCGGAGGCTGCCGATTACTATGCACGCCGGGCGAAAATGGGGCTGGTGATCACCGAGGGCGTCGGCCCGGATCATCCCGCAGCATTGGGAGATGGAACGACCGGCGGCCCGGCGCTGCCCGTAATGTATGGCGAAGCGGCACTGGCCAGCTGGAAGTCCATCGTCGATGCCGTCCATGCTGCTGGTGGCAAGATTGCGCCGCAGCTGTGGCACATGGGGCCGATCCGCCTTGCCGGAACCGGCCCGCACCCAGAGGCATCTTCGATCAGCCCGTCGGGCGTATGGGGGCCTTTCGACAAGGCGATGGTTCCGCCGGACTATCTCGAAGCGGTGAAGGCTCCAGGTGTTCCGGCCAGCGATTCCGAAATTGCCGACATAATCGCAGGTTTTGCCCGGTCTGCGGCGCAGGCGCATCACCTGGGTTTCGATGCCATCGCGCTTCACGGTGCGCACGGCTATTTGCTCGATAGTTTCCTGTGGGCCGAAACCAACCATCGCAGCGATCAGTGGGGCGGAGACCGGCTGCGCCGCACCCGGTTGGCGCGCGAAGTGGTGCGGGCGGTTCGCCGGGCGATCCCTGCAGACAAGCCGATCATCTACCGTTTCTCGCAATGGAAGCTGCAGGACTATGGCGCAAGGTTGGCGGAGACCCCTGAAGAACTGTCCATGATCACCAGCGCACTGGCTGATTCCGGCGTCGATATCTTTGACGTTTCGACCCGCCATTTTGACGCACCTGCGTTTGGCGGTTCGGACATGGGCCTATCAGGCTGGGTGCGTAAGCTGACCGGCAAGCCGGTCATGACCGTTGGCGGTATCGGTTTTGACAAGGACCTGCAAAGCTCATTCATGGAACCGACCGCATCGATCGACAATCTGGACGAAGTAGCCCGCCGTTTCGGCGCCGGCGAATTCGATTTGGTCGCCATCGGCCGCGCTGCGCTGATGGATGCCGATTGGATCGGCAAGGTCTGCAGGGGTGAACCGTTCAAGTCTTTCGATATGTCTGCCTATGGCAGGCTGGACTGATCAGAAGCCCTCCGAAGTGGCGTAGATGTGCATCCGCGCGGCATTGGCGTTACCGGTCTGCTCGCACATGAACAACACGGCTTTGGCAATGTCATCGGGCACCATTGGCGGAATGAATTCATCCCAGCCCGGCTGCCCCTTTTGCTTCATGTCGGCGAAGATTTCGGTGGTGGTCGTGCCGGGCGCTATCAGCCCGACGCGCACGCCGCTGCCTGCCAGTTCGATCCGCAAGACATCGGTGAACCGCTCCAGCGCCGCCTTGAGCCCGCCATAGACGCCAGTACCCGCAGCAGTCAGGCTGGCGCCGATGCTGGAGAGATTGACGATCTGTCCTGCGCCATTGGCCTTCATCTGACGGGCAAAAAGCAGACTGGTGCGAACCACTGTGGTGTAGTTGATGGTAATCAGCGGCTCGAGTTCGGCCAGATCGAAGGAATCGACATGGCTGGTGCGCAGAATTCCGGCATTGTTGATCAGAATATCCGTCTTCCCGAAGCGCGAAGTGGCGGCATCAAGCAAGGCTTGCGCTGCATCAGCGCCGCCAAGATCCAGCTCAAGGGTAGTCGCTGCAGGACCCAGCTCGGCGGCAAGCTTCTCCAGCCGATCTCGCCGGCGCGCCACCAGCATGACATTCGCTCCGGCCGCAGCAAGCTTGCGGGCCGTTGCGGCACCAATGCCCGAAGACGCCCCCGTGACGATTGCATTTTTTCCGGCAAGGCTGGTCATGTCAGAGCTTTCAATCAAGCAGGACGGCGTGAAACTGGCGTCTGGCGATCTGCCAGCCGCTGCCTGTGCGGGCGAACTGGTCATCGTAATAGCCAACGCCGCGGTGAGTGGGGCCACCGACGTTCATCGGCGTCAGCAAGGCATCGACATAGGACCGGGCAAGGACCCCGCCACTCGCAGAGTGAATTTCGATATTGCTGATCCGGTGCAGGGTCGGGCCAATATCGGCGTGCGCCTGCTTCATGTATTCGGTGATGGCGGTTGCGCCGTGCCACTTGCCAAAGCCGCCGTAGTCTACCTCGCAATCGAAGGTGAACAGCGATTGGAACAGGGGCCAGTCACGCTGATCGATCCCGGTGGCATAGGCGATCAGCACGGCGGTGATTGCACGCTCATCCTGCGCGCTTAGACCCGTTCCGACACGAACCGCCTGATTCATCCCCAGCTTCCTCTTCTCGGTGTTGCCGGGAGTCTAGTTTGCGCGGAGCGGACGTGGCCCTTCTTTGGATAGGGGGTTTCGCGGCCAATCCGCATTAGCCAGCAGGCTTGGGAGAAGTGGCGATATGCTGATATCAAGTCTTTGCATGACGGGTTACGATGGGCCCGCTCCCGGCCTTGAAATCTGGCCGGCAGAGCCTGCCTATTGCAGGCCGGATGTGGCGCAGGCATCGTTCGCCCACAGCCTCGCCATGGCGCGCAAGGCGGATGAGCTGGGCTTTGACTGGGTCAGCCTGTCGGAACATCATTACGCGCCCTATATCATGACGCCCAATCCCTGCGTGATGGCGGGCGCGTTGGCGCAGGTGACCAGCCGCGCCAAGATCGCGCTGCTCGGGCCATTGGTGCCGCTGTCAAATCCGGTCCGCCTCGCCGAGGAACTGGCGATGGTCGATATGCTCAGCGGCGGACGTCTGATCGTGCTGTTCCTGCGCGGCACGCCGAATGAACACCAGACCTACGACACCGATGCCGCCGCGACCCGCGCGATGACGCAGGAAGGCATCGACCTGATCATCAAGGCATGGACTTCGGACGAACCCTTTGCCTGGCACGGCGCGCAGTATCAGTTCAGCACAGTCTCGGTCTGGCCAAAAACCGTTCAGGCACCGCATCCGCCGATCTTCGGATCAGGCAACAGCGATGAATCGGTGCGCTTCGCTGCTGCCCGCCGCATGGGCATTGCCTTTTCGTTTGCCCCGCCAGAGGTGGTGCGCGACTGGGTGAAGCTCTATCAGGCCGAGGCAGCGAGCGCCGGATGGCAGCCGGGGCCAGAGCAGGTCATCTATCGCGGGATTGCCTATGCGGCGGAAAGCGATGCCAGGGCGATGGACGAGATGGGCGCGTTTTTCGGCCAGAAAATGGCCGAACAGGCGCAAATCCAGCAAAAGACAATGGGCGGTCCACCGGTGGTGCCGCTGGTTCTGGAGCCCTATTTTGTCGGCGGCCCCGAAACGCTCAAAGGCAAAATGGAAGCGATCCGCGATTGCGGGGTAGGGGTGGTTGACCTCGCCTGGGGGATCGGTGATCCAGCCCAGCGCGAGGCCGCTATGGAGTGCTTTGCAGACGGTGTGCTTGGGGTGGCGCAGGGGTTGTAAGGGGAATTATCCGATCGGGTAGAACACCGACTTTTCGTGCTGGTATTCGCGTAGCCAGTTCGGACCGTATTCTCGCCCGACGCCCGAGCGCTTGTAGCCGCCGATAGGGGCATAGCTCATCGTTCCGGTGCCGCCATTGAGTGAAACGCTCCCTGCGCGGATGCGCATGGCCATGGCATAGCCGGTGGCGGCATCGGCGGTCTCGACCGCGCCGTTAAGGCCATATCGCGAGTCATTGGCGATGGCGATTGCTTCATCATCGGTATCAAAGCCGATGATGCAGCCGACAGGTCCGAAGATTTCGTCCTGAGCGATAGCCATGTCGTTGGTGACATCGTCGAACAGCGTCATCTCGGTGAAGAAGCCGCCTTCCAGACCAGCAGGTCTGCCGCCGCCGCACAGCAGGGTCGCTCCGGCTGCCTTGCCCAATGCGATGTAGTGCTCGACCTTGTTGCGCTGGCTCTCGCGGATCAGCGGCCCCATGGTAACCGTGGGGTCCGAGGCATCGCCCACCTTGATCTGTGACGCCACTGCCTTGGCCACAGCGGCAAAGGCTGGGCGGATGGAGTTGTGCACCAGCAACCGCGTCGGGATGGCGCAGCCCTGGCCGGCATTGACCGAGAGAAAGCCCACGGCCATCGCGGCCGCGCGCTGCACATCGGCATCGTGACGCACGATCATCGCGGACTTGCCGCCGAGTTCGAGGTGTACTTTCTTCAGCGTCGGCGCGGCCTGCGCCATGATCGCCGCGCCGACCCCTTCCGATCCGGTGAAAGTGACCATGTCCACGCGTTCGTCCGTGCACAGCACCTGACCTTCGGCGATGCCCCCGGTGACGATATTGAGCACGCCCTCGGGCAGGCCGATTTCCTCGCTGATCTCGCCAAACAGCAGCGCCGAATAGGGCGTGAACTGCGACGGTTTGAGCACCATAGTGCACCCGGCCAGCAAAGCAGGGGCAATCTTGGCGAGGTTGAGCAGGAAGGGGAAATTGTAGCCAGTGATTGCGCTGACCACGCCGAACGGTTCCCGCACCACCGTGGTGCCGCCGATTGACTGCGGACCGCCGGGAATGAACATGTTGGGTGTAATGTCGATGGGAAGCCGCTCGGATTCCTCCCGGCGGGCCGTGGCAATGGCGGCGACAAGATGGTTGATCGGATTGGCCACCTGCATCCCGTGCGTGATGTGCTGGGCGCAGCCCACCTCTGCCACGATCAGCGCAGCAATATCAGCCTGACGGGCGCGCAGGGCATCGACCATGCGCTGCATCACGTTGGCGCGTTCATCCATGGTCATGGTGGGCCAGGGGCCGTGATCAAACGCCTGACGAGCAGCACCGATGGCCGCTTCGATCTGGGCCACGCTGGCCAGCGGCGCGTGGCCGATCACCGCGCCCGTCGCCGGATTGATCACCTCTTCGCTGCCGGCTTCGGGAGCAACCCAGCTACCATTGATGAACAACTGGGTGATATTGGTATAGGGAATGGTCATCAGGCAGGTTCTTTCGCAAGGATCATGTCCGCCGCATTCATGGCAATGGCCATGGCGGGGGCGTTGGTGTTGCCGGAAACGAGCGTCGGCATGATGGAGGTGTCGCAAACGCGCAGGCCGTCGACCCCGCGGACGCGCAATTGCGGATCGAGCACGCTGGCATCGTCCGCGCCCATCGCTGCCGTTCCGGCGATGTGAAAACTGGTGCCGCCCAGCTTGAGCAGGTTGGCAAGGATCGCTTCATCGCTATGCATTTCCGCGCCTGCGCCGACTTCCTCGACAATCCAGTTGGACAAGGCGGGCTGCTGTCCCAGACGACGAAGCCATTTGAACAGGTCCAGCGCGGTCTGCCGATCCACATCCTCGGCAAAATGGTTGGCATTGATGTCCGGCATCGAAGCTGTGTCAGCGGAGGTGATATGCGTCCAGCCCCGGCTTTCCGGCCGGGTGAAATAGCCAAGCACCCGCATGCCCGGGAACTTGTCGAGATAGACCTGCCCGGAAGCATTGACGCCCATTGTCACGAGCATCGAGCCGATCTGCGCGTCGGGCCGGTCAAGGCCGGGACGGGTCTTGATGAAGCCGCCCACTTCATGCGCCGCATCAGTCATCGGGCCGCTGGAGGACAGGAAATAGCGAAGTACGGAAGCGATCAGGCCCATTCCCTGAAGCTTCTGGTTGGAACTGTTCCCGGTTACGCGCCAGTCCATCGCCATATAGCGATGCTCGCGCAGGTTTTCGCCAACCAGCGGGCTATGGACCACCGTTTCGATGCCGAGGGCTTTCAGGCGTTCGCTGTCCCCGATGCCGGACAATTCAAGCAGCTTGGGCGATTCGACGGCACCGGCGCTGAGGATGATCTCGCCGCGGCACAGGACGGTGCGATCCGCCAATTGCACGCCGCTGGCCCGAGTGCCGTCGAACAGGATTTTTTCTGCGCGCACCCCCGTCAGAATATCAAGGTTGGGACGTCCGCGAACCGGATCGAGGAAGGCGCGGGCGGCGGAGAAACGCTTGCCCTTGAAGGTCGTGACCGTCTGGTATCCCATGCCCTGATCGGCGACGACATCGGTATGGTTGACGTCTTCAACCTCTGGCACGCCCAGTTCACCGGCCGCATCAAGGATCGCCTGGCACAGCGGATTGCCCTTGGGGTAGCGTGAAATCTTGAGCGGCCCGCCGGTGCCGCGCCATTGATCAGTGCCAAGCACATGGTCTTCGAGCTTCAGGTATTGCGCGCCGATCCGGTCCCAACCCCAGCCGGTGCAGCCCGCCTTGGCCCAATCGTCATAGTCCTGCGGGCTTCCCCGCATATAGACCATGCCGTTGATCGAGCTTGATCCGCCGACCGTCCGACCCTTCAGCCACAGTTCCTGCGGCTGGTTTCCCGCCGGCGTTACCGGATAGGCGAAGACATGCCGATTGGCCGGATCGAGCAGCTTTCCCACACCGCGCGGCATGCGGATCAGCGGGCTCTTGTCGTCCGGTCCGCTCTCCAGCAGCAGCACGCGGTTGGCCGGATTTTCCGAAAGGCGGTTCGCCAGCACGCAGCCCGAAGAGCCCGCGCCAACGACGATGTAATCATAGATCTCAGCCACGCTGCATCCCTATCCGATCAGGTGTCCACCATCGGCTATCAGCGTCTGGCCGGTAATATAGCTTGCCGCGTCGGAAGCGAGGAAAAGGACGGCGGCGGCGATTTCCTCGGGCCGGCCGGGGCGGCCGAGCGGCGGCATGAACCTGGCGATGACTTCAGGCGGAAAACCCGGACCGCTGGCCGCGCCTTGACCTGGCGTGGTCGTGTTGCCTGGGCACACGGCATTGACGCGAATCCCGTCACTGGCGACTTCCATGGCCGCCGAACGGGTCAGCGAGACGACACCCGCCTTGCTTGCTGCATAGGCCATCAGGCTGGGCGCCATCGGATGAAACGCGCTGTTCGAGGCAATGTTGACGATCGCCCCCTTTGTCTCGTCCGCTCGCATGACCGCCACGGCTTCTCGCATTGCCAGCATGACCCCGCGCAGATTGATGTCGAGCGTCTGGTCCCAATAGGCCAGATCGGTATCTTCCAGCATTCGGCGGTGCTGCACGCCCGCGTTGTTGACCAGAATATCCAGCCGCCCGAAATGCTGCCGCGCCGCTTTGACCAGAGCAACGACGCTGGCCTCGCTTGCCATGTCCACAGCCCTGGCCACGGCATCGCCGCCTATGTCCTTTGCCACGGATGCAACCTGATCGCCGCTGATATCCGCCAGCATCACCTTCGCGCCTGCTCCGGCAAAGGCGCGCGCCATGGCTTCGCCCATGCCCTGTGCCGCGCCGGTAACGATCACGGCTTTGCCGCGCAGATTGTAGACTTGGTTCAGATCAAGCATCATCGCCGGTTCTCCCGGTCACAGTGAATTGACGCACGGCATGGTGTCCGCCCCTATCTCAAGACGGGTGAGGGCGCATTTTGCCGTCGTAGCCTTCGGGCATGATAACAGCAGAAGAGATGCTCGCCGAAGCGGGACTGAGCGGCGAAATCGCCTCGGGAACATACCCGGGCCTGTCAGCCGCGCTGACCGCGCTTGATATGGAAACCGGTTTGACTGCCGAAGGCAGGGAGCGCGCGCTGGCGCAATTTCGCGATAACCTGGCGCGGCTCGCGGCGATCGTCGCAGATCGCGCCGCTCATCCGGAGATCGCCGAGGTCAGGATCGATCGACCGGTCTTTATCCTTGGCCTGCCGCGCTGCGGAACATCGATCCTGCACTCCCTGATCGGCGCCGATGCCAAGGTGCGTACGCCGCTGCAGTGGGAAGTTGCCGCGCCGTCACCGCCGCCGGAAGCGGCAACCTTCGACACCGATCCGCGCGCAGCCGGCTTCGATGCCTATGTCGCGGCCAATTTCACCGGGGCATGGGCCGACGTGCTGAAGGCGCACCCTATCGGCGCGCGCATCCCCCAGGAATGCGGGATGATCCTGGAAACTGCGTTCCAAGGGATCAACCCGACGATGCTGTTCAGCCTGCCCGGCTATTATGAATGGTACCGGCAGGCTGACACGCGTTTCGGGTATCAGGTCCACAAGATGTGGCTTCAGCACTTGTCGTGGAAAAATCCGCGCGACCGCTGGGTGCTGAAAGTGCAGGAGCACGCCTATCATCTTCCCGAGTTGTTCGCCGCCTATCCCGATGCTGTACTGGTTCAGCCGCACCGCGATCCGGTTACGGTGATGGCTTCGATCTCGCGCCTTATCGAAGTGATCCGCTGTGTCAGCTTCGAAACGATTGATCGCGCCGCGTTGGGGCAGGAACTGCTGCATCTGTGGCATGACGGGCAGGTCGCTTCGATGGCATGGCGCAAGGCCAATCCGCAGGTGAAAGTGCTCGATCTGCGCTTCAAGGATATCGTTGCCGATCCGGTGGCGGCGGTGCGCAGTGTCTATGACCATGCGGGCATGGATTTCTCGGCTGAAACACAGCAGGCGGTCAGTAACTGGTGGGCGGCAAACCCATCTGACAAGCACGGCCAGCATAAATATGAGCTGGCGGATTATGGCCTGACCCGCGAGCAGGTCGAGTCGGTTTATAGCGACTATATAGCAGCTTACGGTGACTATATATGACCGCATGGGAAGAACGGATCGCCGCGTTCAGCGGCACGACCGAACTGCTTGGCCTGCTGGCCGATCCCGCTGATCCGCAAGCCGCAGCAGAAGCAGAGCGCCTGTTCTGGATGACGCTCGCATCGGGCTGGTTCACTGCCTTTGCCGATGCCGATTTCCCTGATTTCGTCCCCGCCGTCAGCACGCATCTGCACTGTGTCGGCACGAATCCCGATTACAACTACGGCACGGCAACAATTGATGGTGCCGGCAGCTATCTTTTGACCGGTGAGCGCGGCGAGGGGTTGTTCCTGTTGATGGACATCGCAGCTGGCGGGCTGGGGGTCATGGACAAGCCGGGGCCTTCCTTGGGCCTGCTGGACTTCGATCGGCTGACATTGGATGCGGATGGGCGTTTTTCATTACTGCTCAGCGCTGAGAAGCCGGCTGACTGGTCTGGTGACTGGCACCATCTTGATCCTTCCGCCCGCTCGCTGTCGCTGCGTCAGGCGAGCTATGACTGGGGCTCGGGCCGCGAAGCGCGCATCGCCATCGAGCGAATCGACAAGGCCCATCACCCGCGCCGCCGTTCCGCTTCCGACATTGCCGAGCGCCTCACTGCGCTTGCGGCCTATCCTAAGCGCTTGTCCGGCATGGCACTTGGTTTCATTGCCGCTCAGCGCGCGAAGGGGCTGTGGAACCGCCTGGAGCACGATGATTGGGCAGGTCAGGGCGGCGTGCAAGGCCAGCATTATTATCAGGGACTGTTCCGGCTGGAACCGGGAAAGGTTCTGCTGCTGGAAACCGAATTGCCGGATCACGTCCGCTACTGGAACGTGCAGTTGTCCGACATGCTGTGGAACAGCGTGGACTGGATGAACCACCAGTCCAGCCTTAACGGCGGTCAGGCGCGGATCGATAGCGATGGCCGGTTCCGGGCAGTGATCGCGCTGGAAGATCCCGGTGTGCCCAACTGGCTAGATCCCGGCGGCAATGGCGAAGGCGCCATCATGCTGCGCTGGACCGAAGCAAGCAGCGGTCCGCAGCCCAGCTTGCGGCTGATCGATCTGGTTGACCTTCGCGCGCAACTCCCAGCCGATACTCCCGCAGTTTCACCCGACGTCCGTGAAGGGCAATTGCGCGCGCGCCGGCGCGGGGTGCAAATGCGGCGGCGTTGGTAGCGCGGTCTGGATCATGACTCCGCTTTGCCGAATTTCTGCCACCATTCCATCAGCGACTTTATGGTCGGCTCCAGCGCCTTGGTTGCCTCGGTCATGCTGTATTCCACGCGCGGCGGGACTTCGGCAAAGACCTTGCGTGTCACCAGTCCATCGGCTTCCAGTTCGCGCAATTGCCGGGTCAGCATATGCTGGGTCACGCCGGGAATCGTCCGCAGCAGCTCTCCGAAGCGATGTGTTCGGTGATAGAGCAGCCAGAGGATCTCCAGCTTCCACTTTCCCGCAATCATCGTCAAAGCCTTGCGCAGATCAGCGTATTCATCGGCCTTTACTTCGCGGTTTTTCGCAATAGTCATCTTTATCATACTAACCTACAGAAATTCATCCTGCTTGTTCAAAGTCATGTTAGCTAATAGCTGAACCTAATGAAAGTCGGGAAACGCGGACGCAGGCCAAACCCCTTGTCCAGCCCTGTTCGTCAAGATCACAGAATGCATGGAGCACCGCGATGCAGATTCAGTTTCCGGAACCGACTATTCCTGATCACGTCCCGCCCGCGTTGGTCCGTGCGTTTCCCTATGTTTTCGGAATGACGACGCGCGATGATCCGTTTTCCGACTGGGCTTCGGCGGTGCATGAAGGGCCGGATATCTTCTATGCGCCTCATGCCTATCCGGGAGGAACGCCGGCGTGGATCGTTCGCAGGGTGGAAGATTTGCGGAAGATCTATTTCGACACCGACACCTTTTCGAGCAAGGATTTTTCGCCCTTTTCAAAGCTGATCGGCGATACCTGGACCAATTTGCCGGTGGAGATCGATCCGCCCGAGCACGCCAAATATCGCGCCTTCATCAACCCGCTGTTCACGCCTTCAGCCATGACGAAGCTGGAAGGCCGCATCCGCAATTATGCGGTCGAGTACATCGAAGCCTTTCGCGACAAGGGAGCCTGCGAATTCATGGCCGATTTTGCCTTTGAATTCCCGATCAAGGTGTTCCTCGAGCTGATGGATTTCCCGCTCAGTAACACCAAGCAGTTCCTCGAATGGGAGTACGGTCTGCTCCACGAGATGGATATGTGGAAGATCGCTGATGCCACGCGCAACGTCGTGGGTTTCCTGCGTGAGCAGATTGAAGACCGTCGCAAGAACCCGCGCGGCGACATCATCAGCTATGCGCTGAGCGTAGAAATCGAAGGGCGCAAGCTTAATGACGATGAACTGGTGGGCTTTGCCTTTAACCTGTTCATCGGCGGACTCGACACGGTTTCAACCAACATGGGGAACCAGTTTGTTCATCTGGCCCGCAACCCGCAGGACCAGACCTATCTGAAGGATAACCCCAAGCAGATACCCCATGCCATCGACGAAATGATGCGGGCCTATGCTGCGGTCACGACCTTCCGCACCTGCACCAGGGAAACGGAGTTCGGCGGTGTAACGATGATGCCTGGTGACAAGGTGGCGGTGTCAACCACGCTCGCCGGCCGCGATCCGCAGGAGTTTCCTGAACCCGGAATCATCCGGTTCGACCGCAATCCGCGTCATGTCTCTTTCGGCTTTGGTCCGCACATGTGCGTGGGCATGCACCTTGCACGTCGTGAAATGCGCATTGCCATCGAGGAGTTTGTAGGGCGGATCCAGAACTTCAGCATCAAGCCGGGGCACGAGATCGAGTATCACCTCGGGATGATTCAGCCGGTTTCCCTGCCGCTGGTCTGGAGCTAGAGCTAGAGCTCCCTAAGCCGGTCAGGCTGCGCCCAACTTGTCGGTACCGGACGTCAGCACCCGGTCTCCCATCCGCAGGCGCGCGGCCTCTTCTGCTGCAAGGCCTGCGGCCGTGGGATTCTGCACGGCATCCTTGGTCAGCTGATCGGTCAGCCAGTCCCAATGGGTCATACGAAGGCTCTCCTGATCGACGCAGGATGCGCCAGCAAGCAGCGGGCTTTCCCGCCATGCCTCCCATGCCGCGGCGTCATTCACCTTGTAGATGCCGACATAATTGTGGCCCGGCGTCGTAGGGATCATCTGGCCGTAGGGGCGGAACATGGCGAACCCTGCCGATTTCACGCCCGGCCGCCTTGCAGCCTGCGGCAGGTATTCGCTGGCATACCATTCGCGCAATTCGGCATCCTGACCCGGTGCAGCATTGATCTGTTCCAAGATGACGCCGCCCGAATGCTGCGTGCCGGGATCGTTGTCGCGGAAAGCGATCGGGTAGTAGTGATAATCTTCCAGCACAGTATCATCGATGGCATCGGTCACCATCATCCGGGACGTCAGCGCATTGTCCCAATGCTCACGCGAGAAGCGCTCGGCATCGAAGACATCGTAAAGCGCCAGACACTGCCAGTCGAAGCTGTCGGGCAGGACCATCGGCTGGTCGGCACTGCGGCTGAAACGCTGGGCAGTGATCGAACCGCGAAAGCGCAAGGCATCGCGGACATGAATGTTGGTGTACCAGTCATCGAGGTCAGCCTCGCGGCCCGGGCGTGCTTTGGTCAGTACGACCAGAACGGCTTCGATCATGCTGCATGACCTTCCGCGGGTGTGAAGGGTTTGGCAGGTGCGCCCATCGTGGTGCGGTATGACATGGGCTGCTTGCCGTCCGTGTCATTCACACCATAGCGCTCGCCCAGTTCTGCGCCGATCAATGCCTGTCCGCTGAGCGCCATCAATTCTGGATCGCGAAACAGCGCATCGATCACAAGCCCGGTGAATTCGGGGGTTTCCCAGTGCGGCAGCATTGCGCGAAGGTCGTCGGGAATGTGCTCCGGCGGCATTGCGCGCACCGCATCGGTAAGGATGAAGCCGGGCCACAGCGAGATCGCGGCAACCCCGTGCGGAGCGAGGTCCACCGCCATATCGGCCATCATCTTGTCCGTGCCGGCCTTGGCTGCACCATAGGCGGGTCCATGAAAATAGGAGATCGCGCCGTAGAACGAGATGCTGGCGATCAAGCCCTTGCCGGCGGCAATCATCAGCGGAGCCGCATGCCAGGCCGCAACATAATTTGACCGCAGGCCGACATCGATCATGTCGATCAGCTTGAGCGGCTTTGCCCAGAAACCGCCCGGTGCGATCAGCAGCTCGGGATAGACAGCGGCGGCGTTGTTCACCAGAATGTCCAGCCCGCCCAGGTCCTGTTTCACCTGGGCAAAAAGGGTGGCAACCTGCGCATCGTCGGTGTGGTCGCAAACAATCGCCAGCGGCTTGCCACCTGCCGCCGAAATCTCGTCTGACACGCTCGCCAGATCGGCTTCACTTCGGCCGGTAACGCAAACCGTTGCACCTTTTGATGCGAGTCCGCGCGCAATGCCGCGACCCAGTCCGCGCGTCGCTCCAGTGACGACAGCAACAATGCTCATGGCGTTCTTTCCTTAGTTTGGGGGAGTGCGCGGCAGCGCATAGGCGATCAGCGTGTCGCTGTAGCCCGAGAGGATGCCGCCATGGCCGCCTGCCGCGATAACGACGAACTGGCGACCCGATGTGTCGGACCAGTAAGTCATGGGATTGGCATTGCCGCCCGCCGGCAAACGCCCCTTCCACAGCTCGCGACCGGTGCGGATGTCATAGGCACGGAACACGTGCTCCTGCGTTGCGCCGATGAAAGCCAGGCCCGATGCTGTAACCACCGAGCCGCCGATATTCGGCACCCCCATCGGGATCGGTAAGCCAGTGCTCAGCAGCAACGGTCCGCTGTCACGCATGGTGCCGAATGGCTTCTGCCACAGAAGTTTGCGGGTATTCAGATCAACTGCGCTGATCAGGCCATAGGGCGGCTCTGTACAGGGCGCGACAAGGGGCGAAAGGAACGGCGCGACAGATACGCCATAAGGCGTGCCTGCCTGCGCGACCGGACCTGCCACATTCTCGAAACTCGGCTTGGCGACGGGCCTCAATCCCATGTCATCGGCTGCCTTGCGCGGGATCAACCGGCTGTAGGTGACGACGTGCGACGAATTGACGATTGCGATTTTGTTGACCGGGTCAACCGCAATGCTGCCCCAGTTGTGCCCACCAAGCGAACCTGGCCAGGTAATGGTCGGTCTGTCAGCTTCCACCGGGGTCATCGGGCCATCGAACCGGGCTTCTTTGAATCGCAGTCGGCACCATGCCTGATCGACAAGGGCCACACCCCACATGGTCTTTTCGCTGGGCATGGTCCCGCGGAAACTGGGCATGCCGGTCGAAAACGGCTGGGTGGGGGAAGATCGCTCACCCACTGCGTTGCTCACCGGTACCTTCTGTTCGGTGACCTCTGCGATCGGCGTGCCGGTACGGCGGTCCAGCATGAACAGTTCGCCGCGCTTGGTGGGCTGGATCAGGGCGGGGCGGCCGTCGGCCAGATCGACCAGCACTGGCTGCGAAGCAACGTCGTAGTCCCACAAGTCATGATGGGTCGTCTGGAAGTGCCAGCGCGGCTTTCCAGTTGTCCCATCGAGAGCGACGACAGCGCTGGAATACTTGTCCATTTCGGCCGTGCGATGCCCGCCATAATAGTCAGGCGTGGCATTGCCCATCGGCACATAGACCAGGCCAAGCGCAGGATCTGCACTCATGACACTCCAGCTGTTCGGCGTGCCGGGGGTATAGGTTTCCCCAGGCGCAGGTTCGCCTGTGCGATCGGGCCTGCCAATGTCCCACGCCCACGCCAGCTTACCTGTTACCGCGTCATAGGCCCTGATAACGCCTGATGGTTCGCCAGTCGTTTGTCCGTCGGTGACCCAGCCGCCCAGAACCAGCTTGCCAGAGATGATCGTTGGCGGCGAAGTGACATGGTAATAGCCTTTGGGTGCGGCGCTCATGCCTTTCAGCAGATTGACAGCGCCAGCCTCGCCAAAGGTCTCGCAGGCCTTGCCTGTCTCCGCGTCAACAGCCAGCAGGCGGCTGTCGATCGTGGCTGTATAGACCATGGCCGCGCAGGGGGTTCCGGGCGGCGCGCCTTGAACCTGGAAATAGGTGACGCCGCGGCACGTCTGGCCGAAAATTCCCTCGGTGTCTGCATGCGCAGCATAGCGCCAGACCTGCTTCCCGGTCTCTGCGTTGAGCGCGATGATATCGTTATAGCCGGTGCAGAAATACAGCTTGTCGCCAATCTTCAGCGGAGTTGCCTCGAACGGGGCGGCTTCGCCATTGGGTTCCTTGCCCAGTGAAAACGTCCAGGCTTCTGTCAGAGCGCCGACATTGGCCGGGGTGATCTGCGACAGCCGGGAATAGCGATTGCCGCCTGCAACATTGCCGTAACTGGTCCAGTCCTTGGCCGCGGGGTCGATTGGCCCACCGTTCAGCCCCGCCAGATCGGTGCCGCCGGTTATCCGGTCGTTCCAGAAGATCCAGGCCGTGCCGCCGATGATCCCCGCCAATGCCAGCCCAAGCAATGCGCGGGACAGGGGACTGGATTTTGCCGTGCCAAGCGATTGTCTGACCCATGGGGTGAGCAACCACAGGCCGATTCCGGTCAGCAATCCCAGCCGGCCAGCAAGAGCCCAGCCATTCAGGCCGCTTTCCCAGATCGCCCAGAGCAGTGTGCCTGCCCAGAGCGCGGCAAAAACCTGAAGCGCCTTGGCAGACTGCTTCCATAACAGCCATGCCGTGCCTGCCAGCAGCATTGCGGCCAGCATGTAATAGAGTGAACCACCAGCCAGCAGCAATTGGCCGCCGATCCAGAACAGACTACCCGCAAGCAGCAGCAGGACCATCGCCAGCAGGCGGTTCAGCACTTTCATACCGTCATTGCCTTCACATGGTCAGGCAGGTTGTGATTGTAGCATTTCTTTTCGTAGAGGCTGGAAATCCGCCAGCCCTGGGCCGTCCTGCGGAACTGGTGGATGTACCAGAGACCGAAGAAAATGGCCTGAGGCTGCCCGTCATCGCCGGGGACGACCATCGGGTTGTGGCAAACGGTACGGGTCTCGGCAGTGTCGCCGTCAAACTTGTATTGCGTGGTCATCACCGCGTGCTGGGCCATGGGAATGGGGCCAAGACTGGCCCGCAGGAAGGCCTTGATTTCCGCCAGCGACCCTTTGACTCCAACCATTTCGCTGTAATCAATTACCGCATCCTCGGTGAAAAATTGGTCGAGCGCGTCAAAATCCTTGTCATCGACGGCATAGCAGTAGCCGACCAGAAGATCCTGAATCTCGAACCGGTCGGACATTTCGCCCAGTGAAAGTGCCATGATTCTGCCTCTCCGCAGCTGTCGTTGTTTCAGCTTGTGCTATCAGGCAGGCAAAATCGAAGGCCTTCCCAATGGTAGGTTGCACTCGGGGCAGCAGACCGGAAAAGCACATTCGAATGCGGTCACTTGCCTGTGATCGATCAAGCCCATGCCGCTACTCGTCGGCCTAACTATGGAGATACCTTATGGCCGGACGCCTTCCGCCTTTTACGCTTGAAGATTTCACCCTTTCGCCCGCCAAGCGCGCCGAAATTACGGGTGGGCTGACCGAACGCCAGGCCTTCATGGTGAACCAGTGGATGGACCTGCACGTCGCGCTCAACGCTGGCGACTGGGGCGGTTTCGATCGCTACATGAACACCGAAAAGATGACCTATGATAACCCGAACCGTCCCGATCTGGGCACGTTTGCGGAATGGTCGACCTCGCCCAAGGCGCTCTACACAACTTTCCCGCCGAGCCTTTATCGCACGTTGAAGGCCTGGGGTAACGGTGACGATGAAATCTGCGTGCTGTGCCATCACCACGGTAAGCACACCGGCGGTCCCTACATGGGTGTGGAGCCGACCGGCAACCAGCTTGATGTGCTATGGTTCAGCTGGATCAAGTTCGAAGGCGACAAGATCGTCCACATCTATTCGATCTCGGACGTACTTTCGATGCTGATCGATCTGGAAGTGATTCAGGCGCCGCAGCCGGTTGACCCTTACAAGTAAGACTTTTCAGCTTCTGGAGAGGAGGAGGGGGGAGGCTTTCGGGCCTCCCCTTTTTCGTATCCGGTTCCTGGACTTAGGCAGTCTGGTGGAAATAACGGACTTCCAGAACGCCGTCGGACACCTTGTAGGTCTCGATGCTGGGCATCGTCACGATCCCGTCATCCTGCTTCAGGTTGTTGTGGATCAGGGCGGCGGCTTCGTTGCCGTTGACCAGCAGTGTCACCACATCGGTCGTGCAGGAGCCGGCATATTGCTCCCACATGTCGATAATGGCCTGCGTGCCTTCCAGCGGTTCGCTGCCGACATATTCGATGGTGAAGCCTTCGGGGCCAAGCGTTTGAAAAGCCGCCAGAACGCCATCGCGGTCCTGCGCGTTCCAGAGCGCGTAGATCGAACGGATTTTTGTTTCCATGGTCGTGAACCTCAGGTCAGATGGGCTGGGCAAAGTCGTAGGCACCGCCGCGGGCAATGGCGCGGTGGAAGGCGGGGCGGGCATAGAGCCGCTGTTGCCATGCGGTGATCGTCGGATGGCCCGAGAAAGCGCCCACCGCCTTGGCCAGCTCGGGAATGAAGCTCATCTGGATGTCGGCGGCAGTGAACAGATCCCCCATCAGCCAGGTCTGGTCCCCCAGTAGCGTGTCGATATAACCGAGCGCCTGCTCAAGCTCTGCCGTGGCGGCGAGGTCGATCGGCTCGTCAACCAGATTGAACGCCCGGGCATAGACCTTGAACATCACCGGGTTCATGCCCGCTGAAACGGCGAAGTACAGGCATTCCAGAAAACGCATCTGGCTAGGCCCGGCCGGATCAGGCGCGAGGCGCCCTTCGCCATAGCGTGACAGCAGATACTGGGTAATCGCCCCCGATTCGCTGATCAGGCAGCCGTCCTCGTCCAGCACTGGCGACTTGCCGAGCGGATGCAGCGCCTTGATCGCTGGCGGGCCCATCAGCGTCACGGGATCGCGCTGATAGCTGACCAGTTCATAGGACAGTTCCAGTTCCTCCAGCAGCCAGACGATTTTCTGCGAACGCGAATTGTTGAGGTGGTGGAGCGTGATCATCCTACATCGCCGCCATGACGTCTTCGGCGCTCACGCCCATCTGGCGCATGACATCGCCGGTATCCCAGTATTCGCGCCAGCCGATGATCAGCCCGGCATCGTTCAGTTCGAAGACCGCGCAGACCCGCGATCCGACCTTGCGATCCGCTGCGTGCAAGGTGACGTGATCGGTGCGCTCGGTGAAGACGAACGGCCCCATCGCCGCCGACGCATGAATTTCGCAGCGGCATTCGTAATAGGTCTGGTACTGCTTTTCGAGCGCAGCGGCGATGGCGGTGCGGCCGACGATCCGGCTGGTTGCCGGAACCAGCGGTTGGTAATAGCCATCCTCGGCAAAATAGCTTGCCAGCTTGGCGAAGTCAGGTGTTCCCTCGACGTGGAAATCATCGAGAAATGCGATGACACGGGCATGGTTGGCTTGGCTCACAGGCTGAATCCTCCATCTACGATCAAAGTTTGCCCGGTGATGTATCGCGCTCGATCAGAGGCAAGGAAGGCCACAGCCTCACCAATGTCCGCGCCTGATCCAAACGATTGCAGCGCGATTTTCTTGCGTTGGGCTTCCCAGATCTGCGGTGTGTACATGGTCTGGAGATAGCTTGCCCCAAGGCCGGCATCGATAATGCCGGGAGCAACCATGTTGGCGCGAATGCCATTGCGCCCCTCTTCCTTTGCGATCGCGCGGCCCAGCGATTCCATGGCCGCCTTTGGGACTGATGACAGGGCGTCTCCCGGCGGAAAAGCATAGTTGGCGACCGAAACCACGATGACGAAATTGCCGCCGCCTTGTTCCCGGAACACCGGCAGAGCGGCCGCCACGACGCGGGTCAGGCCGATCACTTCCGTTTCGATCACCTCCCGCCATTGCGCTTCATCGATCTTGCTGACGTAGGGCTGTTCAATTGCGACGCCAGACGCGAAAACCACGGTGCCGATCTGCCCGAAATGGGCCTTCGCCCCCGCAATTGCGGCGCCAACAGATGCGCTATCGGTCAGATCGCAATGAACTGGCCAGCCTGCGCATCCCGGTGCCAGTTCTGCCGCCAGTTGCTTGGCCTTGTCGGCGCTCGAGTGATAGCCGATGGCCACGCCGTCCCATTCGTTAGCCAGTGCCAGAACGCTCTCCCGGCCAAGCCCGCCGGTCGCGCCAACCACAAAAGCCGCACTCCTGGTCATGCCGCTATCCTTTCCGGCGTCCGTGCCAGCCAATCGAGCAGTTCGGCGGCAAAGCCGTCATTGCGGTCAGCCGTGAACATATGACCGACGCCCATGGCCATGACCACCTGCAGCTGTGGCGTCAGTTCGCGGAACCGGGCGACGCCCTCATTGGTGAGGAGGTGGCTCAGTTCTGCGCGCACCAGCACGACAGGTGAAGTGATCCGGGCTGCCGCAGCCAGAATGGCCTCGCCCTCGCTGGGCGGATGCAGGAATTCGGCATGGCCAGTCGCGGGATCCCAGCGCCAGTGCCAGCGCCCGGCTGCATCGCGCCGCATCGAGCGGGCGAGGCGTGAGGCCTCGCCCAATCGCGGCTGATCCAGATGGCGGGCGAGCGAATCTGCGGCCTGGTCGAGCGTTTCGAATCCGGCTTCGCCCTCGGCAAAGAAAGCGCGGATGCCGTCAACGCCATCGTCGCGCATCATCGGGGCAACATCGGCCAGCATGACCAGCCTGACCCGGTCCGGATGCCGCGATCCACCGACCAGCGAAGCCTGCCCCCCGCGTGAGGCACCGACCAGTGTCACCGGGCGGTCGAAGTGCTGAAGCAGGCGTTCAACATCGCGTCCGTAGGCCTCAAGCAGATAGTCTCCGTCCGCCGCCCAGTTGCTCTCGCCATGTCCGCGCAGATCGAAAGTCACGCCGTAGAATCCGGCATCACCGACAATCCGCGCCGATCCGCGCCAGGCGCTGCGGCTTTGTCCGCCGCCATGGAAAAAGAGGACCGGCGGAGCTGCCGGATCGCCAAAGGCTTCCCCGACCAGATCCAGCCCGTCCCCCTTAATCCGGACGATTGACCCGGACAATTCAGCCTGCCGTGATTGGCACGGTTTCGGCGTGGCTGGGATGCTCGCCCGGGCCCTTGTAGGCGAACTTGTTCGGCGCATGGTGCCACTTGCCGTCGTTGCGGCTTTCATAGGGCGAAGCGACTTCGATCAGGCAGCCATGGGTGGACTGCGCGCCGACCCAGGACCACTTCTGCCAGGTCATGTCGGGATCGTTGTAGGTCTCTCCATCACCGGGAAGGTGCAGCCCCTCGGCCTTCAGCTTTGCCATCGCGCCGGGGACGTCATCGGTCGAGAAGCACAGGTGGTGAACATGTTCGCCCACCTTGTCGAGCCGGCGACCCATCGGGGTGCCGGGGCTGGGCTGGATGAACTGGATTTCGGTCGAATGGTCGTTGACGAAGGTTGCCCACTTCATGCCCTCGTCGTCCCCGCTGGAGAACTCGTCATACTTGACGATGCGCTGTTCCAGGCTCTGCGGATCGAGCACGCGCAGGATCTTGGTCCAGTCCTCGATCGCCTTGTCGAGATCGCGTACAACCATGCACACATGGGCAAAAGGTCCGCTGGGCATCAGTATTCTCCTATCATCAGATTATCAGGGTGGCGGTGCCGCTGTTGACCGTTCCGCGGTCCGCGACATTGAGAGTGAATTCGCAGGACACACGATTGCCATCGACTGCCGTCACTGTGCCGGAAGCCGTCAGGTGGTCTCCCTCATAAACATTGTCGAGAAAGCGCGAATCCATGGATTCGATGCGGCAACCCGGAAAGGCGGCCATCAGCATGTTCATCATGAAGGCCACATTCATCGGGCCTTGATTGATCCGCTTGTCGCCCAGACCCTTGGCTTTCACCACGTCGACATCAAGATGGATCGGATTGGGATCGGCGAGGAAAACCGCCCAGTGCTTCATCGCATCGGGACTGGCAGCGGGAATGACGAAAGGGGGGAGGGCATCTCCGACCGAGTAGCTCATGCGGCCAGCTCCTTGCGCGGCAGAACCCAGACATTGTCGGTTTCGAGCAAGGCATCGCCGCCGTCTGCGGGGTGCAGGCGCAGCCGGTATGTCAGTACGTCCATCACGCCCAGCTTGCGGCTCAGCTTGCGAACCAGGCTAAGGATTTCACCCGTTACCCTGTAGCTTTCACCCACCATCAACGGTGCGTTGAAGCGCACGCCGGACGAGCCCATCATCGGGCCATCCTCGACATCGAATTCGCAGGTATCGCACACGCCGGCGACGGTCTTGCCCATCGCGACCTGGGTGGCGATGTAGTAATAGATTGGGTGCGCAGAGCCATCTGCGGCAGGCTCGACCCCGGTCGAGCGGCACAGCGCGGCGTTTTCTTCTGCGGTGATGGTGAACACCTTCGTGCCATCAAGCGAGGTGCCGGCAACGGCGGGGGCGGGGGGGAATTCGTCCATCGGAACAGCCCTTTTCAGAACGAGCGTGGCAGGCCGAGATTCTCGGCAATGGTGTTGCGCACCATTTCGTTCGAGATCGGCGTCATGCGAAGGATGCGGTGGTCACGCCAGTAGCGTTGCATGTCGGTTTCCGCTGAATAGCCCATGCCGCCCAGAATCTGGATGCCAAGGTCCGCCGCTTCGACTGCGCGTTCGGTGGCGACCATCTTGAGCATGTTGGCCTCATTGCCGCAGGGCATGCCCTTCGCCTGCATCCACGACACGTTGTAAAGCAGCAGTTCGACGAGCTTCTGCGAAGTGGCAATATCGGCGACATAGTGCTGCAGGATCTGGAACTGGCCGATCGGTTTACCAAAAGCGTGGCGCTGCTTCATGTAGTCCAGCGCGTCTTCCAGCACACCGTCGATGGCGCCAAGGCACTGGGCGCCAACCATGATCCGTTCATTGTTCAGGCTGGGTAGCATCGCTTTCCACGCGCCATGCGGCTCGCCCAATACGTCGCTGTCGGGCACGAATACATTGTCGTAATGGACCTCGCAGCTGCCCATGGCGCGCATGCCCAGCTTGGGCAGCAGGCTCGCGGTTATGCCGGGGCTCTTGGCATCGACGAAGAACGCAGTCAGTCCGTGATGCTTTTTGACAGCATTGCGATCCGATCGCGCCAGTACCAGCAACCGGTCGGCAACCTTGGCGCCCGTGGTCCACATCTTGGCGCCGTTGATCACCCAGCCGCCATCCACCTTGTCAGCAAAGGTCTTCATCGCGCCAAGAACATCGGTCCCGCCATCGGGCTCGGTCATCGACAGCGAAACGCGCAGGTTCCCGGCGGCCATCTCGGGCAGCCATTTCTGGCGCTGCTCTTCGGTCCCGGCAACCGTAAGCGTCTTCGCCCCGCCGAATGAGGTCAGGCCCCAGACCCACAGCAGCCCGCCTGCCGTGCGCGCCATTTCCCGCGCGAAGATCATCTGCATGACGACATCGCCGCCAAGGCCGCCGTATTCCTCGGGAATACCGATGCCGAAAAAGCCCTGCTCTTTCAGCTTGTCCCAAATGACGAAGGGGTAATTTTCTTCGTCAGCCTCAAGCTGGCGCATGAGGTCCTTGGGAAGTTCGGCGTTCACCCAGCGACGTACGATGTCGCGGAAAGCCGACTGTTCCTCGGAAAGCTCAAAATCCATCGCTCGCAATACCTCTGACTTCCGCTCCCTGATCAATGCAGCCACGTTTGCGGACACCTGTCGCGCGATAGGGCGGAAGATCACCTTCGCAGAAATGAAATCTGCTGATCAACCATCATGCGGATCTGGCTTTGCACAGCATCAGACTGCACTGGATCAAGACCATCAGGTCCAGGAATGCTGTTGATCGCAACACCAATCGGTGTCGGCCAGCCCCGCAGGGCGTGGGTTATGCTGCGCAGCTGGTTCATTGTCGCAACAGCTGCCTGCCATCCGGCTGCAGTCGCCAGGCAGCCGACCGGGATACCGCTCAGATAGCAACGCTCATCCCGGCTTGTGTCCTCGATATAGTCGAGTGCATTTTTGACCAGTCCGGACAATGCTCCATGATATCCCGGTGATCCGATTATGAGCGCATCTGCATCTCGCACAGTTTCGACCAGCCGCAATGCTTCAGCGCTTCGCTCGGTCTTTTCCGGAGCATAGTGCGGCAGCGCAATGGCCTCGGCGCCAAGGAGAGTGGTTCGCGCGCCTAATGCCTCGGCAAAGCCCAAGGCACTGGCCAACGCTCTCTCGGTTGAACTCCCGGGTCTCGTCGTACCGCCGATAGCGACGAAATGCGGCTGGCTCATATCGACAGCCCCCCTTCAACAGCCAGGATCGAACCGGTCACATATGCGCCGGCGCGTGAAGCAAGGTAGATTGCGGCCCCGGCCACATCTTCCGGTGTACCGGTGCGGCCCCGAGGAACGGCCGATTCTACCATCTTGCGCATCGCATCGTCGGTGATCACCGTCATGTCGCTTTCGAAGAAACCGGGAGCGATGGCGTTCACGGTAATGCTTTCTGCCGCCAGCTTTTTCGCAAGTGACCTCGTCAGCCAATGGACCGCGCCCTTGGACGCCTGATAGCTATAGACCTCGCGCGGACCGACCTTCAGCGCGCCGACCGATCCGATATTGATCACGGATGCTGGCCGTTCTGTGCTGCCGCCGGCGCGCAGCAGCGGCAAGAGCTTCTGGATCAGGAAAAACGGTGCTTTCAGGTTCAGGTCCAGCACGCTGTCCCATTGTTCCTCACTGAAGGAATCAATCGGGGCGTCGGATAGTGTTCCGGCATTGTTGACCAGGATGTGCAACGCAGGCTCAAGCAAAGAGACCTGCTCGACCAGTTGGGCAATGCCTTCGATGGTTGAAACATCCCCGGCAATGCCAACAACGTCTCCGTCCATCTCGGCGGCGGCGGCGGCAACCTTTTCCGCATTGCGCGCGCAGATGTAGACACGTGCGCCTGCCGCGGCGAGGCCCGATGCGATCATGCGGCCGATGCCCGCGCTTCCCCCGGTGACCAGAGCCAAGCGGCCCTTGACCGAGAACAGGTCCGAAATGTCCATCAGCGGGCGATCTTCAGGATGATGTCGCAGACGCCTTCGGGATCGCCGACATTGAAGGCGTGATCGCCAGGATGGTCATGCACCGGCCAGCCCAGGGCCCGGGCACGATCGTGCATCATGCCCATGATCGTGTGCTGGGCCGCGACATAGTCGGCCGGGTGGGTGATCGATTCCGCGCCAACGGCAATGGCGCAACTGGTTGCGCGCATCGGCTGGTCGGAAAGATGATCGAGCAGCCATTTCTCACGCGCTGGGTCCATCATGTGCGGATGCTGCTTGGCCATTTCGCGCTGCTGAAGGTGTACGCCAGAGCCGATCGGACCTTCGCCTGATTCCAGCATGGCATCCAGCCCGGCTGCTTCGGCTTCGCTGGCAAATCCCATCAGCGAGGCAATGCGTTCCCCGGCATATGTGATGATCGAATCGAGGAAGATCACGCGCGACACCCGGTCGCCTGCCTGAGCCAGCACGCCGGGAGCTACCGTTCCGGCATAGGAGTGTGCGACCAGCACGACATCGGTCAGATCCTCATACTTCAGGACATTGACCACATCGAGCACGTGAACGTCATTCCCGGCGCTGCGGCTGATCAGATGCTCGCGCTCACCAAAACCGGTGAAAGTTGGCGTAAAGACCTTATGGCCCTTCGCTTCGAGGATCTCTCGGCAGAACTTCCACGTCCAGCCGCCCATGCCGCCGCCGTGCATCAGGACAAATGTCGTCATTATGCGGGTGCTCCGGGTTCGATATTGGTGACGAGATCCGGTGGAACGTCAGGTCCCCAGAGGTAGAAGCTGTCTTCCGGCGCGTGCTGGGCCGCAGGCCATTCGCAGTCAGCTGGAATATAATCAATGTCTGCCGAAAACTCGCAATAGCTGCCCCATGGATCGCGTGCGTAGTAGAAATAATTTCCCCCCAGAACATGGCGGCCTACGCCCCAGCCTTCCTTGAAGCCCGCGCGGAACATCTGCGCTGACCCAAGGCCGACTTCCTGAATGGAACCGACATCCCAGCTTGCATGGTGCATGCCGCGGTGGGTGGAGCCTACCAAGGCAAGCATATGGTGGTCGCTGCCATGCGCACCGTGCAGGAACGCTACGACGGGACCGCTGCCATCGGACAGGCGCAGACCGAGTACCTGTTCATACCAGGCTGTCGCTGCGATCGTGTCGGTCGTGTAAATCGCGAAGTGAGACAGGTTGCGGGGGTGTGTTTTTGGTGCTGCCGAATTAAAGATCGCACCCGATGTTCCTGCGGCCGATGAGACTGCTTCAAACCGCGTCTTGTCATCCGGCGAGCATTTTTCCGCGACCCGGATATTGAGCGGCAGGCCATCGAAGCCTTCGAACCAGATGCCCTCGGCGCTCGCTCCAGCCGGCGCGGAAATCCGCTTGACGCCCAATGCAGCAAGATGGTCTGTGAAAGCAGCTTCGTCATCTGCGTAAATGCCGAAGCAGATGTAATGCAGACGCTTTGCAGCGGCTTTGTAAAGGCGGCCCCAGCAATGCGGATGGCCGGCAGTGTAAAGCGCCAGGCCGCCGGCTTCGTCACGCACATCAAGGCCGAATGCGTCATAGAAGCGGCGCGCTTCTTCAAGATCAGGCACTTCGAGTCCGAAGTGATCGATTGAATGGACGGCCAGAACGTTCGGGCGCTTCATCACTCTCTCCTTCAATCCTGCCTCTCCGCTTGGAAAGGTCATCTCTCTGTTATTCGGCGACAATCGGGTTGCTGAGCAGGCCGATTCCTTCGATCTCGACTTCGCAAACGTCGCCTGCCTTCATGAAGACCGGAGGATTGCGGGCAAGGCCGATTCCGCCGGGTGTGCCCATGACCAGCACGTCGCCAGCTTCGAGTGTCATGAAGGTGGAGAGCAGCGAAATGGTGCTGGCAACGTTGAAGATCAGTTTGTCGGTGTTCGAACTCTGCATGACCTGACCATTCACACGGCACTCGATCTTCAGGCCAGCTGCGCCAGCGGGCAGCTCATCAGGCGTCACCAGCCAAGGCCCAAAAGCGCCGGTATCATCAAAGTTCTTGCCTGCAGTCCACTGCGGGGTGCGCATCTGGTAATCACGGATCGAACCGTCATTGAACGCGGAATAGCCCGCGACGTGGCTCAGAGCATCGGCTTCAGCGATGTTCTTGCCGCCCTTGGAAAGCACTGCCACCAGTTCGGCTTCCCAGTCCAGCTGGCTGGAAACCTTGGGTAGAATGATCGGCGCACCATGGCCGATAAGGCTGGATGGAAAACGGGCGAACAGCACCGGGAATTCTGGAATGCCAAGGCCTGCTTCCTCGGCATGGTCGCGATAGTTCAGGCCCAGGCAGATGATCTTGGAGGGGCGGACCAGCGGCGACAGGAAGGTGAGGCTCCCCTCATCCACTGCCTCTCCCGCTGCTGCTTTCGCTCCGGCTTCAGCCAGCGTACCGGCAGCAATGTGGGCATCGAGATCGGCAATGGCATCGCCATAGGCGATGGTGACCTTGCCACCTGCAAGGGCAGCAAGGCCAATGTTACCGTCTTTGGTGACTCGAGCGAGACGCATGGTATTCTCCGTGTAAAAATGGCTTATTTGCTGGCCTTTTGCCCGGTTCCGCCACCGGTTGCAGGCATGAGATTATTGCTCATCCCGCCATCAACGAGCATGTCGATACCGGTGATGTGGCTGGCCTGAGGGCCAATCAGAAACAGTATGGCATTGGCGACATCTTCGGCCGTGCCCAGCTTTCGCAGCGGGATCATGGCTTCGCGGGCTGCGCGGCGATCCGGATCGGCATAGCCCGCCTGCGTCATCGGGGTATAGGTCGGCCCGGGAGAGACAGTATTGCAGCGGATCCCGTCTGGCCCCCACTCAAGGGACAATTGGCGCACCAGCATCAGCAAGGCGGCCTTGCTCGATGAATAGAAGCCAAGTCCCGGCGTCGGCTGCGTGGCAGACATCGACGCGGTTGCCACAAAGGCTCCGCTGCTGGCCGCCAGATAGGGGTGAACGGCCTTGGCCAGCAGCCAAGTGGCGCGGGTGTTGATCGCATAGATCCTGTCAAACAGGTCCACCGTCTGATCGACCAGAGGCGCGCCCGCGATAATACCGGCGTTGCTGACCACGGCATCAATGCCGCCCATATGGGCAAGTGCCGCGGCAACGATCATATCGCCGCAATCCACACTGGAAAGATCAGCGACGCATGTACCAGCAGAAGCGCCAAGCACAGCTGCCACGCTGGCCAGACCTTCCGCATCGCGGTCACTAAGCAGCATCTGGTGTGAATTGCTTTCGGCCGCCAGAAGCTCTGCCACTGCGCGGCCAATGCCGCTTGCCGCACCTGTAATGATAACGCGCATCGTGGCCTCCTCAGTCCGTCAGTCCAAGCTCTGCCATCAATTGCTGGCGGAGCTTGAATTTCTGTATCTTGGATGCTGACATGGGCCATTCTTCGATGAAACGCACGTGTCGGGGCACCTTGAACGATGCAATGCGTTCTTTGGCATAAGCTATCAGCTCATCGGGAGAGACCGATCCGTCCCTGAGCTTGACGTAAGCAGCCGGAACCTCTTCCAGGCGTGCGTCGGGAATTCCGATGACCTGGGTTAGTTCGACTGCTTCATGTGAATCGAACACGGCCTCAACCTCGGCCGCCGCAACGTTTTCGCCGCCAACCTTGAGCATGTCCTTGAAGCGGCCATGAAAACGCAGATGGCCATTTGCATCGACCGAGCCGATGTCGCCGCTGTGATACCAGCCTGAGCTATCGATAGCTTCGGCAGTCTTCACCGGATCGCGATGATACCCGTCGAGCATGTTGTAACCGCGGATCCAGACTTCGCCGCGCTCGCCAACCGGCACTTCCTCGCCAGTCTCGAGCGAGACAATGCGGACCGATATGCCTTTGAGCGGGTAGCCGAGCGCTTCAAATCCGAGCTCAGGGTCCATATCGAAACCGCCCGTGGAAACGATGCCGCTCGCTTCCGACATGCCAAAGGTGCCCACTTGCAAGGCGTTTGGCATCTTGGCGCGATAGGCATCGCCAACGGATTTGGGCATCTGGCTGAAGCAGCTGTTCATCAGCCGGACCGATGTCATGTCGGCGTCGTCCCATGCCGGATGGGCGATCATCGCCTGATGGAAGGTGACGAACGGCAGAAACACCATTGTGGCCTTTTCAGCCTCTATCTGTCGCAAGCTTTCACCCGGATCGAAGTGCGGCTGGCCGATAAAGGTTCCGCCCACCTCGATCGCGCCGAGCATGGCCAGCATGGCAGCGATGTGGAACAGCGGCATGGGTGACCACACACGCTCATCGGCCGTAAACATCCAGCGATTGCGGGCAAGGTTGCTGGCCTCGCGGCAAATCGCTTCATTGCTGAGCAGGCAGCCCTTGGGGTTGGCCGAAGTGCCAGAGGTATACAGGATCATGCAGGTATCGCGCAGCCGGACCGACAGGCGTGCCTCGTGCACCTGGGTTTCATCGGTGGATTGCGCGGCGGCATCAAAATCGGCTTGTCCGACAAAACCTGCCGCCTGTTTGCCGCCATGCAGAATGAGGCGGCGCAGTTTTGGCGCCTTGGCAAGCGAAAGGGCCAATGGATCAGTGCAGTCGGCGATGGCCGGAAAGGCTTCACTCAAGCGTGTCGCGAAATCGACGAAATCGTCAGACTCGCTGTTGGTGATGACTGCAACTAGATCGGCATTTTCGACGACATAGGCGATTTCTGGCGCCCGATAGCGGGCATTCATCAGCACGGAAATGCCGCCAACCATCGAAACAGCAAACAGCGTTTCAACGAATTCGGTACCCGAAGGCAAGAGGATGCCGATATGGTCGCCGGGCTTGATTCCCAGCCCGATCAGCCCACGTGCGCGGCTCAGCACCGAGCGGGTAATATCGCCATATGTCCGCCGGCCCGACGGAAATACGATGGCTTCCTTGTCCGGATATTGGTCCCACGACTTCAACAGCATGTCACCCAGCGGGCTGACACTGATGCGCATCCGGGCAGGATCTTCGCTTATCCCTGACAAGGCAGCATTCTCCATCGGCAGGCGGCACGAACTGCCTGATTTGTCAGATTGGCGTTGCCGCGGCTTTGCCGGGCCTTTCCTAGGATAGGTCGAACAATCATGGAGGTGTCAGCCGCACCCGACCACGCCGCCATCAACGGGGATTTCGGCTCCGGTGACATAGCCGCCAGCGCGCGATGCAAGGAAGACAATGACTCCGGCAATTTCGTCTGCCCGGCCCATGCGGTGCATCGGGATATGGGCAAGAACTGCCGGATCGGTCTGTTCTTCGTCGCGCAGGTGCGCCGTCATCTTGGTCGGAAAGAAACCAGGCATCACGACATTTACATTGATGTTGCGCTGCGCAAGATCACCCGCCAGATCGCGGCTCAACATGTGAATGGCTGCCTTGCTCGCTGCATAGGAATAGGCACTCAGCCGCTCGGTCACTTTGCCAGCAACTGAACCGATGTTGATCACCCGAGCTGGATCATCGGACGATGCTGCCGCTTCCAGTTCCGGCAACAGCTCGCGGACAAGGGTGAAAGGCGCCTGCACGTTGACCATCATCACACCGGGCCAAGCCTTGTCAGGGAAGGTGTCCAGTGGACCGCCCCAGGTCTTGCCTGCGTTGTTGACGATCACGTGCAGCTTGCCGCCGAATGTCGCGCGCACACGGCCAGCAAGTTCAACTGCAGCCTCGGGAGTCGACAGGTCGCAGGGCAAGGGAATGCATGTCCCTAGCGCAGACATTTCAGCTGCAGCTGTTTCGCAGATGTCCGCCTTGCGCGAGGTGATCGCCACAGTCGCGCCGGCGCGCAACAGGCCTTCGGCGATCATGCGGCCGAGCCCCTGTGCCCCGCCGGTGACCAGCGCCGTCTTGCCGGTCAGGTCGAAAAGGCCGTTCATACGGTGATCACCACCTTGCCGAACTTGTGTTGTTTTTCGAGATAGAGGAGCGCTTCGCGGGCTTCTGCGAGGGGGAAGGATTTTTCGATGACCGGCTTGATCTGGTGCTTGTCGATAAAGGCCAGCATGTCGCGGAAGTCTTGCGGATCGCCAACCTGGCTGCCGACGATGCTGGCGCTCTTGAGGAAGATGCCCGTGGCGGTGACTTCGAACTTGTCGCCCGCCGTCGATCCATAGATCACAATGCGAGCGCCCGGATTGATCGCGCGGACATAGTTGGCATAACTGGGGGCGGGGGCCCCATCTAGCACGACATCGATGCCGCCGGTCAACTTGCCAACCTGCTTGCGCCATTCGGGATCGGTGAACAGGAGGCCGCCCAGAGCGCCCATTTCCATTGCCCGGTCCAGCACGTCCTGGCTTTCGCCGGTGACGTAGACCTTCGCGCCCAATGCCACGGCGAATGCCAGCCCGAAGGTCGCAACACCGCCGCCCACGCCGCTGATCAGCAGCGTATCGCCCGGCTGGAGCTGGCCCTTGAACATGAGTGCACGCCACGCGGTAAGGCCGGTAAGCACGGTGGCAGCGGCTTCTTCCCAGCTCATCCCCCTGGGCTTGGGCGCGATGCTGTCCACCGGCACGCAGACATATTCGGCAATCGTTCCGGGGTGGGGCATGCCCAGCAGGCCGAATTCGGCCTGCGGTGCGTGGCGGTTGCTACCCCAGTCCCGACCGGGGTAGATCACCACTTCATCGCCCAGTGCGACGCCGGTAACACCTTCGCCGATCATATCGACCACACCAGCGCCATCACAGCCCATCGTTGATGGCAAGGTCATGCCCGGATAGAGCCCGCGCGCGATCCACATCTCGCGGTGGTTCATCGAGGCTGCCTTGATCGCAACACGCACCTCGCCCGCCTTGGGCTCTGGCGTTTCGACATCAGCAACGCGGACGGCTTCGGGGCCTTCGGTGGTTTCGAGCAGCAGGGCTTTCATGGGATTGGTTTCCTTGAACTCAGAACGATCGGGGAAGGCCAAGAGATTCGGCTATGCCGTTCCTGACCATTTCGTTGGTGATGGGGCCGATCCGCCACAGGCGGGAATCGCGCCAGTAGCGCTGCATGTCGGTTTCCGCAGAATAACCCATGCCGCCCAGGATCTGGATGCCCATGTCGGCAGCCTTGTTGGCGTTCTCTGAGGCAAACAGCTTGAGCATATTGGCATCGGTGCCCACGTTTTCCCCGCGGGCCTGCTTGTCGGCGCAGGAATGCAAGAGCAGCTCCGTGGTGCGCTGCATCGTGGCAATATCGGCGACGTAATGCTGCAATATCTGGAATTGGCCGATGAATTTCCCGAAGGCCTTGCGCTGCATCATGTAGGCGAGCGCGTCTTCGAGAACGCCGTCGATCACGCCAAGGCAGAAGGCACCGACCATGATGCGTTCGTTGTTCAACGTCGGCAGCAAAGTGTACCAGGCACGGTTTGGCTCGGCGAGGACGTTCTCATCCGCCACGAACACGTTGTCATAGACCACGCTCGAACTGCCCATGGAGCGCATGCCCAATTTCGGCAGGTTGGTGATTTTTACGCCGTCGCTTTTGGCCGGAACCCAAAACAGGGTCAGTCCCTGATGCTTCTTTTCAACGTTGCGATCCGTGCGGGCAAGAACGAGCAGATAGTCAGCGACGTGGGCCGAAGAGGACCAGATCTTTTCGCCATTTATCACCCACCCACCATCAACCTTGTCTGCTGTGGTGGTCAGACTGCCAAGCACGTCGGTGCCGCCAGCAGGCTCGGTGAACGAGATGGCGGCCTTGAGTTCGCCGGCGGCAATCCTGGGCAGGTACTTGGCCTTTTGTTCCGGCGTTCCATAAAGGCCGATCGACTTTGTTCCGGCGAACGAAGTGATGCCCCAGATCCAAGAGAGCCCGCCGAGCGAGCGGGCCAGTTCCCGGGCAAGCAGCATCTGCATGACAACATCGCCGCCCTGACCGCCAAATTCCTCATCGATGCCGATGCCGTGGAATCCCGCTTCGCTGAACTTTTCCCATAAGGCATGGGGATAGTTGTGCTCGTCAGCTTCTAGCTTGCGCGCCCAGTCCTTGGGGCATTCATTGTCTACCCAACGACGCACCATGTCACGAAACGCGCGGTGTTCTTCAGGCAGTTCGAAGTCCATGCAGGGCATCACTCTCATCGATGGTCACTTGAACAATGACCTTTATTCAAATCAGTCCCTGTCCGCTTGTCCGACGCTGGCCACCTATCTGTGGGTAGGAGATCGCGCTTGCGCTTAAGAGATTCCTGTTGAATACGAAGCGCAGATCAGATGGCGGACAACCGGTCCTCCCGGTCTTTGGGCAGAGTTTGACTGATATGGGCGTTGTCTCGACAACCATCGTGCCGCCGCGCGCAGCACACAAATACGTCGTCCGTGAAACCATCGAGCGGCTGGTCGATGAGGTTGGCGCGTCCCGCGTGGTCACCGTCAGCAGTCCGGCAGGCTTCGGAAAGACCACGGCCATGCTGCGCTGGGCAGACCTGCTTCACGAAGGCGGCCGCCCAGTGCTCTGGATCGCCGCTAGGGCGGGCATCGATTCGCTCGATTCCTTCAAGGTCGCGCTGCAGCAGGCGCTGCTTGCTGCTGAACTGCCGACTGCCGATGCCTCAATCGAGCACGATGCCCGTGCCTGGCTCGCCAGCCTTTCCGACTTTTCCGGCCCGAAACCTGTGCTGTTCATTGATGACGCGCAATTACTCAACCCGGATATTCGCGATTTCATCGAACAGCTTATTGCCAGCGCACGCGACGCTTTGACCACGGTCATCGCCTCGCGCGGAGAGTGCGGCATCAATCTGGCTCGCTTGCGCTCACTTGGTTATCTGCTCGAAGTAAGAGTTCGACATCTGTGTTTCGATTCCGAAGAATCTGCGCGATTGATCCAGCAGCTGATCGAATTCCCGATCCCGTCGGAGGAGATCCAGCGGATTGTCGTCGATACCCAGGGCTGGGCGGCGGGATTGATCCTCGCCGCGGGAGCCTGGCAGCGGGATATGCTCGAAGGGTATCCTCCCGAAGGCGGGGCGACCGGGATCCGGCATGAATTTGCCAGCTATTTCCATGAAGAAGTGATGGAGGGCCTGCCGCAGGACATCCGGGACTTCATCGTCGGCACCTCGATCCTTGGTGAGCTGACGCCATCTGTCTGCGCTGCCGTGATCAACACCGAAGACGCGCGGATCATGCTTGAGAAGGTGTTTGAGCGGGGTCTGTTTCTCAACGAACTTGATCGAGAGCTCAGTCGCTATCGTTACTACAAGCTGTTCCGCGACATGGTGTTCGGACGGCTGATGATGCGCGCGCCAGAGCGGGCAACCGAACTGCATCGCCGTGCCAGCCGCTATTTCGCCGCGAATGGGGAACTTCAGCTTGCACTCGACCACGCAGTCCAGAGCGGCGACAAGGAATTTCTGGCTGATCAGTTCGAACTGCTTGCCGATCCGATGATCTATGGCGGGATGCTGAACCGCTTGGACGATCTGGCCAATGACCTCCCTTGGGAGCTGTTGCAGACCCGGCCATCGCTGATGCTCGCTATGTCCTGGCGGCGCAGTAGGCGGCTGGCGTTCAAGTCATCCGAGCGTTTGATTGAAGCGGCTGAGCAGGCTGTCGCCGCCAAGGTCGCAAGCGGAGATCTGGATGACTATGGTGCCGAACAAATGGGCCTGCGTGTCCGCCACCGCCGGATCATGCTTGAGGCGGCGCGTGACAACATGGTGTTTGTTGAGCGGCAGTCGGAAATCCTGCTGGACGATCTTGGCGATGAACATCCTTATCTGAGTTGCACCTTGCTCGCGCAGCTGCTGTCGGCGCGCCGCGAACTCTATCACTTCCATGACATGCTTCGCCTTGAGGCCGAGCTCAGGAAGGCCTTGGGCCGTCCGGGGTCGGATTTCGCTTCGATTGCGCTGAAATCCTCGGTTGCCCCCACTTTGGTGGCTCAGGGCAAAACGCAGATGGCCCGCCAGTTCCTCACAGAAGCGCATACTCTGGCGATGGATATGGAGGGCCAGGTTTCCGGGCTGGCAGCGCTGCCTGCCCTGCCGCTCGCGGAAATCCACTATGAATGCGGTGAACTGGAAAAGGCCGCTCGGTTGGTCGAAGGGTATCTTCCCTCGATCCGGCAATGGGGCTTTGTCGACCAATTGGCTTCCGGCTATCTGGTCCGTGCTCGTTTGGCGGCTGCCGAAGGCGACTATGCCTCGGCACTTTCGGGGCTGGAAGAAGCCCACCTTGTCGCCATTGAGTGCGGGCTTGACCGACTGCGGGCGCTGGTGATTTCCGAACAGATCCGCATGCTGGTTAAACTCGGACAGCTGGAACAGGCAGAGCAGCTTTTCTGGTCTAGCGACCTGAAATTTGAAGGCGAGCCGGTGCCGACACTCAATCCCACCCGGCTAAATGAATGGATGGCCACAGCGTGGCTACGGCTGGAAATGCATCGGTTCCGGCTCGTTCGCTCACGCAAGGTTGCCAAACGTTGGCTGGAATTTGTCCGCAAGCGCGGCGCAATACGCTCGGCCGTCACTTTTGAACTGCTGCTGGCGGAAATCGCGATCCTGTCGGGCAATCGCTCCGAGGCGCGGCGTTCGGTGCGTTCGGCGGTTGAACTTGCCGAGCCTGGCGGGTGGATTCGCCCGTTCATTGATGAAGGAGAGGCCATCGGCGCGCTTCTGGTGGAGGCCTATGGCAGCGGGCCGGTGCTGGATACGCCGGTTGACAAATTCGCCGCCAAACTCGTGTCCGTGCTCAAGGGCACAGCGCAGATGGAGGAAGTGGAGGACGACTACGGTCTTGCCAGTGGGCTGTCGCTGCGAGAGGTGGAAATCCTCACGCTGGTCAGCGGCGGTTTGAGAAATCGTGAGATCGGTGACCGGCTTGGTCTGACCGAAGGCACAGTCAAATGGTACATGCAGCAGATATATGACAAGCTTGGGGTGCGCCGCCGGCCGCAAGCTGTCATCCGGGCGAGGCAATACGGAATTTTATCCTGACGTCCTATCTTGCGAAAGGCTGATGCTGAAGGCGCGAGCCTAAACTGAGTTCCTGGTTCATGGGAACTTTTGGGAGCGGACATTGGCCAAGGGCAAGGTAATTATCAGCTGCGCGGTGACCGGCGCCATTCACACGCCAAGCATGTCACCGCATTTGCCAGTGACGGCGGACGAGATTGCCGAAGCTGCGATTGGTGCGGCAGAGGCGGGTGCGGCAATCATTCACTTGCACGCGCGCAATCCGGTTGATGGTCGACCTGACCAGAATCCCGACCTGTTCGAACCTTTCCTCAAGGTGATCAAGCAGCGCTCGGACGCGGTGATCAACCTCACTACAGGTGGGCACCCGTCGATGACGCTGGAAGAACGACTGCGTCCGGCAACCCGGTTCCAGCCCGAAGTCGCCAGCCTCAACATGGGCACGATGGGCTTTGGTCTGTTCCCGATGCTTAACCGCTACAAGGACTGGAAGCACGAATGGGAACCGCAGCTGCTCGAAGCATCACGCGATCTGGTCTTCAAGAATACCTACAAGGACATTGAAGGACTGCTGGCATTGCTGACACCGCTCGGCACGCGGTTTGAGTTTGAATGCTACGATACCAGCCACCTCTACAATCTGGCGCACTTCCTTGATCGCGGATTGGTGAAGGCGCCGCTGTTCGTCCAGACCTGCTTCGGCATTCTGGGCGGCATCGGCAGCCACCCCGATGACGTGATGCACATGAAGCGCACGGCTGACCGGCTTTTCGGCGATCAATATGAGTGGTCGGTGCTGGGTGCAGGTGCCAAACAGATGAGCATTGTTGCCATGGCGGCATCAATGGGCGGCAATGTCCGCGTAGGGCTGGAGGATTCACTTTGGGCCGGGCCGGGCAAACTGGCCGAAACCAATGCCGAGCAGGTCCTGACAGCGCGCAAGATCATCGAAGGCATGGGCCTTTCGGTAGCCACACCCGATGAAGCGCGCGAAATCCTGTCGCTCAAGGGCGGAGATCGCACGGCGATCTGATCCGGTTAGGAACTTAGCGACATGACCACCTGGTGGGATCCTGACGAGGCGCGAGACTGGCTGGAGCGGCTGGAAACGCGCCCGCTTGAATTACTGATGGCCGAGGCCGAGGCGCTGACGCTGGCCGGGCACGGCGCGGTTGTGACCTATTCGCGCAAGGTGTTCATCCCACTCACGCAATTATGCCGCGATGTCTGCCACTACTGCACGTTCGCCCGGCGCCCGTCCGAGTTGCCATCGCCCTACCTTGAGCTGGATGAAGTGCTGGCGATTGCCCGTGCCGGCGAACTGGCAGGGTGCCGCGAGGCCTTGTTCACTCTAGGTGATCGTCCCGAGGCACGATATGCCGTCGCTCGCGCATGGCTCGCAGAACGCGGGTTTTCGAGTACACTGGACTATGTCGCGGCTGCCGCGGCGCTGGTGCTGAAGGAAACCAGCCTGCTGCCGCATCTTAATCCGGGTCTGATGGGCGCTGCAGACTATGCGGCGCTGCGCCCGATTTCGGCGTCGATGGGGCTGATGCTTGAGAGTACATCGGAGCGCCTTTGCGAAAAAGGCATGCCGCACCATGGCTCGCCCGACAAGCAGCCACAGGCACGGCTTGAATCGATCAGACAGGCGGGCGAGGCGAAGGTGCCTTTCACGACCGGCCTGCTGATCGGAATCGGTGAGACGCGCCAGGAACGGGTCGAAGCTCTTCTGGCCATCCGCGATCTCCATGCTCGTTACGGGCACATCCAGGAAGTCATCGTCCAGAACTTCCGGGCCAAACCGGATACGATGATGCGCAATGCGGGCGATCCGTCCTTGCGCGATCATCTATGGACGATTGCTGCCGCCCGACTGATCCTTGGCCCGGAAATGACCATTCAGGCCCCGCCAAACCTTCAGCCGGGCGAACTGAAGCAATTGGTTCGCGCGGGGGTAAACGATTGGGGAGGCGTGTCACCGGTGACTCCTGATCACGTCAACCCGGAAGCGCCCTGGCCGCATCTGGTAAAGCTGGAAACCGAGACCGAGACAGCAGGTCGTCACTTGCGCCAGCGATTGGCGATCGGGCCGGCATTTGCCCGCGACCTGAACCGCTGGGCCGATCCGGCGCTCCGCACGCGCATCCGCCGCGCCGTCGATGCAAGAGGATTGCCGCGCGAAGTGGACTGGTATCCGGGCACCGGTGCTGCCGTGCCGGAATGGTTGCCGTCTGTAGTGACAGGTCGCGATCCGCAGATAGCGGTTACGCTGGGTTTGGTCGCGCAAGGCGAAGAGCTTAGCCAGCGGCAGGTCGCTCGGCTGTTCACGGCAGAAGGCCGGGACTTCGATGCCGTGTGCCGCATGGCCGATGAATTGCGGGCGGATCGGGTGGGTGATGCTGTGACCCACGTGGTCAACCGCAACATAAATTATACCAACATCTGCCTTTACCGCTGCGGGTTCTGTGCTTTTTCGAAGGGCAGCACCAAAAGCGAGCGCGGACCGGCCTATAACATCGATCACGCCGAAATTGCCCGGCGCGTGATCGAGGCGCGGGATCGCGGGGCAACCGAAGTCTGCCTGCAGGGCGGCATCCATCCCAGCTATGATGGACATACCTATCGCGGCATTGTCGAGGCAGTGAAGGCAGCCGTGCCGGACATGCATGTCCACGCTTTTTCTCCGCTGGAAGTGCATCACGGCGCGACAACCTTGGGGCTGTCCTATGAGGATTATCTTGCAGGTTTGAAGGAAGCAGGCCTTGCGACCCTGCCGGGGACGGCGGCAGAAATCCTGTCAGATGATATTCGTCAGGTGATCTGCCCTGACAAGATAATGACCGATGATTGGCTGTCCGTGATGCGCGCGGCGCACAAGGTTGGGCTGAAGTCCACCGCGACGATCATGTTTGGCCATGTCGAGACCTATGATCACTGGGCAATCCATCTGCTGCATCTCCGCAGGCTTCAGTTGGAAACTGGCGGGTTTACAGAATTCGTTCCACTCCCGTTTGTGCATATGGAGGCACCCAACTGGCGCAAGGGACAGACCCGTTCCGGGCCGAGCTGGCGCGAAGCGGTGCTGATGCACGCAGTCGCGCGCATCGCGCTGGATGGGGTGATCCCCAATATTCAGGCCAGCTGGGTCAAACTGGGGCCGGACGGAGCGGCAGTGATGTTGCAGTCGGGTGCCAATGACCTTGGCGGGGTGCTGATGGACGAATCCATCACCCGGGCCGCGGGAGGATTGAACGGGCAACTGTTCGATGTGCCGCAAATGCGGGCGCTGACGCAAAGCATTGGCCGTCCGCTGAAGGAACGCAGCACGGTCTATGGAAAACCTCAGCGTCAGATGGCCTGCGTGGACTAAGGCGGCACCACCTTGCAAAAGTGGCGGGCAATAGTCCCGATCAAACAAGGCGCGGCCAGCAAATCACGGCTGAGCGGTGCGCTTGACCATCCCTCCCGGCTTGCATTGGCGGGCGCGATGGCAGGGCATGTTCTTGGCGTGCTTTACCAATGCCCGGCAGTCAGCAGTATTTCGGTTCTGTCGCCTGAGCGTCCGGATAGTTGGGACGGGATCTGGGTCGAAGACCATGGGCGCGGTCTTAATGCCGAGTTGACAGCGTGGCGTGATGAACTGGACGGAGCGCCGGCTTTGGTGATCCACGCTGACCTGCCGCTGGTTTCCTTGACCGATGTAGGCGCGTTGCTGGCCATGGCCGAAAGGCATGGCTCCGCCCTTGCAACCGACCGGGCAGGGCATGGAACCAATGCCCTGGCGCTTGACCATAGTGCGGCCTTCCAATTCCGTTTCGGTCCGATGAGCCGCCTGCTTCACACGGCTCACGATCCTACAATGCCCGTGCTGCGATGCCTAGGACTGATGGCCGATCTTGATACGCCGGATGACCTGAATTTTGCTGAAAGCTGCGGTTTCAAGGTGCCTGCCGCCTGCCGTTGGGAAGGTTCGGCGCTTGCGCACGGATTGCACAAGACAGGCAAGACATTCGATCAGGAGTGCATTCCATGAAGCTCAACGTGGGCGTGCCCAACAGCATGAAGGTCGCCGCCATGGTTCAGCCATGGGAAGGCGCGCTGAGCGGCGCAGACGTTGGCGCGTTGATGGCTGCCGCTGACCGGCTGGGCTTCAACAAGTGCATGTTGGGCGAACATTTCATCATTCCCAAGGAGCATGTCGCACTTTCCGGTGACTGGTATTTTCACACCGTCGTGGCGCTTGGTTATATTGGCGGCCAGACGAAGAATCTGCGACTGTCGTCTTCGGTCTCGATCCTGCCGCTGCAGAATCCGATCGTGCAGGCCAAGGGTTGGTCCACGCTCGATTGGCTGACCGGCGGCCGCGCCGAGGCTCTGTTCGGGGTCGGCTGGCTCAAGGAAGAGTTCGACATGCTGGGCGTGTCGTTCGACAAGCGTGGACGCATGGCCGACGAATATGTCGCTGCGATGATCGAGCTGTGGACGAAGGACGATCCGGAATTCGAAGGCGAATTCGTCAATTTCCGCAATTGCGGCTTTGCCCCGAAGCCGGTGCAGAAACCGGGCGTGCCCATCTGGTTTGGCGGTGATGCCCAGGCGGTGCAGCGGCGGGTCGCCAAATTCGGCAACGGCTGGTCACCCTTCCGCACCCCGCCTGAAACTTTTCCGGATTGCATCGATTTCATCAAGTCGCAGCCCGAATACGATGGCCGACACCTTGATTTCTTCTTCGCGCTGGAAATGCTCAACGTCGGCGCGCATCACGAGATTCTCGACGATCCGCGAGCGCCAGGCACGGCAGACAAGCAGAAGATCCTCGATCAAATTGGCTGGCTGAAAGATCTCGGCATTACCGAAACCATCGTGCCGTTGCCGCCCGGGATCACCGGGGAACAGGCCTGGCTGGATCGGCAGCAGTGGGTGTCGGAAGAAATAATGCCGGTGGTCTGAAAAGGCCCGGTGCTGTGCAAGGCAGGACCGGGCCAATCCTTTTACGCCTGCATCGCCGCCATCATGTCCAGCATGTCGGCATAGTGCGGCTGGTGGTGGCAGATGCCGCCGTCGACTGAAATGATCTGGCCGGTGATGAACGAGCCAAGGTCGGACGCCAGCCACAGCACTGCGCCGGCAATGTCATCAGCCACGCTTTCGCGCGGAAGCAGCACATGCCGCTGGATCATGCCAAGCTGTGCCTCCGTCATCTGTGCACGGGCAACGGGGCTGAGAACCAGACCCGGCAAGATGGCATTGCAACGGATGTTGGCGCGGCCGAACTGCGCTGCCGTGTTGCGGGTCAACGCATTTACCGCAGCCTTGGAAGAGCTGTAGGCCGGATTCAACACGTCGCCGAGAATCGACACGCCCGAGCTGGTGTTGATGATCGATCCGCCGCCGCCCGCGATCATGTGCGGAGCGACGTGCTTGGTCATCAGCATGGTGCCGCGCGAGTTGATGTCAAACGCGGCATCCCACACCTCGGCTTCCATTGCTGCGAGCGAGCCATCCTTCATCATCTGGCCGGCGCCAGTATTGGCCGCATTGTTATGCAGCACGTCGATCCGTCCGAACCGTTCGACCACCGCCGCCACCATCGCAGCAATGCTGGCCTCGTCGCCGAGATCGACAGCATGTGCCATTGCCGTGCCACCTGACGCCGCGATCTCCTCGGCGACGCGCTCGGCACCTGCCAGATTGATGTCGGCGACCACCACGCTTGCCCCCTGTGCCGCAAGCATCTTTGCGCAGGCCTCGCCAATGTTCGCTCCCGCCCCGGTGACGATCGCTACCTTGCCTTCAACCAGTCCCATCATCACTCTCCAAGAAGTTTCCATGTGCCGTAGTCTTCGGCGGCCACAAAAAAGCGTTCGTTCATCGGGATGCCATTCTGACCCCAAGCATCGAGGTTGGCGACCCAGGCCTGAATGCCGTACATCACCCATAACCGTGTTTCTTCCCAGGCTTCCTCGAAGCTGGGCACGCCCTGAGCGCCGGTGGCGATCAGATAGTCGCGATATTGCCGCACCATGTCCTTGTGATGATGGCGGCGCTCTTCAATGCTCAGCGCCCCGATCACGAAATAAGTGAGATCGCGCCACGGACGTCCGCGCCGGACCAGTTGCCAATCGAGCCACAGCCGCTCGCCGCTTGGCAGGATGTAGGTATTGCCCTGATGGCAATCGCCCAACACGATGCAATGTGGTGTGGTTCTGGAGCGTTGGATTTCGCCCAGCCGGTCAAATGCGCGCTCCACCTTGCGCGGATCGGCGAGGTAGTGCTTCGGCGCGATGGCGCAGAAGCCCGGCTCTTCCAGATTAAGCGCGATCCATTGCCACATGATCCGCACCTGATCGCTATCGACTGGCGTATCCATTTCGGTCTGGAGCCAGGGCGCATTGGCCGGGCTGATCTTGTCACTGCCCCACAGGCTGCCATGCAATTTGGCAAGGCCTTCCAGATTTTCCATGATCATGTCGACGCCATTGGCATTGGTCGAATGGCCAAACCGTCCACCGCGCTGGACAAGGTCTTCCAGCACGATGAAGCCGTGCGCGCTGCCATCATCGTCCCAATCGGCGTAATAGCACTTGGCCGTCGGAACTTTCATTTCATGAACCATGAAGTGATAGAACCGGGCCTCCAGCGCATGAATATCGACGTTGTCGAACGAGCCTGACCAGTTGGCCTTCATGCACAGATTGGCTGGCAGTCCGGCAGCGATTCCTGCCTCGTTCCAGTCCACCTTTACACGCCATTTGGTAGTGTGGCTGTTGAGCAGTTCCACAGTTTCCATATTGCTGGCGACGACGCCGGGATATTTGTAGCTCATCATGCGGCTGAGCCACTCAGCGTTTACATTGTCCATCGACGTGGGCAGATGATCCGTCCGCGCCGGGAAGGGCCGGGGAACGCAGTTGGGATCGACAACCGGGTTGTGATATTGCGGTGGTGCTTGAGGATCCATGTTCAACTCCTTGAATTAGAGAGTTCTGGCTTTCTGCCAGCCTTTATCTGTAAGGATGCGAGCAGCAGGAATGCCCCGCCCAGCACGCAGAAAATCATCGCCGTGCCAATTCCCCAGGCAAGGCCGGCACTGCCGCCAACCACGTCGCTGATCTTGCCGATCAGCCAAGTTCCGAAGCCGACTCCAATCAGATTGGCACTGGTTTGCACTGTGGAAATTGCAAGTCCGCGCAGGTTCGGCCCGGCCTGGGTCACAATCATCGCGTTGACCGGGCCGTTGTACGATGAACTGAAGAGGCCCGCCGCCATGATGCATGCGGTCGCAAGAAGTCCGCTGGACAGGCTGACCGCCGCAACACCGCTTATCGCTGTCATGACGGGGATGGCTGAGGCAATCAGCGCCGTTCGGGCTGGATCGAACCCGCCACGCGCGGCATTGATTCGGTCAACGCCCCAGCCAGCACCAAGCCCGCCAATCGAACCGAGCAATCCGTAAGCGATGGCGACGGTCGTGCCGGCTTCGGCCAGAGGCATGCCGCGGCTTTCGACAAGGAAGGTCGCCAGCCAGGTGCTCATGCCATAAATACCAGTCGCGATGCAGGTGATGGCGGCGACACCATAGGCGATGCCGGGGCGAGCCATGAGCTCTTTCAGGCGGGGCCAGAGACCCGTGCTGACTTCGGGTTCCCCCTTGTCCATCTGCCCGCGCTTTGGTTCGCGCAGGGTTAGCAGCAACAATGGCGCCAGCAGGATACCCGGCAGGCCCGCCAGCACGAAGGTCCAGCGCCAGCCATAGGCTTCGACGATCATGCCCCCGGCGAAAAAGGCGATGGCAAAGCCGATGCCTGCACTCAGATACCAGATGCCAATCGCGGTAGCGCGCCTGTCCGTGCCGAAATAATCGGAAAGGATCGACATTCCCGTAGGCGATCCGCCTGCCTCTGCCACGCCGACGCTGGCACGGCCAAGCAGCAGGCTCCAATACCCGGTTGCGGCTGCACATGCAGCTGTCGCACCGCTCCATGCCGTGAGCGCGCAGCTTAGCAGCACCTTGCGGTTGGTTCGGTCCACGGCATAGCCAAACGGGATCGCGGCGAGGGCAAAAGGCAAGCCATAGGCGAGCCCGGCCAGCAACCCGAGCTGCTGACCGGAGAGGTTAAACTCGTCTCCGATCGGCTTCAGCACCAATCCGATAACGGCGCGGTCCATGCCATGACAGGTCTGTGCCAGCGTCAGGATCGCAAGCACGTACCAGCTATAGCCTGTAACGGTGGACCGGTTGGCCACGCATCTCTCCCATGTGTTTCTGCAGGACGAGCATTGCAGAGGGCCGGTGTGCGCAACCTGCCCAAGGAAAGGCGCGGGGGAGGCGGCCTGTGGCAGACCACGGCTCATCAAGGCGAGGGGCGAGAGATGGACAGCGCTGAAACCAACAAGGCAATCGTGCGCCGCTTTCTGGGCGCAGTTGCGGCTGGAAATATCGATGTGATCGAGGAATTGCAGGCCCCCGACTGCACCTGGTGGGTACTCGGACGCGGCGAAGTATCGCGCAAATCCTATACTGACGACGTTCGTGGCATGTTGCTCGCAGCCGATCCGCGCAAGGTCGAGATTATCGGGATGGTGGCCGAAGGTGATACGGTAGCTGCTGAAATCCGATCGGAATTCCACTTCGGCGACCGGGTCTATGCCAACGAGTATCATGACCTTTTCGTGATACGCGCCGGACAGATCGTGCACGGCCGTGAATATTTTGACACCGGTAAAGTGGCGGCCTTCTTTGGGCCGATGGAGGGCTGAAGCGATGAATGCGGAACAGATCGTGCGCGATTTCCTTGCGCTGTTTCATACCGAAAAGCTGGATGCGGTAGCGCTGCGAGCCATGTTGGCGGATGACGCCCGCTACCAGCCGATCGTGCCGATTGCGCCGGTGCGCCAGGGGGCAGATGCCATCGTCGAAGAGCTTGAGCGGCAGTACCAACTCTACGATGAATGCGCCTGCAACACCCTGAACGTCGCAGTTTCCGGAAGCACCGTGTTCACCGAAAGGGTGGATACCGTGCGCCAGCTGGCGAACGGCCAGCGCACCACGACCCATGTTGTGGGCGTGTTTGATCTGGATGCCAGCGGCAAGATCGTCTGGTGGCGCGAGTACTGGGATGCGCTCGACTGCGCAGGCCAGCTTGGCATTGATGACAAGGCGATGCGCAGCATCATGTGCGCGCAAACTGACGCTGCGGGGGAATGATCTGATGAACTACGATGTTGTAATCATGGGCTCGGGGGCAGCAGGCCTTACAGCGGCACTGGTTGCTGCCAAGGCTGGCCTGAAGGTGGCGGTGCTCGAAAAGGCCGCGCATTTCGGAGGGACCACGGCGATCTCGGGTGGTGGTGTCTGGATTCCCGGCAGTCCGCAAGCACAAGCCGCAGGGGTGCAGGATTCCGCCGAAGTGGCGCGAGGCTATGCAATGGCTGTCGTCGGCAACCGCGCTGAAAAGGCACTGATTGACGCCTACATCGATACTGGACCGGCAATGGTCGAGTGGCTGGCAGCGAACAGCTCTGTGCATTTCCTGCTCTCGCCGCCATCGAGCGACTGGTATCCCGAAGTTGCCGGTGCGGCCGACCATGGCCGTTTGCTGGCTCCCGCCGAATTTGATGGAAAGCAGCTTGGCGAGAACTTCAACCGGCTTTCCAAACCGCGTGAGGAATTCAACGCTCCAGGAGGCATGATGATCGATCTGTTCGATCTGCCCTATCTCGAGCGACTGCCTGCCCCCGGTGCGCTGTGGCACATGGCCAAGATCGCCATCCGCTTTGCGCTCGACAAGAAGAAGCTGGGTCGAGGTTCGCGCCTGACCATGGGCACCGCACTGGCCGGGCGACTGCTGCATTCAGCTCTCGAAGCAGGCGTCGATCTTTACGAGAATGCGCCCGTGGAAGGCTTGGTCGTCAGTGATGGCAAGGTCACTGGCGTGCGCGCCAGGATCAACGGTCAAGGTACCGAAATCGCGGCAGCAAAGGGCGTAGTGCTGGCCTCTGGCGGGTTTTCGGCCAATGCCGAGATGCGCAAGGTCTATATCCCCTTCGCCGATCAACACGTCTCGATCCTGCCTTATGCCAATACCGGCGACGGCATCAACGCGGCAACCGTGGCAGGGGCGGCAATGGGGGCGGAAAATCACGTCAACGCGGTCTGGACAGTTGCCTCAAAGCGCACCCGCGAAGACGGATATGTCGAACGGTTCGCGCATCTTATGGACATGTCGAAGCCGGGCTGCATCGCCGTGAACAAGCGCGGGCTGCGTTTCGGAAACGAGGCCAGCGTGCATTTTGTCGAAGCGATGCATGCCAATGGAGCCGTCCCGGCCCATATCATCGCCAATGCCAAGTTCGTGAAGAAGTACGGTATGGGGCTGGTTCTGCCCGGCGGCGGCAAGATCAAGCAGATGGTCGCTTGCGGCTATATGAAAACCGGGGCCACGCTAGCCGAACTGGCAGCGCAGATCGGGGTGGATCCAGCCGGCCTTGAAGCGACAGCGGCAAAGGTCGCTGCTGATGCCGAGAATGGCAAGGACACCCAGTTTGGCAAAGGCGAAACGCAGATCGATATCGAAATCGGCGATGCCAAGCACAAGCCGAACGCCTGCTTCGGTGCGCTGGGCGAAGGGCCTTACTATGCGGTCGAAATCTTCCCCGGCGATGGGTCTACCACAGTCGGTGTGCGGATTGACGAGCACTGCCGGGTCATCGGCCAAAACGGCGCGCCGGTCGGCGGATTGTGGGCAGCGGGCCTAGATGCCAATTCGATCTGGCAGGGCAAGTCACCCGCACATGGCTGCAACGTTGGGCCAGCCATGGTAACGGGTTTTATCGCGGGAAGATCTATCGCAGCCGCCTGATCCCTGTTGGCGGTCCCGGGGCCATCGCAAGCAAATCAGGTTGCACTGCCCTTTCGGATAACCGCAATCGCCAGCCATGAAACGCACGGCTGAGGATCGGCAGAAACCAACGCTGCATGATGATGCATTATCCTATCGAGGATATGCTCATGATCTCGTTCGGACGAGAGGCCGGCAATGAAGCTTGGCCCATTCGCTGCGCGCATGGTCGTTGACCACGAATGGGCGAATTCCGTCAGGTTGCCACTGCGCAAATAGGCATCCCAAAAGGGATCGGGTGAGGGGATAATCGCTACCTGATCGAGTAGAAGGCCGTGGAATGTACCATCGGCAAACGGGTCTTCGATTTGCTCAATTGAGCGTCCTGCAGAAGGACAGGTCATCTGCAAAATATCGTCTTCGGAAAGCAGGCCTTCGCGATGGACTGCAAGAATTGCCTGCCACCAGCAGTCGGCCATCCATTCAAAGCCATGGCTATCATTGCCGCGCCCCATGAATTGGCAGACGGCAACTCCGCCCTCTCGGAGTTCGCTTGCGCGCGCGATCAAAAAATCACGCCAATCGCTTGCGAGCTGGTTTTCGACCGCAGCGACGGCTCCTGGCGTCTTGCTGTAGATGGCCCAGCCGTGATCCGGCACGAGTACCGGATTGCCGCGCATCCAGTGTAGCGCGTTCGAACTCCAGCCAAAATCGACCCGGCCCGCTGGGAGTATCTGTTCAAAATAGGATCTGCCAATAGCTGCCGGATATACATTGGGCCGGCCATTCAGGTAACTTTCAGCTGGATTGGCAAGAGTTACAAATAGAGTATTGAAATCGTTGGTTGGCAGATCAACATGATAGATCTCAATCGCGCTTGTCCTGTGGCCCGATGTGCGGAGCGCGTCGACCGCCGCGGCTAGGGGCACCATAGAGTTGCGGCCCTGCGATGCCCCATAATCGGCAATAGTGATGACCGTTCGTTCCTGCGGATGGCGTAGGCCAACAGCATCAAGAAGTAATGGCAGTGCGGATGTCAGGTTAGCTGCCTGCAGCCGAGAATTGCGATTATAATACCCATCCCCCTGCATTGCAGCGGGGGGCGGATGAGCATCTTTGGCCAATGCTTTATCCTTACCCAGCCTGCCGCCGCTTGGCCTCGGCAACCATGGCATAGAGGCCGCTGTTATAGCTGGTCAGTTGCTCCATCGTCAGGTTGCGATAGGGCGTCATCGGGCAGAGCGAATCCACTACGTCCCAAAAGGGTTCGATCTTGTCGAGCACTTCATCGACCGGACCGCACTTGACGAAGGCTTCGACCATTTCGTCACTGACATTGTCGATCACGCTATCGACGTTGCCGTGCTCTCCTGCGGCAAGCTGGCAGGCGCGGGCCATGTCGCCAAAGCCGACGGCATCGAAGAAAGTCTCGTACTCCTTGTATCCGGCATATCCGGCCACCGTCGCGCGGCTGTCATTGATGGCCTGCTGCTTGTCGTCGTTGATCGCAATCCACGGCCAGGCGTTGATTTCAACATCACTGCGCGAACGACCAAAACGGGCGAGCTCTGCCTCGATGAACGCCTTCTTCTGCACGGTGTAGTCCACCGTCCACAATGCATGGACCATAAGGCCATTGCTGATTTCCAGCGCAAGGCTGGTCAACTTGTCCTTGAGGGCGGCAATCCAGATCGGAATTTCCTCGCGAACTGGCGGCGCGGTGAGCATCATTTCAGTCCATTCGGCGTTGAAATACTCGCCATGGATCGGCTCCATGCCCTTGTGGGCATTGGCGTTGACGTAACGCACCACTTTCACCACTTCGCGCAGGTGCGTCAGCAGCTTGCGCTTGGGCTCGCCATAGATCCCGCAGATTGCGCTGTGCAGCGATGTGCCAAGCCCCAGCACAAAGCGCCCCTGGCTGATCGTATCGAGTTCCATCGCCGCGAATGCGGTTTCGACCGGACTGCGGGTTCCCGCCACGGCAATGCCGGTAGAGACTTTCAGGGTGTCGGTCATGGCGGCAACTGCGGCCATGGGCACGAACGGCGGACCATAGATCTGGAGCGAAAAGCAGCCTTCGAAGCCTATCGCTTCCATCTGCTTGGCAATGCCGCCCATCACGGGTGCAGGCAGAATGGGCATGACGCCCCACCAGCGGCGTTCACCGCCGGTTGCGTTGGTCAGTCTGTTCATTTCCCGTCATATCCTATGATTTCGCTGCAGTCGGCGCTGACATTGTCGCGATAGGCAAAATCCCCACGCGCCTGACGTTCGGCCAGTGCAAGCATCAGAACGCGATACTTCTGCCCGGCCTCATCAAGCGGAGAATGGAGATCCTTGCGCTTTTCAGGCTGCATGTAGCGCGGGCTTTGCGGGCTGGTCATAAAGCTGTCCTGCCGCGAAACCTTGTAGCTGGCCTTCGGCATCAAATAGCGGAAGAAGTTGGTTTTCTTCACATTTGATGTGTTCATCGCGTAGTCCAGCCGGGTGCGATCGCGCGTTTCGGGAACGCAAGGGTGGAACAGTTGGACGTTGTCGCCGGGGCTGAACCGGCCATAGGCAATCGCGGCGTGGCTGCGCAGATAGATCCTGATCACCTGCCGCACCTGCTGCACATCGGCTTTCACTCCGCCAAAAATCTTCATGATCGGTGCGACTGACTTGTTCACGCAGGTGCGGACCATGGTGATGGTCTCGCTGTCGTGGAACACCTCGACGGTTTCCTTGTCCATCTTCTCATCGCCAACAACGTCGGCGTGAAGGAAATCGGCATGAGTTAGGTCAATCAGGTTTTCCAGACTGAGCGGTGCAGTGCAATCAAAGCGTACGGTACCCAGCATATGCATCGGCAGGCCGCCATCTTCGGGCAGATAGGGCAGGCTGGGGATATGCTCAGGCGCGGCGTTGGCCGGATTGCCGAACCAGCACCAGGCATAGCCGTATTTCTCGATAACAGGATAACGACCCACTGCATCGGAATAGGCACTTTTGGTGCCGGTCATGCCCTCGGACGGGTGAAACTCGGCCGCAATCGCCGTGTCTCCTTCACGCCAAAGGAAATAGGGTTGCGAGTAGATCGCGCGGCGGATCGGCTTTTTCGTAACGGCAAAGCTGTGAGCGAGCGGGAACCAGGCGTCCTTCAGCACTATGTCGTGCGGCACCCAGGCATTGACCTTGGCGGCAAATTCGCGCGGGTCGGCTGTTATCGGATCAACATAATCGTCCCCATGGGAGTTTGGGGTGATCGCAGCATCCTTGACGTCAAGCATGATCGTCTTCTCCGGTTTTCAGGCTGCGCTGGTCTGCGCAGTTCGGGCAGCAATTTCATTCCGCAGCGTGGCCGCATGGATGGACGCCGAAGGCTTGAGCACCCGTAATGCAGCACCATCGACAGAACTGTGCACGGTAAACGGCGCGCCGGCTCCCATCAGTTTTGCCCGCACTCCGGGCCTGTTGTCCTCCAGCCTTGCGCGCCAGCGAACCTGCGTAACCCCTCTTGCGGCAGGAACCGGGGCAAGCGTGGCAGTCAGGAGCGGATTGAACCCGTCATCACGAAGGAGCAGATCGCATTCCCCGGTCACGGGATCGGTTGAAATGCGCAGCGTGATCGGGAAATCCGAACTGAATGGCGAAGGCCAGTGCAGCCCCGCCCATTGGCACGAGCGTTCAAGGACAAGCTTGCCATTCTGCTCGGCCAGTTCGGCAAGCAGATACGGCGTGAAGCGCACGCCTCTGATCGCCAGAACCAGCGAGGGATCATCGAATAGCGCGGCGATGTAATGTTCATGTTCCAGCGCGACATTTGCGCTGCCTGACAAAGGCAGGGCCTTTGCACCCGGTTCCGGCGCTGGTGCCTTTGCGTCAAGGCAGACCCGCACAAACCCGCCACTTTCAGCAACGCCGAACGGAATCGCCCTGTAAAGTGCAGGGAATTTTGCGTCACTCTTGAGGTTTGGAATATCCTTGAGGTGGCCGGTTTTGCCATCATAGGTCCAGCCATGATAGCCGCACTGGATCATGCCATTGCCTAATACGCAGCCCAGCGAAAGCGGGGCGCGGCGATGCGGGCAGCGGTCTTCAAGCGCGTGCGGCACGCCTTGGTGATCGCGCCACAATACGATCGGCTGGTCGCCAATATCGACATTGATTGGTTTGGCCGAGGTTACTTCCTCGGACCGGGCAACCGCCCACCATGCTTCAGCCATAAAACAGCTCCGCTATTCTTTGGCGGTACAAGGCCGCCTTGTCCGGCTCGATACCAAATTGTGGCACCACCGGGGTAATCGAATCGGCATGGACGGCGCGCTCGGCCACTTGCGCGCGAACATCGTCAGCCGAACCGAGCACGGTGATCGCGCTGACCATCTCGTCGGGGCAAGCCCTGGCCATGGCGTCATAGTCTTGCGCTGCAAATGCTGCCTGGATCGCCAGCGCCGCGTTGCCGAAACCGATCTCGGTGAAGTAGCGCAGGTATTGCGGGGACTGGGTGTAGAAGGCGATATTGGCGCGCGCATCGGCGATGGCCTCGGCCCGGTTAGAATTGATTACGGTGAAGATCATCAGGTTGACGTCCACGTCGCTGCGGCTGCGGCCGGTCCTGGCCAAGCCGGCCTTCAGCGAATGGTCGACGCGGTCTTTCAGCCAGTTGGTGGTCCATAGCGGATGCCCCAGCAGGCCATCGGCGATCGCTCCCGCTTGTTCGCAGGCCTTTTCGAACACAGCCGGCAGATAAACGGGAATGGCACTGCGGCGGGCTGGGCGGAGCAGGCGGAAGTGCGAAAGGTCGAGCGTGCAATATTCACCCTCAAGCCGCGTCAGTTCCCCCGTGTGGCCTTTTGCAATCACTTCGCGGACCTGCCCCACAACTTCGCGCATGTGCGAAAGGGGTTTGCCATAGGTCATGCCGAAGCTTCCTTCGATTTGACTTTCGGCACTGGAGCCCAGTCCGAGCACGGTGCGTCCATCGCTGATATGGTCCAGGTCTATGGCGCTACAGGCGGTTTCCAGCGGGCTGCGGGTGAAAGCCAGCGCGATGCCGGTGCCCAGCTTGATCCGGCTGGTCACTGCTGCGGCCGCCGCCAGTGCCGTGAAAGGCGCGCCGAAGATTTGCGGAGCCCAGACCCCTTCAACCCCGGCAGCTTCCCATGCCTGCACCAGTGGCACCAGTTCGCTTGCCGGCAAGACGGGCAATTCTGCCCAGACGGGTTTTGCGGCGGGCATCGTCAGAATCCGGCCGCCGTATCGAAGTAATCGCGCCAGGCGACGATCTTTGAACCGTCCATCTCGAACACGCCCATCAGCTTGATCGAGACGATGAGTTTGCCGTCCTTGTCGTGGAAATTGTCAGTCCGCTCGGTCAGCACGACATTGCCGATTTCGGCGGCATGATGGACTATAACCTCGCCGCTCTCGATCGGCTTCATCTTCGCAAAAGCATCCATGAAGGCCTTTGCTTCGACAAAACCGACGGTGCGTGAAAGTCCGACGTTTTCCCAGACAGTCTGATCGGTGAACCGCTTTTCCATCGACGCGAGCATGTCGGCCAGCGTGGGCTTCCATTCATCGAAGAAAGCCAGGACCTCGGTCAGGGCGCTGCCCATGATCAGTCTTCCTTGGCTATGGTCACGGTCATGCCGTCCAGTTCCGGGGTAATGGGTACCTGGCAGGAAAGGCGGCTGTTTGCTGTGCGGTGATCGGAACTGTCGAGCAGATCGTTCTCGTCATCGCTCATCTTCGCGAGCCAACCCATCGCTGCATCGTCGATGATGACATGGCAGGTCGCGCAGGAGCAGCAGCCGCCGCACAGCGCCAGCAGTTCATCAACGCCTGCATCGCGGATCACTTCCATCAGCGACTGGCCGGGTGTGGCTTCGATGGCCCGGCTGCTGCCATCACGGTTGATCACATGGATAGTTGTCACATTACATCTCCTGAGGGGCGTTATTTCACTTCGCGTTCGACCGGGAAGTGATTGAAGTAAAATTCGAAATCCTTGCGAATGTCATCGGCGGTGATGCCAAAGTCGCGCTCCAGGTTGAACACGACACGGCCTTTGACGCTTGGGTCATGATCCGCATGATATTTGTGCAAGGTGGCGAGAGTCTCGGCGTCCAACGGGAGGCCTGCCTTGGCGTAGATTTCGCCAAGTATGGCATCGGGATTCTTGATCCACTGGTGGAAATAGACGTCCACTGTCTGTTCGGCTGGCAAAACATGGTGATCGCGCACGCAGCGTTCCAGCAAAATGCGATAGCGATCGATCCAGTAGCCTTTGGGTTCCTCTGGGTCAGTCTTCGTTCGAAGGATGCGCGAGGCATAGAGCCACATCGAAAGTGTCGAGCGGATCGAGGCGACAGGATCGCGGTGGGTGATTACATAGGTCGCATCGGGAAAGGTTGCCCTCAGTGCGGGCAATTGCTCCATGTGCTGCGGGCACTTGATCACCCAGCGGTTGGGGCCCCTCAGGAAGGTCAGCACCTGCAGTCCCTTCTTGAGGTAGGCATAGGTGCCACTCTGGTCATGGCTGAGGTAATAGTCCCGCCACTTGGGCGCGAGCACCAACCATTCCAGCAGGTAGGACGAGAAATCCAGCGCCTGCAATTCGATGTCCTCGCTGATGTGATCGGGCGAGAATTCGTGCATGTATTTCATCAGAGGCATCATCGCGTCCTGCTGTTCCCAGCCAGCCGCCGCACGGGTCCAGCGCGGATTGGGATCATCGGCGCTCGGCGCGTCGGCCGCCGTCGGGACAGGGGCGATAGCCTCCCACCATGGCATCGAACGCAACCGCTGATCTGCCGAAAGCAGGCCGAGCAGATGGGTCGTTCCCGAACGTGGCGGCCCGGCGACGATGATCGGCCGGTCAATCACGATGTCGAGAATTTCAGGATGGCGACTGCAGATGTCCTCCACCCGCAAGCGGTCAGAGGCATAGCGAACGAACATGGTCCATAGCGCGGCGTGGGAGACCGCACTGAGGAAGCTGTCCTCTTTTACGCATTGGCACCACAGTTCCAGCCGCGGGGCGAAATCCATCGAGCCGAAATCGCTGAGACCGGTTTGCGCATGTGCTGCGGCAAGGATCGCCTGAACCGAGAAATCGAAGCTGGCTTGCGCTGCTCCCGCCAGGGCGGCCTTCTGCATGGCGGTGAGAACCGGCGCATGCATGTCGGTGATGTCGAACACCTCGCCCTTTACGCTACCTGCACTCATGCCACACTCTCCTGATTGTGGCGGAACCTAAAGAGGCAGAAAAACGAACCTTGCCCTACCAAAAGATATGCGGCCTTGCCCGAATGGAGGGATAGCCAGCGCACAACAACACAAGACTGCTTGAGGATGCGCGCGCCACCATGGCTCAGAATCTTTTTGATCTAACCGGCAAGGTATCACTGGTGACCGGGGCAAATTCCGGACTTGGCTTCGGCTTCGCCGAGGGTCTGGCACGTGCAGGCAGCGATCTGGTGATCTGGGGTCGCCGGCAGGATGCCAATGAGCGCGCAGCGGAAAAGTTGCGCGCCTTCGGGGTGAAAGTTCACGCACAATCGGTCGATGTAGCTGACGAAGCCTCCATCGTGGCGGGCGTCGCAGAGGCGCTGGCGGCGATGGGCAGGATCGATACGGTCGTCGCCAATGCCGGGATCGCCAGCCAGAAGCCGTTTATCGAAATGGACGCTGAAACCTATCATGCGCTGATTGACGTCAACCAGCATGGCGTCGTCTTCACCCTGCGCGAGGTGGCTCGGCACATGGTCGGGCGCGCACAGGCCGGAGATCCGGGTGGCTCAATGATCCTGTGCGGAAGTGGCTCGATCTTTCAGGGCGTACCAACGATGACTCATTATGGCGCGGCCAAGGGTGCGCTGAATTCGCTTGCGAAGGGCATTGCGGCGGAACTTGGCCCCCACGGCATCCGTTGCAACGTGATCGCACCGGGCTTCATCATTACCGAAATGACCATGGCCGATCCCGTCGTTGGCGAGATGATCGCCGGGGTGGTGGCAGCCAAGGCGCCAATCGGGCGAGCGGGCCAGCCTGACGATCTGTGGGGCGCGGTGGTCTATCTCGCCAGTGATCTGTCCCGGTACCACACCGGAGATACCTTGATCGTCGATGGCGGCAAGATCGCGAACAACTGAAAATTGCACACGGATTTAATTGGGCGAGGGACACGGCGATGGCACCGACAAGCATGACCGAAATGCCACCACCGGTGAATACCTGGATGCTAGAGACGGGCAGTTTCTATCTATGGCCACTGATCTTTGTGCTCTGCGCAATCTGGGCGATCCGGACAAAGCGCCTGCCGGTCATGATGCTCCTGCTGCTCGCCGCTTCATCGAGCTTCTGGCAGGAGTTTTTTGGTGACTGGGGCGCCTACCTTTCGTGGAATCCGGTGTTTGCCCGCCTGCCGTTCTGGGGGGAAATGGCCTATACCACGCCGATCAAGCCGCTGTTCATTCCGCTAAGCTGGGGCTGGTGGTTCTCACTTTCGATAACCCCGCTGCTGATGTTGACGATCTGGCTGGCCCGCAAGTTCCCCGCCCTTTCCCTGAACGCGTGGGCGTTCATCGCGGTGTTTCCGCTCTATTCCGCCTATGAGCTGTGGGCGGAAGGTAACGCGGTGGCGCAAAGCTGGTGGTCGTACAATGCCGTCATCGGCCCGCAGTGGACCGCCGCCAATGGTGCGGGCATGTCGCTGATCTGGCCCGTGATCCTCGCCCTGTGGGCCACTTGGATCGTCATCCTGCTGGCGAAAAAGGATGAAAATGGCCTGTGGTGGCACGAACGCAAGCTGGGCATTGCAGCGGGCGGTTCGGGCTGGGCCCATGAAGCCAAACGGCTCGGCGCATTCATCGTGATGTTTCAGGTAACATGCTTTGTCGTTGTCACGCTGCCGCCCATCATCGCGCGGCTGGCCTTTGGCGGCCCGAGCGTGCTTGTACCTTAAAGGAGCAACGAATGTTTCCCCGCCCCAACGCCCGGCACAGCCAGATTGCCTACGTCACCAACGATCTTGATCGGGCGCTGGCAATCTGGCGCGATGAATTCGATGTCCCGGCATTCCATGTCTTCACCAATGACATGCCGGGGCTCGAATCCTCGCAGCCGTTCCAGTTGAAGATCGCCCTTGCCAATGTCGGTGGAACCGAGATCGAAGTGATCGAGCCGCTGCATGGCACTGCGCCGCTTCATGCCGAGCCGCTGCCGGCCGACGGCAGCTTCGCGATGTGCTTTCATCATGTTGCCATGCGGATCACTGGCACGCTCGCCGATTATGAAGCGCATATGGCCTCGCTCGATACAGATGCGCATCGCGTGGTCTGGACCGGCCGTTTTGCCGACCTTATGCGCTATGCCTACACAGATGAACGCACCACGCTGGGCCATTATGTCGAACACGTATGGTTCGACGATGAATTCTACGAGCAATTGGCCTCGGCCATACCCGTCTATCCGGCGCGGTGACGATCATGCCTTTCACCAGCCTCAACTTTCGCGATCTCGGCGGAATTCCGGCAAAATCCGGCCTTGTTCGCAAAGGCGTACTGTTTCGAAGCGAAGGACCGCGTAACTTCAATCCCGATCAGTTGGCTGCGCTTCAAGGCATGGGCTTTCGCTCGATTGTCGATTTGCGATCAGCCCACGAGCGTAAGGACGCGCCGCACGATTGGCATGGGCCGGACTGCCGTTGGCTTGGGCTGGACGTTAACGCCGACCTGCGCGTGTTCGGCCACGATGGCCGCGAACGTCTGATCAAAGGGCCCGAGCCGGAAATCGCGATCACGACGATGGCGGAAACCTACCGCGAAGTTGTTGGTGCGTTGATGCCGCATTGGCCGGTGATTGCCGCGGCATTGCTGGATGGCGAAGTGCCGATGATGCTCAACTGCACAGCAGGCAAGGACCGCACCGGCGTGGCGATTGCCCTGCTGCTGGAACTGGCAGGCGTATCGCGCGACGAGATCGTTGAAGACTACATGCGCTCGTCGATATTCGGCGATAACCTTGTTCGCGATGGAGAAGTGGAGCCGGGAATGATGGCCAGTTTCGGTTTCATGCCCAGCGCCGGACAAATCGATGCGCTGATAGGCGTGCGCGCCGACTATCTGGAAGCAGTCTGGGACGAGATCGGGAAACGCTGGTCTGATGTGCCGGGGTATTTCGAAGCAGCAGGCCTCGACAGCGCAATGCAACACCGCCTGCGTGCGGAACTCGTGGATTGAACGGGCTGAGGCCTGAAAAAGGGAACAAGGACATGAATACAGGTGGAGTTATCGGTCTTGGCGGCATCGGCGGCGGGGTTGCCCAGTGCTTGCAGCGTTCAGGGCAATTGTCGGCAATCTACGACGTCCGCGCAGAGGCTGCGGCAAACGTCCCAGGTGCGCCGCCCATGTCGGCAACACCGCGCGATCTTGCTGCGGCCTCTGATTGCGTTCTGATCGCCGTGCTGAATGGCGCGCAGACCATTGCCGTGCTGGACGGTCCCGACGGTGTTCTGGCTGCTGGAAAGCCAGGCCAGATGGTGATTCTGCTTTCGACGATAGCCATGGCCGATCTCGAAGCCGCACAAAAGCTGTGTTCCGCCGTTGGTGTAATCCTGCTCGATTGCGGCGTGACCAATGGGCCGAAGTCAGGGCAGAATGGCCTGATTTGCTTGGCGGGCGGCAGTGATGCCGATCTCGCCGCCGCGAAGCCGATCTTCGATGGCTTTGCCCAGCAAGTCATCCATATGGGCGGGCCAGGTGCTGGCATGGCAGCCAAGATCGCGCGCAACACCACCTATTTCGGCTGCATGCGCGCCGGATATGAAGGCGCGGTGATTGCGCGCAATTACGGCGTCGACCTCGATCAGCTGACCATGGCGCTGGCGGGCGATCCCAATTCTGGCGGGGGGCTTGAAGGCGCATTGTCGATGGTGAAGCGCCCGGATCCGGAAGGCGATCCGGCAGAAACGAAGCTTCGCGAGTATTTCCAGATGCTGATGATCAAGGATCTTGAAGTTGCGATCGCCGAAGCTGCCCGCTTTGGCGCGCGCCTGCCCATGGTCGAACTGATCAAGGAAAACGCGCTGTCGACGTCAGGCCTTGAATACCCCCTCGGCCAGCCGATCGACGGCTGAAGGTACGATTTCAGGAGAGATGCAATGAACGAAGAGAATTGGGCCAAGGGCCTTGAGGTGTTCGACGCAGTCTATGGTCCGGGCACCTCGGCCATGGTCACCCCGTTCAAGGATTCGCCGTTCAATCAGGAAATCGTCGGCAACCAGTTTGCCAACCTGTGGGGCAACGAGGCGTTCACCATTCGCGAAAAACGGCTGATGGTGCTGGGTGCAACCGCCATGCTGGGGCGGCAGGATCTGGTCGAAATCCAGATGACCGGTGCCTTGATCAACGGCGAATTCACCGATGAGCAGCTTGAGCAGATTCCGTTGTTCCTGCTGTTCTATGCCGGCGCCGGCAATTGCACGGCGCTGTTCCGCGGAATCGAGGCGGCCAAGGCGCGTGTGGCGGCGATGAAGAAGGACGCCTGACCATGCGCGAACTCGCCCGCCTGCCGCTCGACAAGGCTGTATTCCGTGAAAAATACGGGCCATGGGCAGTCATCGCCGGGGCTTCGGAAGGTACCGGCGAGTGCTATGCACGCGAACTGGCGGAGATGGGGATCAATCTGGTTCTGATTTCCCGCCGCCAGTCCGCACTGGAGTCACTGGGCGAGGCGCTCAAATCGGAATATGGCATAGATTACCGGGCCGTGGCGCAGGATCTGACCGAGGAAGGGGCGGGGCTCCAGATCGTCGAAGCAGCGGCGGGGCTGGATGTCGGGCTCTATATTTCCAATGCCGGAGCGGATGGTTTCGCCAGTTTCTTCGAAGACAGTACCGATGCCGCCCACCGGCTGGTGAGGATGAATATCTCGACGCTGATCGATGCTGCCAATGGCTTTGGCAAGAGGCTGCTGGTGCGCGGGAAAGGCGGGATCATCGTCATGGCATCTGGCGCAGGCCTTGGCGGTCAGCCCAATCTGGTACTCTATTCGGCCACCAAGGCGTTCGAGATCAATTTCGCTGAATCGCTATGGGCTGAATACCACGAACGCGGGATCGACGTGATCGGCATAGCCGCGCCGATCATGCACACACCCACGCTGCTGCGCATGGTACCCGAAGGCTTCGACGTTTCCGATGTCTATGACCCCGCTGACGTCACCCACAACGCGCTGGCAGGGCTCTTGGCGGGCGAGCCGTTGCAGATTGTCCCTGATGGGCCGGGACAGGAAAAGCAGCCTCAAGTGCAGGCAGACCGCAAGGCGCGGCTGGTCGGCTTTGTCGAATTCAACAGGATGTTTACCGGAGGATGAGCGAGATGGGCCGACTGGCGGGCAAGGTAGCAATCGTCACCGGCGGTGGCGGCGGGATTGGTTCAGCGGTGGTCCGCCGCTTCGTGGCCGAGGGGGCGAAAGTCGCGGTTGCCGATGTGTTTGCTGATGCAGCACAGGCGGTGGCGGGGCCACTGGGCGATGCGGCCCTGGCGGTACAGTTCGATGCGGCGGATCCAGCCTCGGTAGAGGCTATGGTCGAGCGGACCGTCAGTCATTTCGGGCGGCTCGACATCCTGCACAACAATGCCGCGATGACCGATCCCGCAAAGCACCCGCTCGATACCGATGCCGTGACCATTCCCATCGAGATCTGGGACGAAATTATCGACATCAACCTGCGCGGCTATCTGCTGGGCTGCAAATACGCGATACCGCACATGATCAAGGGTGGCGGAGGTTCGATCATCAATACCGCTTCAAACAGCGGCACGGCCGGCGATCTTGCCCGCATCGCTTATGGCGCGTCGAAAGGCGCGATCATCACCATGACCAAATATATCGCCACACAACACGGGCGGCAGAACATCCGCTGCAATTCGGTTGCCCCCGGGGTGGTGTTGACGGAGGCACTCTCGGCGACAGTTCCAGGCCTGGCCGACATCATCAAGCGCCACATCCTGACGCCCGAGTTCGGCGTCCCCGACGATATCGCTGCGCTTGTTGCATTTCTGGCTTCGGATGAAAGCCGTTACATAACTGGCGAAAATATATCAATATCTGGTGGAGGCCTTTCGCATCAGCCGCACTATGCCGATCTGCTGCAACTGATGGAACAACATCTGTCATGAGCGCGCCGCTGACTGTTTCCGGACTGGAACAAGCAGCGCGCGAACAGACCGGGCTAGTTGACTTTGGCCCTGACACTGGCTGGCGCGAGGGCTTCGAGCGGCTCGTCGCAGCACTGGAGGCAATGGGGCCAAACGATCAATTGCGCCATATTGCCACACACAACATTGTCGGCCAGTTGGCTACACGTCTGCGCTTTGTCGAAGACGACCGGCTGTTTCCTGAGATTGCCAGACAGGAAGTTGGCGACCCGCTGATTGTTATCGGCTTGCCGCGGACCGGAACAACGATCAGCTATGACCTGCTGTGCCTCGATCCTGAAGCGCGCGCTCCGCGTGAATGGGAATGGTACATTCCCTGGCCACCGCCAGAAATCTCTACTTTCAAGAGTGATCCGCGCATCGCGCAGGTTTCGGCGATGTATGACAACTGGTTGAATCACGCACCCCAGCTGCTCGATATTCAACGCTTCGATTGCACGCAGCCGGGCGAGTGTAACCACGGGATGCAGTATCACTTTGGCAGCACCAATTTTGCAGCAGAACTCGGTGTACCGGACTTTGCCCAATGGCTGCGCGAAAGCGAGGTTGCTGGACAATATCTATCGCACAAGCGACTGCTCCAGAACTTCCAATGGAAGGGGCCGCAGGGCCGTTGGACCTTGAAATCGCCGCAGCATCTGTTCGATCTGCCTGCGCTGCTCAAGGCATACCCGGGTGCCATGCTGGTCTGGACTCACCGTGATCCCGCGCTGACCTTTTCCTCACTCTCCAGCTTCATTGCGGGTTTTCTTGCGGCCTTTGGCGGTGACAAGGACAAGGCTGCTATCGGCCGCGACGTGGTGGAAACCTGGATTGCCGGGATGAACCGCGGGCTTGCTGCGCGCAATGATCCTGCCATCGAGGCGCGCATCATCGATCTGGCGCACAAGGATGTTGTCGCCGATCCGATGGGCGCGGTGCAGCGGATTTATGATCGCTTCGGCCTGACCTTCTCAGATGAACACAAGACGCGAATCGGTCACTTCCTGACCGAAAACCCTGCTGCCAAACGCATGGGCAAGCACAAGCACTCGCCCCAAGAATATGCCATCGACAATACCGAAGTGCGCGCGCGCATGGCGGACTATTACGACCGCTTCGGCGATCTACTGGGGAAACCAGCATGAGCGTACTTGATCGCTTCCGCCTTGATGGCCGGACCGCCATTCTCACTGGCGTCGGCCCTGGGGTGGGAGAGCATGTCGCCAAGGCCTATGCCGAATTGGGGGCCAATGTCGTGATTTCCGCCCGATCACAGGATCGGCTGGACCGCATTGCTGCCGAAATTAACGCACTTCCCGGTGGACGCGCGCTCGCCGTGGTCGCCGATGCGGGTGAGAAGGCGGATCTTGAACATCTGGTGGTCCGCGCGCGCGCTGCCTTCGGGCCAATCCATATCGTGTTCAACAACGCGGCGGCTGGTGTGGTCTATGCCCGCGATGGCGGGCTTTGGGCCAATACCGACGATGTCTGGAAAACCGCAATGGACGTCAATGTCATGGCGACCTGGCGGCTGACCGAGCTGACCGAGACCGACATGAAGGCGCACGGCAAGGGTTCGATCATCGCGGTCCAGAGCTGCGGCGGTTTCACGCCGATCCCGCCCGCCGTCGCCTATGGAGTCAGCAAGGCAGCGCTGCTGTTTCTTGTGCGTGAGCTGGCCAAGTCGCAGGCACCGCATACCCGGATCAATTGCCTGTGTGTCGGTTCGATGAGCCCGGATGGTCATGAAGCGGAAATCCACAAGGGGCTTGGCCTGGCCGAGCGCAATGCGATCAAGCGCTTCGGTGCCGCCGACGAGGCGGTGGGGGCGGCGGTCCTGCTGGCCAGTGATGCATCAAGCTACACCACCGGCAGCACCGTATTCACCGAAGGCGGCCGAGTGGGCACGATCTCGTGAGCAATCCGCTTTACACCGCCGATCAGGAAGCGGCGGAAATTCTGGCCCTGCGGCTGATAGAACGAGCTGACGTTCGCGCTGCACGTGAAGCGGCGCGGCGCGAAATGCGCGGCGATCCAGCAGTGGCCTTGCCCGACGGTGCACTGAGCCTCGATCATGCATTGGACCAATGGGTGCTGGCGCTCGCCATGCGCGAGGCGAATGGTGATACGGCTGCGCCAAGGGTGGTGTGGAACGTCTCCAACCCGCCGCGTCACTGGTTTGGACATAGCTATGGCGGGGCGGCTGTGGCCGTGGACAATCCTGACAATTTCAACCGGGAGATTCCCATCGACGGCGCGGGTAGCTACGCCATCGGCATTCGTTTCTCGGCAGACCCGCCGCAATTCAGTGTGGTTATCGAGATGGAGCCGGAGCACCATGCCGGTCTGGGGCGCAACATTGGTGCGCTGACCTTGCAGCAACTCTTGCCGCACTGCGATGCCGATCGCCGGGTGACTGTGACGGTTGGTCCTGATGCTGGCGGGCCCTTGCATCTGCAAACAAAACCGGGACGGATACAGATCTACACGCGCGACAGCCAGGCGGACTGGAATCAGCTTCCGGCCGAAGTCTCGGTCCGTCGCCTTGATCCGCCTGCCGATTGGCAACCTCGTAGCGAGGATCAGATCGCGGCGACGGTGATGACCGACATGCCTGCGTGGATTCGGTTCTGGCGCGGGTTCAAGGATGATTTTCTGGGCTTTCCGGAACCGAACCGGCTGGTCGGTCCGAACGGGCGCGATGGCAACTGGGGCTACCTGGCCGGAGGGCGCTTTGCCATAGCCGACGATGAGGCGGTGCTTGTCACGCTCGATCCGGTGGGCAGTTATTACACGGGATTCCAGATTACTGATCCATGGACCATCGCCCCCGACCCGATGTACCGCTTGGCGAGCCTCAACAAGGCACAGGTCACTCCCAATGCCGACGGCACTGTCACTTATGCGATTGCGCTTGCTGATCCCGGCGTGGCCAACTGGATCGACACTTGCGGACTGCATGAGGGCTGGATGCTGGCGCGCTGGCAGGGCGTGCCTGCAGGCCCGCCGCTGGACAGAATGATACGTGAGGTGCGGCTTGTGAAACTGGGAGCCAATCCGGCAGGCATTCCTCGCATCGATCTGGAAGGACGGTGCATGCAGATAGCTGGCCGGGCACGTGCATTTGCCCAGCGGACCAGTGTGAGAGGGTGGCATGATGCAGCCTGAGGGTTCGATCATCGAGCTGTGCCATGTCACCCGCGATCTCGATGCGGCGCTGCTGCACTGGACGCGCGATTTGCTAGCGGGCCCATTCTTCGTTTTTGACGTGCCGGTTTTGCCGGGTCAGCTCTATTACGGCCAGCCGACCGAGGTTTCGATGCGGGTTGGTTTCGGATTTTCAGGTGGTGTCCTGATCGAGCTGCTCGAGCAGACAAATGACGGGGCCTCGCCGTTCCGGGATTTTCTGGAGGCGCACGATGAGGGGTTGCACCACATCATGCCACGCTGCGATTTCGACGCCGGTTTTGCGCGCCATTCCGCCGCCGGGCATGAAGTTGCCTTTGCTGGGCGAATGCCATCTGGAGAACGCTTCTGTCTGTTCGATACCCGAGCCGCAAACGGAGCCTATGTCGAACTGATGGAACTTTCAGACGCTATGCTCGGCTCGCTTTCGCTGATGGCCAAGGCCCATGCGACTTGGGACGGGGTCACTGACCCGGTCCGGCCCATGTCGCGGCTCGCGGAATACGCATCTTAAAGCTTGGCACTGCCCATCTGGGCGAACAGCTTCTGGAAATCGGCGTAACTGGGCTGATGTGCCGTAACCCCGCCATCGATCGGGATCGCCGCGCCGGTAATGAAGCTGCTCTCGCTACTGGCGAGGAATGCGACGAGATTGGCAATGTCTTCGGGCTGGCCAAGCTGCGGGGTCAAGTGGTGTGACAGCAGGATGTCCTTGATCACGTCGGGGGTCGATTCCACCGCGAGCGGCGTCAGCACAAAGCCGATTATCATGCAGTTCGAGCGCACGTTCAGCTTACCGTATTGGGTGGCAATCATCCTGTTGAGCTGGATCAGCGCTGCCTTGGACGTGCCATAGGCGGTCAACGTCGATTCGCCCTGTACACCGAAACCGGAGGCGCTGTGGATGATCGAGCCGCCGCCAGCAGCGATCATGTGCGGGACCACGTGCTTGCTCATCAGCATCGCGCCGCGGACATTTACGGCCATCGCCATATCCCACGCCGCGACGTCGAGGTTGACCACGTCGAGGTCTTTCTGGCGCTGGGCGTCGTTCTGGATTGCTGCGTTGTTGTGCAGGATGTCGATCCTGCCGAACTGCGCAACGATGCCATCTGCAAGTGCCTTCACCGAAGCCTCGCCGGTAAGGTCAACTGCCATGGCGACGGAACCGGAAATGCTGTCAGCTGCTGTTTTTGCGGCACCAAGATCAATGTCTGCCAGAACGACAGTGGCACCGTCTGCTGCAAGTCGGCGAGCTGATGCTGCACCGATGCCGCCACCGGCGCCCGTCACCAATGCGATTTTTCCGTCAAGCCTGCCAGTCATGCGATGATCCTCTTCTCGCGCACCTCAGCGCCACAGCACATTCGCCGCGTGACCTGCCAAAGGGCAGGGCAAGGCGGGCCTTCTGGGTCTAGAAGTGGCAGCTATAACGGGGGGAGGCCAGATATGTCCGAGACGATACCAACGATGCCGGTGATGCCCGCGACGGAACCGGCGGGTACCATCTTCCTTATCGGGACCTGCATCATCATGGCGGCAATCCTGGCTTGGTGGGCGTTTGGCGGGGAGCGCAAGCGTCGTGGCTGGATTCTGCCGCTGGTCTTCGCCGGGACTGCGCTGTCGGCTGTGATGATCGAGCCGATCTACGACAATACCCTGCTCTATTGGTATCCTGATGAGAACAGTCTGGCGTTCTTTCGAGCCTATGGCCGCACGATCCCTTGGTATGTACCGTTGGGCTATGCCTGGTTTTTCGGCGGCTCGGCCTATCTGGTGTGGCGGGTGATCGATGACGGGGCATCAGCGGCGCGGATCTGGCAGCTGTTTGGTGCGACGGTGTTTGTCGACTGGCTGGCGGTTTCGATCTGCGAATGGCTGGATCTCAGCGCCTTTTACGGCAACCAGCCGTTCCATCTGTTCGGTTCGCCATTGTGGTTTTCTTTTTGCGACGCCACGGGCGGCTTCGTGCTGGGTGCTGCGATGGCGATTTTCGTTCCCTATCTGCAAGGCGCGAGGCGGCTGTGGTTGTTGCTGCTTCCCAGCTTTACTTATGCCTCCACCCTCGGCTCGACGACAGCGCCGGTCTCGCTCGCGCTCAATTCCGGCTGGCCTGCTCCGCTGGTCTGGGCGGGTGGCGCAGCAACGATGGCGATGTGCATGGTTGCCGTGCATGTGATAGCGCAAATGTCACAAGGGCGGTCCGCAAAACCGCTTCAGGGGGCATAGGCATGAAGCGATTTTCTGGGCGCGACTGGTGGTTCATCCTGCTGCTCGGCGCAATCTACATGGCCAATTTCATCGACCGGATGATCATCTCGGTCGTCGGCGAACCGATCCGGCGCGAATTCGGCCTCAGCGACCTGCAACTGGGTATCATGGGCGGCGTGGCTTTCGCGCTGTTCTATGGCGGCATCGGCATCCCGATCGCCCGGTTGGCGGAGCGGGTGAGCCGGGTTGGCATTGTCGCGGTGGCAACTGCGCTCTGGTCAGCTATGACCATGCTGTCTGGCGCTGCGACCAGTTATGCACACCTGCTTTTGGCCCGCATGGGCGTGGGTATCGGCGAGGCCGGATTCACGCCGCCGGTCGTCTCGATGATCGCTGACCGTTTCGATGCCGACAAGCGCGCGACGGTGTTTTCGCTGATCGCCGTCGGGGTGTCAGTGGGCGGCGCGGTGGGAGCACTGTTGGGGGGCTGGATTGCCCAGACGCATGGCTGGCGGATGGCCTTCATCATCATGGGCGGGCCGGGACTGCTGCTGGCGGTGCTGCTGTGGCTGACCATTCGCGAACCGGTGCGCCGCAATGCCGGCGATGCCGCACCGCCACTGAGCGAGGTGCTGCGACGTGTTAGACGTTCACCATCGTTCGTTGGTTTCACGGTCGGGAGCGGCATGGTTGCACTGGTCGGTTTCGGCCTCAACCTGTTCCTGATCCCATTGCTGATCCGGCGCTTTGGCTTTGATCTCAAGTCGGCGGCGCTCACCTTTGCGTTGACCTTCAGCATGGCGACTGCACTCGGCGGGGTTGTCGGGGGAATCCTGGCTGATCGTTTCGCGAGCCATCATCACCGTCGCTACGGCTTGCTGCCGATCGCGAGTTCGGCGCTTGCCCTGCCGCTTTATCTGGCGGCGATCTATCAGGACGATTGGCGGATCATGGCGGGCCTTTTGTTTGCTGCAACGTTCAGTCTCTACGCCTTTTTGCCGACGATCATGACTGTGACGCAGCGATTGGTTGAACCACGCATGAGGGCGACAGCGGCTGCGATCCACGCATTTGGCCAGACAGTCTTTGGATTGGGGCTGGGGTCGGCCTTCCTCGGATGGATGAGTGACTGGTTGGCAAGGCGAGCGTTTGGCGAAGGCTATGCCAAGACTTGCCTTGCGATGAGGGAGCAGACCCCATCAGCACTGTGCCAGTCAGCTTCGGGCACCGGTTTGCAACAGGCGCTGCTTTTGCTGGGTCTTTTCCTGCTGCTGGCTATCGCTTGCTATTGGATGGCTGCAAAGTCGATCGCGGGCGAGATTGCTGCCATCGAAGACCCACAAACGTCATGACGTTCGGTCAATCCATTCGTCAAGCCGCGCCCAGTGGGCGGAGCGCGTGCCGGCGAAATTCTGGCAATGCGCGGCCGCTTCAAGAAGGTGCAATTCAACCGACGGTGAACTGCTGAAATAGGCTGGCTCCTTGTCGGGGGCCGGGCTGGTGTCAACTTCGCTTTGGACCACCAAGACGGGCACTGCAATTTTTGCGGCTGCCGCATGAGCGATCCCCGGCGTAAGTGCCTCGCGGCCCAAGGTGACGGGGGTAGTTGAGCCATGGGCCTCATCCGCCTCGATCAGCGCCATCGGCACGTCACTGGCATAGAACAGACCCCGCATAGGCTCCCGCGCCGTGGCGAGGTAGCCGCTGGGGATGAGACCGGCCTGCAAGGCCGCGACATCGGTATCGCCCAGAATCATCGGTTCGTTGGCCCAGCCTAGGACGGCGACGCGGTCCATTGCCGGGTGAGCGGCGGCCTGAGCGATAATCATCATGCCGCCCATCGAGTGGCCCACGCCGGTAACGCTGATCGGGCCTGCCCACTGCGCAACAACCTGACGCAGCGCATCGGCATGGGCGCGGGCGATTATGGCGCCGCTGAGGCTTGATTCCGGCTCAGGACGCGAACTCTCGCCCATGCCCAGCATATCTATCGTCAGCACGGCTTTGCCCTGACCTGTAAACCAGCGCGCGAAGCTGTAGCTGTCATCGGCGAACGGTGGATGCCAATATCCCCGGGTATAGCCGCCACCATGGACGGCGAAGATCAACTGGGTCGGTGGTTCGCCCATGTCGCCCGGCAGGTGCAGCGTCGCCGCAATACAGGTTTGCTGAGCGAGACCAGTAGCCAAGGTAACGTCGAGCATCATGTCTGTGGACTTCATTGCGCGCCGCTCCCTTTTGAGGCTTGCAGCTTGGGCCGGAGTGCTTGCTGTCCACCTGTCGCCCGGCAGGTTGCGCGGGGCTGAGATCAGCAAGAACGGCCCGAAAGGAAAGAGGATGCCGAATATGGCTGGCGATGACCTTGAATGGGAAAAGCTGATCGATGGCCTGCGTCCGCTGGGTGATGCCATGCGTCGCCGCGTGCCCGAACGGTTGCGCAATGATCCGCAGATCATGGCGGAATCGATGCGCTTGCTGCTTTCGGGTGTAACGCGGGCGGCCACCGATGCGCTGGTTGGGGATCGGCGGCATCCCCTGTTCGTGCCCGAACTCAATATCAGCCAGAACATCTTCCAGCCCAACGCTGATACCATCTACAAGGCCTGCCTCATCGAAAAGGGCGGCTCATATGTGATCAAGGGCGATCGCGGCACCGTGCGCATGGTGATCCTTGCGCAGATGGGGCCTGATACGCTGCGCACCGGGCAGCATCATCCGCTGCTGGGACAGGTCGATTTCGATAGCTTGACGCTGGATGCCAATGGCCATTTCGAACTGGTGATGTCACCCGAACGGCCGGCTGGTTATGCTGGTGACTGGCGGCAGCTTGATCCACTTTGCGAGAAGTTCATGGTGCGGGTGGTCGGCTGCGACTGGGGGGTGGAGCGCGAGCCACGTTTCGGCATCGCCCGGCTCGATGTGAGCGAGGCCAAGGGCCGCCCAACGGCCGAGACCTTGCAAAGGGCCTTTGCCGAGATCCCCGGCATTGTCGGTGTCTGCGCCCTGGCTTTTCCGACCCATGTCGAGGAACTGCGTGCGCAAGGGCACCTCAATGCGCTCAAGATTTTCGACGTTTCGCAGATGTCGGGCCTTGCCGGTCAGTTCTATTATGAAGGTGCCTATGAACTGGCCGATGATGAGGCGCTGATTACCGAGGTCAAGGTTCCGGCCAAGTACCGCTACTGGTCGATCATCCTGACCAACGAGCTCTATGAGACCACGGACTGGTACAACAATCAGGCGAGCCTTAACGACAGGCAGGGCGTCGTGGATAGCGACGCGGTGTTTCGCACGGTTGTCTCTGCCCGCGATCCTGGCGTCCACAACTGGCTCGACACGTCAGGCTACCCTTCGGGGGCAATTCAGGGACGGTGGTTCGAAGCAAGCGAAAAGCCGATGCCGTCGATCAAGAAGGTCAAGCTGGCGGATGTCCATAAGCATCTGCCTGCCGATACAAAGCGTGTAACCCTGGCTGATCGTGCCATTGCCTTGCGCAATCGCCGTCTTGCCGCCCAGATGCGCATCATCTGGTAACTGGAGCAAATCATGAGCACCGAAACCCTCCCGTCCCATGTGCCCGCCGACAAGGCCGTGCGTCTGCCCTATTTTGCCCGTGAAGTGGTGAGGGATTGTCCCCAGGAAACCCTAATTCCTGAAATGCACCGCACCTTGGGGCCGATCACCTATGTCACCAACATCTTTCCGGGCGATAAGCCGGGCTGGCTGCTGACTGGCTATGACGACACCATGGCCATGCTGCGCGATGCTGAAAATTACACCAAGAACGGCATGGGCCAGTGGTCACAGTCCATTGGCGAAAACTGGCTGGTGGTTCCCACCGAAGTCGATCCGCCGATGCACGCGTTCTATCGCAAGGCCTTGAATCCCAACTTCTCGCCCCAGAAAATGTCGGCAATGAAGGATGACCTGCGCCGCCGGGCTGGCGATCTGATCGACAAGTTCAAGGACCGCAAGGACTGCGATTTCGTAAACGAATTTTCGGAACGCTACCCGATCTATATCGTGCTCGATCTGCTTGGTTTGCCTCAGGACCGCATGGCCGAATTTCTCGTTTGGGAAAAGGACATGCTCCATTCCAATGACTGGGAAGTGCGCAGCAATGCCGTGAAAAATGCAGTCAATTACCTGAAGGCGGAGATTGCCGAACGCCGAACCTCGCCGCGCGATGACTATATGAGCAAGATCTTTGATTTTGAAGCGGAAGACGGTCGCAAATGGAATGATGAGGAAGTGTTGGGGCACTGCTTCAACCTGTTTCTCGGCGGGTTGGACACAGTCACTTCCTTGCTGGGCAATATCTTTACTCACCTTGCGCGCTATCCAGAGCAGCAGCGTGAACTTCGCGAAAACCCGGATCGTATCGTTCTGGCTGTGGAGGAGTTCCTGCGTCTCTATGGTCCGGTAACTGCCTTCCGGATCGCCGCACGAGAGATTGAACTGCACGGGCAGAAGATCATGCCGGGCGAGTACGTTTCGGTGGCGACCCCGGTGGTCAATCAGGATCCCAAGCTGCACGAGAGCCCATCGGAAGTGCGCTTTGATCGCAAGGCCGCGCACGTTGCACTGGGTGGCGGCATTCACAAGTGCCTCGGAATGCATCTGGCACGTCTGGAACTGCAGACTGCCTTGGAGGAATTCCTCAAAGCCATCCCTCAGTTCCGCGTCAAGGACGGCTTCGAAGTGGGCTATTTTGTCGGCAACATTACCTTTGTGCCGCACCTTGAATTGCAGTGGGATTGACGTGATCAGGCAGGGTGCATGTCCACATGAAAGCGTGACAGGCGCAAGGCGGCGATCTTCCAGACGCCGCCTTCAAGCCTGTAGCTTTCATGATACTGGCCATATCCGGTGATCGATGCGATGCCGGGAATGGGGGACTTGCCCGACTGCCAAACGACACGGTCCTGCATTGCCCAGGTGCCCGTCGCGGCATCGGGGCCATCGAGCGTGATTTCCGGCGTATGAACCTGATGGCTGGTGGCTGCATCATCAACAGCAAACCGCACCTGGGCGATGATCGCCGGAATGCCCGTTATCGGCGGATTGCCAGTGTCCTGGCTCACGTCCATCACCGCATCCTCGGTGAACAGGGCGGAAAATCCCGACCAGCCCTTGGTGTCCAACAGGCGGCAGTAGCGCGCCTTCAAGGCACGGATATTTTCGATGGCAAGCAAGCTTTGCAGGGCGTCCATGGCGATCTCCTTCAACTGGCCTTGCCTGACATGCACCCTTGCGACACCCTGCCTTCGGGCAGGTTGATTGTTCGTGAGGCGCTAGGATTAAGATAACAATCGCGATTACTCCCGAAGGATAACCCAGATGATGCAAGAACCAGGCGCGCAGGCCCTGTTTGACAAGTTCGGCACCTATATCCTTCCCGGCCGCGTTGATGATCCGCGCCGCGGCATTGATGAGGCGCTGGAGGCAGAGCGCATCGGGCTGGGCGCCGTCTGGATTTCCGAACGATTTGCCCTGAAGGAGCCGGCCGTTCTGGCTGGTGCAGTCAGCGAGGCCACGTCACGCATTCGCATCAACGGCACGTTTTATGCCACTATGCGCCACCCGCTGGTCACGGCCAGCATTGCCAACATGATGCAGGCGATGAGCGATAACCGCTTTGGCGTGATGTTCGCCCGCGCTGTCCCCGCCTACATGAAGATGATGGGCGCCCCTGCCATCACGATGGAGCGGCTGGCCGATTATATTAGCATCTTCCGCCGTCTCTGGACGGGCGAGGAAGTCAGGTATGAAGGACTGCTCGGCACGTTCCCGTCGCTCAAGTTGACGGACTTTCACGATGGCCCCAAGCCGCCGATCATCTTTACTGCCATCGGCCCAAAGAGCCTCGAATTTGCCGGACAGTATTGTGATGGCGTCTTGCTGCACCCCTTTGTCTCGCCCACCGGTGTGAAAAACAGCACAAAGATCGTTCGCGATGCGGCCGAAAAGTCTGGTCGCGATCCGATGTCGGTACGGATCTATCACAACATCATTGTCGCGCCTGATCTGCCCAAGGACGAGGAAGACGCTGTGGTTCGCGGACGGGCCATTACCTATTTCGAGCTGCCCGGCTTTGGTGATCTGATCGTCGAGATCAATGAATGGGATAAGGGCGTGCTGGACCTTGTCCGCGCGCATCCGAAGATCGCGAGCCTTAATGGCAAGCCTGCTGACCAGGCCTATACGCGGCAGGAACTTGTCGATGTGGGGCAGTTGCTGCCTCAGCAGTGGATTGATGAAGGCGCTGCTGTCGGCACGGCTGCGCGCTGCGCCGACCAACTCATGGACTATCTCGATGCCGGCGCGGATGAAATCCTGCTCCACGGGGCGGGGCCGAAGGATATGGGGCCGCTGACCACTGAACTGAAGCGCGCGCTGGCGGCAAAGGGGCTCTGATCATGGCACTGACCGCGGGTGAGGTGCAGGACCGGCTGCGCGATTGGCTGGAAGCAAATGTCGATGGCTGGAGCAACGTTCGGTTGCGGCCACTGGCGGTGACGCTGGGGTCAGGCTTTTCTGCGGAAATCTTCTTTGTCGATGTCGATTATGACGATGCCAGCGGCGCGCAGACACGCACGCTGGTGGTGCGCCGTCAGCCCACCGATCTGGAAGTCGTGCTGGGTTCCAGTCTGGAATTGCAAGGCCGGATGATGGCGGCTCTGGACCGGCTGAAGCTGGCCCCCGTGCCGGACTGGATTGGCATGGAGCTTGATCCGGCGGTGCTGGGCAACCCGTTCCTCATCATGGGCCGGGTGGATGGTCAATCGGCTACTCAGAACCCCAACTATAACTCCACTGGCTGGATCGCCGACATGACACCCGCTCAGCGCGGCGCGACGTGGCGGAACGCGATCGAGGCCTTTGCCCAGTTGAGCAAGATTGACTGGCAGGCCGATGGATTTTCCTTCCTTGCCCGACCGGAATGGGGCGAGCCAGGGCTGGCTCAATATCTTGGTCATATCGAGGCCTGGTATCACGGTTGCCGCAAGGACCGGGCGATGCCGACCGTCGATGCCGCGATTGCCTATATCCGCACGCACGAACCAAAGAACATTCCTGTCAACGTGCTATGGGGCGACAGCACGCCATCCAATGTGATGTTTCGCCCCGATGGCAGTGTCAGCGGGCTGATCGATTGGGAACTGGCGGCGATGGGCCCGTCAGAACTTGATCTCGCATGGTGGCTCTATTTCGACGACCTGTTCAGCCGGCGCTTCGGCGTGCCACGGCTGGAAGGACTGCCGACACGGGATGAAAGCATCGCGATCTGGGAAGCTGCGGTCGGCCGCAAGGCGCAGCACCTTGATTACTATGATGTAGTCGTCGCCTTGCGCATGGCGCTGGTGGTGGTCGGCGCGTTTGACCGCCAGGTTGGAGTCGGCAACATCCCCCCGGAGAACAAGTCACTCAACGCCAATTTCATGACACTCTACCTTGCCGAGCGACTGGGCATGGAACTGCCGGAACTGGGGCCAGACTTTTATGCTTTCATGAGCAACATGACGCCGGTAGATCAGAAGGACGATTGATCTGCCATCAAGCCAAGGCCGTTTTCGATCACCCGGACATTGCGCTCGGCCGCATCGGCGCGGAAGTGAAGCGTCTCTCCATCCTGCCAGATGAAGGTGCGGATGGTGTCACCTGGATAGACCGGGGCGATGAACCGCAAGGCAATCTCGCGCAGACGATGGGCCTGGCCTTCGCAGCAGGCATGGATCAGCGCCCGGGCAACCAGTCCCATGGTGGAAAGGCCGTGCAGGATGGGCCTTTCCCAGCCAGCGTTTCGCGCTATCTCCGGGTCGATGTGCAGCGGATTTCGATCTCCCGAAAGGCGGTAGATAGCAGCCTGGTTGACCGAGGTTGGCAAGTCGATTTGAAAATCCGGCGCGTGATCAGGCACACCGGGCAACGATTTCCCCGGTAAGTCACGTGGGCCGCCAAAGCCGCCGGCGCCGATTACAATCCACGTTTCCGTGGCTTCGGCGACCAGCGTCCCGCCCGGCGTGCGCAGCTCCTTTACCGAACGGATCAGCGCCGGTTTGCCCACGCCCTTGTCGGCCAGATCGGTTACCTTCGTTTCGCCGATGAGCGTTCCCGACGGATCCAATGGTTGGAACAAGCACAGCCGCTCCTCGCCGTGCATTACATTGGCCCAATCGATTCCGGTGGCTGGATCCATTCCCCAGAACCCCGGCGAGCCAAGTACGACTCCCATGGTGGGCAACACCTGAATCTGCCGTTCATACAGGAACGAGGTTTCATCAACTTCGTCGCTTAGCCCGGCGCCGGTGCCCAGCGCATAGAGAATGGCGTCACGCGGATCATAATCGTCGCGGGCCTTAGGGATGGTATAAGCCAGCAGTCTCGCTGTATCGAGCGGCGCCGTCATCGAGTGAAGACCCTGCGCAACGCTTCAAGGCTGTCCAGGTTGGCGCGCTGGCTGACCGCGGCGTCCTTTGCCATGCGAAAGCCATGGAAGCAGCCCGGATAGACGTTGAGCTCGGTCGGAACGCCTGCCCGGATCAGGCGGCCCGCAAAGGCAAGGCATTCATCGACGAAAAGATCCAGCGCCCCGACCATGATATAAGCCGGCGGCAATCCTTTCAGTTCCGTGGCTCGTGCTGCAGAGCCATAGGGTGAGGCAAAATTTTCACCGAGATAGGCTTCCCGGCAATAGAGGCTGTTTTCGGCGCGCCAGATGAATTCCCCTGTCGATGGGTTTGGCGGGTCGGGCAATCTGTCATCAAGCCGCGGCATTTCGAGATGCTGGAACGCAATGTCAAATTCGCCGCGATCGCGTGCCATCAGGCATAGGCAAGCCGCCATGGCCCCGCCCGCACTTTCGCCGCTGACGGCAATGCGGCTTCGGTCAATGCCCAACTCTGCCGCTGTCTCGTGCAACCAGCGCAAAGCGGCATAGCCATCATCCATTGGGCCGGGGAAGGGGGTTTCCGGGGCTAATCGGTAATCGACCGAGAGGATGAAGCAATCCAGTTCAGCCGCCCATTCCATGAGCTGGGGCTGGCTCATTTCCGGCGTGCCGATCACATGCCCGCCACCGTGAAAATGCAGGATCGCAGGGGCATTTTCCGGCATTGTATTGGGCTCTATCGCCAAGCAGCGGATTGTGCGGTCACTCTCGCCTGACGAGATATGCACCTCACGGCAGGTCACAGGCAGATCTGGCAGTGGCTGCGAAGACAGCAGGGCAATGATCCCGGTACGCATGGCCGGCAGCACCTCGTCAGAAAGATCCATCGGCGGAAAACTGTCGACCAGTGGAAGCAGTTCGGGATCGACAAGGTGTCGGGTTGTCATAGGAGATGCGTCTTTCTTGGCGGGTAGAATGGACTGCGCACGTTTGCGCCGATCAATATCGCGGCGATTTGCCTTGCAGATACCTATCGGCGGGTTGGTTGAGCATCCAGGCAGAGGACGCGCAAGTTGAACGGGCCACCAGTGCGACGCGTCGAATAATTATTGCGCTTGCGGTCAGCTGGTCATCATTGCAAAACTGTCGTCATGGCTATGGCGGACACATTTGCAGGCGCAGGTCTGTAATGACGGCAAGGCAGCGCCATTCTTCAGCTGTAACGCTGGATCGCATTTTGATGACAGCGCGTGATGCCTTTGCCGAGCACGGCTTTGATGGCGCGAAATTGGATAGTATCGCCAAGGCAGCGGGTGTGACCAAGCAGTTGGTCTATCATTATTTCAAGACCAAGGAGGAGCTTTACGGCGTGGTGCTGGACCGTGTCTCTGACGAGACGCTCGCCATGCTGGATAGCCCCGATTACGATCAGCTGCCTCCCCAGGATGCCGTCCGCTGCCTTATCGAGCGGATTATTCAGGCCTATGTCGAGCGCCCCTATATCGTCGGCATGACAGTCGATCAGGATCTCCACAAAGGCGAGCACATATCGCGCCGATCCAAATACATGCCGTCGGTACGAACCTTTGTGACAGAGCGGGTGGCGCCAATGCTGGAGCGGGGCGTGACAGAAGGCGTGTTCCGTCCAGGCGTCGATTCGCGGTTGTTCTACTGGTCGATATTCGCCTTGGCGACTGCCTGCTTCACGCAGAACTGGGCGATGTCGCAAAGTGCGGGCATCGATTTTGCCAGCGAAGACGGCATTGACCTGTGGCGTGAACATGTGACCAGCTTTGCCCTACAGGCGATCATGCTGCCCGCTTTACCGCGTTAAAAAGACCGCACTTCCTGTTTCTCCGCCTTTACCCAAGATATCCGTCAAGCCGCAAAGGCATTGGAGGAGAGGACGGAGATGGCATCCTATATCGTTGGCGTAGTGAGCAAGCACGATCTGGAGCGTTACCAGGAATATGCGATGGCCGGATTCCGGCTGATCGATGGGGTCGCTGTCGAAGTAGGTCTGACGGACCAGCCCGAAGTCCTGGAAGGGAACTTCCCCGGCAGCTCGATCATCATCATGAAATTTGCCGATAATGATGCGGCCCGCAAGTGGTACGACAGCGAGGGCTATCAGGAAGTCATTCCAATCCGGCAAGCGTCGGCAGATACGCACTTCGTCATCACGTTTCAGTCATAAGGGCGGTCGCAGATGGCTACCTTCAAGCACCTGTTCAGCCCGTTCAAGATTGGCGCGCTGGAACTTCGCAACCGCGTTTTTATGTCGCCGCATGGCATGGTGGGGCTCGGCATCGGCACCGATGCGCAGGTTGGCTATTTCGAGGCGCGCGCAAAGGGCGGCTGCGGCTTCATGGTCATCGCCAGCTGTCAGGTGGTTCCCGCGCCGCAAGTGCCGCCGGGATGGTTCATTGAAGCCTATAATCGCGATCATATCCCGGCGATTCGGCGCATCGTTGATGCCGTGCACGGCCATGACAGCAAGATTGTTGTCCAGGGCGTTTGGATGCAGGCCGATCCTGCCACCGGCCAGGCGTCGGGCATGGCCCCGCATACCGTTCTTAGCGATAGTCAGCCGCGCTCGATGACTGTGGCTGAGATACAGGCCCTGGTGGAAGCGCATATTGTGGCGGCCCGCCATGCCGAAGAGGCCGGAGCGGATGGCTTCGAATTTCCCATCGGTGGCGGTGCAGGGCTGCAGAGTTTTACCTCGTCGCTCTACAACCACCGGACCGACGAATACGGCGGCAATCTGGACAACCGGATGCGCATGGTGATGGAAATCATCGACGGCATCCGTACTCGCTGCAAACCGGATTTCGTGCTGGGCCTTGCCGTCAATGCCGATGACACGACACTGGGCGGAGAGGGATTGAGCGAAGGGCTAGCGATCTGCAAACTGCTGTCGGATAGCGGCAAGGTTGATTGGCTGCGTATCACCGCGCGTGGACAGAAGCCGCAGATGACGCACTTCCATTATCCATCGTCCTATCTCGGCGAGCAGGGCACCCATGTTTATGCCGCCGCCGAGGTGAAGAAAGTGGTCAATATCCCGGTCGTCAGTGGCGGCCGTATTCTTGATGCAGTCCATGGCGACAAGCTGATCGATGAAGGCAAGGTCGACATGATCTTTGTTGCTCGTTCAGTTATTGCCGACCCTGAATGGCCGAACAAGTCACGCAACGGCCAAAACAGTGAAATCCGCGCTTGCATCGGTGATCTGGAAGGCTGTTTTTTGCGTTCGTGCATCGGTCATCCGGTGGGCTGCACAGTCAATCCGGAAATTGGCAACGAGCATCTGCCGCCGCTGGAGCCAGCTGGGCGAATTAAGCGGGTAGTGATCGCCGGCGGCGGCCCTGCCGGGATGCAAGCGGCGCTCGTTGCTGCGCAGCGCGGCCATAGCGTTACCTTGCTGGAGAAGTCTGGTGTTCTGGGCGGCCATGTGACTTTGCAGGCGAAACTGCCCGGCCTTGAAGATCGCAGCGATATTATCCGCTGGCTGCAATTGCAGTTGGGCAAGCACGCGGTGAAGATCCGGCTCGACACCGAAGCCACGCCTGAACTGATCGCAAAGCTGGAAGCAGAGGCTGTCGTAATCGCCACCGGTGCAAACTATGCCCGCAACGGCGTGAGCAAGAGCCAGCTTGCACCGGTGCTCGGAACAGACCTTGCCCATGTCTTGACTCCGGAAGATCTGCTGCTGGGTAATGCCCGCACTGGCAAGCGCGTGGTCGTCTATGACAACACATCCTACGAGGTTGGGCCGGGTATTGCCGAGATGCTGGCCGACCAGGGCAAGGAAGTGATTTTCGTCACAGCCGACAGCGGTCTTGCCATGTCCGTGACCGAAATCGGCATCAACAAGGTAATCAGCAAGCGGTTGTTGCCCAAGGTGACTTTTATTCCGCAAACGGTGATTGCTGCAATTGATCCGGCAGATGTGACGCTGGTCCATGCTTATACAGGTGTCGCGACCGTGCTTGAGAATGTCGACAACACAATCTTAGTGACTTCAAAGCCGCCGAATGAATCGCTGTATCATGCGCTTGTGGCATCCAGTTCCTGCAAAGGCATCGACGTGCATTTGATAGGTGATGCAAGAGAGGCACGGTGGAGCACCTTTGCGACCGACGAAGCAATCAAGGATGGTAGGCGGGTAGGCCTGATCCTGTGACAATAAATTGATAAAAATATAATAATATCAATAACTAAATTCATCCGAAAAAATATTCACGTCAAAAAGAAGGCCCTGCCGATAGATAGGTGTGAAGGGGCATAGTCAGGATCAGCTACCGATCCAGCAGTAAAGCCATGCGCAGTAGCGCCGGAACAAACTGTGCCGGATCCGCCAGGGCAAAACCAAATTTGCATGGCACGAATTACTCGGGAGGGAAATGAATGGACATTCTTCTTAGCCGCAGCAAACTGCTTGCCACCACCGTTCTTTCGATCGGACTGTTGGGGAGCGCGCCTGCGTTTGCCCAGGCCACATCAGCACCACAGGCTGCACAAGCCGAAGATGATCAGAGCGGAATTGCCGACATTGTCGTCACGGCCCGTAAGTCTTCAGAAAATCTGCAGTCAGTCCCGGTGTCTGTTACTGCGCTCAGCGCCGAGGTGCTTGAGAGCAAGCAGGTCTTTGAGGTGACCGATTTGGCTCGCACCGCGCCGAGCCTGACCATCAGCACCGGCGGCACCGGCCCGGCATCGATCGTCTACCTCGCCATTCGCGGCCAGGCGCAGAACAGCCCGAACTCGCTGTCTGACTCCTCGGTCGGTATCTATGTCGATGGCGTCTATGTCGCTCGCCCGATGGTCGGCAACCTCGGCTTCCTTGACGCGGCAAGCGCCGAAGTCCTGCGCGGCCCTCAGGGCACACTGTTCGGTCGCAACACGACTGGTGGCGCGCTGAACCTGACCTCCAATCAGCCCGCGAATATCCTTGAGGGCAGCCTCAAGGTCGGGGCCGGCAACTATGACCAGCGCATGGTCGAGGGCATCCTCAACGTTCCGATGGGTGAAGAGCTCGCGGTCCGCTTTGCCGGCCGTTACAGCGAGCATTCGGGCTATTTCCGCAATCCGGTCGCCGGCTATCCGCAAGGCAGCGTGAACGGCGAATATGTTGCCCGCGCAACCCTGAAGTGGGAACCTGCCGCGCTGCCGATCAAGCTGACGATCACAGGCGAATATGTCGACTACAAGGATAATGGCAACGCGACAGCAGTTGCCGCCATTAATCCTGCGGTTCTCACACAGGCCACCAATGGTGCCTATATCAATCCGGCGTTTGCGGAATTCGTTACAGCCGCACAGCTTCCTTCGTTCACTGCGGCCAATTCCAAATGGACCGATACGTTTTCTCAGCCGCGCACCGGCGACCCGCTGATCGACCGCCTGCATAATACAAACCGGGTGAAATCGACTGCGGCTACGTTTGAATGGGACTTGGGCGGGGCCAATCTCAAGTCGATCACCGCCTATCGCACCTCGTTCACCGAGGACAGCCTTGATCTGCAGGGCGTGCCTTCCACCGTCGTTGCCGGCTCGCCGCCAATCGCTTTTGCACAAGGGTGCCTTGCTGGCGTGCCGGCACTGATCCCGGCTTGCACGGGCGCTTTCGGCCCAAACTTTGCAGTCGTCATACCCGCGGCGTTTGGTCCTTATGTTCCGGGTCTAGTGGATGCGCGTTCGGCCTTCGTCAGCACGTACAATCAGGAACAGTTCAGCCAAGAAATCCAGCTTTCCGGCAAGACTGGCAACCTTGATTGGCAGACCGGTCTCTATTACTTTGTCGAGACGGGCGACGAACAGTCGCGGTCGTGGGTCTTTGGCGGTTTGGCTCGGGCGCGAACGCTGAGTGATTTCAAGTCCAAATCGTTCGGTGCCTTTGCGCAGCTCAACTATCATCTCACCGATGCCATTCGGGTTACCGGTGGTTTCCGCTACACTTGGGACAAGCGCAGCATTAATCGCCGCAGCACCAATGACTGGTCGCTGCCTGACGATCTCGAGAAGTGCACGGTTGGCGCAAACACGGGCCTGACGGCTGCCGCTGCGCCTTGCACGGCTCCGGGAAGCGCCAGCTTCAAGTATCCGGCATGGACCTTCGGCATTGACTACCGTGTCAACGATCAGCTGTTCCTCTATGCAAAGACCAGCGGTGCATCGATGTCGGGCGGTTTCAACTCGCGTACCGTCCCCGCGCCGTTCACTCAGCAGTTCCAGCCTGAAACCGTGCGCGATATCGAAGTCGGCCTGAAGGGCGATTTCCTTGATCGCCGCTTGCGTACCAACCTTTCGGTGTTCACATCGTGGCAGGGCAACGTCCAGCGCATCGTCAACGCGCTGGTCGGAACGAGCCTCACGCAGTTTGTCACCAATGCGGGCAAGGTGCGCGCCAGTGGCGGTGAAATCGAAGTGACGGCCATTCCCTGGACGGGAATGGAACTGACGGGCAGCGCAGCCTACCTCGACGCCAAATATGTCGCAGGCAGCCGCTTCGAAAATCAGGGTACTGCTGCGGCGCCGATCCTGGTTGATCGTTCGGGTGAGCCTGTGACTCAGGCACCGAAGTGGACGCTGAATTTTGGCGCCACCCAGAAGGTGCCGACATCCTTCGGTGAGATGTCGTTCCACATCGACTATGCCTATACGACTGAAAAGGCCATGGACGCGTTCACGACGAAATCCATCGCGCAGGGCGGCACTCAGGCTAACATTGACGCAGTGGCAATTGCCAACCGGGCCTCGATCATCAAGGGCTATGGCCTGCTTAATGGCCGCATTACGTTCAATCTCGAAAATCCGAAGATTGAGCTTGCGATCTGGGGCCGTAATCTGGCCAACAAGGCATGGTTCACCAACGTGTTCAATAATTACACCGGGCTTGGTGCCACGGTGCAGTTCCAGGGTGCCCCGCGCACATTCGGCGCAACGCTTGGTTACAAGTTCTGATAGCCTAACCATCAGACTTGAAGACAAAGGAAAGGCCGCTCCGGATTTGGGGCGGCCAATCTTTTTCGGCATAGGAGTCGCGGGTTGAACGGTATTGCTTGCACGCCGTTCTGGTCATGCAAAACGCTTACGAATTGATCTGGAGACCATCCATGCCGACAGGCCCATTATCGGGAATTCGCCTCATCGAAATGGATGCGATTGGCCCGGTGCCGCTGTGCGGAATGATCCTTTCCGGTCTTGGTGCTGAAATCGTCAGAATTTGCCGGCCCGGAGGGCAGCAGGCCTGGAGCGATGTGGGCGATGCCGTCTTGCTGCGTGGCCGCACGAATGTTTCGCTCAACCTGAAATCAGAGGAAGATCGGGCGCTTCTGCTTGACCTTGTCGAGCGGGCTGACGGAATCATCGAAGGGGCACGGCCCGGAGTGATGGAGCGACTGGGCCTTGGTCCTGATGAGTGCCTCGCCCGCAATCCCCGTCTGGTCTATGGCAGGGCGACAGGCTGGGGGCAGCAAGGACCGCTGCGGCTGACTGCGGGACATGATATCAATTACATCGCGATGACCGGCGCATTGCACGCCATCGCGCAGGCCGGACAGCCGCCCACGATTCCGCTCAATCTGGTTGGGGATTATGCTGGCGGCACCATGTTTCTGGCTCTGGGGATGGTTTCGGCTATTCTTTCGGCAAAGGCTTCTGGCAAGGGCCAAGTGGTCGATGTGGCGATGGTCGATGGCGTGGCGAACCTGCTGAGCTTGTTCCATGCTTTCATCGCCACCGGCCTTTGGCAGGACCGGCCATCCGCCAATCTGCTGGATGGGTCAGCGCCATTCTATCGATGCTATACCTGCAAGGGCGGAGGCCATGTTGCTGTCGGCGCGCTAGAGCCGCAGTTCTTTGCGCAGCTGCTGGCTGGTCTCGAAATTCCCGCCGATCGCTATGACCAGAACGATCAGACGCAGTGGCCGGCAATGATTGCTCAGTTCACCGAAATCTTCCTGTCGCGACCTCGGGACGAATGGGAAGCCCTCTTTGCCGGGACCGACGCCTGTGTGTCGCCGGTCCTGTCCATGGGCGAAGCCATGGAGCATCCGGCAAATGTGTCACGACAGGTCTTTGTCACCCACGCCGGTGTCATGCAGTCCGTGCCAGCGCCAAGGTTCTCTGGAACTCCCGGCCAGATCAATGACAGTTCAAGCATGACAGCGCCTGATGTTCTTGCAGCCTGGCAGCAAGGATGAATTCGCGCTCGCCTATCAGAGCCTGACGATTCGCTTGCCCAGATTTTCCCCGCGGTAGAGCCCGGCCAAAGCGTCAAGGCAGGATTCCAGCCCGTCGGTCATGTCTTCAGCATAGTGCAATTTCCCCTCGCGGACCCAGGCCGTAAGGGTCGCTATGGCGCCGTCCCACAGGTCGAAATGGTTCAGCACAACGAACCCCTGCATTCTGGCGGATTTGACCAGGAGATGGCGTTCCACACGCGGCCCACTGGGCCAAGGGTCCCATTGCGCGATGGCGGCGGTACCACAAACCACAACGCGCGCGCCTTGGGCCAGACGGGGATAGACCGTGTCGCTGATCATGCCGGCAGTGTTGTCGAAGTAGACATTCACGCCATCAGGACAGGCAGCATCCAGCGCCTCGCCCAGGCCATCAGCCTTATAGTCCAGTGCATGGTCATAACCGAACAGATCCCTGCATTGCGCCGCTTTGACTGGACCGCCAGCAATTCCGACCGTTCTGCACCCCAGTATGCGGGCGAACTGGCCGACGGCTGAGCCGACTGATCCGGCTGCGGTGGAGACCACGACGGTATCGCCCCGCTTTGGTTCGCCTGCCAGTGTCAGGCCCAGCAAGGCAGTGACGCCATTGATTCCGAGCACTCCCAGCGCCAGCGATGCGGGCAAGTCTGTCTGATCGATCTTGCGGATAATGGCCTTCGCCGTCACCGTGGCGAAGGTCTGCCAGCCGAACCACCCGGTGACCATCTGTCCGATGGGCCAGCTGGCATCAGTGCTTTCGACGATTTCACCCACGGCGAGTGATTTCATGACCGCGCCAATTGCAACCGGCTCGGCATAATTGTTTGCATCGGCAATCCACCCGCGCATGGCCGGCTCCACCGAGAGGAACCGGTTGGCAATGCGGATTTCGCCCGAGGCAAGCGGGCTGAGCGGACTGTCCACTATCTGGAAATTTTGTGCTTGTGCGATGCCTGTCGGCCTCGAAACCAGGATTACCTGACGGTTCACGGGAAGCTCCTGAGTGTCGCGCCCAGTAAAGCCATGGCCATTCTGCGAGGTCCTATCGCAGGGTAGGTGTGAAAAGCAGGCTTGGCCAGAAAGGGAAGGCGTAAATGCCAGACTTTCTCTGGCTCGCCGGAATTCAGGAGAAGCCCGAAAATGCGCGATGTTTTCATCTACGACCATGTCCGCACCCCGCGGGGACGCGGCCGGCCCGATGGTTCGTTGCACGAAATCCCCGCAATCCAGCTGGTCACCCAGTTGCTGGAAGCGGTGCGGGATCGCAATGACCTTGACACGGCCCTGTTAGACGATGTGGTGATTGGCTGTGCCCAGCCAGTAGGCGAACAGGGCGGGGTTCTCGCTCGCGGTGCGGTGCTGAATGCCGGATATGCCGATACAGTGGGCGGTCAGCAGGTCCACCGGTTCTGCGGATCGGGGCTTGAAGCCGTGAACAACGTTGCCGGCCAGGTAGCCTCGGGCATGGCCATGGCTGGTATCGGCGGCGGCGTCGACTCGATGAGCCGCACGATCATGGGTTATGACAGCGGCGCCTGGGCTGCCGATCCCAGCGTGGCGCTGCACAATTATTACACGCCGCAGGGCATCGGCGCCGATCTGATCGCCACGCTCGAAGGCTACAGTCGTACCGACGTCGATAGCTATGCTGCCGAAAGCCAGCGCCGCGCTGCGGTCGCTTGGGACGAAGGCCGGTTTTCGCGCTCAATCGTACCTGTGCGTGACGTCATGGGCGAGGTCGTGCTCGACAATGATGAGTTCCGCCGCCCTTCCACTACGGTGGAATCGCTCGGTGCGCTCAAGCCGGCCTTTGCGGGAATGGCCGCGATGGGTTTTGGTCGCGTGGTGCGCGAACGCTATCCGCAAGTCGAGGAAATCAACCATGTCCACACCGGCGGCAATTCCAGCGGCATCGTCGATGGTTCGGGCGTCGTGCTGCTGGGCAATGCCGAGTTCGGCAAGGCAACCGGGCTGAAGCCGCGCGCCCGGATGCGCTCGTGGGCGTCGATCGGGTCTGAACAGACGATCATGCTCACCGCTCCGGTGGCCGTCGCGCACAAGGCCCTGAAAAACGCAGGGATGACGGCCGACCAGATCGACCTTTGGGAACTGAACGAGGCTTTCGCCAGCGTTGTGCTCCGCTTCATGAAATACATGGAAATCGATCATGAAAAGATCAACGTCAACGGCGGTGCGATTGCCATGGGCCATCCGCTGGGGGCAACCGGCGCAATGATCCTGGGCACCGTACTCGACGAGCTGGAACGCCGCGACCTCAATACTGCCATGACCTTGCTGTGCGTCGGCAACGGCATGGGCACTGCTGCCATCATTGAACGGGTCTGATACGATGCGACATATTGCACTTGAAACCGGCGCTGACGGCGTCGCCATCCTTACCCTGAACAATGCCGACGAAAGCATGAACGTCGTCTCCGACGACTGGCTGAGCGAAATGAACGAGGCCATCGCCCAGTTGCGCGCCAATGATGCGGTGACTGGCGTGATCATCACGTCCGGCAAGAAAGCCTTCATGGCGGGTGCCGATCTGAAGGCGTTGGTCAACGCTTATGGCAATCTGACGGTCAAGCAGGCCTATGAATTCAGCCAGAAAGCCACAGCGATGCACCGCGCGCTGGAAACGATGGGCAAGCCCGTGGCCTGCGCCATGAACGGCCTGGCGCTGGGCGGCGGTTTTGAACTGGCGCTGGCTTGCCATTACCGCGTTCTGGCTGACGATCCCAAGGCAGTGATTGGCCTGCCCGAAGTCAATGTCGGCCTGTTGCCGGGCTCGGGCGGCACCCAGCGCCTTGCGCGGATGATCGGCGTTCAGGCTGCTCTGGACCTGCTGCTGACCGGGCGTTCACTTGCTCCTGCCGATGCGCTCAAGGCAAAGGTCGTCGATGCGCTGGCCCCTGCCGGGGATGTCATTGCCGCTGCCAAGGCGTGGTTGGCGACCGGACCAAGTCCGGTGCGCAAGTGGGATGTAAAGGGTTATGCTGCACCCGAACAGCGTATGATGATCATACCGGAAGTGGCGATGGGATTTTCTAACGGCGTGGCGCAGGTCGTCGATAAGGCGGGTTACAACATGCCGGCTGCCCCGGCGATCCTGTCGGCGGTGTTTGAGGGTATCCAGTTGCCGATGGACAAGGCGCTGTCGGTTGAAAGCAAGTATTTCGCCAAGCTGCTGACCGATCCGGTCGCGCGCAACATCATCCGCACCACCTTCATCTCCAAGCAGGCCGCGGAAAAGGGCGCTCGCCGCCCTGCCGGTGTGCCCAAGACCACCTTCACCAAGGTTGGCGTGCTGGGCGCGGGCATGATGGGCGCGGGGATCGCGCTGGTTTCGGCGCAGGCCGGGATCGACGTGGTGCTGATCGACCGCGATGTTGCCACGGCCGAAAAGGGCAAGGGCTACAGCGCCAAGGTGTTCGGCAAGCTTGTGGCCAAGGGCACGATGACGCAGGATAAGGCTGATGCCATCCTGGCCCGCATCACCCCGACCGACGATTTCGCGGTGCTGGCAGGTTGCCAGATGGTGATCGAGGCGGTGTTCGAGGATATAGGCATCAAGGCTGAAACCACCCGCATGGCCGAAGCGGTCATCCCCGCTGACGCGATCTTTGCCAGCAACACGTCAACCCTGCCGATTGGCCAGCTGGCGCAGGCTTCGGCGCGTCCGGGGCAGTTCATCGGCACGCACTTCTTCTCGCCGGTTGACCGCATGGGGCTGGTCGAAGTGATCATGGGCAAGCAGACCGCGCCCGAAACGCTGGCCAAGGCGCTCGATTTCGTCGCGCAGGTGCGCAAGACGCCGATCGTCGTCAATGACAGCCGCGGCTTCTACACCAGCCGGGTGTTTCGCATGATGATCTTCGAAGGCGTTGCGATGCTGGAAGAGGGAATTGAACCCGCCCGGATCGAGAACGCGGCCAAAGCCGCCGGTTTCCCGGTCGGCCCGCTGGCGCTGCTCGATGAAGTGACGATGGAATTGCCGGTCAAGATCCTTGAAGATGCGGCTGGCGAAGCGGGTAACACCTATACCATTGAAAAGGGCATGGCCGTTCTCAAGCGCATGATCGCGCTGGGCCGGGGCAGCCGCAAGGCGGGCGGCGGTTTCTACGCCTATCCCGAAGGCGCGCCCAAGCACCTGTGGAAGGGACTGGCCGAGGAATTCCCGGTCGCCGCGCAGCAGCCCGATCAGGCCGAGCTCAAGGCGCGCCTGCTTTACGCGCAGGCCATCGAAACCGCCCGCTGCTTTGAAGAAGGCGTGATCGAAACGGCTGAGGACGGCGATCTCGGGGCGATCTATGGCTGGGGCTTCCCGGCGTGGACCGGCGGGACACTCAGCTATATCGACACGGTCGGCATTGCCGCTTTTGTGGCCGAGTGTGATCGGCTGGCCCAGCTCTATGGTGAGCGCTTCGCCCCTTCGGCCTGGCTGCGCGCCAAGGCGGCAAAGGGTGAAGGTTTCTACCCTGCTGCTGCGGCCTGAGGAGGCAATTTCAATATGCGCCGTATGATTTTCGAATCCGAACACGAACAGTTCCGCGACTCCGTCCGCCGCTTCATGCAGGCCGAAGTCGCGCCGCATACGGATCGCTGGCGCGAAGCGGGTATGGTGGACCGCGAGACTTACCTGAAGGCCGGGGCGCAGGGCCTGCTCTGCGTCGATGCCGAGGAACGGTTTGGCGGCGCGGGGATCAGCGATTTCCGCTTCAACCAGATCATCATCGAAGAAAACATGCGCCATGGCGACATCGGGTTCTACATCAATCTGCACAACGATCTGGTTGCGCCCTACATTTCCAAGCTGGGCAATGAGGAACAGAAGGCGCGCTTCATGCCGGGGATTGTCTCGGGAGAGACGATTCTCGCTGTCGCGATGACTGAGCCTTCCACCGGCAGTGATCTTGCGGGCATGAAGACCCGGGCGGTCAAAAAGGGCGATCACTGGGTGCTGAACGGCGCCAAGACCTATATCTCCAACGGAATTCTCGGCGACCTGATTGTCGTGGCCGCCCGAACCGATCCCGACCGGTCGCATGGCATCAGCCTGTTCCTTATCGAACGCGGCATGGAAGGCTTCGAACGTGGCCGCAAGCTGGAGAAGATGGGCCTCAAGAGCCAGGATACCGCCGAACTGTTCTTCAACGATGTAAAGGTGCCTGAAGCGAACCTGCTGGGCGAGGCCGGGCAGGGATTCAAGTATCTCGCGCGGATGCTCGCGCAGGAACGCCTGGTCGCGGCCATCGGCTTCACCGCCACGGCGCAGACCGCTTTCGATCTGACTCTGGAATACGTCAAGGAACGCCGGGCCTTCGGCAAACCCATCGGCGCCTTCCAGAACACCCGCTTCAAGATGGCCCAGATGCGCGCCGAACTGGACATGGCGCAGACCTATGTCGATCAGTGCGTGCTGCTGCTCAACGCCGGAGAATTGTCAGCAGAGGATGCGTCGGCGGCTAAGTTGCTGTCCAGTGAGCTGGAAGCCCGGGTCATGGACCAGTGCGTCCAGTTCCATGGCGGTGCGGGCTATATGGAGGAGTACCGTATCAGCCGGATGTACACCGATGCGCGCATCAGTCGGATTTTCGCGGGCACCAGCGAAATCATGCTGGAAATTATCGGGCGAGGGCTGGGGTTGGACGAACGCAAGATGAATTGAGCTTGGCCAGTCGCGGAATCGACTAACTCGTGTGCTAGGCTCAGGACCTATTAAATTGCTTGCGTGGCTGGCTGGGTGTTGATTCAATGGCGGCGCGAGGAGGCGTTGCGATGAGTGACCTGATCTGGTTGTCGGAGGCGCAGATGCGTCGGATCGAGCCGTATCTCCCATTGTCGCGCGGGGTGCCGCGGGTTGATGATCGTCGGATCATCAGCGGCATTATCTTCGTCATCCGCAATGGCCTGCGATGGCGTGATGCGCCTGCGGCATACGGCCCGCCCAAAACGATCTACAACCGGTTCATCCGTTGGAGCCGCATGGGCGTGTTCAACCGGATCTTCGCTGCCTTGGCAGCCAAGGGCGGCAAGCCAGACCAACTCATGATCGACGCCACCCATCTCAAGTCGCACCGCACGGCAGCCAGCCTGCTCGATCAGGTGCGGCCCCTCCACCTGAAGATGTCGTCAAAGCCGATCAGGCCATCGTACAGCGCATACAAGATCAGCGACTGACGGCAGTGAACGTCGTAGCGCTCTCGCGCGACCTTCAGGTGCTGAACGACGGTTTCCGCGCTGATCCCGAGGATAATGGCCGATTCTACAGCGCTTTTTCCCCCGCGGCCCAGAGCAGGCATTCTCGTTGGCGGCGCTGGAGCCTGGCGTGGCTACTAAGACCAATTTTCCGGATATCCTGATGAGACCCTGGTCGCCGATACGCGACGCGGGAGCGAAGCCAGCCGTGCCATGGCGCCGGCAGAGCGACTGACAGCGATGATTGAAATCGTGCAATCGGACGCACTCTATCGGCAGGAATATGAACGCTTTGTCGAAAGCATGGCATTCGGAGACGCTCAGGAAATTCCTTCATTCGAAACGGCATTCGCTGCCGTGCGGCGGCTATGTGGTCTTCTGCCCGCCAGATCCGAGACAACTGACTGGTTCAGTTAGTCTGACATCATGCCGTGACTATGCAGTCGATCGAAAGAGCGAGAGTAAGCCGTTTCCTGGCCGACGCTCATCAAGAAGATTTTCAAAGGCGACCATGGGTAGCGGCCGTAGGTCGCGAGCAAAGCGCCCCCCCGCAACCAACACAAGACCCCGCTTCGGCGGGGTTTTTGCGTTTGGCGTTAGCGCGTGGCTGGGGCACTGTTGAACGGCATGACCCTTCCGGCTGACCAGATTTACGAAATTGCCGTGATCGGCGGCGGCGTGAATGGCTGCGGCATTGCGCGAGACGCAGCGGGGCGGGGGGCGCAGGTGCTGCTGCTCGAGGCTGGAGATCTTGCCGGCGGTACATCCTCCGCCTCGACTAAGCTGATCCACGGCGGACTGCGCTATCTCGAGCATTACGAATTTGCCCTGGTGCGCGAGGCTCTGTCCGAGCGCGAGCAGCTGTGGGGCATCGCGCCGCACATTATCTGGCCGCTGCGCTTTGTCCTGCCGCACGCCAAAGGGTTGCGGCCACGCTGGTTGCTACGGCTAGGGCTGTTTATTTATGACCATATCGGCGGGCGCAAGCGGTTGCCGACGGCCGAATCCATTGACCTCTCGCGCCACCCTGCCGGCGGGCCGCTCAAGCCGGAATTCGCGCAAGGCTTTGTCTATTCGGATTGCTGGGTCGATGATGCCCGCCTTGTCGTGTTAAACGCCCGCGATGCCGCCGATCGCGGCGCGGCGATCCGCACCCATTGCCCGGTTGAACGCCTAGAACGGCATGGCGACCTGTGGCATTTGGACACGCCCGACGGACCCTTCCGTGCCCGAGCCGTGGTCAACGCCGCCGGTCCACGCGTGCTTGATGTTCTGGGGCGCGCTCATGAGCAGGCTGAATACGGCATGCGACTGGTGCGCGGCAGCCATATTGTCGTACCGAAGCTGTTCGATCATGAATTTGCCTACTTCTTCCAACTGCCGGACGGGCGCATCTTTTTCGCAATTCCCTACGAGCAGGACTTCACCCTGATTGGCACGACCGACCGCGACCACACTGGCGGTGAACCGCGCGCCAGCGAGGAGGAAATTGCCTACCTCTGCGAAGGCGCGAGCCTTTATTTCCGCAATCGGGTGGTGCCAGCCGATGTCGTCTGGACCTATTCGGGGGTCCGCCCTTTGCTCGACGATCACTCCGGCAAACCCGAGGCGGCAACGCGCGGTTATCGCTTCGACCTGTCGGAAGCGGAGGAAGGCGCGCCGATCCTCACCGTATTCGGCGGCAAGATCACAACCTATCGGCACCTGGCGCAGGAAGCTGTCGAACTGCTTGCCGAGCGCTTGCCAGTCCTCAAGGGCGAAGGGTGGACGGCGACAGCAACGCTGCCCGGTGGCGATTTTCCGCGCGAGGAAGCGGATGATTTGCTGGCTTTAATCGCGGACCGATATCCATTTCTTGAGCCGCTGTGGGCTTCGCGCTTGGCGCGTTGTTATGGAACGCTCACTACAGAGATATTGGGTGATGCGGCTTCACTGGCTGAATGCGGGGCGCACTTTGGCCACGGTCTGACCGAAGCGGAAGTGCGCTTTTTGATGAGGCGTGAGTGGGCGCGCAGTGCGGAAGACGTTCTTTGGCGCCGGACTAAGCTCGGCCTGCGGTTTTCTGCGGCTGAGCAGGACCAGTTGCGTGCCTTCATTGCAGGGCGGCCAGCGGACTAGGTCAGAGTTTCCAGAGTCCGTCGCCAAGCTTCGGGCAGCGGCACCGGGCGGCGGTTCGTCCGGTCGACATAGACATGGGTGAAATGCCCTTCGGCTGCGGGCCTGTCTGATCCGGGAGCGAACACGCCGAGCCGGTAAGTGACGCTCGACGACCCCAGTCGCTCGATCAGCAGGCCGATCTCCACCGTCATCGGATGGACCAGCGATGCGGCGTAGCGGCAGCCGGTTTCCACCACAAGGCCGATCGGATCACCGTGTTCGATATCGAGCAGGCCCACGTCGATCAACCAGTTGTTCACCACCGTATCGAACCAGCGGTACTGCACGGCATTGTTGACATGACCATAGACGTCATTGTCCGCCCATTGCGTCGGCAGGCTGTGCCAGTGGCGATAGGCGTCTCGGCCAAGCAAGGGGGCGCGGCTCATGTCGGTTCTCCCGGAATGACGACCTGACGGATTGCCGAGCCATCGGCCAGCCGGTCCATGCACAGGTTGATGTCGCTGAGCGGGCTGACTGAGGTGAGTAGGCGCTCCACGGGCAGGCGGCCTTCGCGCCACAGGGCGATATAGCGCGGAATGTCGCGCGCCGGGATGGAGGAGCCCATATAACTGCCGATCAGTGCCTTACCCTCGGCCACCAGTGAAATGGCCGGAATGGTGAGCATTTCCGCCGGGTTGGGCAGGCCGACAGTTATCACCCGCCCGCCGCGCTTGGCCTTTGCATAGGCGGCGGCGAGGACGCTGGCCTTGCCGACCGATTCAATCACGACGTCGGCAGGTTCCAGCCCGTCCGCGTCTTCCGGTGCGGCGACTTCATCCGCGCCAAGGTCCAGCGCGAGCGCTCGCTTTTCGGGGGAAGGATCGATCGCGCAGACCCACGAAGCACCCGCCGCAATCGCACCCATCAGCGCCGCCATGCCAACCCCACCGAGGCCGTAGACCAGCACGCTTTCGCCTTTGCGCAAGGACGCCGTGTTCATCACCGCGCCCACGCCGGTGAGCACGGCACAGCCGAACAGCGCGGCGATTTCGGGCGGGATGTCGCTATCGACTTTCACCGCTGAGCGCCGGTCGACAACGGCATGGCTGGCAAAGGCCGATACGCCGAGGTGATGATGCACCTCCCCGCCGCCCTCGGACAAGCGGCAGCCGCCGCCGATCAGTTCGCCTCGGCCATTCGCTGATGCCGCCACGCCGCACAGGTATCCGCGCCCGTCGCGGCACTCCGCGCAGTCACCGCAAGACGGCAGGAAGATGAGCACGACGCTGTCACCGGGTGCGAAATCCGGATCGCCCGGCGTGCCGGTGGCGATCACGGTTGCCGCCGCTTCGTGCCCCAGCGCCATCGGCATCGGGCGCGGCCGGTCGCCGTTGATCACCGAGAGATCGGAATGGCAGATTCCCGCCGCGTCGATCCGCACCAGCAGCTCGCCAGGTCCGGGTTCAGCCAGATCGAGCGCGGCCAGTTCCAGCGGGGCGGAAGCCGCATAGGGTCGGGGCTGGTCGCCGGATTGGCGCAGCACGGCGGCGGTGATGCGGCGCGGCACGCCTAGAGCACCGGCTTCAGCAGCTTCCTCGTCGCCTCATCATCCCACTCGCGCGGGCCGGTCACGCGCCAAACTTCGCGGCCCTCGGCATCGTAGAGGATCGTCGTCGGCAGGGTCTGGATTTGGTAATGCGTCGATAGCTCGTTCTTCTCGTCCAGCCACGGCTCAAGGTTCTTCACCCCGCGCTGCGTCAGGAAATCGGCGACCTTTCCAGTCTCCATGTCCTGAGACACGGTCAGCACCTTCAGTTTGCCGCCGGCCAGCTTGTCGAGCTGGGGCAGCTCGGCCACGCAAGGCGCGCACCACGTGGCCCAGAGGTTGATCAGCACCGGCTTGCCCTTTAGCGAGGCCATGGACAGCTTCTTGCCCACCGGATCGACCAGCGTGAATTCGGGCAGTTCGTTGCCCTGCTTGCTGCAGTCGGGTTCGCCGACCTTGGCGGGAATGGCGGTGCAGGCGGCTATAGCCTTAGCTTGCGCCTTTTCATCGCTTTGCCTATCGCACCCCGCGAGTAGCAGGCTGATACCCAGGCCAAGGACCACGGATTTGAGCGATCTCGATAGCAGCAAGGCAGGCTCCAACCAGATGTGGGGCGGACGGTTCGAAGGTGGACCGTCAGCGATCATGCGTGAGATAAATGCCTCGATCCCGTTCGACAAGGCGCTGTGGCGGCAAGACATAGCCGCATCGAAGGCCCATGTCGCCATGCTTGGTGCTCAGGGGATCGTTTCGGCCGGGGATGCGGCGACGATTGCCGGCGGGCTCGATCAGGTTGCCGCCGAATACGAAGCCAACGGGGTGCCCGAAAACTGGGACCTTGAAGACATTCACATGACCACGGAAAGCCGCCTTGCCGAACTGATCGGCGCCGTGGCAGGCCGTTTGCACACCGCGCGCAGCCGCAATGATCAGGTGGCGACCGATTTCCGCCTGTGGGTCCGCGATGCCTGCGATTCGGCGATAGCGGGCCTCAAGGCGCTGCAGGTCGCGCTGGTCAACCGCGCGGGCGAACATGCCGGATCGATCATGCCGGGCTTCACCCATCTGCAGACCGCGCAGCCGGTGACGCTCGGCCATCACCTCATGGCCTATTACGAGATGACCGCGCGCGACGTTTCGCGCTTTGCCGATGCCCGTGTGCGGATGAACCGCAGCCCGCTGGGCGCGGCGGCGCTTGCCGGAACCGGCTTTCCTATCGACCGAGCCATGACCGCGGCGGCGCTCGCCTTCGACGGGCCAACCGCCAACAGCCTCGATTCGGTATCGGACCGCGATTTCGCGCTCGATTACCTGATGGCCGCCAGCCAGTGCGCGCTGCACCTCAGCCGCTTGGCCGAGGAGTTCATCATCTGGGCCAGCCAGCCCTTCGGCTTCGTCTCGCTGCCTGACAGCCTGTCGACCGGCAGCTCGATCATGCCGCAGAAGAAGAACCCGGACGCCGCCGAACTGGTGCGCGGCCATTCGGGGCGGATCATCGGCAGCCTCACCAGTCTGATGATCACGATGAAGGGCCTGCCGCTCGCCTATTCAAAGGACATGCAGGACGACAAGCCACCGGTGTTCGAAGCCGCGAGCCTGCTCACCCTGTGCCTCGCCGCGATGACCGGCATGGTCGAGGGCGCGACGTTCCGCACGACACGGATGCGTGCTGCTGCCGAGCTTGGTTATGCCACTGCAACCGACCTGGCCGACTGGCTCGTCCGGCAGGCGAACATACCCTTCCGTGAGGCGCATCACATCACGGGCGCCGCCGTAAAGCTTGCTGAATCGCGCGGCATTGCGCTCGATCAGTTGCCGCTGGGCGACCTGCAGGCGATCGATCCGCGCCTTACGCAGGACGTCTATGCCGCGCTGTCGGTTGAGGCTTCGGTCGCCGCGCGCAGCAGCCATGGCGGAACTGCACCGATTGAGGTAGGAAAGCGCGTTGCTGAGGCGCGGACTGCGCTGGGGCTGGAGTGATCTGATGAAGAAGGCCGCGCTCGCACTTGCTGTCCTCACCCTGCCGCTCGCCGGCTGCGGGGTAACCGCGCCGCTCAAACCGCTGGCCGGGCGTGACCTGCCCGTCGCGCCAATGGGCCGCGACACCAAACCGACGTCTGACGAGCTGCTCAAACTGCGCCCGCAGGCAGCGCCCGAACGCTCCGTCGAACTCCGCAAGAAATCCGAGGACCGCACCGACGATCCCTACGACCTGCCCCCTGAGGGCTGAGACGCAAAGACCCAATTCCCATGGACCATTTCGAACTCAAGAACGGCGTGCTCCACGCCGAAGACGTGCCCTTGACCGCGATTGCCGATGCCGTCGGCACGCCCGTCTACGTCTATTCGCGCGCCACGCTGGAACGCCACGCGCAGGTGTTCCGCGACGCGCTGTCGATCCTGCCGCGCGTGCACATCGCCTTCGCCATCAAGGCCAATCCCAATCTGGCAGTGCTGCGCGTGATGAAGCGCGAAGGGCTGGGCGCCGATGTCGTCTCGGCCGGCGAACTGGCGCGGGCTCTCGCCGCCGGAATGCCGGCAGATGACATCGTCTTCTCGGGCGTTGGCAAGCAGCACCATGAAATGATCGCCGGGCTCAAGGCCGGTATCGGCCAGTTCAACATCGAGAGCGAGGAAGAGGGCGAGGAACTGGCGGAAATTGCTGCGAGCCTTGGCCTCACCGCCAATTGCGCGCTGCGGGTCAATCCCGATGTCGATGCCCGCACCCATGCCAAGATCTCCACCGGCAAGGCCGAGAACAAGTTCGGCGTGCCGATCGACCGTGCCGCGGGCATTTATGCACGGCTGGCTTCGCGCCCCGGGCTGAATATGCGCGGCGTTGCCGTGCACATCGGCAGCCAGCTGTCCGAACTGGAGCCTTTCGAGGAAGCCTTCGCCAAGGTCGGCGCGCTCGTCGCCGAACTGCGCGCCGCTGGCCAGAGCGTGACCCACGTCGATCTCGGCGGCGGGCTCGGCGTGCCTTATAAGGCCGGCGAGACTTTTCCGTCGCCCGAAGAATATGCCGCCATGGTCGCCCGCGCGACTGAAGGCTGGGACGTCACGCTGATGTTCGAACCCGGCCGCGTGATCTGCGGCAATGCCGGCGTGTTGCTGACCAAGGTGGTACGGGTAAAGCGCAGCTCGAACAAGGCGCCTTTCGTCATCGTCGATGCCGCGATGAACGACCTTGCCCGTCCGGCGATGTACGGCGCCTGGCACGATTTCGATGCGGTAAAGCCCAGCGGCGACCGCATGACCGCGCACATCGTCGGTCCGATCTGCGAAACCGGCGATACCTTCGCCATGGATCGTGATTGCGATGCGCTGGTGGCCGGCGATCTCGCCGTGTTCCGCACCGCCGGGGCTTATGGCGCGACGATGGCGTCGAGCTACAACAGCCGCGGCTTCGTGGCCGAGGTCATGGTCGATGGCGACAAGTTCGCCGTCGTTGCTGACCGTATCATGCCCGAAGCGATCAGCGCGTCGGAGCGCGTGCCGGACTGGCTCGAATGACGAATTCGCTTCCCCTGTTCCACCGTATCGCCGGCCAGCCGGTGATGCTGCTGGGCGAGGGGGAGGCGGGCCTTGCCAAGCGGCGCCTGATCGAGCGCGCGGGCGGGGTGATCGTTGGTGAGGATGATCCGCAGGCCCGGCTGGCTTTTGTCGCGCTCGACGATCCCGATGCCACTGCGGCGCGGCTGAAGGCGCGCGGCCTGCTGGTCAATGTCACCGACCGGCCTGATCTGTGCGATTTCACCGTCCCCAGCCTGCTCGAGCGCGGGCCAGTGCAAGTGGCGGTGGGCACGGGTGGTGTTTCGGCCGGACTAGCCAAGTCGCTGCGGCTGCGGCTCGAGGCTTTGCTGCCCCATTCGCTCGGTGATCTGGCGCAAGGGCTGGGCGCCATTCGTGCCACTCTCAAGAACCGCTTTCCCGATGCCGCTGATCGCCGCCGCGCGCTCGATGCGGCCCTGGCGCAAGGCGGCGCGCTCGATCCGCTCGATTCGGAAAGTGCGGCGCGAATCGAGGGGTGGCTGGCAAATGCGGCATCTGGCGGCGCAGCGACGGTCGAAATCCACCTGCGGAGCGCCGATCCTGATGATCTGACCCTGCGCGAGGCGCGCTTGCTGGGAAGCGCCGATTGCCTTGCAACCGAGACCGGTGTCGCCTCCGCAATTGCTCTCCGCGCCCGCGCCGATGCCGTGCGCGTTGAGATTGGAACGGGCGCGCCGCCACCGCTGGCAGACGGCCTTGTGGTGGTCCTGCGTGCGTCCTGATCCGGGGCGATTACAGGCTTTGAATTTCGGTTGAGGGGATCCTCCCGGCAAGCCGGTGCGGCAAGGCAATGGTGCCTTGCAGAGCATGGGAAATTGCCATGATCCTACCTTTGATCGATGTCGCGACGCTGCCGCATCTCGATGTGCTGACCGGCGTTTTCGGCAGCCTTCTGCCCGGCGGACAGGCGCAATCTTCAGGCGACGAGATTGTCGTCCTGATGGTCTTCCTTTACGAACTGATGCATCCCGAAGAAGGCGAAGGTGGTTCGAACGGCTGATCGGATTGGTCCCGGAAAGGCAGCGCTGTGGATATAAGCCCCCCGATCGCCGCACTTCAGGCCGACCCGGCCGAGCAGGTGCGCGCACAACATGGACTTACCGCAGCGCTGGCTTTCTGGCGTGAGAGCGCCGGGGTGCGCCGTGTTCTCGCCGGCTTTTCACGCTATGCCAAGGGCGCGTCGCTCGCTGACCAGCGGGAACTGGCCGGTCTGTTTGGCGGGGCGGAAGATGCTGCGCGGGACCTGGTTACCCCGCTGCTTTCCGGCTTTGCCTTGGCGCTTGCCCAGCAACCGCTTGGCGTGGTGCTGGTGCGCCATTTCACCGATGGCGTGATGTCGGTGCTGATGCTGGCGCGCGAAGGCGATAGCCTGCTGACCCTGACCGCGATTGACTTCGCGGGGCTGGCGGCACGCCCCGAGCCGAATTCGGCATGTTTCTCGCCCTCGGACGAATGGGAAGTCGTGCTTTCGGGCACGGGCAAGGCGCGGCTGGTTGAGCGGTGCGGTGACAGGATCGCAACGCATGGTCTCGATCTTACGCCCGGCCTGTCGCTGGGCCGCGATGGCGCGCGCGAAACGCTGATCTTTGATGCCGCCGATGGCGTGGTGCTGCTCCTGCGGCTTTAGCGGCGGCTCGATTCCTCGCAGCCCCGGCTCGAAATTTCGCTGGAGGATGGCAAGGTGCTGCACCGCGCCAGCGCTACCCCGCGCGAGAGCCGGCACGAAATGGCGGTTGCCCTGCTCGGCAAGATGGGCCGTAGCGATGCCGCCCCCGTGCTGGCGGAGATCGCCCGCGACGTATCGCACGGCGATTCGCTGCGCTGGCAGGCGCTGCGCGAATGCCTCGGTCTCGATACCCGCACCGGCTTCTGGACACTCACCGCGATTGCCAGTTCGGTCGAGGACGGCCTCGCCATTCCCGCCGGCGAGCTACGGGCGCAATTGCTCGAAGCTCACCCCCAACTCGCCGAGGTGGAATGATGCCCCGCGTAATCGATCTTGAGGACCAGTCATCCTGCTCGCTGGCCGAATGCGCCGATGCGCTCGCCGCAAACTGCTTCGACCCGATGGATGAAGAGAGCCTGCACCACGGCGCGGGCTGTCTGCGGGGGCTGGGCAACAACGCGACGTTTCTGGGCGACATTCTTGTCCGCAACCTCGCCGATCGCCACCGCGAGGAGACCGACGGGCAGTGCTATGGCCCGCAGTCGCTGATCCTGTCGGACCACCGGGGCAACTGCTTCCTGCGCGCCAATATCTGGCCGGGCGCCGAGGACCACGTGCTGCAGGCGAGCGGGCGTTCACCGTTCCTTTACGACATGCCGCACGATCATAATTTCCACTTCCTGACGCTCGGCTATTTCGGCCCGGGTTACTGGAGCGATTACTACGAGTACGAATATGCCGAGGTTGCCGGCTATCGCGGCGAGCCGGTGCGGCTGAAGCCGATGGGGCGGCAGCGGCTGGAGGAGGGCAAGCTGATGCTCTACCGCGCGTACCGCGATGTCCACCGCCAGCTGCCCGCCGATGCTCTGTCGGTTTCGATCAACATTATGCACGCCAACCCGGCGCTCGGCTGGCTCGACCAGTACCGCTTCGATATCGAGGGAGGGAAGCTGGGCGCGATCATCAGCCATGGCTCGACTGACGCCTTCCTGCGTGTGGCCGTGGCCATGGCCGATGACGAGTCGCTCAATCTGGCGGAGAGTTTTGTCGCCAGCCACCCGAGCGACCAGATGCGGCTCACCGCTTCGGATGCGCTGGCCTCGCGGTTTACCGATGTGGCCGGGCGCGATGCCTTCTGGGCGAAGATGGAGCAATCGGGCAGCCGCATGGTGGCGGCAGAAGCCACGGCGCAGCGCGCGGCGCTGGCTTGATTAGGGGGCCTAGAAACCGCCCCCGGCAAGCGCGTCAATCGCCGCTTGCAGGATCACCGCCGCTGCTGCCGAATCGATGCGTTCGGCGCGCTTGGCGCGGCTCATGTCCTGGGCGATCAAGGCGCTTGTCGCACTGGCGGTGGACCAGCGCTCGTCCCACAGCAGGATCGGCAATTCCAAGGGCTCAAGGTTGCGGGCATAGGCGCGGCTGGCTTGGCTGCGCGGGCCTTCGCTGCCATCCATGTTGATTGGCAGGCCGATCACCAGCCCCTTGATGCTGCGCTCTGCGACCAGCGCGGCGAGCTGCGCCTTGTCGGCCATGAACTTGCCGCGCGGAATGGTCTTGCCGGGGCTGGCAAAGCGCCAGCCGGCATCGCAGAACGCCGTGCCGATGGTTTTGGTGCCAAGGTCAAGCGCCAGCAGGGCGCCGCCGCCCGGCAAGGCATCGCGCATGTCCAACACGCTGGTGGTGATCACGCCGTCGCGCCTTCTTCCTCGTCGTCGTCCTCTCCGTCCGGATAAGCGGCGTGCCATTCCGCCTCATGCCGGGCGGAATGACGTTCCAATGCGATCTTGATCATCGCCACCAGCGGATCGGCGAGCGCAAGGCCGAGGATGCCGAACAGTGTCCCCATGATCAGCTGTGCGCCCAGCACCAGCGCCGGGGCAAGGTCCACCGTCTTGCGCGCGATATAGGGCGCAACCAGATTGCCATCGACCGTGTGCAGCACGAAGTAGACGATGATGCAGTAGAGCCCCGTCGACGTATCGACCGAGAAGCCGACCATGACCATGATGAGCCCGGAAATGGGGGCGCCGATGTTGGGGATGAAAGCCAGAATGCCGGTCAGCAGGCCGAGAAGCGCAGCCATCGGCACACCGTAGATCGACAAGGCGATCCAGCACAGCACCCCTTCGAGCGCCATGCCGAGCATTCTCCCCGCCATCAGACGGCGCAGCGACTTGCCCATCTGCGCGGCCGTGGCGTGGAAGTGGCCGCGCTCGGAAATCGGGAACATCCAGGCGACGCCGCGCTGGTAAAGTCGGGGTTCGGCGGAAATATAGATGCCCAGCACGAGGATCAGGAACAGCGTGGTTGCCCCGCCGATCAGCCCGCCAACCGCGTGCGTGACTTGCCCGACACCGCCGACGACTTCCTTCGTCACCGCCTGAACCGCCGCGAAATCGATGCGCACCCCGTGGCTGCGCAGCCAGTCAAGCACGCGATTGGCCTGCGATTCGACCAGTGCGGGCAATTGCGCTGCCTGATTGGCGAGCTGGGTGCCGGCGAAGGTCAGCGTCCAGATCAGGAAAGAGGCGGCGAGCAGGATGACGATGCTCACCCGCCAGCCGCGCGACAGCGGCAGCACCCGACCGAGCAGCCGCGCTCCGCCATCGATCATCGCGGCGAAGACCAGTCCGCCGAAGATCACCAGCAGCGGCTGGGCGAGGAACACAGTCAGGACAATCAGCCCCGCCAAGCCGAGCCAGACGGCGGCGCGCTTCATTTCCCAGCGCAGTTGCGGGTCGGTGAAGTCGGTCGGTCCGGCAGCGCGGGCCTTGGTGGGGTGAACTGGGTCGGTCTCGCTCACTTGCTCTTCCCGGCAGGCGCAGGGGACTGCGCGATTGCCGGACGCAGGCTGCTCCACGCGCGGCCCGAACGCAAGGCTCCCCACCAGGACAGCGGGCTCCAGCTTTGCGTGCCGTCGAGCGAGAAGGTAATGAATTCGGCCCGGCCGCCAACGTCGTGCAGCGGCACGGCGCCGCCGAGGCCATTGCTGATCGGCGCGGCGGGGGCGCGGCTGTCAGCCGAATGGTCGCGGTTGTCGCCCATCAGGAACACGTGGCCGGCGGGCACCGTGATCTCGTCCATGTCGTCGTTGGGCTCGTCGCTGGTGTCGAGCGTGAGATAGGTCGCGCCGTTGGGCAGCGTCTCGCGCCAGGTCGGCAGTTCAAGCACGAATTTCCCGTCGGGCATGCGCGAACGGTGGCGGGCCATGTCGTCGGAAGAATAGCACCACGATTTGTCCGGGCCATCGTCGCACATCAGTGCATCGTCGGCAGGCAGTCGCAGCGGCGGCTCCATCTCGCGCTTGATTGGCGCACCGTCGAGGTAAATCTGGCCGGCCTTCAGTGCGATCCGGTCTCCCGGCAGGGCAACGACGCGCTTAATAAGGTCGTCATTGCGGTCCTTCGGCACGACGATAACGATGTCGCCATATTCCGGCGTCCCGCCCAGCGCTCGCCACTTGCCGCGCGGCAGCAGGTGGAAGCTGACCGAGGACCAGTTCCAGCCATAGGGGTACTTCGACACTACCAGCCGGTCCCCAACCAGCAGGTTCGGCGTCATAGAGATTGACGGAATATAGAACGGCTTGGCGATGAACGAATGGAAGGCCAGCACCGCCAGCAGCATCCACGCCAGTCCGCGCACTTCATGAACCCAGTTGACCTTGTCCTTGGGGTCTTCGGCGGCAGGCGGCGTTATGGGATTCTCGGCATCTTCGATGGTCATGGCAGCTTTCAGGCGATGGGGCGGGCTTCGATCACGACAAAGGCCTGAGCCCAAGGGTGATCGTCGGTCAAGGTAAGGTGGACAAATGCTTCATGGCCCGCCGGGGTTATCGCCGCAAGCCGGGCAGCGGCCCCGCCGGTCAAGGCGAGAGTTGGAGCGCCGCTCTTGGCATTGACCACACCGATGTCCTTCATGAACACGCCGGCCTTGAATCCCGTTCCGACCGCCTTGGAAAAAGCCTCCTTGGCGGCAAAGCGCTTGGCGAGGGTTCCGGCCTTGGTGAACGGACGGCGAGCCGCCTTGGCGCGTTCGACCTCGGTGAAGACCCGCCGTTCAAAGCGCTCGCCAAAGCGGGCCAGCGAATTTTCTATCCGCTCGATGTTGCAGAGGTCGGAGCCGATGGCGATGATCATGCAGGTCCTCTCCACTTGTGCTTCGCGAATTTGGAGAGGATCTTCCCCCGAACTTCCATCACCGCGCCGCGTCCATCAGTTCGCGCATCCGCAACACTGCCGGCTCCAGACCGCAGAAGATCGCCTCGCCAATCAGGTAATGCCCGATGTTGAGCTCGGCGAGCTGGGGGATCGCGGCGATAGGCTGGACGTTGTCGTATGTCAGGCCGTGGCCGGCGTGCGGCTCGATGCCGTTCTTGGCGGCGAGCGCGGACATGTCGGCCAAGCGGCGCAGCTCGACCGCCACCTGATCGCCTTCTGCGTGGGCGTATTCGCCGGTGTGCAGCTCAACCACCGGCGCGCGCAGGCGCATCGCGGCTTCGATCTGGCGCTCGTCGGGGGCGATGAACAGCGAAACCCGGATACCAGCATCGGCCAGCGCCGAGACGATCGGCACCAGACGGTTGTGCTGGCCGGCCGCATCAAGCCCGCCCTCGGTCGTGCGCTCCTCGCGCCGTTCGGGGACGATGCAGGCGGCGTGCGGCTTATGGCGCAGCGCTATGGCGAGCATCTCGTCAGTCGCGGCCATTTCCAGGTTCAGTGGCAGGTCCGTCGCCGCCTGGATGCGGGCAAGGTCCTCGTCGCGGATGTGGCGGCGGTCTTCACGCAGGTGCGCTGTAATGCCGTCGCCGCCGCAAGCCGCGACGATCTGCGCCGCGCGCACCGGATCGGGATGATCGCCGCCGCGCGCGTTGCGGATTGTCGCAACGTGATCGATGTTCACGCCAAGGCGAAGGCGACCGGGAGTCATCATTACTTCGCCCGGCTCCCGGGCTTCACCGCCTCCGAATCCGCCAGTTCGGGCGGCAGTTCGGCAGGCGCATAGGTGGGGAAGTTGAGTGCCAACAGCGGATAGAATGGCACGCCGAGCTGCACCGTTCCGGCAGAGCGATCGACCAGCGCAGCCGCCGCAACGACTTCGCCGCCGGCTTCCTCGATGCACTTGATCGCTTCCTTGCTGGATAGGCCGGTCGTGACGACGTCCTCAACCATCAGCACCTTGTCCCCCGGTTCAAGCGCGAATCCGCGGCGCAATTCGAAAGTTCCGGTCGGGCGTTCGACGAACATCGCCTCCACGCCCAGCGCCCGGCCCATCTCGTGACCGATAATAACGCCGCCCATCGCTGGCGAAATCACCTTGGCGATCTGTTTGCGAAGCTCGCGCGGGAGCTTGCTGGCGAGAGCCACGGCGAGGCGGCTGGCGCGGTCCGGATCCATCAACACGCGCGCACATTGCAGGTAATGCGCGCTGTGGCGGCCGGAAGAGAGCAGGAAATGGCCTTCTAGCAGCGCCTTGCTGGCGCGAAACTCGGCCAGTACCTCTTCATCCTGCATCGCTTGGGAACCCTTTATCCTGTGAATTTTCGCCAGAAACGCCAAGCGGCTTGCATGGCGGCAAAATAATCCCCTAGAGGCGCTTGAGTGGCCCCGCAAGCGCGCGTATAGGCCCCGACAAATTCGGCCTCATCGAAGGCAAGGGTGGGCAACAGGGTACGCTCTCGCCGGCATAGGAAAGCGGAAAGCTAAAGCTGTGATGACAATTGGCGTAAAGGCAGTCGGAAGCCTCCGGCACGCAGGTTCGGCCCTCAAGGGGCTGGCCCTGTTGGCAGGGGCAACCTTGATGACGGGCATTGCCCAGGCACAGGAAGTGGCCAAGGAAGCGGTTGCTGCCGCCTCCGAAGCTCCGGCCGCGGGCAGCTATGTCCCGATGACGCCGACCGAGGGAATCGGCATGCCGACCCCGGGCGGTATCGGCTTCCAGAAACAGTTCTCCGCCGATGGCGAATATGCGGCATGGATGCACGATGCGATCCTGCTGCCGATCATCGTGGTGATCACGCTGTTCGTGCTGTTCCTGCTGCTGTGGGTCATGGCGCGCTATAACAAGCGGACCAACCCGACCCCGTCGAAGACCAGCCACAACACGCTGATCGAGATCGTGTGGACCTTGCTGCCGGTGCTGATCCTTGTGGTCATCGCGGTGCCGTCGTTCCGCCTGCTGGCCAGCCAGTACGCACCAGCCCCTGAAAAGGCGCTGACCGTCAAGGTCACCGGCAACCAGTGGTACTGGACCTATTCCTACACGGACAACGGCGGCTTCGAAGTCATTTCGAACATGCTCAACCAAAAGGGCCAGCCGGTCGTCAACGCGGGTATCCGCGAAGCCGGCAGCAAGCCCTGGGATGGTCCGGCGCAGCTTGAGGTTGATAACCGCCTCGTCCTGCCGGTTGGCGAAAAGATCCGCATTCAGGCCACTGCGGCCGACGTGATCCACGCCTTTGCCGTGCCCAGCCTGTGGTTCAAGATCGACGCCGTTCCGGGCCGCATCAACGAACGCGTGCTGCAGATCGACAAGCCGGGCGTGTACTACGGCCAGTGCTCGGAACTGTGCGGCGCGCGCCACGGCTACATGCCGATCGCCGTCGAAGCGCTGCCGCGCGACAAGTTCAACGCCTGGGTCATGACCCATGCCGGTGCGAAGATCGACGGCCAGCCTGAACCGGCTGCTGCGGCTTCCGCGCCTGCCGCTGGCGCTTCCGAACCTGCCGCCGATGCTTCGGTCACCCCTGCTGCCGACGCTTCGGCCGCCCCTTCCGCTTCCGCGGCGCCCGGCGCCTGAGCGAGCTGAGACAAGGTTAGAACTGACATGGCTCACGATCTTACGCACGACCACGGTCATCACGACGCAGACCACAAGCCGGCGTTCTTCGCCCGCTGGTTCATGTCGACCAATCACAAGGACATCGGCACACTCTACCTGATCTTCGCGATCATCGCGGGGATCGTGGGTGGTGCGTTCTCGGGCATGATGCGCCTTGAACTGGCACAGCCGGGTATCCAGTACCTTGCGACCTTCTCGCACTGGTTCGGTGTTGCCAACCCGACTTTCGACCAACAGCTCCACCTGTGGAACGTGCTGATCACTGCACACGGCCTGATCATGGTGTTCTTCATGGTTATGCCGGCGATCATCGGCGGCTTCGGCAACTGGTTCGTACCGCTCATGATCGGCGCGCCGGACATGGCCTTCCCGCGCATGAACAACATCTCGTTCTGGTTGACGGTGGCGGGCTTCATCTCGCTGCTGTGCTCGGCATTCGTTCCGGGCGGCACGGGCCAAGGCGCGGGCATCGGCTGGACCGCCTATGCTCCGCTGTCGACGCAGAGCGCGGCGGGCAACCCGGCTGTGGACTTCGCGATCTTCTCGCTCCACCTCGCTGGCGCCGCCTCGATCATGGGCGCGATCAACTTCATCACCACCATCTTCAACATGCGTGCGCCGGGCATGACCCTGCACAAGATGCCGCTGTTCGTGTGGTCGGTGCTGGTCACTGCCTTCCTGCTGCTGCTGGCCCTGCCGGTGCTCGCCGCGGCGATCACCATGCTGCTGACCGACCGTAACTTCGGCACGACCTTCTTCGATCCGGCCGGTGGCGGTGACCCGATCCTTTACCAGCACCTGTTCTGGTTCTTCGGCCACCCCGAAGTGTACATCATGATCCTGCCGGGCTTCGGCATCATCAGCCAGATCGTCTCGACCTTCTCGAAGAAGCCGGTCTTCGGTTACCTCGGCATGGCCTACGCGATGGTTGCCATCGGTGTCGTCGGCTTCATCGTCTGGGCGCACCACATGTACACCACCGGCCTGTCGGTGAACACGAAGATGTACTTCACGGCGGCCACCATGGTGATCGCGGTGCCCACCGGCATCAAGATCTTCTCGTGGATCGCAACGATGTGGGGCGGTTCGATGGAGTTCAAGAGCCCGATGATCTGGGCGATCGGCTTCATCTTCCTGTTCACCGTCGGCGGCGTGACCGGCGTGGTCCTCGCCAATGGCGGCGTCGACGACAACTTGCACGACACCTACTACGTTGTGGCGCACTTCCACTACGTTCTCAGCCTTGGTGCAGTGACGTCGCTCTTCGCGGGCTTCTATTACTGGTTCCCGAAGATGAGCGGGAAGATGCACTCCGAGTTTCTCTCGTACCTGCACTTCATCGTCTTCTTCGTCGGCGTGAACATGATCTTCTTCCCGCAGCACTTCCTGGGTCTGCAGGGGATGCCGCGCCGCTATCCGGACTATGCGGAGGCATTCGCCTACTGGAACTATATCTCTTCGGTCGGCTACGCCATCACGGCGGCTTCGATCGGCATCTTCTTCGTCAACATTGCCTATGCCTTCATTGGCGGCAAGAAGGCGGAAGACAACTACTGGGGCGAAGGCGCCACCACGCTCGAATGGACGCTGTCGAGCCCGCCGCCTTTCCACCAGTTCGAAACCCTGCCGGTCATCGAGGACGCGGCGCACCATTGATGGTGCAAAGCAACGGCAAGCTAGGAACCCCGGGAGGAAACTCCCGGGGTTTTTCGCATGTGCGAGCCAGTTTTGCGCTTCGTCGAAGACTCGCTTTCCCTTGGCCGCAGACAGGCCTATAGGCGCGGTCAAATGGCACTCACCCAGACTCAGACTCTGCCAGCCGACTGGCGCGATTTCCTCTCGCTGACAAAGCCCGGGGTGATCAGCCTCGTGATATTCACGGGGCTCTGCGGTTACCTTGCCGCGCCGACGCGCATTCACCCGATACTCGCCTTCACCGCGATCCTGTGTATCGCTATGGGCGCGGCCGGATCGGCAGCGCTCAACATGTGGTGGGAAGCTGATATTGATGCCGGGATGAAGCGCACGGCCAAGCGCCCTCTTCCCGCAGGCCGCATGGACAAGACAACGGCGCGCGATTTCGGTGTCGGACTTGCTACTGCCTCGGTGCTGATCATGGGCCTCGCGATCAACGTGTTGGCTGCCGTGATCCTTGCCGTTTCGATCTTCTACTATGCCGTGGTCTACACGATCTGGCTCAAGCCGCGGACGCCCCAGAACATCGTCATCGGCGGCGGGGCAGGGGCTTTCCCGCCGATGATCGGCTGGGTTGCGGCAACGGGGGACATTACCCTGATGCCGGTCGTGCTGTTCCTGATCATCTTCATGTGGACGCCGCCCCATTTCTGGGCGCTCGCGCTGTTCGTGCAGACCGATTACGCCAAGGTCGGCATCCCGATGATGCCGGTTGTTGCGGGTGAGAGATCCACCCGCCGCCAGATCCTCGCCTATTCGGCGATTTTGCTGCCGCTCAGCCTCGTGCCGTGGTTCATTGGCGGAACGGGCCTGATCTATGCGGCCGGCGCAGCGGTTCTCTCCGGATTGTTCCTCGCCTATTCCGTTCCCGTGGGCCTGCGCATGCGCAGTGGCGTCGACGATGCGATGAAGCCGGAAAAGCGGTTGTTCAAATATTCGATTCTCTATCTCTTCCTGCTGTTTGCCGCACTGGTCGCTGACCGGATGCTGGCCGGAGTATGACCATGACTGACCCGAAGAAGAGCATTACCGAAGAGCAGCGCCAGAAGGTGATCCGCCAGCGCAACCTCGTGCTGGCCCTGGTGCTCGGCGCGTTTGTCGTGCTGTTCTTCGCCATCACCATCGTGAAGATCCGCAACGGCACGGCATGACTTCGGTAACCCCCGATCCCAAGCGCAACCGCAAGGTCGGCCTGATGGCCGGCGGGCTTGCGCTTGCCATGCTCGGTCTCGGCTGGGCCTCGGTGCCACTGTACCGCATGTTCTGCCAGGTCACCGGTTTTGGCGGCACGACCCAGCGTATCACTGAGGAACAGGCCAGCGCGGTCAGTGTCAGCGCCCGGACGATGTCGGTGCGCTTTGATGGCAATGTCGACAGGGGCATGCCGTGGCGGTTCGGCCCCGAACAGATCACGCAGACGGTGCGGCTCGGCGCTCGGACCATGGCGGTTTATTCGGCGAAGAACACATCCGACAAACCAGTCGTCGGCCGCGCCAGTTTCAACGTCTCGCCGGACGAGGCGGGCAAATATTTCACCAAGATCGAATGCTTCTGCTTCACTGAGCAAAAGCTCGAACCGGGGCAGGATATCCGCATGCCAGTGACCTATTATGTCGATCCCGATATCCTAAAAGACCCCGAAGCGAAGGCGATCCAGCAGATCACCTTGAGCTACACTTTCCACGAGGATCGCGCGACCGCCGCGAAATAGAGGCCAAGAGGACTGGACCGCGCCGACTGGGCGCGATAAGGGGCCGGAAATTCGAATTTGGCGGGCGCGCCCGCCACTTGCTGCAACAGGGACTTGAGGACCATCATGGCCGGCGCAAAGAACCACGATTTTCACATTCTCCCGCCCGATATCGTGCCTTTGGCAACGACGATCGGCGCGCTGACCTTCACCAGCGGCATGGTGCTGTTCATGCACAAGCTGCCGGGAGGCGCTTTCGTGCCCTGGCTTGGCCTTGCCATTCTTCTGGCTTCGATGTTCCAGTGGTTCGTCAAGATCGTGAACGAGGCTCACGCTGGCGATCACAAGCCTGTCGTGCAGCTGCACCAGCGCTATGGCATGATCCTGTTCATCGCTTCCGAAGTGATGTTCTTCGTCGGCTGGTTCTGGGCGTTCTTCGACTTCTCGCTGTTCCCCAGCACGCTGACCGATGTGGTTGGCGGGCAGTGGCCGCCCAAGGCGATCGAAGCCGTGCTCGACCCGTTCGACCTGCCGTTGCTCAACACGCTGATCCTGCTGTGCTCGGGCTGCACGCTCACCTGGTCGCACCACTCGCTGATCCACGGCGACCGCGATGGCATGAAGAAGGGCCTGTGGCTGACGATCGGCCTCGGCCTGCTGTTCACCGCGATCCAGGCTTACGAATATGCCCACGCGCCGTTCGAATTCGGCAAGAACACCTATGGCTCGGCCTTCTACATGGCGACCGGTTTCCACGGCTTCCACGTGATCGTCGGCACGATCATGCTGATCGTCTGCCAGGTCCGCGCCTACAAGGGCCACTTCACCCCGCGCCAGCACTTCGGCTTTGAAGCTGCTGCCTGGTACTGGCACTTCGTTGACGTGGTGTGGCTGTTCCTGTTCGTCGCCATCTATGTATGGGGCGGCTGGGGTTACCCGGTCCACTGATGACCGACACCGGTTCCGATACAAAGGGGCAGCCCGGCCAGACCGAGGCTGCCCTTTTCGGTTTGTGCCCCCGCTGCGGGCACCGCACGCTGTTCGGCGGGCTGACCAACTTTGCCGAGACCTGCAGAAATTGCGGGCTGAATTTCGCGAGCTTCAATGTCGGTGACGGACCAGCGGCCTTCCTCACGCTGATCATCGGCGCGGTGATCGTTGCGCTGGCGCTGTGGCTCGATGCCGCTGTGCGCCCGCCGCTATGGGTGCATGCGATCCTGTGGCTGCCGCTTACTGCCGGTGCGGTTATCATGGGCCTGCGCGCTGCCAAGGCCTGGCTGCTCGGCGCTGAATACCGGCGCAAGGCCGTGGAAGCCCAGGGCAAGGATGTGAAGAGCGAATGATCCGCCGTCTGCCTGTGATCCCGACGTTGATCGTGCTCATCGCCGTGGCCATCATGATCCGGCTCGGCTTCTGGCAGCTTGACCGCCGGCATGAAAAAGAAGGCGGACTCGCCCGTCTGGCGCAAAACGTGTCCGCCGCCGCGATCGACTTTCCGGCAGACCGTTTCGACCAGTCCAACCTGTTCCGCCCAGCGCGGCTCGATTGCCGCAATCCGGGCAAGTTCTCGGTCGAGGGTGCGGGCAAAGCCGGATACCGGATTCTCGCCACCTGCGAAGGCGATACCCGGGTCCAGCTGGGCACGACACGCAATCCTTCGACAAAGGTCGAATGGGGCGGTGGGCTCGTTACCGGCTCGATCGGGCAGGTCCCTGATTCGCGTCCGATGATCGTCACTGCCTTCGATCACAGTCCGCGCGAGCTGATGCTGGTGTCTGACACGCCGGTTGCCGGTCTCACGGCCAACCCCCCGCGCTCGCTGGCAGAGGTGCCGAACAACCACCTGTCCTATGCCGTGCAGTGGTTCCTGTTCGCCGGGATTGCCCTGGTGATCTATCTGCTGGCGGTCAGGAAGCGGCTTGCCGCGAGGGACGAGCGCGGCTAACCGCCCCGTTCATGGACTACATCTCCACAAGAGGGCGCGCACCGGCGCTCGATTTTGCCGGCGCCACGCTCGCCGGTCTGGCATCCGATGGCGGGCTTTACGTGCCGCGTGAGTGGCCGCGCTTCTCGGCTGACGAGATCGCCGCGATGGCGGGCCTGCCTTACGCCCAGCTCGCGGCCAAGGTCATGGCGCCGTTCGTTGCCGGGAGCCTGACCGAAGAGCGCCTGTTCGAACTGACGACCGAGGCCTATGGCCGGTTCGCGCACAAGGCGGTGACGCCTCTGGTCCAGCTCGACGAACAGAACTGGCTTCTCGAACTGTTCCACGGCCCGACGCTGGCCTTCAAGGACGTTGCGCTGCAACTGCTTGGCCTGCTGTTCGAGGAATTCCTCGGCCGCACGGGTCAGAACCTGACGATCGTCGGTGCGACTTCGGGCGATACCGGTTCGGCGGCGATTGACGCGGTCGCCGGGCGTGACCGCATCGACATCTTCATGCTCCACCCGCACGGCCGCGTTTCGGATGTCCAGCGCCGCCAGATGACCACAGTGCTGGCGCCCAACGTCCACAATATCGCCATCGATGGTTCGTTCGACGATGCTCAGGCGATGGTGAAGCGGATGTTCAACGATTCCGCGATGACGGATCGTTTTGCCATCGGCGCGGTCAATTCGATCAACTGGGCGCGGCTGATGGCGCAGGTGGTCTATTACTTCGCTGCCGCGCTCCAGCTTGGCGCACCGCACCGCAAGGTCGCCTTCTCGGTGCCGACGGGCAACTTCGGCGATGTCTTTGCCGGCTATGTCGCGGCGCAGATGGGCCTGCCGATCGAGCGGCTGATCGTTGCCACCAACGTCAACGACATCCTCCACCGTGCATTGAGCAATGGCGATTACAGCCAGGGCGAAGTGACGCCTACCGCTGCGCCGTCGATGGACATCCAGGTGTCGTCGAACTTCGAACGCCTGCTGTTCGACCTTGGCGGTCGTGACGGCTTGGCATTGGCTGAGCAGATGGCCGGTTTCGAAGCAACCAAGGCGATGCAGCTGACCAATGCCCAGCGCGAAGGCGCCGCGGCACTGTTCTCAAGCTCGCGCACCGATGCTGCGGAAATGTCCGCGGCGATCCGCTGGGGCTGGGAGAACTGCGGGCAACTGATCGATCCGCACACCGCCTGCGGCATCCACGCCGCGCGCACCTCCGGCATCGATCCGGCGGTTCCGGTTGTCACACTGGCGACCGCGCACCCGGCAAAGTTCCGCGAGGCAGTCGAGCGGGCGACCGGCCACCGGCCCAGCATGCCCAGCCGCGTCGGTGACTTATTCGAGCGTGAGGAACGCTGCACCGAATTGCCCGGCGATTACGATGGCATTGCCGAATATGTCGCTACGCACGCGGTTCCGAAGGGCTGATGGCTGAGCTCAAGACCGCTCCGCTGGTCCTTACGGGTGAGGGCTGGGCGGACTATGGCCTCGTCGATTCGGGGCATGGCCGCAAGCTTGAGCGGTATGGCGATTACCGCTTCATCCGCCCCGAACCGCAGGCCATGTGGACGCCGCGTCTCGATGACTGGCAGGCGCACGGTGAGTTCGTGCCGGCCTCGGACGAGGACGGCGGTGGTCGCTGGCACTTCGATGCGCCGGTCCCGCGCGAGGGCTGGCCGCTGGCACGCGGTGATGTGAAGTTCACCGCCAGTTGCACGCCCTTCCGTCACCTCGGCTTTTTTCCGGACATGGCCCCGGTGTGGGACTGGATGGGTGAGCAACTCGCCGGGCGTAGCGATGCCCAGACGATGAACTTGTTCGGCTATACGGGCGTCGGCACGCTGTCGCTCAGCCAGTACGGCCCGGTCACGCATGTCGATGCCTCGAAGAAGTCGGTGGCCTCCGCGCGTGAGAATGCTGCGCTGTCAGGCATGGAATGCCGCCCGGTGCGCTGGATCGTCGACGACGCGGCGAAATTCACTGCCCGCGAAGTGCGGCGCGGGCGGCGTTACGACGGGATCATCCTTGATCCGCCAAAGTTCGGGCGCGGGCCCGAAGGCGAAGTCTGGCGGCTGGAATATGACCTGCCCGGTCTGGTAGCTGATTGCCGAGCCCTGCTTGATGCTGACAGCCGGTTCCTGTTCCTCACCGTCTATGCCGTGCGGATGTCATCGCTGGCTCTGGCTGGCCTGCTCGCCGAACACTTCGCCGACTTGCCCGGCGAGATCGAACACGGTGATCTGGCCGCACAGGAAGACGGGGAGGGCAGACTGCTGCCCACCGCCATCTTTGCCCGCTGGCGTCAGGACTAGCGCTTCACCTTCTTGAACTTCAGCAGGAACTGGTTGGTCTTGCCCCGCTCGGAATCGCGCAGCGGCTTGTTCAGGTCGTCAGCGGAGTGGCGGAGAAGGTCGCTTTTACCGGTAAGTTTGAACCCGGCGGCCTCAACTTCACGGATCACCGCCGCCGATTCGATGCGGTGGTGCGACTGTGTGACGCTGGCCCCTGCGCCCAGTGCGGCTTCGTGGTCGTTAACCACGTAGGTCCCGCCCATTTTCAGCGCGGTCCATGCTGCCGTGTTGAACTTCGCAGCGGCATCGGTGTCGCCCACCTTGTTGTTCTTGAAGTCGTGATAGTTCATCGTCGTCCAGACGACATCCACCGGCACCGGGGCGAGGGCGTCGCCCGGCTGACCAACGCCCTGCGTGACATTGGCGTGGTCCTTCGCCCAAGCCTCGACCGCCGCAGAGGGACGGCCCGCGAAGGTGTAGACGTGGCCCTTGGGCCCGACTGCGGCGGAGAGCAGGCGGGTGTAATAGCCGCCGCCGGGGGCAAGCTCGGCCACCTTCGTGCCCGCCTTGATCCCGGCAAAGGCCATGACCTCTGCCGGCTTGCGGTCGGCATCGCGCGCCTTGTCTGCATCGGGGCGTTTGCTGCTGCCGAGCAGGACTGCGAAGTTGGTGGCCAAGGCGGGGGGCAGCGCGGCAAAGCCCACCGAAGTGACGCCTGCTGCAAGTGCCAGTGCAATACGTTTGTTCATAGGTCCGCTCCCATTGGTCTCACGGCGCGAGGCTAGCAGCAGGCTATCCGCCGGCCAAATGCGCAATTGTATCGATTCGTCGCCGCGCTGATTGTCCTCGGTGCGGGGGTGGACAGCGTGTCTTCGCCAAGCCATAGCGCGCGCCATGGCCGACAGCCTGATCCTTGAAGTGGCAAACCTCGAGCATGATGTCCTCACCGGCATCTATTCGGAGGAGACTGGCCGCCCCCAGCCCTTGCGCATCACTGTGCAGGTGCAGCTGAAAGTGCCGCCCCGGTTCGATCCGGATACGCCGCTTTCCGCCAGCAAGAACTACATGGACCTGAAGTTCGCCGCGACCGAGGCTTTGCCGTCGGGCGTGCACTTCAAGCTGATCGAATCGGTTGCCGATCACATCTGCGACACGCTGTTCGTCCAGGATGACCGGGTGGAAGCAGTGACGGTGAAGATCGTCAAGCTCGCCATCAGCGAAGCCGGCGAGGAAATTGGCATGACGCTGACGAGGATCCGGCGCTGACCATGCTGGTCCGGGTCGGGGTCTTGCCGGAAGACGCGCTGGACGCCGCGAGCGCTTTTCACGTCGAAGTTCTGCCCCGCCTTAGAGCCATGCCGGATGCGGCGATAACCTGCGTTTTCCCCCCTGCCGGCCATGGACATGCCGATTGGCGGCGGGCTGCGATCCAGTCACTCGCCCGCGAAATTGCACCGCACCGAATCAACGGCATTGCGTGCGACGACGAAGCCGCGATTGCTGCTGCCGAAGCCTATCTGACGACAGCCGATGGGGTCACCGGGCAATACCTTCCTCTGGATGGCGAAGGCGCGGGCAAGGTGTTACACTCAGCCTCGTGACCGTAACCCGCCCCCTCCTTGACCAGTTCGCGCGCCGGATTTCCTACCTGCGACTGTCGGTCACCGACCGCTGTGACCTGCGCTGCGCATATTGCATGCCCGAGCGGATGACCTTCCTGCCCAAGGCCGACGTGCTCAGCCTTGAAGAACTGCACCGCATGGCACTGGGCTTCATCGATCGCGGCATCACCAAGATCCGTCTGACCGGCGGCGAACCGCTCGTGCGGCGCGACATGATCGAACTGGCCCGGGCGCTGGGCCGCAAGCTGGGTGACGGGCTGGAAGAGCTGACGCTCACCACCAATGGTACGCAACTGATCACCCATGCCGAGGCGCTGGCCGAGGCAGGCATGCGCCGCATCAACATCTCGCTCGATACGCTGGATCGCGCCGGCTTCGCCAAGCTGGCCCGCCGCGATATGCTGCCGCAGGTGCTGGAAGGCATCGACGCCGCGCTGGCTGCCGGGCTGAAGGTGAAGCTCAATACGGTCGCGCTCAAGGGCATCAACGAGGAGGAAATACCCTCGCTGATAGCATGGGCGCACGGCAAGGGCCTCGACCTGACCCTGATCGAGGTCATGCCGCTGGGCGAGGTCGAGGAAGACCGCATCGATCATTACCTGCCGCTTTCCGCCGTGCGTGACCGGCTCGATGCGGAATTCACCCTGACACCCAGCGATCACCGCACGGGCGGACCGGCGCGCTATTTTGACGTGGCCGAAACCGGCGGACGTCTTGGCCTGATCACGCCGCTGACCAGCAACTTCTGCGAAGGCTGCAACCGCATCCGCGTGACCGCGACCGGCCAGCTCTATCCCTGCCTTGGCGGCGGCGAGATGGTCGACTTGCGCGGGGCCCTGCGTTCGGTCGATCCCGAAGTGGCCATGTCCGAGGCGCTCGACACAGCGATGCGGATCAAGCCCGAAAGGCACCATTTCGAGATCGACCGCAGGGGCGCCGCACCGGCTCTGCCGCGACACATGTCGATGACCGGGGGCTGAGGCGCCGGGCGATGATCAAGCTCGTGTTTCTCGGACGGCTGGTGGACCTTGCCGGCGGAGGCGAGATCGACATTGCAATTGCCGGGCCGACCCCACTCGAAGACCTGCTACTGGGCTTGCCAGCGCCGTTGGCCGAACCGCTCGCCGATCCGCGCGTAAAGCTGGCGCTCAACGGTCGGCTGGTGCCGCGCGAATCGCTGGTCGTCGAAGCCGGGGATGAACTTGCCTTTCTCCCGCCCGTCAGCGGAGGCTGATCGTGACTGCCCATGTTCGCCTGCTGCTGGCACCTTTCGATCCGGCCCGCGAAACTTCAGAGTTCACATTGCGCTATCCCGAGGCCGGGGGCGTCGTCAGCTTCCTTGGCCAGGTCCGCGCTGGCGGCGGCTGCGAGGCGCTTGAATTGTCGCATTACGAACCGCTGACGCTTCCCGGCATGGAAGGCCTCGCAGCAAGCGCGCTCACTCGCTGGCAACTCGATGGCCTGCTGATCATTCACCGCGCCGGGGTGATGCTGCCCGGCGAACCCATCGTGCTCGTCGCTGCTGCCGCGCGGCATCGCCGCGATGCCTTTGCCGCTGCCGATTTCGCCATGGATCACCTCAAGAGCGAATCATGGTTCTGGAAGCGCGAGAAAGCGGGCGGGCAGTGGCGCTGGATCGAACCGCGCGAGGAAGACCGGCAAGACTTGTCCCGCTGGGCATGAAAATGAAGGCATGGCCGCGCCTTTGACTTCGGTCAAGGAAGCCCGATTCGCGCGGCCCTATTCGCACTCCTGAAACAAGGAGTGTTGCCGCCATGTCCCAACAGATTTCCCATGCCGACCTCGCTTCGATGGCACAGGTCAGCGATGCTCCCATCCAGACGCGGGTGAACCGCACGTTCGAGCTGCCGCCAGCGCTCTATTTCGGTACGCTGATCGGCTATTTCGGCTTCCTGACGATCATGACGGTGTGCTTCATGAACCCCGAACTGGCGCTGCCAATGGCGGTCTTCTCGTTCTCGATCATCGCTGGCTTCGGGCTTGGCTTCAAATGGGTGGCGATGAACCCCGAAAATGCGGCCAAGACGCTGTCGTGGGGCCAGTTCGCCAATCGGGGCGTGCAGACCCTCTCGGGCCGCCTCACCGCCTTTGAAGCGAGCGCACAAGTGCTCACCCTGCCGATCCTGATCGTATTCTGGGGCCTGTGCATCGCCGTGATCATGGCAACGCTCTGAATCAATCGGGCCACTAACTGAATGGACGCGCGCGAATCAGGCGCGCATCCGGCCCCGCAGTTCGGCCAGAACCGCATCCTCATCGGCGACCCATGCGGTCACCTGGTCGCGGGCGGCGGCGATGGAAACCCCATCGCCGCCGTCTACTTTTTCCCGCGCATAAAGCGAATCGAGCTCGGCCAACGAGATCATCACTTCGCTGCGGCGCGATTCGAGCTCGGCCAGCGCGACGGTGGCCACCACCCAGGCCTCGCTGGAGACGGCTGCACCGCGCGCGGCGGATGACAGGCGGTCTGCCTTGCCCTTGCCGGCAGTAAACACCGCATGGGCCGCGCGGGCGCGCCCGACCAACTGCGCGAGGCGGGCCTGCAATTCTGGGCTCAGCGGCGTGGGCGCCTGTGCTACTGGCGGCGGCGAGGCAGGCTGGGCCGTCCCGGCAATCCGTTCCGCCGGGCGTTTGGCCAGCGAAGGGTATCCCGGAGCGCTGGCGCAGGCGGAAAGGATCAGGCATGTGCCCAGTGCGACGATCTGCGCTGCGGCCAGTCTCGGGCGGAATTGGCTGTTCATATGCAGGCCATACCGCGCGGGCACGCCAAGCGAAAGTCCCGCTTCCGGCGTTGACAGCCCGGGGAGGTTGCACTAGGGGCGCTGCTTCTTGCGGACACCCCTGCGCGTTCAGGGGGATTCGGCGCGCCGGATGCGAAGGCTTCATGTGGAGCCCGGGCAACGGGGTGGAAAAGACAAACAGAATTGGATGTAGGTAACATGTTCGCAGTCGTGCGCACGGGCGGCAAGCAATATAGAGTTGCTGCCGGAGACAAGATCGCGGTGGAAAAGCTGGCTGGTGAAGCCGGTGAGACCATAACGCTGGGCGATGTCCTGCTGGCCGGTGATGGCGGCGAGGTGAAGGATGCCAAGGGCGTCGTCGTCTCGGCCGAGATCATCGCGCAGGCCAAGAGCGAAAAGGTGATCGTTTTCAAGAAGCGTCGCCGCCACAACTATCGCCGCAAGAACGGCCATCGCCAGCAGTTGACGCTTCTGCGTATCACTGCCGTCGGTGCCGAGCAGAAGAAGGCCGCTCCCAAGAAGGAAGCTGCTGAAACTCCTGCCGCCGATGCGCCCGCCAAGAAGGCACCGGCCAAGAAAGCCGCCGCTGCCTCGGCTGCTGAATAAGATTCCGGAGTAGTATTCCATGGCACATAAAAAAGCAGGCGGTTCATCGCGTAACGGTCGTGATTCGGCCGGTCGTCGCCTTGGCGTGAAGAAGTTCGGCGGTCAGGAAGTGATCGGCGGCAACATCATCATCCGTCAGCGCGGCACCCGCGTCTATCCGGGCGCCGGCGTGGGCATTGGCAAGGACCATACCCTGTTTGCTCTCGTCGAAGGCCGCGTGCGCTTTCACGATGGCAAGCTCGGCCGCAAATATGTGTCGGTCGATATGGCGCAAGCCGCCGAGTAATCGGACAGTCGATAACGGGCTGTCCTCTGACGGATAGCCCCCAGACCGGAACATTGCGATTCTGGTTTCGAAAGAGGGAGAGGGGCAACCCGTCTCCCTTTTTTCGTCTCTCCCTCAGCACATGTCCAAACCTGCACCGCGAAGGCGGCGCGGATGGACGCAAGCGTAATGCGCCTGTCATGCAGCCCGCCTAACGGGGGCTCGCGGGGCACTGAGTGGAGTTTGAAAGATGTTCATTCGCAGTGAAAGGCTGTTCCTGCGGCCCGGCTGGCCCGAGGACTGGAGCGCAATCTTTTCGGCCATCGCCGACGAGGCGGTCGTGCGTAACCTCAGCCGCGTGCCGTGGCCCTATACGCCCGAAGCCGCGCGCCAGTATGCCGCGCTGGGTCAGGACCGGCGCTGCCCGCACTTCCTGATCACCCTGCCCACCGCGCAGGGCGTGGAGCTGGTCGGTGCAATCGGCATGGCGCCAACCCATGACGGGGCGGAACTGGGCTACTGGATCGGCCGTGATCACTGGGGGCAGGGTTACGCCACCGAGGCATCGCGCGCCGTGCTCAGCCTCGCCCGTACGCTGGGTCACCGCCGAATCGAAGCAACGCACTTCCTCGATAATCCGGCATCTGGCCGCGTGCTGCGCAAGGTCGGCTTCTGCCCCACGGGCCGCGTCGAAGAACGCTACAGCCTTGCCCGCGGTAAGGTTGCGCCGTCCGCCGTGCTCACCATGACGCTGGGCGAGCCCAGCGACTGCGACGACGACATGGACGTCAAGCGCGCGGCCTGACGATTTGGCCAGGTGTCAGGCGTAACCCTCTAGTCCGGCCACGCCTGACGGAATCAGATACCGGTCGTCGTGCTTCCACGGGTGGAACCCCGGCAGGAAGTACGCCGCCCAGGCCGGGAACACCTTGCGCAGGTAGCCGGGCGAACCGAACACGTACCACAGCACCCGCACGCGGGCCTTCCAGCCGGTGATGCCGTCCTGCGCCAGCAGGTCGACCGTATCGTCTATGCGGTGCGAGACGAAGCGGCGCGTGATCGACAGCATCGAGATAGATCGCAGCAGCCAGCGGCGGCGGCGCGGCCAGTGCTTCGTCGCGTGGAGGAAGGTGTCATAGGCGACGGCCTTGTGCTCGATCTCCTCAACCGCGTGCCATTTCCACATGGTGGCGACTTCGGGATCGGCATCGTCAAGAATTTCCGGCGCGGTCAGCAGCAGGTGCGCAAGGATCGCGGTGAAATGCTCGAGCGCCATGGTCGCGGCAAGGTTGACGATCGGCGGGCGGCCCTTTGCCAGGTTGAGCATGTCGGTCACATGTGCGTCGATGCGGGTGAGATCGTAGCCGGCGTCCACCGCAGCGCGGTTGAAAGCGAGGTGTTCGCGGCTGTGGTTCACTTCTTGGCTGATGAACTTGCGGATTTCCTCGGCCAGGTGCGGCGGTGCGCTGTCGCGGAAGGCTTTCACCGATTCGATGAAGAACGCCTCGCCGCGGGGGAAGGTGGCGGACAGCGCATTGTGCCAGGCAGTGCCGACCGGGTCATCGGCCAACCACCAACGGCGGGGTTTTTCCTTGCGGTTGAAGCGCAGGTCGCGCACGACGATCTCATGGTTTTCGGGGGCGGAACCGGTCAGGGGCCGCGCGTCGATATCGATGGGCGTATGGGCGTTCATGGCCCGGTGAAGATAGGTTAACTTACAGCAATGTCAATAAGGCGCCGCCTGACCCAGGAAGAGAGCCGCACCGCCGCCATGGAGGCCGCCCGAGCGCTGCTGATCGAGGCAGGGCCGCAGGCGGTGACGCTGAAAGCCGTGGCGGCGCGAATCGGGCGCACCCATGCCAACCTGCTCCACCATTTCGGCTCGGCCTCGGGCCTGCAAAAGGCGCTGGCGAGCCACCTTGCCAAAACGATCTGCGCGACGATTGCCGAGGCCGTGCTGGCCACCCGCGCCGGCATCGGCAGCCCGCGCCGGGTCGTGGATCTGACCTTTGATGCATTCGGCAAGGAAGGCGGCGGCGCGCTTGCGAGCTGGATGCTGCTGTCGGGCAACGAAGACGCGCTCGACCCGATTGTCGAGGCCATCCACGACATGGTCGACAAGGTGAACGGCCATGACGAGGAGCCGATGCACGAAGTCACGCTGTCACTGGTGCTGATGGCGCTGGGCGATGCGATGATGGGCGAGGCATTGAGCGGTTCGCTCGGCCTGGGGCGCGAAACCGCGCGCGATCAGGCGGAAAAGATGCTGATCGAGGCAGCCGAGCGTGCCGGGATTACGCTGGCGAAGGGCTAGGCTTCGGCCATCCACACTGGTCGTTGTGCTGGCGTAATATCCTCAACCCGCCGGTGATCGACCGCGAGGCCAAGTTCGGAATAGGCCGCGCGCTGGCGGGCCGGGTCCGATTCGCCGATGGGCACTACGACCAGCCGCCGATTGATCTTCTGCCGCCAGTTCATCCGCGCGGTGTTCTCCTGCCCGACATAGCAGCCCTTTGTGAAGGACACGCCGTTCAGTTCGGCGGCGTTGCATTCCAGCCAGAGCAGGTCGGCCAGTTCGTCGTGGCCTTCGCAGACGCCGAGCGAGAGGCGGTGCGCCAGCCATGCGGCATCGGCGGGTTCACCCTCGGGCGCACCAATTGAGCGATTGCCCAGCGCGGGAAGGCGGGGGTCGTTGCCGCTTGCCTCCAGGTGCCAGTGAACCCCGAGCGCAGGATCGCGGGCAATCGTGATCGTCCGGCGCAGTCGGTAGATCGACAGGCGCTTGGCCAGTGCATCGGCGTGGTCGGCCTCGCAATCGAGCAGCAGGTCTTCTCCGTCCGCCCAGACCAGGAAATCAAACAGCACCTTGCCCTGCGGCGTCAGAAGCGCCGCCCAGACTGGCAAGTCCTTGCCCATATCATTCGTCACCAGGCCTTGCAGGAAGCCGCGTAGGTCCTCCCCTGACAGGCGGATCATGGCGCGATTGGTGAGGAGCGTTGCGGTCATGGGTGACAGATAGGGTGCGAGGTGACTAAGGGGAAGCCATGGAAACGCTGACGATCCGCCGCCCCGATGACTGGCACGTTCACTTGCGCGATGGCGCGGTGCTGGAAGGCGTTCTGCCCTATACCGCGCGCCAGTTTGCCCGGGCGATCATCATGCCGAACCTCTCCCCGCCGATGACCGACTGCGCCGGGGTTGCCGCCTATCGGGCGCGGATCATGGCGGCATTGCCGGCGGGGATGGACTTCACCCCACTGATGACGCTCTACCTGACCGACGGCACGGACCCCGACGAGGTCGAGCGCGGCTTCGCCGGCGGGGTGTTCGTCGCGGCAAAGCTCTATCCTGCTCACGCGACGACCGGATCGGCCCACGGCGTGACAGACGTAGCCAATATCCGCGCCGTGCTCGAACGCATGGCCGCGATCGGCATGCCGCTGCTCGTCCACGGCGAGGTTACTGACGCCCACGTCGATATCTTTGACCGCGAGGCCGTGTTCATCGAACGCACGCTCGCCCCGCTGGTGCGCGACTTGCCAGCGCTGAAGGTGGTGTTCGAACACGTGACGACCGAGGAGGCCGTGCGCTTTGTGACATGCGCCGGGCCGAACGTGGCGGCAACGATCACGCCGCAGCACCTCCACATCAACCGTAACGCCATGCTGGTCGGCGGTATTCGCCCGCACATGTACTGCCTGCCTGTCGCCAAGCGCGAACAGCACCGGCTGGCGCTGCGCAAGGCGGCCACTTCGGGCAGCGCGAAATTCTTCCTCGGCACTGACAGCGCCCCCCATGCCGTCGGCGCAAAGGAAGCGGCTTGCGGCTGCGCAGGCATCTTCAACGCGCCCTTCGCCATCGAAAGCTATGCTGACGTGTTCGAGGAAGAGGGCGCGCTGGACAAGTTCGAGGCCTTCGCCTCGCTCAACGGACCGGCGTTTTACGGCCTGTCGGTGAATGAGGCGACGGTGACGCTGGAAAAGGCGCCCCAGCCGGTACCGGCGAGCATCGATGCCAATGGCACGAGCATCGTCCCGTTCCATGCCGGCGATACGCTCGGCTGGCGGCTCAGGCTTTAGAGCGCCGGCGGCCAAGCAGGTCCGCCACGAACAGGCCGATCGCCGCCCAGATCAGCACGAAGCTGCCCAGTTGCACCGGGCGCAGCGGCTCGTTGAATATGAACAGGCCTTCCAGAAAGACAACGGTCGGGGTGAGGAACTGGATGAAGCCGAGCGTCGAATAGTCCATGCGGCGCGCGGCGGCGGCGAACATTACCAATGGCACGGCGGTGACCACGCCCGAAAACGCGATGAGCGCATCGGTCTGCCCGCTGATGCCAAAGGCTGAGGCTGCCGGCAGTTGGGCGTGGTAGCCGATCAAGCCCAAGGCGGGCAGGGCGAGGATCGCGCTCTCTATGGTCAAACCGGGCAGCGATTCGACCGGGGCGATCTTGCGCACCATGCCATATGTGCCGAAGCTGAGCGCCAGTGACAGGCTGATCCACAGCATGTCGAGCGCACCGAACAACAGCAATGTCACGCCGATGGCGGCCAGTGCCACGGCAAGCCACTGCGGCCGGGTCAATCGCTCCTTCAGGAACACGGTGCCGAGCAGGACATTGACCAGCGGGTTGATGTAATAGCCAAGGCTGGCGGCCAGCACGTGCCCGGTCTGCACGGCATAGACATAGACCAGCCAGTTGATCCCGATCAGCAGCGCGCTGGCCAGCATGATCAGAAGGATTCGCCCGCTGGAAATCGCCGCGCGAACCGCACTCCACTGCCGCGCAATGGTCACGCCGATCAGGCAGATCGGCAGGGTGAAGATGATGCGCCAGCCAACGAATTCGAACGGCGGCACGTGACGCAGGAACTGCAGGTAGAGCGGCAGCAGCCCCCAGATGACATAGGCGCCCAGCGCCAGCGACAGGCCGCCCTGCCGTTCCTGTGCTGCGTTCATGACTGGGTCGCGATCATGCGCGGCGACTAGACCGGCTGAATCCGCGCGGCAAGCCGCCATTCGACGGGCGGAGTCACTCGGTTCGTCGCAAAATTCGATCCTGACACTGCGGTTGCCGTCTGTTCAGGTTTGCAGGTCTAAACATGAACACATCGACCGACACCGAGTCGGCCAACAGTTCAAAAGCGAAGGAGTTCCCCATGACCAACATCTTCAAGAACGCCGCCCTGGCGCTGGTTGCCCCGGGGCTCCTCGTCACCGCCATCCCCGCCGCGCAGGCCCGTGACTATGATCAGGGCAATTATGGCTGGTCGCAGAACGACAGCTACAATCACGGCCGTGACCGCAATCGTAACTGGCGCAATCAGGGTAACTACAATGGCGGCTATGGCTATCAGAGCGGTTACAACGGTGGCTACAACAACCGCTATGACGAGCCGGTCTATCGCAACACCCGCACCTGGCGCGGTGATGATGGCCGCTACTACTGTCGCCGCTCGGACGGCACGACTGGCCTGATCATTGGCGGGGCGGTTGGCGGCCTGATCGGCAACGAAGTGGCTGGTCGCCGCGGTGACAAGACCCTTGGCGTGATCCTTGGTGCGGGCATCGGTGCTCTTGCCGGCCGCGCAATCGACCGTTCGGGCAGCAGCTGCCGCTAAGTTCTGCCCCGTCAGAACAAGCACAGGGCTCAGCCACAGACCGAAGCGCTCCCGGACCAGCCGTCCGGGGGCGCTTTCGTTCATCCTTAACCAAAACCTCCGATAAGTGCGGGCCATGGCGCTCCGCTACACTCTTGTCCCTATCGTGCTGATCCTCGCTGTTGCGGGCTGTTCGCGCGATTCGGCGCAGGACGCAAAACCGGTCGATCCGGCTGTGAGCGCCGCTCTGGCTGGCCCCCTACTGACCGAGCCTGATCTTGCCGCGATGAACGGAGCGGGCCGGGCGCTGACCGGGATGGGCGTGGCATCGGCCCTGATCCCGGCAAACCTCTACACCCCCGAAGCGATTGCTGCGGCAAAGGCAGAGGCAAAGGCGCAGCTGGGTGGGGCGATCCCCGCTGCCCCAACTGCAAGTGGTTCTGAAAAAGCCATCGGCGGCCAGACTGCTCTCGATTCGATGCGCCGCGCATATGGCAAGGTGCCGTGCGAGGGCACGGCGAACTGGTCGGCGATCTGGGCCACGCGCCTGCCGCAGCCATTTGCGCCATACCCGCGCGGCCATGTCGAGGAAGCGCTCGGTGCGGATGATGGCACCTGCCATGTCCGCGCGGTAACCTATCGCATCGGAGTTACACCGGCAGAGGCGCTCGATTTCCATGCCGCTCAGGCGATGAAGGCGGCGCTTTCAGTCGAACATCGCGCTGATGGCGATTCCCATGCGCTTATTGCGGGGAAGGGCGCGCTTTCTGCGATGATTTACGTGCGTCCGGGGCCTGAAGGCCTCACCGAAGTGCACGTAGTCACCAGCGGCGGCTGAGGCCAGTCAGGAGTTGCGCAGGCCGACGCCGATCGTCGCGCGCGGCTGTTCCATTTCCGTGCTGGTGACAGGATAGGCGCAGTAATCCGCCGCATAGAACGCCGCCGGGCGGTGGTTGCCCGAAAGCCCGACGCCGCCGAACGGGGCGGAAGAGCTGGCGCCGTTGGTCGGCCGGTTCCAGTTGATGATGCCGGCGCGGACGTTGGCCCAGAAGCGGTTGTATTCCTGAGGCGTGCCCCCGACCAGCGAAGCGGCGAGCCCGAAGCGGGTGTTGTTAGCCTCGGCAATCGCCTCGTCAAAATCGTCGACCCGAATGACCTGCAGCATCGGGCCGAACAGTTCGACGTCGGGGCGTTCCTTCATCGCCGTGGTGTCGATGATCGCCGGCGACAGGAAGGGCAGCTTGGGATCCTGCCGGACCATGTGCTTAATCGGTTTGCCGCCGTTCGACAGCAGGTAGACGAAGCTTTCGGTCAGGCCGTCGGCTGCCGCATTGTCGATCACCGGGCCCATGAACGGCGAGGGATCATCGAACGGGGCGCCGACGATAATCCGATCGGCCAGCCGCTTTACCTCGTCGATCAGAGCATCATAGAGCGCGCCTTTGACGATCAGGCGCCGCCCGGCGCTGCAGCGCTGGCCGGCAGAGGTGAAGGCGCTTTGCACCACCAGCACGGCGGCATCAGCGATCTTGGGCGTGTCCCACACCACGATCGGGTTGTTGCCGCCCATTTCCAGCGCGACGATCTTGTCCGGCCGGGTGGCGAGCTTGCGGTTGATGGCGATACCGGCATGGGCCGAGCCGGTGAACAGGACACCGTCGATTCCGTCGTGAGCGACCAGCGCCTGACCCTCTTCCGGGCCGCCGACGAGCATCTGCACCACGGCGGCGGGAATGCCCGCGCGGTTGAAGCACAGGCAGAGGAATTCGCCCACCGCCGGTGTTTTCTCGCTCGGCTTGAAGACGATGGCATTGCCGGCGATCAACGCTGGAACGATGTGGCCATTGGGCAGGTGCGCGGGAAAGTTGAACGGCCCGAGCACGGCCATCACGCCATGCGGCTTGTGGCGCACAGCCATCGTGCCCTGCATCGCGTTGTCCAGCTTGCGTTGCGACGTGCGCTCGGCATAGGCGCGGATCGAGATTTCGACCTTGGCGACCACTGTCTCAACTTCGCTACGGGATTCCCATAGCGGCTTGCCGGTCTCGCGGGAAATGAGATCGGCGAATTTGTCCGCTTCCTTACGCACTTCGTTGGCAAAGCGGCGGACCAGTTCCATGCGGGTTGCGAGCGGCTGGGCGGCCCATGCCGGCCAGGCGCGGCGCGCGCGTGCCACTACGTCATCGACGTCGCTCCGCTTGCCGCGCCACAGCTCTTCACCGGTCGCTGGTTCGTAGGAGACGATTTCGTTGCTCATGGAACTTGGAGTATCCCTCTCAATTTACGGGCTACTACGCCGAATCTGTTGCCAAATCCTCAACTTCGCGCAGCGCGGAGCCGAGGGTGCGTAGAGCGGATAGAGTGTCGGCAAGCGCTTGCCAATCGTCCTTGTCATCGATTGCGGACCAGATTCGTTCCACTTCGTCGATCACCATGGTCGGCGGGGCGGGCTGCGACCAGAACGCATGGTCCAGCGCGCCGGGCAGCGGGCGGGCCTTAGCAAGCGCTTCGCCGAGGGGGCCATCGGGGGCATTGCGGCCGCCGCGGTGCGTGAAAAAGAACGCATCCGGGCCGATTTCGCGCTCTCGCATGTGCTTTTCCGCGGCGCCAATCAGCTCGCGGGCATCCTCCGGCTTGGGGTCGGCAATACCCAGCCGCCGGCTGAAATGGCGCGCCATAGCTGCCTCATAGAGCGGGCCGAACCGGTCGAGTGCGGCGATCAGCGGCGGTGCCTCGGCCAGCATACGCAACGCCACTGCAAGCTGGCTGCAATTCCACAGCAAGGCCTCTGGCTGGCGGCCAAAGGCGTAAAGCCCGGAGTGATCGAAATATGCGGCGGTGAACGCCGGGTCCCAGCGCGGCAACCAGCGCCACGGACCATAGTCGAAACTCTCGCCCGACACGTTCATGTTGTCGGTATTGAGCACGCCGTGGACGAAGCCGGCGACCATCCAGCTGGCGGCCAGATCGGCCAGCCGCTCGACGACCTGATGGAGCAAGCGAACGGCAGGTTCGTCAGCGCCGGGTGCATCCGCCGGGGCGGGCGGTCCGGGGAATTGCGTGAGACAATAGTTTACCAGTTCCTCCATGTGGCCGCGTTCTTCGAGCATGAGCAATCGCTGGAAGGTGCCGATGCGAATGTGGCCGTGGCTGAGCCGCACCAGCACGGCGGAGCGGGTCGGCGAAGGCTCATCCCCGCGCATCAGTGATTCTCCGGTTTCGATCACCGAGAAGGTCTTGGAAGTGTTGACCCCCAGCGCCTCGAGCATTTCAGTGGCGAGGATTTCGCGCACCGCGCCTTTCAGCGTCAGCCGCCCGTCGCCGTCGCGGCTCCACGGGGTGCGGCCCGATCCCTTGGTGCCAAGGTCCAGCAACCGGCCATTTTCATCGCGCATCTGGGCGAAGAGAAATCCGCGCCCGTCGCCAAGGTCGGGGTTGTAATGGCGGAACTGGTGGCCGTGGTAACGCAGCGCCAGCGGCTGGGGCAGGTTATCGGGCAGAGGGGTGAAGCGCCCGAAGTGGGCGATCCACTCGGAGTCGCTCAGGTGATCGAGGCCCACAGACGGCGCCCAGCGGTCATTGCGGAACCGCAGCCGCGTCTCCGGAAAGTCCGCAGGCGCAACAGGATCGGCCAGCCATCCCGCCAGCGGCAGGATCGCAGGATCGGCTTTATATGCATTGGCTTGCGGTTCGTCGCGCATCACGCGATAGTGGGGGCTAGACCATCGCCGTGCAAGCGGCGCGCGATCCGGGCCGGTGCCCTGACTTGCAGAGGAACCGTGTGAGCCAGTTTGAAGACCGCTATTGGACGAGCCAGGACGGGCTCAAGCTCCATTACCGCGACTATGCAGCAACGGGGGCCAGTGCGGATGGCCGCCCGCCCGTACTGTGCATGCATGGCCTGACCCGCAATGCCCGCGATTTCGAAGTCGTCGCGCCGCGGCTGGCGGCAAACGGCTGGCGGGTGATCTGCCCCGACATGCGCGGCCGGGGTGACAGCGCCTATGCTAAGGACCCGGCGACTTACAACCCGGTGCAATATGTTCAGGATGTCACCGCTCTGCTCGACGAATTGCAGATCGACCGCTTCGTTTCCATCGGCACGTCGATGGGCGGAATCATGACGATCATCATGGGATACACCATGCCCGGCCGAGTGGCCGGATGCCTGCTCAACGATATCGGGCCAGAGGTGGAGACCGTCGGCCTTGACCGGATCATGGACTATCTCGGGCAGGGGCGCACTTTCCCCACCTGGATGCACGCCGCCCGCGCTATAGAGGAAACCCACGGAGCCGCATTTCCGGACTGGAAGATCGATGACTGGCTGGTCATGGCCAAACGTACGATGACCCTGTCGAGCAATGGCCGCATCGTGTTCGACTATGACATGAAGATCGCCGAGCCGTTCAAGGGCGTCGACTATACCAGCCAGCCGCACATGTGGCCGGGTTTTCAGGCGCTTGCCGCCAAACCGGTCACCGTGCTGCGCGCAGAACTGACCGAGCTGATCTCTGCCGAGACGTTCCGCAAGATGGGCGAATGCGGGCCGGACGTCGAACTGGTCACCGTGCCGCGCGTCGGCCATGCGCCCACGCTCGAAGAGCCGGAAGCCGCTGCCGCGATTGACCGCCTGCTCGCCCGGGCCGGCTGAAAGCAAGACCCAACATGCGCGTCCTGCATCTCCATTCCAGCTTCAACGCGGGCGGCAAGGAGCTGCGCTGCGCCAAGCTGATCAACGCCTTTGGTCCCGGCATCGAACACGACATCGTCTCGGCCATTCCCGGCGCGATGGGCGCAAAGGTCGCAATCTCGCCTCGCGCCAGGGTGAACTATCCCACGGATTTTCCATCGCTTCAGGGCAAGCCGCTGCCACGCCGGATCGAACGGATTGCCAAGGCCATGGCGGGCTATGACCTTGTCCTGACCTATAACTGGGGCGCGATGGATGCGGTGATGGCGCACACGCTGCTTGGCCCCCGTATGGGCCTGCCGCCGCTGGTCCACCACGAGGACGGCTTCAACGCGGATGAGGCGATCAAGCTCAAGACCTCGCGCAACTGGTATCGCCGGCTGGCACTGGCCCATGCCGAGGTGCTGGTCGTGCCCTCGCGCCAGCTGGAACATATCGCGCTCACTGCCTGGGCGCAGCCGCGCGGCAAGGTCCACCGCATCGCAAACGGCATCCAGACTTCGGACTATGGCCGCAAGGCCCGGCGCGATGCGCTGCCACGCGTGATCAAGCATGATGACGAATCGTGGCTCGGCACTATTGCTGGCCTGCGCGAAGTGAAAAACCTGCCACGTTTGGTCCGCGCCTTTTCGCACCTTCCTGATAACTGGCAACTGGTGATCCTGGGCGAAGGACCCGAGCGCGAGGCGATCCTGAAGCAGGCGATGGCGCTCGATGTCGGCTACCGGGTGCACATGCCCGGCTTCATCGCCGATCCTGCCAAGGTCATCGGCCTGTTCGATCTGTTCGCGCTGTCGTCTGACAGTGAACAGTTCCCGATCTCGGTGGTCGAGGCGATGGCAGCGGGCCTCGCAGTTGTTTCCACCGATGTCGGCGATGTCGCGCAGATGGTGTCGGAAGCCAACCGGCCCTACGTGATTCCTAAGGAGCGCGAGAGCGACTATGTCGACGCGCTTGAGGCGCTGGCGCTCGATCCGGTGGGCCGGAAAAAGGTCGGCGAGGCCAACCGCACACGGGCGCGGGCCGAATTCGACGAGGCGACGATGGTCGCCGCTTACCGTCAGGCGTACGCGAAAGCGATGAAACGCGAACGATTCGGGTGACAAACCCGGTTATTCAGGCGGGCTTCACGATCAATTCCGTTGAAAAGGCCCGGTCCGAACCCTAAACAGCCGCCAAACCGGACCCGCTTGCCGAAAGACACCAGACTTGGCCCTCAGCCCTGAAAATTCGAAATCCCCCGCACTCAGCCGCGATGATGCCCAGAAAGAGGGCTTCATGCGCGAGGTGGACGAGGCGCTGCGCGAAGATCAGGCACTTGACCTGATCAAGCGCTGGGGCAAGCCGATTGGCGCGGCGATATTCCTCGGCCTTGCTGGCCTTGGCGCGTGGATCGGCTGGGATTATCATCAGGATCAGGGCCGGGCCGAGCGCGCCGAAACCTATGTGAAGGCGCTCGACCAACTCGAAGCTGGCAAGCTCGATGAAGCCAGCAAGCTGCTCGATCCGCTGACCAAGGGCAGCAATGACGGCAGTCAGGCTTCGGCGCGGATGCTGCAGGCCGGGATTCTCGCCGAACAGGGCAAAAGCAACGATGCCGCCAAGGCCTTTGCCGCGATCGCCGCAGACAGCAGCGCCCCGCAGGCGTACCGCGATCTCGCAACGATCCGCCAGACCGCGCTAATCTTCGATAGCGCCGCGCCTGACAAGATTGTCGCCGCGATGAAGCCGCTGGCAGTGCCGGGCAAGCCGTGGTTCGGCTCTGCAGCGGAACTGCTCGGCATGGCCTATCTCAAGCAGGGCAAGAATGATCTCGCCGGCCCGCTTTTCGCCTCGATTGCGCGCGACAAGACAGTGCCCGACAGCCTGCGCCGCCGCGCGCGGCAGATGGCAGGATACCTTGGCGTCGATGCGGTCGATGACGTGAACGAGGCCGTGAAAGATGTGACCGCGGCCAATGCGCCGCAGCAGGGGCAACAGTAAGATGACTGGGATTAAAATGAAGGATGCCCCGATGACCTCCAAGACCCCGCTTCGCCGCGCGGCGACTCTGGCCGCGCTTGCCATGGCGGTGACGCTTTCGGGCTGCGGCGTATTCGGCAAGAAGGGCCCGACCACCCCCACCGTGGGCAACCGCGTGCCGATCCTCAGTCGGGTCGAATCGGGTGCCAAGGTCGATCCCAACCTCGCCTCGGTCGCTGTCGTGCTGCCGCCGGCAGAGCCCAATGCCGATTGGCCGCAGGCCGGCAACACGCCTACCAAGTCCTATGGCCACCTCGCTCTGGCCGAAGCGCCGGCGCGCGGCTGGACCCAGTCGATCCAGGGCAACAGCAAGAGCCAGCGCCTCGCCGCATCGCCGGTGATCGGCGGCGGCATGATGTTCGTGATGGACACCGCCGGCGTGGTTCACGCCTTTGACGCGGCCACCGGTGCCCAGCGCTGGACCAAGTCGTTCAAGATCACCGGTGACGGCGCCAGTTCAGTATTCGGCGGCGGTGCTGCCTATGATGACGGCAAAGTCTATATCACCACCGGCGTCGGTGAAGTCGCCGCGCTCAACGCCAATGACGGCAGCCAGCTGTGGAAGGTAAAGCCCGCCGGTCCGCTGCGCGGTTCGCCGACCGTGGAATTCGACCAGGTCTTCGTCATGACCCAGTCGAACCAGTTGATCGCGCTCAACGGCGCCGATGGCGCGCTGCTGTGGAATGAAAGCGGCTCGAACGGCCTGTCGGGCATCTTCGGCGTTGCCGCGCCGACTGTCGGGCAGGGTTCGGTGATCGCTGGCTATTCGACTGGCGAACTGGTTGCCTACCGCTATGAAAACGGCCGCACGCTGTGGTCCGACGCATTGGCGCGCACCTCGCTTTCGACCACCGTGGGCGTGCTGACTGACATTGACGCCGATCCGATCGTCGACCGGGGCCGCGTCTTCGCGCTCGGTCAGGGCGGCCGTATGGCGGCCTATGAATTGCTCACCGGCCAGCGCGTCTGGGAGCTAAACCTTGCAGGCATCTCCACCCCGGCGATCGCGGGTGAATGGATCTTCACGCTGACTGACGACGCCAAGCTGCTGTGCATCGCGCGCGGCACCGGCAAGGTGCGCTGGGCGACCCAGTTCCAGGCGTTCGAGAACGTCAAGAAGAAGAAGAACCCGATCTTCTGGACCGGCCCGGTGCTGGCCAACAACCGCCTGTGGGTGGCCAATACCGAAGGCGAAATCTACTCGGCCAGCGTGGCAGACGGTTCGGTGGCCCTGTTCACCAAGCTGTCGAGCAGCGTCAGCCTGGCGCCGATCGTTGCCGGCAACACGCTCTACATCCTCGACGACAGCGGCCGGATCACCAGCTTCCGCTGATTTGTCGCCGGTTTTACCGGGCGCTTAACCATTTGGCCTTATGGCGCAGGCTGTGAACACGCCTGCGCCTGTCGCCGATCCGCGGCCCAAGAGTGACGTTGCCGGAGCCGTCGGGCTCGTCGGCCTGTTGGGCCTCGCTGTGTGGGTGGCGTTCTGCCACTTCTGGCCCGAGATCGTCGATGCCTTCGTCCTGAGCAGCCCGCGCGAGCGGTTGACCGGGCCGAACGCAGCGCTGATGGGTCTGGTTTTCTGCGCTCTGCCGATGGTCCTGTGGTCGGTGCTGGTCGAAAAGGTCCACTTGCGCCCCTCGACCGGGATCGACTGGAAGATCAAGCGCCCGCTCGCCTCGGTGGTCGACATTTCGATCACCAAACTGGCCGGCCTCTGGGCGACATGGGCGATCATCGGCTTCCTCTATTGCCTGTTCCGTTGGTACTGGGATGGCCCCTATCAGGTGGCGATGACGGTACTCGGCTGGTCGGCGGTGCCGCTGTTCCTGCTCTCCGTGCCTTATGTCCTGTGGCTCGACCGCGTGCTGGTGGAGCCGCGCGATGCCTGCTGGCACCTCGGCGCCTGGCTGATCGGGCGCGAGGCGCATGACCCGGCGCAGATTGCGATTCACTTGCGGGCATGGGCCGTCAAAGGCTTCTTCACCGCCTTCATGATCTCGATCGTTCCGGGCGGTTTCGCCGACCTTGTCGGGCGCGACTGGGCCGGCTTCTGGCGCGATCCCGTTGCCATCGCCAACCTGCTGGTGCTGATGATGTTCGTCGTCGATGAACAGATCGGCACGGTCGGCTATATCCTGACGATGAAACCGCTCGATGCGCAGATCCGCTCGGCCAATCCGTTCCTTGCCGGCTGGGTCGCGGCGCTGATGTGCTATCCGCCGTTCCAGATGATGAACCAGGGCGGCCCGCTGTTCTACGAGGCGGCGACGGCGGACTGGACGTGGTGGCTGCAGGGGCAGACGGTGCTGCTGTGGGTCTGGGCGGCGCTGCTGGTTACCCTCACCGGCATCTATGCCTCGGCGACCGTGGCTTTCGGTATGCGCTTTTCCAACCTTACCTATCGCGGCGTGCTGACCCATGGCCCCTACCGCTGGACGCGGCACCCGGCCTACCTGTCAAAGAACGCGTTCTGGTGGCTTGCGACGATGCCGTTCCTTGTCACCAACGGGTCGACAACTGACGCGGTGCGCAACGCTGTCTGCCTCGCCGGCGTGAGCGCAATCTATTTCTGGCGTGCCAAGACCGAGGAAAAGCACCTGCTCTCGGAAGATGCCAAGTACCGCGAATACCACGCGTGGATGGACCGCAATCCCACGGTAACGCGCTTTATCAACCGGTTGTTGGCAGGGCTGAAGCCCCAGCGCGGCGCGGTGGTGCAGCCGGCTGAGTAGTCAATCAGACGGCGCGTTCGCTGGCGATTTCGTACATCGTCACCGAGCGGCCCGTCAGGCCAAAACCCTCACGCACCCGCTTCCACTCGTCCATGTGCGGCGCAGCAAGGTGCGCGGCGAGCGCTTCGGCGCTTTCCCACTTCTCGGCTATGCGGATCAGGCAGGGATCGAGCAGGTCGGGCGCATAGGAATAGCCGAGGCAGCCGTCCTCTGCGCGGGTCAGCGTGACCACCCGTTCCATCGCCGGGCGCGCGGCTTCGAGGTTCTCGGCGGGCAGGCGGAACTCGCCCATGACAATAACGCTCATCAGAAGCTCTTTTCTTCGTAGACGCGCGAAACGTCGCCGCCCCATTCGCCGTGGAAGCGGTCGAGCAGGCGCTGGGCCGGCACTTTCCCGCTGGCGACGATATCATCGAGCGGGCCGAGGTAGCCGCTTTCGTTGTCGCCGGCAGCGTTGAGCTTGGCTCGGGAGTTCAGGCCCGAACGTGAAATCGCCAGCACTTCGGCAGCGATATCGCGCAGGCTGCCGCCGCCGGGGATCGGCGCATCGAGCGCCAGCTTGGGCACCGAGGCGCGCAGTTTCTCGCGCCCTTCCATGTCCCAGTCCTTGACGAGGTTCCACGCCGCATCGAGCGCGCCCTGATCGTAAAGGAGGCCGACCCAGAAGGCGGGCAGGGCACAGATCCGGCCCCAGGGACCGCCATCGGCGCCGCGCATCTCGAGGAAGCTTTTGAGCCGCACTTCGGGGAAGGCGGTGGAAAGGTGGTCGTTCCAGTCGCTCAGCGTCGGCTTTTCGCCGGGCAGGACCGAGAGCTTGCCATCAAGGAAATCGCGGAAGCTGAGGCCGGCGGCGTCGATATATTTGCCGTCGCGGTAAACGAAGTACATCGGCACATCGAGCATGTAGTCGACATAGCGTTCGTACCCGAAGCCGTCCTCGAACACGAAGGGCAACATGCCGGTGCGCGCGGGATCGGTGTCCGACCAGATGTGGCTGCGATACGAAAGCATGCCGTTGGGCTTGCCTTCGGTGAAAGGCGAATTGGCGAACAGCGCGGTCGCCAGCGGCTGCAGGGCGAGCGACACGCGGAACTTCTGCACCATGTCCGCCTCGCTCGAATAGTCGAGGTTGGTCTGGATGGTGCAGGTGCGCAGCATCATGTCGAGGCCCATCGATCCGACCCGCGGCATATGGCGCAGCATGATGGCATAGCGGCCCTTGGGCATGATCGGCAGCTCTTCGCGGGTCTTGTCAGGCCACATGCCAAGGCCAAGGAAACCGATGCCGAATTTCTCGCCGATTTCCTTGACCTGAGCCAGGTGGCGGCCGGTTTCGGCGCAGGTCTGGTGCAGGTTTTCCAGCGGCGCGCCGGAAAGTTCGAGCTGGCCGGCGGGTTCCAGGCTGACATTGCCGTCCGCGCCCGACAGCGCAATGATCTTGCCACCTTCCAGAATCGGCTTCCAGCCATAGTCCTGCAACGCGACCAGCAGGTCGAGAATGCCGCCCTTTTCGTCGTAACTGGGGGCGTGGTGATCGCTCTGCGCATAGACAAATTTCTCATGCTCGGTGCCGATCCGCCAGTTTTCGCGGGGCTTTTCACCCTTGGCCATCGGCACGACGAGATCCTCGCGGCGCTCGATCACGGGATCGTTGCGTTCTGAAACCTGTCTTGTGCTCATGCGGGCGAGGTAGTGTTTTGTTCGCTCCGGCGCCAGTGCAAAAATCAGTCGGTCCAGTCGCCCGCAATCCCCATCCACAGCGCCATGCCGCCGATCGCCGCGGTTTCGCCGCGCAGCACACGGGGGCCAAGGGTTATCGCGCGGGCTTGCGGCAGGGCGCGGATCGCGGCGCGCTCGCTCTCGTCAAAGCCGCCTTCGGGGCCGGTGAGCAGGGCTGCCGTGCCGGAATGGGCGGAAAAGGACGCCGCTGCCGGTTCCCCGCCATTCTCGTCAGCGAAGAACAGCGCGCGGTTTCCGTCCCAATCCCGCAGCAGGGCATCGAGCTTCACTGGCGCGGAAATCTCGGGCAGCGCCGTGCGGGCGCATTGCTCGGCGGCTTCAACCAGCACGGCGCGGGCGCGTTCAAGGTTGAGCTTGTCCGCCACGCAGCGCCGGGTCAGCAACGGCTGAATGCGTGCTGCGCCCAACTCGCAGGCCTTTTCGAGTACAAGGTCGAACCGGTCCTTCTTGAGCAGCGCGGCGCAGAGGGTGAAATCGGGCACGCCCTCGCGCGGGCGCAGCAAGGTCTCAGGCGAAAGCAGGACCTCGCGCTTGCCGGCAGAGGCGACCCGCGCCGCCCATTCGCCAGTGACATTATCGCACAGGATCACCGCATCGCCCGCGGCCACGCGCATTACGCGGGAAAGGTAATGGGCCTGCGGGCCTTCGATCGAGATGGTTGCGCCTTCGGCCAGAACCTGTTCGACGAACAGGCGCGGTGCGCTTTTGGGCGGCCAGGCCGGAACTTTGGGCAGGGGCGTTGCGGGCATGGCGCAGCCATAACGACTGCGCCCGCCCGCGTCACGCCTGGTTCTTACAGCCCGTCGAGGCCCTTGCTGACCAGCACGTTCACCGCCACGCGGCGGTTCTGCGCCTTGCCTTCTTCGGTGGAATTGTCCGCCAGCGGGTCGGCCTTGGCCATGCCGGTCGGCGTCAGCATCCGGTACGGCTTCCAGTGGCACTGCTGCTGGAGGTAGTTGATCACGCTATTGGCGCGCTTTTCGCTGAGCACCTGGTTGTATTCGTCGCTGCCGACCGAATCGGTATAGCCGACGACAAGCAACAGCGCGTTGTTCGTGCCTTCCGCCGCAGCGGCGGCATTGCACAGTTCGGCCCGTGCCTGCGGGGAAAGCGCGGATTTGCCGGTATCGAAATAGACGTTGGTCGTTGCCTTGACGTTGTACTTGTCGATGTCGCCCATGCGGCCCTTGAGCGCCTCGGTGGCGGCGGTCTGTTCGCCAAAGCGCTGATCGGTGGCATTGCGGATCATCGCCGCCGTTTTGTAATCGCCGCTCTTGAAGCTGACCTGGCTGGCCATCAGCCCGGCTTCGGATTGCATGGTCTTGACCGTCACCGGCATGCCATTGAGCAGGGCTGCACTCGATGCCGGGTTCTTCTTCGAGAATCCGCCGCCGCTCGTTTTGAACTTCGTCGTTTCGCTCAGATCGATCACCGTTGCCGTGCCGTCCATCGCCGTCACCTTGATCCGGTTTTCGTTGCGCGCAGTGATCACGCCCTTGATTTCCGGACCTGGGGTCAGCACCGGCGCATTGACGACGATGTTGGCATTTGCCGTTTCCTGCTGGGCATGAACGCCTGCCGAAAGCGGCAGCGCCATCATGGCCAGAGCGATGTGCACCCCTGTTTCTCCGGAAATGAAACGCATGAAGTCATCCTTGATAGTGAACCTGCGCGGACCCGTGTTGGCCGCTACCTTGCTCGCAGATGAATGCAAGCATAAGTCGGGGTCGGGTAGTGAGCGGGGCGCGACGAGCGGAGCAATTCGGCTCAACTCCTGCCGCTGAGGGGAAGGGGCAAGTTGTCCAGACAGGCCTGCCTGTGCCATGGTGAGTCGATGACAGACACTCCTGCCAGCACTTCCGGCATCGTTCCCGACAGCCAGCACCGCGGCATCGTCGCCGCCCTGCCGCAACGATTGCGTGACTATGCCCTGCTTGCCCGGTTCGACCGGCCGATTGGCTGGTGGTTACTGTTCTGGCCCTGTGCCTGGGGCGTGCTTCTGGCGGGCGGACAGGCGCGGTGGGACCTGATCGCCTGGCTGCTGCTGGGTGCAATCACCATGCGCGGTGCGGGCTGCGTCTACAACGATCTCGTCGATGCTGACCTCGACCGGCAAGTGACGCGCACCGCCAGCCGTCCGGTGGCGAGCGGGCGGGTGAGCAAGCGCGCGGCGTGGATCTGGCTGCTGGCGCTGTGCCTGATCGGGTTGGTCGTGCTGCTGCAATTGCGCTGGGAGGCGCAGATCGTGGCCCTTGCCTCGATCGCGCCGGTGGCGGCCTATCCTTTCATGAAGCGCATCACGTGGTGGCCGCAGGCGTGGCTGGGCCTCGTGTTTTCGTGGGGCGCGCTGGTGGGGTGGAGTGAATTGCGGCTCGACCGGCTGGAGGTGCTGGCGCTGCTCTATGCCGGGTCGATTGCCTGGGTGATCGGCTATGACACGATCTACGCGCTGCAGGACCGTGAGGATGATGCGCTGGTCGGCATCCGTTCCTCCGCGCGGGCGCTGGGCGGCAGGGTGCGCGGCGGTGTCGCGGGATTCTATGGCGCGGCGATTGTCTGCTGGGCTGCGGCCTTCTGGCTCCTGCGCCCGGACCTGATCGCCAGCCTTGCGCTGCTGCCGGTCGCCGCCCACCTTTTCTGGCAGGTGACAACGCTGAAGCCGGGCGACAACGATAATGCGCTCGCCCGCTTTCGTTCGAACCGCATGGCTGGCTTGCTCATGGCGCTGGCTTGCTGGATCGTCGGGAACGCTTGATGTGCAACCTCTACCGCATGACCAAGGGCACAGCCGAAGTCGCCAAGCTGTTTGATGCGGAGGCACCGGTCGGCCTGAATGTCGCGGACGAACTCTATCCCGGCTACCCGGGCCGAGTTGTTGCAGAAGGGCAGGTGCGGGCGATGACCTGGGGCTTCCCGCTCGCGCTGAAGGGCAAGCAGGGGCAGAAGCTGAAATCCAAGCCAGTGACCAACGCGCGCGAGGACAAGCTGCTGACCGGCTTTTGGCGCGACAGTTTTGTCCGGCGCCGCTGCCTCGTCCCCGTCTCCGCCTGGGCCGAGGCCGAGGGCGAGAAGGGGCGCATGACCCGCACCTGGTATGGCCTACCGGGTGAAGACCTGTTCGCCGTCGCCGGCCTGTGGCGCTGGAGCGAGGAGTGGGGCGAGGTCTACACGATCGTCATGGTCGACGGGCATCCGCAGATGGCCGAAGTGCATGACCGGATGCCGCTGATCCTGTCACGCGCTGCTCAAAAGTATTGGCTGGAGGGCACGCCCGAAGACGCGCTCGCTCTCTGTGCGACGTGGGAAGACTCGCTGACCGTCGAGCAGACGCAGGAGCGCTGGACTGGCGGCGGCGCGGCCATGAACGCGCCGCTGAAGCCACCGGTCCAGCCCGGCTTGCTTTAGCCGTAAGTGACGATTTCGAACTCGATCCCGTCCCAGTCGAAGAAGTAGAACCGCCGGCCGGGATCGTAGTCGCCGTGGGCAAAGGGCTCGAGCCCGGCCGTCACGACGAGCGCCTCGGCGGCCTCAATATCGTCGACCACCAGTGCAACATGGTTGAGCGGCGCTCCCTTTGTGAACGGCCCGGCAGCACCGTCGGCGCGGGCATAAAGCGCGAGGTATTGCTTCTCGGTTCCGACATGGATTGTCCGCCTGCCAAGCTGCGCCGGGCCGCTCCAGCGTTCGTGCCAATTGCATAATTGCTGCAGCAGGCCGGACAGGCGGTCAGGATCGCTGACGGTGAGGTTGGTGTGTTCAAGGAATCCGTTTGGCACAATAAAGCTCCTGATTACATGCATTTGCTGCAGCTTCGAATTAAAGCGCTTTATCTTTGTACAACCTCAAGTTAACTTGAGATCAAGCAAAATCGACCGAAAGGGCGGCCATGGACAAGAACGATCTGCTCCCGATCGGTGAACTGGCGCGGCGTACCGGGCTCGCGGTATCGGCGATCCGCTTCTACGAGGATCGCGGACTGGTGCAGGCGTTCCGCACCATGGGCAACCAGCGCCGCTTCCTGCGCAGCGACATCCGCCGCCTGTCGTTCATCCTCATCGCGCAGAAGCTCGGGCTGAACCTGACCGAGATCGAGGAGCAACTCTCGCGCCTGCCGCAGGGGCGCACCCCGACACTCGCGGACTGGCAAGCGATCAGCCGCTCGATGCGCGCGCAGATCGATGCGCGGATCCAGTTGCTCACCCGCACCCGTGCCAAGCTGGACGAGTGCATTGGCTGCGGTTGCCTAAGCCTGCAACGCTGCCAGCTCTACAACCGCGACGACAAGATTTCGGCGGCTGGGGCAGGGCCGCGCTTCGTGCTCGGTTGACGCTGGTCGAATAGCCGCGCCCGCCAGTTGAGTGCGGCGGCAAGCCTGTTAGGCTGACGATCATGAAGGAGAATTCCATGAAGCGTTCGCTGTTCGCTATTGCCGTCGTCGCCCTTGTTCCGCTCACCGCCCCTGCCGTCCTCGCTGCGCCCACCGCTGCGTCTGCCGAGGCTGAGGATGCGCGTCTGACGGCCTTCCTCGACAATGAATTCGCCGCCGACCTGCGGCTGCGCCCGCAGCTCGCGACGCGGCTGGGGATCAAGGACGGGATCGACCGCTGGGATGATACGACTGCCGCCGGCCAGCTCGCCCGCCTGCAAGCGCGCCGTGCCAGCGCCGCGCGGATGAAGGCGGCGTTCAAGCGCGCGGGCCTCTCGGCCACGGGCAAGGCGAACTACGACATGTGGCTGGTCGAACTGGAACGTCTGGAACTGCAATACAAGTTCCGCCGTTATCAGCCGCCGTTCTATTCGACGCTCTATTCGGCCCACGCGCAGCTGCCCGACTTCCTTATAAACACCCACACGGTGAAGGACGCTGCGGACATGCGCGGCTACATCGCGCGGCTGAAGGGCCTGCCCAGAATGCTCGACGTCGCCCGCGTGCAAACGCTGCAGGCGCAGGCCCAGGGCATCAACGTGCCCAAGTTCCAGGTCGAGCGGATTATCGGTTCAGCCAAGGCGCTGACCAGCGGCGTGCCCTTCGATGGCGGCGCGGATTCGGCGCTGATGGCCGACGCCCGCACCAAGATCGGCAAGCTGGAAGCGGACGGCAAGGTCAGCGCGGGCGAGGCCAAGGCCCTGCTGTCTGATGCAGCCGCGGCCATCCTTGCCGCCAAGCCCGCCTATGACCGGGTCGGTGCATGGGCGAAGACCGCGCTGCCGGGTGCGCCCGCCGGCAAGGTCGGTGCCGGATCGCTCCCCGGTGGCACAGCTTGGTACGCCGCCGCGCTCAAACTCAACACCACGCTCGATCTGTCGGCCGCGCAGGTCCACGCCATCGGCCTTGGCGAGGTCAAGCGGATCGAGGCCGAGCAGGACGCGCTCGCGCAGGCTGCGGGGCTGGCCGACCGTCACGCCTTCTACGCCGACCGCGCGAAGAAATTCCCGCCGCAAATCTATACCGACGAACTGCGCAAGGCTTACCTCGATGCCTCGAACGCGGCAATTGCCCGCAACCGCGAACTGCTCGGCGCGCGGTTCAACCTCAAGCCGGTCCACCGCATCGAAGTGATCCGCGAACCCGCGTTCAGCGAAGTCGCGGGTGGCGCTGCCCATGCTTCCGGCCCTAGTCCCGACGGCTCGCGTCCGGGCCGCGTCTATCTCCACCTCCTCGGTCAGACGCTCGACCCGGCCAAGACCATCGACCTGATGTGCCACGAAGGCGTTCCCGGCCACGTCATGCAAGGCGACATCGCCGTGCGGCAGACCGGCGTGCCAAAGTTCCGCACCGCCAGCGGCTATGTCGCCTACAGCGAAGGCTGGGCGCTCTATTCGGAGCTGCTCTGCAAGGAAATGGGCGCATACCCGGATGTCGCGGCAGACTTCATGCGGCTCGACGCCGAACTGTTCCGCGCCTCGCGCCTCGTCACCGACACCGGTTTGCATGCCATGGGCTGGAGCGAGGATCAGGCGGTCCAATATATGACCGCCACCGGACGGTTGCCCGCGCAGCAGGCGCGTTCCGAAGTGCGTCGTTACATCACGCTGCCGGGGCAGGCGACCGGCTACAAGATCGGCATGATCAAGATCATGGACCTGCGCGCCAAGGCAGAGAAGGCACTTGGCGCCAGGTTTGACATCAAAGCCTTCGATGACCTTGTCGTCGGCGGCGGATCAATGCCGCTGCCGGTGCTAGAAGCCCGCGTCGACGATTGGATTGCCGGGCGGAAGTGAAAGTAATCTGGCGGCGGTCTACTGCGCTGCCGCCAGCAATTCCTCCGCCCCGCCAAGGTCGACGCTGACGAGGCGCGACACGCCCTGTTCGATCATGGTCACGCCGAACAAGCGGTGCATCCGGCTCATGGTCACGGCATTGTGCGTGACGATGAGGTAGCGGGTGTCGGTTTCGCCGACCATGGTATCGAGCAGATCGCAGAACCGTTCGATATTGGCATCGTCAAGCGGCGCATCGACCTCGTCGAGCACACAGATCGGTGCCGGATTGGTTAGGAACAACCCGAAGATAAGTGCCACTGCGGTTAATGCCTGTTCGCCGCCCGAAAGCAGCGTCAGCGATTGTAGCCGCTTGCCCGGCGGCTGGGCGAAGATTTCCAGCCCAGCTTCGAGCGGATCGTCGCTGTCGACCAACGCGAGGTGGGCCTGCCCGCCCTGAAACAGCTTGGCGAACAGCACCTGAAAGTGGCCGTTGACCGCCTCGAAAGCGGCGCGCAGCCGCTCGCGGCCCTCGCGATTGAGGTTGCCGATTGATCCGCGCAGCCGGTTGACCGCTTCGGCCAGTTCAGCCTGTTCGGCGAGGCTGGTGCCGTGGCGTTCCTCGGCGACCTTGAGTTCCTCGGCGGCGACAAGGTTTACCGGTCCGATACGCTCGCGCTCGGCAACTAGCCGGTCCATCGTCGCCGATTCCTCGCCCGATCCGGAGACTTCGGCGGCGGCGAATGCGAACCGCTCAGGCAGCAGCGGCGGCGGGCACTGGAAGCGCTCGCCTGAAATGCGGCCCATTTCCGCGCGACGCTCTTCCTCGTTCTCGGCGCGGGCGGCTGCGCCGGCGCGGGATTCGCGCGCCGTGGCGAGCACTTCGTTGGCGCGAGCGAATTCGGCATCGGCCTTGCGCGCCTCATCGGATGCGGCGGTCACGGCAGCTTCGGCGGCGACGAGTTCGGCGGCAAGGCGCGCGCGCACGGCATCGCCGGCCTCGATCTCTTTCATGAGTGACGCCGGCTTGGCCCCGACGATGGCGCGCTCGGCCTCGATCTCTTCATAACGCATGCCCATCTGGGCGAGGCGATTGGCGGCGTCCCCGGCGCGCGCCTGCCAGCCGGCCATGTCGGAGCGCTGCGCATTGGTCCGCTCGCGCGCCACGGCCAGCGCCTGGTCATGCGCGGCGAGCGCAGCGGTGGCGCCCTGCATCGCGGTGCGCGCGGCATCGTTCTTGCCTTGCGCGGCGGATAGCTGCGCGCGGCCGCTTTCAGGATCGGGCAGCGCGGCGCGGGCGCGTTCGGCAGCGGAAAGTTCGCCCTCGGCAGTGGCGCATTGGGCGGCAAGTTCGTCAGCTGCCGCAGCGAGTTCGACTTGCCGTGCTTCCAGCCGCGCCTTGGCGGCTTCGGCCTGATCGAGCGCGCGCAAGGCGCTGCGTTCAGCATCGGCCGCAGCGGCGACCGCGCGTTCCGAAGCGATCACCTTCAGCTGCAGTTCGCCGAGTTCGGATTGAAGCGCCTGCGCCGCCGCTTCGGCGGTCGCAGCGGCTTCACGCAGCGCTGGAAGTACTTCCACCAGCGCTGCGAAGCGGTTCTCCGCTTCCAGCCGGGCAGCCTCGGCCGCCCCTTCACCGCGCGCGAAGAAGCCGTCCCAGCGGCGCAGCGCGCCGTCGCGGGTGACCAGCCATTCGCCGGGAGCGAGGCTGCGGCCATCGTCGGCATCGGCAACGTGAACCAGCGCTAGGCGGGCGGCGAGTTGCGGTGGGCAGGTGCTGACGTGCGCGGCGAGGCTGCCCTTCACCGGGGCGGGGGCCTCGGCGCCAGCCCAGAAGCGGCCTTCCGCGCCTGCGGGAGCCGCGCCCAATCCCGCCTTGGCATCGCGCCCCAACACGGCGGCAAGCGCGCGTTCGTAACCGGGCGCTGCGCGCAAGGCGTCGATCGCGGCGGTGAGGCCGTGGCCGCCCTTTGCCTGCCGTGCGCGCGCTTCACGGTCGCGGGAAAGCGCGGCGTGTTCGCGCTCGACCCCGGCCAGTTCAGCGCGGGCCGAGGCGAGAGTGGAACTGACCGCATCGCGCGCCGCCTGCAATTCGGCCTTGCGCGCCTGCTGGCCTTCCAGCGCGGCGCGGGCATCGGCAAGCGCGGCTTCGGCATGCTGGCGCGCCGCATCGGCGGCGGCGAGCGCGGCGGCGGGATCGCCTTCACGGGCAAGCGAGGCGCGCAGGTCGGCCTGTCGGGCGATTTCGCTATCGAGCCGTTGCAGCCGCTGCTGCGCGGCAGACAAGGCCGCATCTGCAACGCGCCATTCGGCTTCAACCCCGGCCTGTGCGGCGGTCGCCTGCGCTAGCGCCAGTTCGGCCTGCCGCGCGGCGCGGTCGGCATTGTCGAGCGCAGCAGCCAGTTCGGGCCGGCGCTTTTCGTCGCGTTCAAGTGCGGCCAGACCTTCGGCGAGATCGCGTTCCAGCCGGGCCAAAGCCTCGGCAGCATCGCGGGTCAGCCGGTCGGCATCGCCGCGATCTTCCTCCAGCCGGGTGCGTTGCCGGTCGAGGTTTTTAAGCTGATGTTCCGCCGCTTCCAGCTGGGTGGTCAGCGCCGCCTGCCGGTGGCCGTGGGCCGAGGCATCGTCGCGCCGATCGGCCAGTTCGTCGCGCATCTCGGCGAGCTTTTCCGCGCCTTCGAACTGAGCCGTCTGCGCGACCTTCAGCACAGCCTGCGCCTCGTTGACGCGGGCCTCTGCCCCTTGCGCCTCGGCCCGCGCGGCATCGGCGGCGGCGGCGGCATCGCGCCAGCGGGCGAAGACCAGCCGTGCCTCGGCAAGACGGATCTTTTCCGACAGGGCGGTGTAGCGTTCGGCCTGCCGTGCTTGCCGGCGCAGCGCGCCGATCTGCTGGTCCAGCTGGCCCATGATGTCTTCGAGCCGGGCGAGATTGGCCTCGGTCGCGCGCAGCTTCTGTTCGGCGTCCTTGCGGCGTACGTGCAGCCCCGCGATGCCGGCGGCTTCCTCGAGCATCTGGCGGCGCTCGGCAGGCTTGGCAGCGATGACGGCTGCGATCTTGCCCTGGCTGACCAGCGCGGGGGAATGCGCCCCGGTGGCGGCATCTGCGAAAACCAGCGCAACGTCTTTGGCCCGCACGTCGCGCCCGTTGACGCGGTAGGCGCTGCCGGCGCCGCGCTCGATCCGGCGGACAACCTCAAGCTCCTCGCCCTCGCCGTCCTCGGCGTGGAGCACGACTTCGGCGAAATCGCGCGACGGGCGCTGGGCGGTACCTGCGAAAATCACGTCTTCCATGCCGCCGCCGCGCAGCGACTTGGCTGAATTTTCGCCCATCACCCAGCGGATGGCTTCGAGCAGGTTGGACTTGCCGCAGCCGTTAGGGCCGACAACCCCGGTCAGGCCGGTTTCAATGCGCAGTTCGGCCGGCTCGACGAAGCTTTTGAAGCCGCTGAGCTTGAGCCGCTTGATCCGCATCGCCGTGCCTGTCTGCCCTCGTGGCCTGCCTAACGCAGGCCGGCAGCCATCAGGGCCGCATCAAGGCTGTTCCATTCGGTCTTGTCGGTCTGGACATCGTTGATGAACAGCGTCGGGGTGGAGCTGATGCCCTTGGCGCCGTAAGCTTCGGCGTTCTTGGCGACCTGCGTGGCCTTGGTGAAATCGGCGAGGCAGGCCTTGCCCTGATCGACTGAAATGCCGCGCTGGGCGAAGAATTCGGTCAGGCCGAGCGCCTGTGCCATGGCGACGAAGCGCTGGTTTTCCGGCAGGGTCAGCGCCTGTTCGGCAGCCTGCGCTCCGCGCTGCGTGGCCTGGCCCAGCTCGTCAAAATTGGCGTAGACCTGTTCCACCCGATTGACGAAACCGTCAGGTGAACCACACTGGACCAGCACGGTCAGCGGCACGTCCTGAGGATGGATGGCAAAGGAGCGGAATTCAAAGCTCAGCCGGCCCGAAGTGATATATTCGCCGAACAGCTTCTTGAAGCTGTCCTGAGCCAGTTTCGCGCAGTGCGGGCATGACAGCGAGCCATATTCGAGCAGCCTTACCGGCGCGTCCGGATTGCCGACGCGGTAGCCGCCATCGGGGGTGACTTCGACCACTTCGACCCACGACTTGCCGGCCGGCGGGGGGACATTGGCGTGCGGCGTGGCCGAGACGACCGGCATGCCCGATGCGGCGGTCGAGGAATCTTCCTTGCCGCAGGATGCCAGGCCCAGAACGAGAGCGGCGGCAGTGGTGGTCAGGGCAAAGCGGCGGGCGACTCGGAAGTTCATTTCAGCATCCTTGGATATGGGCCATGTAGGCTAGCAAACGGCGGATTTAAGGGAAGGGGCAAGTCTCGCCTGCCCCCATATGTGTCCACAGCCGGTGCAGACAGGAATTCAGCGCGTGGCAGCGGCGAGGTAGGGGCGCAGCGAACGCCAGTCGCCCGCGTCGATCAGCCGGTCGTTGAGCACGAAGCTGGGCGTGCCCTGGATGCCAATGACGGATTCCGCCGTCCGGTTTTCCGACGCGATGCGGCGTGCCAGTGGTTCGTTGGTGAGGCAGCGTTCCAGTTCGATGCGGTTGTAGCCACGCCTGATGAACAGGTCGTAGAGCTTGAGGTCGTTGGCCACGGCCTGCATCTGGCTGGCGAATGTGCCGGTCTGCCAGCGGCGCATCTGCGCGTTGGTCACCGGGGTCAGCCAGCCTTTTTGCCCGCGCAGCAAGGCGGCGTGGTTGCCCATGAAGCGGCTGGGCGGGCCGCAATAGGCCATCAGGGTAGCGGCAATGTCGATCGGGTTGCGAAAATAGGGGCGCAGTTCCAGCGATCCGGTGCCGGGCTTGATGAAGCCCAGCGCCAGTTCGCTTCCGGCCTGAATCTCGAAATCGGCGCAGTGCGAGCAGGTGTAGCTGACATATTCGATCAGCTTGACCTTCGCCGCGGGGTTGCCGAGCAGGTGCGCCTCGCCCGACGTGCGAACGACGGTTGCGGTCCAGTTGGCTGGTGCCTTTGGCCCAAGCTTCGGGCTGGGCTTGCCCGCGCCGATCGAGGCGGTAGCGGTGAGGAGGAGAAGAGCGGCACGAAGGACGGTCATTCAGGCTTTTCCATTGTCAGATCGGGCATCGATGCTGCGCGCCAGTGATTCGAGCACGGTGCGCAGTTCCGGATCGCCGATATCGCGCAGGCTTTCGCCCAGTTCCATCGGAATGGGCTTCAGACTGGGCGGAGCGGACGGTTTTTCTCCAGCAGGCGGCGGCTTAACCGCACCTTGCCGAAGCTTGACGCGGACCACGGCATTATAGCCGAAGAAGCGGTTCACCCGGTCGATGATCTCGGGCACCACGTGCTGGATCATTGGCGCATGGGCAGCGACAACGACAAGGTCGAGGATGCCCTCGCTCTTTTCACCGGGGGGGAAACGGATCGCCTCGGGCATGCAGACGCGGGCGTGGCGGGCGCCGACAATCTCGGGCCAGCGGGTGACGACGCTCGATTGCACGAAGCCGAAGCGGCGGAAGGCGGTGCGACCTATATCGGGCATGAGATCAGCCACCGCGCGCGCCGCCCCGCCGCGCGGGCGTTCATACCGGCGCTGGCCAAGGCCGTCGTTGGCCTTGGCCCCGGCCTTGGAGCTCGCCTTTTGGCCGCCCTTCTTGGGCTTGCCGCCCTTGCTGTCGTCATCCCGTTCCATTGCGCCTCGCGCCATGCCATAGCGAGCCGATGGACGCCAGTGTGCAGGAAATTCCGGAACGCCTGCTCGGCTGGTATGACAACCACGCCCGAAGCCTGCCGTGGCGCGCGCCGCCGGGATTGCCCGCGCCGGATCCCTACAGAGTCTGGCTGTCCGAAGTCATGCTGCAACAGACCACGGTTGCGGCGGTGCAAGCCTATTTCGCGAAGTTCACCCAGCGCTGGCCGACCGTGATGGACCTCGCAGCGGCGGACGATGCCGATGTGATGAGCGCATGGGCCGGCCTGGGGTACTACGCGCGCGCCCGAAACCTGCTGGCCTGCGCCCGGGCCATTGCGGCGCGCGGCGGAGCTTTCCCCGATACAGAGGCCGAACTGCGCGCTCTGCCGGGGCTGGGCGACTATACCGCCGCTGCCGTCGCCGCGATCGCCTTTGGCCGCCGTGCCGTGGTGATCGACGCCAATGTCGAGCGCGTGGTCGCACGGTTGTTCGCCATCGACACGCCGCTCCCCGCAGGCCGCAAAGCAATCCGCGATGCGGCGGATCATATCACGCCGGACGATCGCTCGGGCGACTTTGCGCAGGCCATGATGGACCTCGGCTCGGCCATCTGCACCTCGCGCAGCCCGCACTGCCTGCTCTGCCCGCTGAGCGCCGCCTGTCGGGGCAAAGAGGCTCCCGAGCGCTATCCGGTGAAGCCAGCGAAGAAGGCCAAGCCGCAGCGCGGCGGCACTGCGTTCTGGATTGAGCGTGATGGCGAGGTCTGGCTTATGCGCCGTGCAGACAAGGGGATGCTTGGCGGAATGCGCGCGCTGCCTGACGATGGCTGGAACGCGCGGGCTGACGGAAATGGCGAACCTCCGCTCGCCGGGGAATGGCAGGCCGCCGGGCAAGTCGAGCACACCTTCACCCATTTCCACCTGTCCCTGTCGCTGAGGCTTTATTCGGGCAGCGTTCACGCTAGAACGGCAAATGACGATGGCGAATGGTGGCCGGTCACGCGCCTTGACGAGGCGGGGCTGCCCACGCTGTTTGCCAAGGCGGCGCGGCTGGCGCTGGCGCTGCGGAGAGATGACTGACGTGCCGATGCCCTTCGCCGACCCTTCGCGCCGCGCCTTCCTAGGCGGTAGCCTTGCCAGCCTGCTGCTCGCGCATCCCGGCCTTGCCCGCGCTGCATCGGCGGCGCTTGCGAGCGATGTTGCGGCAGACTGGCCGCAGGTGGCCGATCTGATCCGGCGCTATGTGGCCGAAAAGAAGCTGCCAGGCGTGGTCGCAACTTTCGGCTGGGGCAGCGCGCCGCCGCGGTCGCTGCTGCTGGGCAGTCAGGCTTTTGGCGATGCGGCTGCCGTGGGTCTCGACAGCCTCTACCGAATATATTCGATGACTAAGCCGGTTACCGGTCTGCTGACGGCGATGCTGATTACCGAGCGCAAGCTGTCGCTCGATACCCGGCTGGCCGACGTATTCCCCGCCTTTGCCGCTATGAAGGTGCAGGACGGCGGCAAGGCGGGTGCGCCGCTGCGGCCGACCGATAAGCCGATCACCGTGCGCCACCTGCTCACCCATACCTCGGGCTTTGGCTATGGCGGTATCGGGCGCGATGCGGTGAGCCTTGAGCTGACCCGGCGAGGCGTGGTGCCGGGGGCGGTGTCTCGGCAGATCATCCCGGGTGTGACCTCGCCCACGCCCACTCCCGGACCGAAGGAATTTCTACGCCGCGCGTCCGAAGTGCCTCTGATGTTCGATCCGGGGGTGCAGTTCCGCTATTCGATGAGCCTCGATATTCTTGGCCTGATGCTTCAGGAAATGACCGGCAAGCCGCTGTCGCGCCTGATGCAGGAACGGATTTTCGTGCCGCTCGGCATGACCAGCACTGGCTTCCGCGTGCGCGAGGCGGACGCGGGGCGGCTGACGACAAATTACGGCGTGCTCGGCAATATGCCGCTGCCGATCGATCCGGGCGCGAAGTCGGTGTTTCTTGATGCGCCGGCCTTTGAATTCGGCGGTGCGGGCCTCGTTTCCAGCCCGCGCGATTTTGACCGGTTCGCGCAAGTGCTGGTCAATGACGGCAAGCTGGACGGCAAGAAGGTGATCGACCCGGCGGCGGTGCGGCTAGCGGTGTCGAATCTGCTGCCGGCGGGCGCGGCGACCAAGGGTACGGGCATCGAAAGCGCGGGCTATGGCGCGGGCGGGCGCGTGGGTCTGGGCGATGACGCGGGCATGTTCGGCTGGTCGGGCGCAGCGGGGACGCTGTTCTTCGTCCAGCGCCGCATCGGGCTGCGCGCGGCGCTGTTCGCGCAGTTCATGCCGCCTGAGATCTACCCGCTGCAAAAGGAATTCCTCGCCGCCGCGAGGCTGGACGTCGCCCCGATGCTGACCAAGAAGGCTGCCTGATGAAGCTCGATATCGCGTTTTCCGGCTGCCGCATTGACCGCGCCGATCATTTGCGCGGTGATCCTCAGGCGCTGGCCGCGTTGATGACGCACCATGCGAGGCTGCTTGGCATGGGTGGCCTCGACCCGGCGCTGACAGCAGACGGCGAACTGGTCTGGACCAGCCTTGCCGAGGCTGACCCAGAAGGCGAACTGGTGTTCCTCGGCATCGAGGATGGCCGTGCATGCTTTGCGCCGGTTCCAGCCATCGCCAATGTCGGTCCGCCGAACCCGCGCTTGTGGCAAGCGCTGGCGGCTGTCTCCAGCGAAGACCTCGCGGCATATGGCGTCGCCCGCGCGCTCGTCGGCTGGCACGCGCGGCACCGCTTCTGCGCGCAGTGCGGCGGGGCGACCGTCCTGACAAAGGGTGGCTGGCAGCGCAATTGCACGGCGTGCCCCGCCGAACACTTCCCGCGCACCGATCCAGTGACGATCATGCTGGTCGAGCATGACGGCGCGCTGCTGCTTGGCCGCCAGCCACGCTTTCCTGCCGGGCGATTTTCAGCGCTTGCCGGCTTTGTCGAGCCGGGCGAGACGGTCGAGGAAGCGGTCGCCCGCGAAGTGCTTGAGGAAGCGGGGGTGACCGTGCGCGATGTGACCTATGTCGCCAGCCAGCCCTGGCCGTTTCCATCCTCGCTGATGATCGGTTGCCACGCGATTGCGGAAGGCACGGCGATCACCATCGACGTCAATGAACTCGAAGAAGCGCGCTGGTTCAGCCGGCCCGAGGTTGAGGCCGCGATGGCGGGTGATCCGGATGCCCTGTTCATCGCGCCGCCGGTCGCCGCAATCGCGCACCAGTTGCTGCGGTGGTGGCTGGCGCGCTAGACCAATCCCAGCCGCGCCAGATCGCCCGCCAGCTTCGACGGCATCAGATCACCGCTGTCCTCGCCATCGGCAATGTCGCGCGGGGCGTCGCTCTCGGCGAGGTAGCGCCAGCCCTGATGGGCGCGCTTGGGGCGGGGGTGGACCGGGATCATCTTTGCGGCGATGACGATGTTGGTGCGGCCGTCGGCAGCTTCCTCGAAGCGCAGGATCGGTGAACGCGCGACCAGCTGGTGCTTGAAGATCCAGAACAGTGAACCGCCGCCCACGATCTCTTCATGTCGCTTGGGCAGGTAGCGTGTGGTCAGGTACACTTCATCGCCGCGCCCGGTGAACCACTCGCCGATTTCCTCGAGCGACTGCGCGCCATAGGCGACCTTGGTTATCGACAGCGCCATCAGCCGACCAGTCCGCTGGCAACGGCAAGGCCGAGGAAGGCGAAGAAGCCCATCGAATCGGTGATCATCGTCACGAAGACAGAACTGGCCACGGCGGGGTCCTGATCGAAGCGATCGAGGAGGACGGGGACGACAAGGCCCGCGATCCCGGCGGTGAGAATGTTGAGGATGACGGCCGTCGCAATCACGCCGCCCAGCAACGGGTTGCCGAAGAAAGCCCATGTCGCACAGCCGATTAGCGTGGCGACCGTCGCGCCGTTGAGCATGGCGACGCGCATTTCGCGCCACAGGATGCGGCGGGTGTTGGTTCGGGTCAGCTGGTTGGTCGCCAGCGCGCGGACGGTGACGGCCATGGTCTGCGTGCCGGCATTGCCGCCGATCGAGGCGACCATCGGTGACAGCGCGGCCAGCGCAACCAGCTTCTCGATTGCACCGCCGAAGCTGGAAATGATCGTTGCGCTGAGCAGCGCCGTGACAAGGTTGGCGATCAGCCAGCGCACACGGGCGAAATAGGAATCGCGGATCGGCTCGTTGATGTCGCCATCGCCGGCGCCCGACAGCAGCAGCGCGTCTTCGCCCGCTTCTTCCTGAATGATGTGCACCACGTCATCGACGGTGATCTGGCCCACCAGCCGACCGCTAACATCGACCACGGCGGCGGAAATCAGCGCGTATTTCTGAAAGCGCAGCGCGACCTCTTCCTGGTCCATGCCGACGTCGATCAGCGTCTGATCGCGCTTCATCACGTCGGACAGGGCAACAGTGCGCGGGCTGCGCAGGATCCAGCTCAGCGAGCACGTGCCGACCGGGTGGTGGCGCGCATCCACGATGAACACTTCCCAGAATTCGGTGGCAAGGTTGGGCCGTTCGCGCAGGTAATCGATGAGGTCGCCGACGCGCATGTGTTCGGGCGCCGCGATGAAGTCGCGGCTCATCAGGCGGCCGGCCGACTCCTCGGGGTAGGCGAGCGCCGATTCGATCGCAGCGCGATCCTCGGGCTCCATCTCGGCAAGGACGGCCTCGCGGTCCTCCTCGTCGAGATCCTCGATCATGGCGACGGCGTCGTCGGTTTCGAGCTGTTCGGCGATGTCGGCGACTTGATCGGCTGGCAGGTCCTCGACGATCAGTTCACGGACGTGGTCGTTGAGCTCGGCGAAGACCTCCGGGCTCATCTGGTCGGAAATTGCCCGCGCCAGCGCGCCGCGTTCATCGGCATCGACCAGTTCGAACAGGTCGGCGATGTCGGCGGGGTGCAGCGGTTCGACAAGGTCGTAGACCACATCGCGCTCGCCCGCTTCCAGTGCTTCGCGCACCTTGCGAACGAAAGCGGGCTTGAGCCGGTTATCCTCGTCGAGGGTGTTCGATTCCTGCGCGTCGCCAGCACCGACACCGGCCAATTCGGCAGGTTCGATCAACACGGAAATGTCGCGATCCTCGGGAGTCATGCGGCTCGGTCTAGGCGACTCGAAACCAATTGCAACACCAGCAACCGCAGGGGCGTGACTTTATTTCCCGGCACCCTATATCGTGCCCGAAATTACTGGAGACTACGCAAATGGCCGAAGAATATCTCACCCTCTCGCTCGACACCGGTGACGTGAAGATCAAGCTGCGGCCTGACCTTGCGCCGGGCCACGTTGCCCGCATCAAGGAACTGGCCGGCGAAGGTTTCTACGACGGCGTGAAGTTCCACCGCGTGATTCCCGGGTTCATGGCGCAGGGCGGCTGCCCCAATGGCACCGGCATGGGCGGTTCGGACAAGCCCGACCTGCAGGCCGAATTCAACGCCGAACCGCACGTGCGCGGCGTCTGCTCGATGGCGCGCACCAGCGCACCGCACTCGGCCAACAGCCAGTTCTTCATCTGCTTTGACGATGCCAGCTTCCTTGACCGCCAGTACACGGTCTGGGGCCAGGTCGTCGAAGGCATGGAAAACGTTGACGCGCTGCCCAAGGGCGAGCCGCCGCGCGAGCCGGGCAAGATCATCAAGGCGACCGTAAGCGAAGGCTGACGGGAACTTGGCGCGGGGGGCGCCCGGTTCCGCTGAGCGGCGCACGATCGGCGAGGCCCTGACCGGGGCGGCGTGGATCGCGGTGCCGCTTTTGCTGGGCTGGTTGCTTCTCCAGCGCGAAATCAACGATTCCGATATCTACTGGCAGGCAGCGCTGGGGGACCTGGCGCTGCAGGCTGGCGGACCAATCACCCGCGAGGTGCTGGCCCCGACCTATGCCGGCACGCCCACGCCGCCGCTTTCCGCGCTGGGGCAAGTGATCCTCGCGCTGGTCCGCCGACTGGGCGACTGGCGCGCGGTGCAGGTATTTGACGCAGCGCTGTGTGCCGGCGGGTTTTTCTTCGCTGGCCTCGCCGCAAGACGGCGCGGGGCGGGCATGGTGACCACCGCTGCGGCGCTGGTCCTCGCTTGCGGCATAGCACTTTCCTTCCTCTCGCTGCGCCCGCAGAGCTGGTCGGTGCTGGGCTTCGGCCTCTTGCTGTGGATCCTGACGTGGCGCGGCAAGCTGGCGTGGCAACTCGCTGGTGGAGCGGCGGTACTGGTGCTGTGGCAGAACATGCACCCATCGGTGATGATCGCGGCGGTCTACTTGGGGGCGCGCGCGGTTCCGGGCTGGCTATCGGCGCTGCGTTCGCGGGACTTGTCGGCCATTCCGCTGCCTGAAACTGCGCTCGCTGCCATCGCCGCCGCCGCTCAGTTTGCCACGCCAGCTGGCTTCGACGTATTGGCGGTCAGTCTCGCCAACCAGAAGATGAGCGTCTTCATGGCGGCGACTGAATGGCTGCCAGTGAGCGACCCCGGCGCGCGCGACCTGCATCCGTTGCTGCTCACTCTCCATGCGGGCGTGCTGGCGATGATCGCGTTTAATTGGCAGCGGATCGACTGGGGCGTGGCGCTGGGCGCGCTGGCATTTCTGGCCCTCAGCTTTGTCTGGGCGCGGTTCATGCTGCCATGGGCGATTGCGCTGGCACCGCTGCTGGCGGTTCGTGAGAAAGTTGAACCGCAGGGACGGCATGAGGGCTGGGGCTTCTCTGCCGGTTTCGCCGCATTGGCGGCACTGGCCGTGCTCAAGACCCCGGTCGCGATATGGCCACTCGCGCCAGAAGGCGCCATCTCCCAGCTCAGGGCCCTGCCGCAAGGTGGCCGCATCTTCGCCAATTCCTACTTCGGCGGCATCATCGCGGATGAGACAGGGCGCAAGTGGCAGTCGCTCTACGACGGCCGCTATTACCGCTTCAGCGAGGACGAATGGCGCCTCTACAACCGCACCTTCGGCGGCGAGGCTGGGCTGGCCGAAATCGAGGCGCGCTTCCGTCCCGATGCGTGGCTGATCGCGCCAAATGACGCCAAGCGGTTGGTGGCGGACCTGCGCGCCGCGCCATCGCGTTGGCGGGAAGTTCCCGGCGATGGCAAGGCGCTGTTCTTCGTTAAAGCTCCGTAAGCGCCGTCAGATACCGGCGCCGACAAGCCAGTCGTGGAACAGCCGCACAGGCCGCGCATCCAGTGCGCGCGGGCGGCAGACGAACCAGTAGGAATAGGGGCTTTCCACCTCGACATCATAGAGCCGCGCCAGTCGCTGGTCACCCGAGCGGCGGAAATGGTCATCGTGCATGATGGCAATGCCGAGGCCTTGCGCCGCCGCTTCAAGGATCAGCTGACCCGAATCGAAATGGTCGATCGCTGCGGGTTCCAGCCTGGTCAGGCCCAGAGCTTCCTTCCACGCGGTAAAACTGTCGGGCAGCTCGTTGTGGATCAGGAAGGTCTGGCGCGAAAGTTTGGCGGCGTCGGGATTGGTGCCCAGTTCCTCCGCCAGCGCCCGCGAAGTGAAGGCATAGACCTTGTTATGGTCGAGCCGCACCGAATAGAGCGCGTCGTCAGGCGCCCCAGCCACGACAATCGCCGCGTCGAGCGTGTCGCCCAGTCGCGCGTCAAGGTGCGGGCCGGTGTCGATATCGATGTGCAGGCGCGGATGCAGCTTGCGCAGTTCCAGTAGGCGCGGGAACAGACGCTGCTCGGCAAACAGCGAAGGCGTGCCAAGGTGCAGGCGCAGCAGCTTGCCGGTATCGATCTGCGCCTCGACGGCTTCGGCGAGGTCTTCGATCAGCGGGCTGACGACTTCGTAGAAGGCTTGGCCTTCCTCGGTCAGCTTGAGCGCCTGATGCTGGCGCAGGAACAGCTTCTTGCCGAGGAATTCCTCCAGCGCCTGCAAGCGCCGCGACAGAGCCGAGGGGCTTAGGCCGAGCTCGCTTGCGGCGGCCTTGGCCGAGCCCTGGCGCACGACACGCAGGAACGCTTCAAGCGCGCGGAGTGGGGGAAGGCGGCGCATGGTCGCTTAGCCGTCTTCGCTCGTAGCGGTGTGATTCACCGGCGGGTGCAGACGCAGCCGCGTGACGTGGCGTTCATTGCCGGCGATCACTTCCAGCCGCCAGCCGCTCGAATGGTCAAGCATGGCGCCCACCGGCGGCACTTGCTCGGCGAGCAGGGAGGCCAGTCCGCCCAATGTATCGACATCTTCTTCCACTTCGCCAAGGCGCGGGTCGATCCGTTCGCCCACGTCCTCGAGTTCAGCCCCGGCGTCGACTTCCCACATGCCGTGTTCAAGCGGAACGAACAGGTCGGTCGGGGCGTCGTCATGCTCGTCTTCGATGTCGCCGACGATCTCCTCGACGAGGTCTTCGATCGTGACGATGCCTTCGGTGCCCGAATATTCGTTGAACACCACGGCGAGGTGCGTGCGGCTGGCGCGCATGTCGGCCAGCACGTCGATGGCGTTGCGCGATTGCGGCACGAATAGGGGCTGGCGCATCAGCGTGGTCCAATCCTTCGGCGGCGCCTTGGCCCCGGCGAGGAACGGAAACACGTCCTTGATGTGGATCATGCCCTTCACCTCGTCGAGGGTTTCGCGGTAGACCGGCATACGGCTGTGGCCGTGTTCGGCGAAGGCAGCGACCAGTTCGTCCCAGGTGAGAGAGGTGGGCACGGCGACAATCTCGCGCCGGGGGATCGCCACGTCATCGGCATCGTGTTCGGAAAAATGCAGCAGGTTGCGCATCATCTGCCGCTCGATCGGGGAAAGGTCCCCGGCGGGCGAGGGCGAGGTGTCTTCCTCATGCTCGTCGATCGCGTCTTCGAGCTGCGAGCGCAGGCTCTGGTCCTTGTTCATGCCCAGCATGGCGCGCAGGCTGCCCAGCAGCGAGCGTCTACTGTCCGCGTCTCCGGAATTATGGTCGGCCATTGCTGGAAGCAGTCCCTCAGAATCGCTGGCTTTTGAGAATCGCTAGCACTTGCGTTTCGTTCAACCGCAATATGGGTCGGCAATGCCCATCAGTGCAAGCGCCTTTGTTTCGAGCGCTTCCATTTTGGTGGCATCCTCGCTCGAATTTTCATGATCGAAGCCGGCAAGATGCAGCAGCCCGTGAACCAGCAGATGCGCGGCGTGATGTTCGAGCGGCACGCCTTTGTCCGCCGCCTCCCGCGCGCAGGTCTCATGCGCGAGCGCGATGTCGCCGAGCATTTCGGGCGGACCGTCAGGGGCGAGATCGAGCAGGTCGTCGCGTTCGATCATCGGGAATGACAGCACGTTGGTCGGCTTGTCCTTGGCCCGCCATTCGCGGTTGAGCACGTGGACTTCGGCGTCGGACGTGAACAACAGGCTAGTGGTCAGGCGCACATTGCCGAGCTCGGGGGCGACTGTTGCGGCCGCCTCTGCCGCCTGAAAAGCTAGGTCGGCCCAGTCAGGCGTGCCCGGCCAAGGGGCGTCGATATCGATTTCGAGATCCATGACGCGGGGCTAGGCGAGCGCGGGGGCTTCGACAAGCTCAGCCTTAGCGGGTTTTGCGAAACCTCCGCTCCTCCTGAGCCTGTCGATGGATTTCATCCGTCCTTGCCCTCGTAAGCCTCAACGATCCGCCCGACGATCGGGTGGCGCACGACGTCGGCGGCGGAGAAGCGGACGGTGGCAATGCCTTCTATGCCTTCCAGCCGGTCTACCGCGTCCTTCAATCCGCTCATTTGCGGTCCGCCGGGAATGTCGACCTGCTTGGGATCTCCGCAGATCACCATGCGGCTGTTCTGGCCAAAACGGGTGAGGAACATTTTCATCTGCGCCGGCGTGGTGTTCTGCGCCTCGTCGAGGATGACGAAGGCATCGGCGAGCGTGCGGCCGCGCATGAAGGCGATCGGCGCAATCTCGATCTCGCCGCTGGCGATGCGGCGCTCGACCTGTTCAGGCGGCATGCAATCATTGAGCGCATCGTAGAGCGGGCGGAGATAGGGATCGACCTTCTCCTTCATGTCGCCAGGCAGGAAGCCCAGCCGCTCGCCGGCTTCGACCGCCGGTCGCGAAAGGATCAGCCGCTGCACCGAACCGGCCATAAGCTGACTGACCGCCTGGGCCACGGCGACATAGGTCTTGCCGGTACCCGCCGGGCCCAGCGCGAAGATGATGTCTTCACGCGCCAGCGCCTGCATATATTCGATCTGGGTGGTCGACCGCGGGACGATGGTTTTCTTGCGGGTTCGGATCATCACCGAAGGGTTTTCGAGTTCCTTCGAGACGATGCCGTCTAGCGTGGGTTCGGCAGACATGGCGATCAGGGATTCAACAGCGCCGGCATCAATGTCATGTCCTTGCAAAAGTCGCTGGTGAAGTCCGCGAAGAACATCGCGCGCGCGAGCCACGTCGTCGCTCCTGCCTTCGATCTGGATGCGGTTGCCGCGAGCTGAGATGAACACGCCGAGCCTGTTTTCCAGTTGGACCAGGTTGGCATCGAATTGTCCGAACAACGCGCCGAGAACGGCTGGTTCATCGAATTCCAGTTCGGCCCGGGCACGCTGAGGTGGTTCGGGCCTGATTTGCGCCACATTGTGGGCACGTGCAGCTTTGCGGGCCATGCGCTCCTTTCACGATGGGGCCGCAGGGCAGCGGCCCGACTGCGATCAAGATAGGCCAAGCAAACCCGGGCGCAAGCCGTGCTGCGACGGGTGACGGTGGAAAACTGCTCAGGCGAGTGCAGGATGCAGCAGGCGCGCCGACAGCGAATTGGCTCCCGCTTCGGTCAATTCGACATCGACGAGATCGCCGATCGCCGCGTGGCCGGTGAAATGGGCCGATTGCAGCCAGGGCGTCTTGCCCAGCCGCTGTCCTTCCAGCTTGCCGCGCCGTTCGACGAGGACTTTACACTTCTTGCCGACCGAAGCCTTGTTGAACGCCATTTGATCGCGGTTGACCGCCGCTTGCAGGCGCTGGAGCCGATCGTCCATGACTTCGGGCGCAATCTGTCCGTCCATCGTCGCGGCAGGGGTTCCCGGGCGCGGTGAATACTTGAAACTGAAGCACTGGGCATAGCCGACGGCATCAATCAGGCTCAGCGTCTCTTCGAATTCCGCGTCGGTTTCGCCCGGGAAGCCGACGATGAAGTCGCCGGACAATGCCATGTCCGGCCGCACCGCGCGGACGCGGTCGAGGATCTTGAGGTAACTGTCCCGCGAGTGGCTGCGGTTCATCGCTTTCAGCACGCGGTCGCTGCCCGACTGCACCGGCAGGTGGAGGAACGGCATCAGCTTATTCAACTCGCCATGCGCGGCGATCAGGCCGTCGGTCATGTCGTTGGGATGGCTGGTGGTGTAGCGAATTCGGTGCAGGTCCGGGTATTTGGACAGCTCTCTTGCGAGGCCATCGAGGCCGACCGCGCGGCCAGCGGCATCTTCGCCGGACCATGCGTTGACGTTCTGGCCCAGCAGGGTGATCTCGCGCGCACCGGCATCGACCAGTCTTGCCGCTTCCTCGATCAGGTCCTTGAACAGGCGGGAAACTTCCGCGCCGCGGGTATAGGGCACCACGCAATAGGTGCAGAACTTGTCGCAGCCTTCCTGCACGGTGAGGAAGGCGCTCGGCCCCACCTTGCGCCGGGCGGGGAGTGAATCGAACTTCATCTCGGCCGGCATGTCGGTATCGACCGCGCGGCGGCCTTCCACGGCCTCGGCGATCATGCCGGGCAGGCGGTGATAGGCCTGCGGGCCGACGACCATCGACACGGCCGGCGCGCGCTTCATAATCTCCTCGCCCTCGGCCTGAGCGACGCAGCCAGCGACGGCGATCAGCGGCGCCGAACCATCTTCGCGCTTCCAGTTCTTCACCAGCCGACCGATGTCTGAATAGACCTTGTCGACCGCCCGCTCGCGGATGTGGCAGGTGTTGAGCACCACGAGGTCCGCTTCCTCGCCCTCGGGAGCCGGCGCAATGCCCTGATCGGCGAGCAGTTCGGCCATGCGCTCGCCGTCATAGACGTTCATCTGGCAGCCGAAGCTTTTGACGCGGTAAGTGCGGGGGGGCGAGGTTGAGGACATAGCGGCGGCGCTTACGGCAATTCGGCGGCGAAATGAAGAGGCGCGGGTGGTGAGATCGCCGCTCAGGCAGCCGCTGTCCTGAAGCTGGCCGAAAGCGCGTCACGCGCCGCTGCGGCCATGGTCTTGCGGTCGCGCACCTGTTCGCCTGACAGTGGTTGGCAGAAGGTCATGGTCACGACCACTGGGCGCCGGCGGGCCAGGATGCGCAGGAAATTGTCCACCCCGTGCTCCTCCCCCACCCAGGCGAGCGACGCGGCTTCGGCGCCGTAGTCGAGCAGCACCGGAACCACGCGCACGTTTTCGGGCACGGGTTCCAGCGCAGAAAGCAACGAGGACTTGAACGGCAGCAGGCCGGTTCCGTCGCTGGTCGTTCCTTCCGGAAAGATGGTCAGCGCGCCAGTATCGCGGATCGCGCGCCGCACGTCCTCGACCTGCCTGTGCACACTGGCGCGGTCGTGGCGGGCGATGAACACAGTGTCGTTCATCGCGCAGAGGTGCTTGATCAGCGGCACCGAGGCGAGGCCGTCATGCCCGACGAATGCGCTGCCGGTGCCCTGGGCGATGGCCGGAATGTCGATCCAGCTGACATGATTGGCGATCAGGAAGGCGCTGCCTTTGGGCCGTTCTCCCGAAACCCTGATCTGCACGCCGGCGATCCAGCAAATGCCGGCCAGAAAGGTGCGGGGCCACGGATTGCGCAGCCGGAGCAGGGCGAAAAGGTAATAGGGCAGCAGGCAGGCCAGCAGCAGGACCACCATCGCAAAGACGCGAACGATGATGCGCAGGATCGCAAACAGGCCGAAACGGCGGCGCGAGGCCTGCACCGCGGCCGCCATCAGCTTTCGCCCGAAGCTCCGCCGCCTTCGCGCACCAGCTTGACGCCGAATAGTTCCATGCGGTGATCGACCAGACGATAGCCGAGCTTTTCGGCAATCTGGCGCTGCAACGCTTCGAGTTCGGGATCGACGAATTCGATGACCTTGCCGCTTTCCACGTCGATCATGTGATCGTGGTGCGCTTCAGGAGCAGCTTCATAGCGGGCGCGGCCATCGCCGAAATCGTGCCGGTCAAGGATGCCGGCCTCTTCGAAGAGGCGGACGGTGCGATAGACCGTGGCGATCGAAATGCCCGGATCTATGGCGACAGCCCGTTCGTGCAGCTTGTCCACGTCCGGGTGGTCAGTACTTTCGGACAGCACCTTGGCAATCACCCGGCGCTGGTCGGTGATGCGCAGGCCGCGTTCGGCGCAGAGGGCCTCGATGTCGATTGCTTGGCGCAAGGGTTATGTTCCGAAACAGAATGCCTCGCGGGATATTAGTCCCGCGAGGCATTTGTGCAACCGGCGATACCGGTTCTGGTCAGGTAGTTGGTTAGGCGACCTTCTTCGGGCGGCCGCGCTTGGCGGGCGGCGCATCCGGAGAGACAACCTTTTTCGGCATCTTGGTGCCGGGCTTGCGGCCAAGGCCGATCTTCTTCGCCAGTTCGCGGCGACGTTCGGCATAGTTGGGGGCGACCATCGGATGGTCGGCCGCCAGGTTCCACTTGGCGCGGTAATCATCGACCGTCATGCCGTGGTGCGTCATCAGGTGGCGCTTGAGCATCTGCAGTTCCATGCCGCAATCCATGCAGACCACCTTGCTGGGCCTGACCGAGGCGCGCGCCGTAACGGCGGGCTTGGCTGCTTCGACGACCGGCGCTTCGACGGTACCCAGGCCGGCAAGGGCCTTGTAAACGTTCGTAATAAGCGCGGAGACTTCATCCGGCGAAACATTGTTGTTGCTGACGTGGGCTGCGACAATGTCGGACGTGAGCGTAATCAGCGTCTCCGTCATATCATTTTCAGGGTTATTCATTCCTGTATCCTGTTCTTTTGCGACCCTGGTTTTTTTATTCATGCGCGCCGCGTTAAACCGGCATTGCATCGCCGCGTTTAGTCCCGAACGGCAGCGAGATTCAAGCTTTGATCTAGGAATTGCGAATCCAATGCCTTGTCCCAAGTCAAAACAGGCATTTAAATCACTCCAAGGGGCAGGAAAACGTAAGGGCATCGATACTTTCGCCATTACCTTGCCGATAATACTTAGGCCGCTCGCCAATCTGGACGAATCCGAAGCCGCGATACAATCGCTCTGCAGGATTGCCGCGCCGCATTTCGAGCAGAAGGCGGCGCGCCCCGCGCCGTTTTGCTGTCTCGGCAAAGCGCGCAAGCAGGCGGGCGCCGATACCCTTGCCGCGGTGGTCGGGATGGACGGCGAACAGCAGCAGTTCCTCTTCCTCGAACCCATAGCGCGACAACGAGAAACCGACGGCGTCATCATCCGCCGAGTCCTCGCCATCAGTTCCGGCAAGGAGGTAATGTGTGTGCCCGAATACCATGGCATCCTCGACCTGCCGGCGGTTCCAGGCCTCGCCATAAAGCGGGTCGAAGGCGGCCTGCATCACCGCCATGATGCGGTCGACGTCGTCGGTCACGCGGCTTGCCCTGCCACCTGACCCGTTCGTCCCCCCCGCTGTTCGGGATTTGGCTTTTGGCCGGGGATCTGAGCATCGGGCGCGCGGCCATAGATCAGCGCGATGTCGCTGGTCAGCAGCGCGGGGTCCAGCAGGCCAAAGCTGCGCGCGTCGGGATGGATGGCCAGCGCCTCGCCAGATCCGCGCAGTTGGACCAGTTCGCTGGCCCTGGTTCCCGCAACCAGCGACTGCGCAGCCGTGGCGGCTTGGGCGGGTGCCAGCGAGGCCAGCGGCGCCGTCGTCACCAAATTGCGATCAAAGCCTTGCACGAACAATTCGCCATGGCCGCCGGTCATGCAGACCAGAACGTCGTCTGTCTTGCTTGCTTCCAGTGCCTGCGCAGCGACAAGCGCCAGAGTCGGATAGCCGAGCACCGGGCAATTCCACGCCAGCCCCAGTGCCCGGGCGGCAGCGAGGCCGACGCGCAGTCCGGTAAAACTGCCGGGTCCGAGCGATACGGCGATCCGATCGGCGCGGCCCTTGCCGGGCAGTGCGGCGACCATCGGCACCAGCGCCTCGGCATGGCCGCGGCCCAGCAGGTGCCAGTCGCCGGCCACCAACACATCGCCGTCAAACATGGCGACTGAACAGGCCTCGGTGGCACAGTCTATGACCAGGGTGCGCATCGCTGCCGGCAAGGTCAGACGACGGTATTGAAGCGCGCGAAATCGGGGCGCGGCAGGCGGGCATGCGGTGTTCCGGGTTCGCCGTAGCCCAGCGTGGCGATGAAGTTCGACTTCACTCCCGGCATATCGGCAAAGAACGCTTCGTCGACGGCGGCATTGTTGAAGCCCGACATCGGTCCTGTATCGAGGCCGAGCGCGCGGGCAGCGATGATGAAATAGGCCCCTTGCAGCGAGGAATTGCGCAGCGCCATCATTTCGCGCGCAAGTTCGGGAAGGCCATCCATCATCGTCTTCATCGCCGGCGCGTGCGGGAAGAATTCGGGCAGGTTGTCATGGAAGTTGACGTCCATGCCGATGATCGCGGTGACCGGAGCCTTGCGCACCTTGTCGGCATTGGTGCTGCTGCACAGCGGCGCGAGCTTTCCCTTGGCCTCGTCGCTGACGCACCAGACGATCCGCGCGGGCAGCGAATTGGCCGAGGTCGGGCCGAATTTCACCAGATCCCAGATCGCCTCAAGCACGTGCCCCTCGACCGGCTTGTCGAGATAGTGGTTGTAGGTCCGGGCATTGCGAAACAGCTGGTCGAGCGCTGCTTCTGGCAAGGCAGCGCTCACGCCGCGCGGACTTCGACGACTTCGGGGACGTAATGCTTGAGCAGGCTTTCGATCCCCTGCTTGAGCGTCGCGGTCGAACTGGGGCAACCGGCACAAGCGCCCTGCATGGTAAGGAAAACCACGCCGTCGCGGAAGCCGCGATAGATGATGTCGCCGCCGTCATTGGCCACGGCGGGGCGGACGCGGGTTTCGATCAGTTCGCGGATCTGCACGACGATATCCTCGGTGCCGGGATCGTCACCGAAAAGGTCATCCTCGGCCGGGACCATGATGCCGCTGGCATCGGCCTCGTTGAACAGCGGCGCCCCGGAAACGAAGTGATCGAGCAGCACCGCAACCACCTGCGGCTTGAGCGCCGACCAGCTGACGCCTTCGCCGGCGGTGACCGAAACGAAATCGCGGCCATAGAAAACCCCCGAAACGTCTCCGAGCGAAAACAGCGCGGCGGCCAGCGGCGAAGCTTGGGCCTGTTCCTCTTCGGCAAAGTCACGCGTGCCGGCGGCCATGACCTCGCGGCCCGGAAGGAACTTCAGAACCGCAGGGTTCGGCGTGGTTTCGGTTTCTATGTACATGGCACTGCATTTAGGAAGCTGGGGCCGGGGGTCAAGGGACTGCGCGAAAGCCGCAGAAAACCGTATCGACTGGACACAGTGGACACAGTCCTGAGAGAAAATGTCACCTTGGCGCCAAAAGTGTCACCTTTTCCGGCGCAAGTGTCACTTTCCAAGGCGCGGCCGTCATTCAAGAGCGGGGGCGCTGGGCGCGTGCCGATAGGGAGAGGCGTACTGTCCATCGGCGGCATCATGCCAGATAGGGCGCATGTAGGACATGCGCAGCCGCCCCTCAATCCATTGCCTGCCCGCCGGCAATGACCTAGCGCAGGCCGCGATGCCCATTGATCTTCCCAAGATGATTTATTTCGCCAAGATGTTCCTGGAGCGCAGTCTGGCGTTTCATAACGATGCCCTGCACGTGATGGTGGGGATGGGGCTGGCGCTGGTTTTTGCCGCGCTGCTGCGCCGGTCGCTGGCGGACTGGCTGCCCTGGCTTCTCGTCCTTGCGCTCGAACTGGCGAACGAGGTGAATGATTATTTCTTCGAAATCTGGGCCAATGAAGTGCCGCAGCAATTGGGGGAAATAGCCAAGGACATTGCCTTGACCATGGTTCTGCCAACGCTGGTGCTGATCGTCGCGCGGCGCTGGCCGCACCTGCTCACCGGCCAGCGCGGGTGCGATCCGGTGGACGATTCTGCTGGCGAGGGATGATTCCAGCGATTAGACGCCGACGCCATGAACATCACGATCAAGGCCGTTGCCGCCACCGCCCTGCTGTGCTTTCCCGCCATCGCATCGGCGCAGGTTGCCAGCCCGGTCATCCCGCTGCCGCTTAACCCGGTGGTCGATGCGGGACACCGCTCCTGCACGGCAAAGACCGCCTCGGGCCTCGGCTATACCGAGCTGCGCGCCGCTCCCGCCGGAGCCGCCAAGCCGGGTGACGCCGATGTCGTGCTGATCAATTACCTTGGCTATCTGGCGGCCAATGGCGCCGTGTTCGATCAGGCGATGCGCACGCCGATGCCGGTGTCCGGTGTCATCTCGGGCTTTGGCGAAGGCATCAAGCTGGCGGCCAAAGGAGCGGTGATGCGGCTCTGCATCCCGGCGGCGATTGGTTACGGCGCGCAGGCCAGTGGCCCGATCCCGGCCAATTCGGATCTGGTGTTTCAGGTCGAACTGATCGACTTCAAGTCGATGGCCGAGATCGAGGCGATGCAGAAGCAGGCCGAAGCGCAGACCGAGCCCAAAACCGCTCCGAAGTAACCAACACTCCGGGGGCAGGCGTCAGTTCTTGCTTGCGGTATATTCCTTCACACAGGCGCTGACGTAGCTGCTGAGGTCCTTGTTGACCTGCGCCTGCGCAGTGGCGGCTGACCAGACCAGCAGCCCGCCCTGGTTGCAGTACATGACCTTGCCGAAGTGCGCGCCCTTGGTCACCGGGTTGGTGAAATTGGTGTTGCCGTAAAGCTCGTAATTGATGCTGTAGGCGCAGGCCCCGGTTTCCTTGCCGCCCTGACCGACGGGCAAGGCGTTGATGTTGACATAGGCCAGCACGACGTCGCGCGACAGGGTGTTCGCCGTGTGAGTCACAGTGCGGATGCCGTTGCTGCGCAATGTCCGTTCGGTCGCGGCGACTGATGAGGCGTGGGTGACCCGGCAGGCCGCCATGTTCTCGTCATCGGTTTCACCATAGGCGCTATGCGGAGGGAAAGCTCCCTGTGCGGCTGTCTGGGCAAATGCCGGAGTGGCGGCGCAGGTCAGCGCCAGAGCCAGAACCGTGGTGGTGAAGCGTGCCATGTGTTTGCCTCTCGAAAATGCCCCGGGCAGAGCCACCGCCCAATCCCGGCAAGCAGTGCCTTCAAGCCGGTGCCGAGGCAAGGCACTTCAACTCCTTTTTCCGGAGCGTCGCCTGAGGGTTCTATTCACTGGCCCTTCACAATCCTGCCCCTTATACCTTCTACCATGATATCCCCGTTCCGCGCCGCCGCGCACCTTGCCGTCCTTGTTCCGCTGATCCTTGCGGCCCCTGTCATGGGGCAAGCGAAGAAGAAGCCGGCGCCCACTGCTACCGCCACGCAAGGCGATAGCGGCCCGTGGCTTTACCGCGGCAGCGACGTGCCGCAGGACAAGGCCTGGGTCTTTGGCGAACTGCCCAACAGGCTGCGATATGCCGTGCGCAACAATGGCGTGCCCCCGGGGCAGGTGTCGATCCGCGTGCGCGTCGATGCCGGATCGATGAACGAGACCGAGAGCGAGCGCGGCTATGCCCACTTCCTCGAACATCTCGTGTTCCGCCAGTCGAAGTACATCGGCGATGCCCAGGCAATCCCGACATGGCAGCGGCTGGGGGCGACTTTCGGGTCGGATACCAATGCCGAGACTACGCCCATCGCCACGACCTACAAGATCGACTTGCCCGAGGCCTCTGCTTCGGGCCTCGACGAATCGTTCAAGCTGCTGTCGGGCATGATGATCTATCCGACGCTGAGTGACGCCAATATCAAGGCTGATCTGCCCATCGTCCTCGCCGAAAAGCGCGAACGCGGCGGCACCGACGAACGCATCGACAAGCTGATGCGCGAGACGGTCTATTCCGGGCAATTGCTCGCCACCCGATCGCCGATCGGCACCGAGGAAACGCTCACCGCCGCAACGCAGGAATCGATCCGCGCGTTCCACAAGCGCTGGTATCGGCCCGAGAATACCGTTGTGGTCGTCGCCGGTGATGGGACGCCCGAACAGTTCGCCGCGCTGATCGCCAAGTGGTTCTCCGACTGGCCGGTCTCCGGCGCGCGCACGCCGACGCCCAGCTTTGGCGATCCGGTAGCGCCGCAGGGTGCCCTCAAGGCAGACGGTGCGCCCGTTGGCGAAGTCAGGGTCGCGGTCGAGCCTGACTTGCCGCGCAGCTTCTCATGGGCCGTGCTGCGTCCGTGGCGGCCGGTGAACGACACCGTCGCCTATAATCAGGGGCTGATGGTCGACCGGCTGGCCCGAGAAATCATCAACCGCCGTCTCGAAGCCCGCGCCCGCGCCGGAGGCAGCTACCTTGCCGCCGGGATTGAACAGCAGGACGTGCTGCGATCGGTTGACGGGACGTTTGTCACCGTGACCCCGCTCGGGCCGGACTGGAAAACCGCCGTGCGCGATGTCCGCGCGGTAATTGCCGACGCGCTCAAGACCGCGCCGACGCAGGAGGAGATTGACCGTGAGGTTGCGGAAATGCGCGTGGGCTACACCGCCTTTTCCGAACAGCGCACGCTGCAGGCCAGTTCAGCGCTGGGCGACGAGATCGTCGGTGCGCTCGACATTCGGGAAGCAGTGGCCGATCCGGCTGCGATCCTAACTATCTTCGACAGCGCCCGCCCGCAGTTCACTCCGGCCAATGTGCTTGCCCACACGCGCTCGCAGTTCAAGGGTGCAGTGACCCGCGGTGTCTATATAACACCGGCCATTGGCGAGGCCGACGAGGCCGCGCTGCGCACTGCTCTGGCCGAGCCGGTCACCGGCGATGCCGGATCGCGGCTGGCCTACAAGCCGATCGATTTCAAGTCGCTTCCGGCCATCGGCGCGCCCGGCAAGGGCACTGTGGTCTCGACCGGCATTGCGGAAATTTCGCAGGTCGATTTCGCCAACGGCGTCAAGGCGCTGATTAAGCCGAGCGAGGTCGAACCCGGCCGCGTCACGGTGAAGGTCCGCTTCGGCGGTGGTTACCGCGCGTTTGGCCCGAACGATCAGGCCAATGCCGCGCTGGCCGATCTCGCGCTGGTCGGATCGGGCATCGGCCCCTTGGGTCAGGAAGACCTCGACCGGATCACCACCGGCCGCAAGATGGGCTTCGACTTTGCCATCGACGATGCCGATTTCGTCTTCACCGCCAACACCCGGCGCGAGGATCTGGCCGACCAGCTTTACCTCTTTGCCGCCAAGCTCGCCATGCCGCGCTGGGACCCGAACCCAGTACTGCGCGCCAAGGCGGCGATGAAGTTGCGCGCCGATGCCTATGCCGCTTCGCCGCGCGGCGTGCTGGAACGCGACCTCAAGTGGATCGAGCATGACCGTGATCCGCGCTACCGCTCGCCGACCCCCGCCGAACTTGACGCGGCAACCCCTGAAGGCTTCCGCAAGCTGTGGGAACCGATCCTGTCGATGGGGCCGGTCGAGGTTCAGGTCTATGGCGATGTCGATCTGGCGCAGACAACCGCCGCGCTGGAACGCAGCTTCGGCGCGCTGACGCCGCGCACTGCGCTTTCCGCCGAAAAGGCCGCTGCGCCATACCGCGTCCCTGCCGGAAGCGATCAGCCGGTGGTTCTCACGCACCACGGCGATGCGCGCCAGTCTGCCGCGATGGTCTATTGGCCGACCGGCGGCGGCACTGCCGGCCTGCGCGAAAGCCGCCAGCTGCGCATCCTCTCCGAAGTGTTCTCCAACCGCCTGTTGGACCGGCTGCGCGAAAAGCTGGGTGCCAGCTATTCGCCGCAGGTCTATTCGACCTGGCCGACCGAGTTCCCGTCGGGCGGCTCGATCCTCGCGCTGGGTATGCTGGAACCGGGGCAGCTCAAGACCTTCTACGCTACGGCGGACGAGATCGCCGCCGACCTCATCGCCAACCCGCCGACCGATGACGAACTGGCCCGCGTGACCGAGCCGCTGCGCCAGCAGATCGCCCGCGCCTCGACCGGATCGAGCTATTTCATGCTGATGTTGGAAGGCGCCACGCAGCGCCCCGAACTATTCGGATCGCTGCGTTCGCTGATGATCGATTCGACCGTCACCACCCCGCAGGCGATGCAGGCGCTGGCGGCCAAGTATCTGGTCAAGCAGCGCTCATGGCGGCTGGCCGTCCTGCCGCAGGGGCAGACGCTGGCATCCGTTGGCGCGGCACCGGCCAGCGGGAGCGCACCGGCCACGCGATAAAAGCGCAGCTTTCGGACAGTGCAGAAAAGCCGGTTTTGCATTCCTGCGGGGCAGGGCCTATGGGCGCTCCCCTCAAAGGAGCAAGACTGTGGCAAGCAACTGGACCCCGGAAAGCTGGAAGAACGCCGAAGCGCGGCACCTTCCCGTCTATGGTGACGCGGACGAATTGACGCGCGTTGAAAAGACGCTCTCGAACTATCCGCCGCTGGTTTTTGCCGGCGAAGCCCGCGCGCTGAAGGCGGACCTCGCCGAAGTCGCTGCCGGCCGCGGCTTCCTGCTACAAGGCGGTGACTGCGCCGAAAGCTTCGCCGAATTCCATCCGGACAACATCCGCGACACCTTCCGCGTGCTGCTGCAGATGGCGGTCGTCATGACCTTTGCCAGCAAGCAGCCGGTGATCAAGGTTGGCCGCATGGCGGGGCAGTTCGCCAAGCCGCGTTCGGCCCCCACCGAAACGGTTGGCGGCGTTGAAATGCCCAGCTATTTCGGCGACATTATCAACGGGATCGAGCCCACTGCGCAGGACCGGGTTAACGATCCGCAGCGCATGGTGCAGGCCTACAGCCAGTCGGCATCGACGCTCAATCTGCTGCGCGCCTTCAGCCACGGCGGCTATGCCAACCTGCGGCAGGTGCACAAGTGGACGCTAGATTTCATGGGCCGCAGCCCCTGGGCCGCGAAGTTCGCCGAAGTGTCGGACCGCATCGGCGAAGCGCTCGATTTCATGCAGGCTTGCGGCATCGATCCGCAGACCGTCCCGCAGCTTCAAGGCACCAGCTTCTACACCAGCCACGAGGCGCTGCTGCTGCCTTATGAGCAGGCGCTGACCCGCCGCGATTCGCTGACCGGCGAATGGTACGATTGCTCCGCCCATATGCTGTGGATCGGCGACCGCACCCGCTTCGACAATTCGGCGCACGTCGAATTCCTGCGCGGCGTGGGCAATCCCATCGGCATGAAGTGCGGCCCCAGCCTTGAGCCTGACGCGCTGCTGCGCCTGCTCGACACGCTGAACCCAGGCCGCGAGGCTGGCCGCATCACGCTGATCAGCCGCTTCGGCCACGACAAGGTCGAAACCGGCCTGCCCGCACTGGTCCGCGCCGTGCAGCGCGAGGGCCACTCGGTGGTCTGGTCGTGTGATCCGATGCACGGCAACGTCATCAAGAGCCCGAGCGGCTACAAGACGCGTCCTTTCGAGCGTATCCTCGCCGAAGTGCGCGGCTTCTTCGCCGTCCACCGCGCCGAGGGCAGCCATGCCGGCGGCATCCACATCGAGATGACCGGCCAGAACGTCACCGAATGCACCGGCGGCGCGATGGGCATCACTGACGAGGCGCTGGCCGACCGGTATCACACGCACTGCGATCCGCGCCTCAACGCCGCGCAGTCGCTCGAACTGGCGTTCCTGATCGCCGAGATGCTCAACCTCGAAGCGGTTGAGCGGACGAAAAAGGCGGCCTGATCGCCGCAGGTGCCGGTTTCGATCAACGCTTGCGCGATATGCGCCAGCGGGGATTGAACCCGGCGACCGCGCTTGCTTTGCTCGCCGCAATCAACTTGCGAGGCTGGCGATGAGCAATCCATTTTCCCTTGATGGCCGGGTCGTCATCGTTACCGGCGGCGCGATGGGCATCGGCGAGGGCGTGGTGCGCCTGCTTGTCGATTGCGGTGCGTTGGTTGCTATCGCCGATCGCGATATGGCCAAGGCCGAGGCGCTCGCCGCCGAACTGGGCGACAGCGCGCAGGCGTTCGCCGTCGATATGGGCGATGAAGCCTCGATCGTCGCCATGACCGCCGCCGTGGTTGAACTGCTCGGAACCCCTTGGGCGCTGGTCAACAATGCCGGCGTTCAGGACCGGCAATTGCTGCTCGATGGCACGGCTGAGGAATGGGACCGCAACAACGCGATCAACGCGCGCGGGCCGTTCCTGCTGACACGCGAGGTTGGCCGCGCGATGGTAGCCGCCGGGCAGGGCGGACGTATCGTCAACCTCGCCTCGTGTTCCTTGCGCGGTCAGGCGATCAAGGGGTTGGCCAGCTACATGGGCTCCAAGGGCGCGCTTGCCGCGCTGACCAAGGCTTCGGCGCTCGAACTCGCGGAATATGGTATCACCGTGAACACCGTGCTTCCCGGCGGCGTAGCTTCGCCCGGTGCGATTGGCGCCAAGGGCCCGCCGGCAGAAGGCCCGGCACGGCGGATGCCGGCGCTCGGTTTCTGCGAGCCGTCAGATATTGCCGCAGCGGTTGCCTATTTCGTCTCGCCCGCCGCGCGTTATGCGACCAACCAGACGATCTGCGTCGACGCAGGTTGGTCGGTTACCTGACACGCCCCGGCGATAGGCTTTCATCCCTGCTTGACCCGGCGCGGTGGACGCGCTGAACCTCCGCTCAAATTCCACTGCCATACCGGGAGAGCTTCCTTGTCGTCCGTCCCCAACGAATTCCGCATCAAGTGGCCGCCCAAGGAAACGTGGACCGACGCCACGCGCGAAGTGCAATCCTTCTGGGGCGAGCCCAATTCGTGGGAGGAAGGTTCGAAGACCAACATCATCCAGATCATGGCGAACCATCCGCCCATGGCGCTGGCATGGAGTCACTTCGGCAAGTATTTCATGACGGGGCACACGCTGAACAATCGTCAGCTGGAATTCGTCGTGCTGCGCGTCGCGGTGCTGGTGAAGTCTCATTACGAATGGCACAACCATGTGGGCTACGCGATGCAGGCTGGCATCACGCTGGAAGAAATCGCCCAGATCCGTGACTTTCCTGAAGGTGAGAACGCCTTCACCGACGAAGAGCGCGCGATCCTCTCCACCTGCGATGAACTGATCAAGTCGAACAACGTTTCCGACGCAACCTGGGCCACGCTGCAGAAGACCCTGCGGCAGGAACAGATCATGGATCTCGTCATGCTGGTCGGCAATTACGTGATGACGAGCTGGGCGATCTCGGCCTTCGGCGTGCCGATCGAGGGCGGGGCGGATGCCATCGGTTTCGATCTCAAGACCAAGTCGGGCAAGACGCCCGGCGTCACCTATCGTCCCGGGGAGCACGAAGATTGGATCGAGACGCGCGGCTACTAGAGCTTGAAAGCCGCCTGCGGGCGGTGGAAGACCAGCTTGCCATCCAGAACCTGCTGATGACGTACGGCCCGCTGGTGGATTCCGCCACGGCGGAGCCGGCAGGGTCGCTGTGGGTTGATGGCGGGGGGTACAGTTTCACGCTGCCAGACGGCGGCACCAAGCGCCTTGCCGCGCCGGATGAAATCGCCGGCATGTATGGCTGGCCGGGGCATCTTGACCTCGTCAACACCGGCTGCGCGCACATGACGGCAACGCCGAAGATCACTGTGAGTGGCGACGATGCTCAGGCGGTCGGCTATTCGGTGGTGATCCTGAAAGAGGGCGATCGCTGGTTCCTCTGGCGCGCGGCCGTCAATCACTGGACGCTGAAGCGCACCGCTGACGGCTGGCGTATCGCCGAACGCTTTAACCGCGCGCTTGATGGTTCGCCAGAGAGCCACGCCACGATGAAGAAGGTGATGGAGATATGAGCCGCCCGCCGCGCTTCGCCGGAAAGGTCGCCATCGTCACCGGCGCTAGCACGGGCCTTGGGCCCGTGATGGCGCGGATGCTGGTGGAGGAAGGCGCGATGGTCGTCATGGCCGCGCGCCGGCTGGAAATGGTCGCGGCCGAGGCGGAGGCGATCGGGCCGGATGCTATCGCCGTGCAAGCCGACGTCACGAACGAGGCCGATGTGATCGCCATGGTCGGTGCCGCGATGTCGCGCTGGGGCCAGGTCGATATCCTGCTGAACAACGCCGCCGTTCCCGGAACCGACAAGTTCATCTGGGAACAGACGGTCGACAACTTCCTCGACACCTACAAGGTCGATTGCATGGCGGCGATGCTGTGCAGCAAGGCCGTGCTCAACGCCTCGATGCTCGAACGCAAGAGCGGCGCCATCGTCAATTTCTCCAGCGGCGCGGGCTGGGACGGGCTGGTGCGCAAGAGCCACTATTCCGCCGCCAAGGGCGCGCTGCGCGTGCTGACCAAGGTGATTGCAAAGGAAGTTGGCGAATTCGGCATCCGCTGCAACTGCGTGGTGCCGGGCGCGATCGAGACCGAACTGATGGTCAATTACATGAAGCGGATCGCCGGCGAAAAAGGCGTTACGCCAGAGGAAATCAAGGCCGGGCTGACCGGCACGGTGGCTCTGCGTACCTTCTCGACGACCGAGGACGTCGCCAACCTCGCGCTGTTCCTCGCTTCTGACGAGGCGCGCACGATCACCGGGCAATCAATCAATGTCGACGGCGGGCAGGTAATGTCCTGACCCAAGCCGCAACTGGAAGAGGAAGACCCATGGCCAACGAAATGCCGCCGTCGAGCGAGTTTACCGGACTGTCGCGCGCAGTGATTGCTTATAGCGAGGCCTTCAGCGGGATCGCGGCTAAGGCCAAGGCCGGCACGCTCGGCGATGCTGACTGGGCGGAGATGGAGAAGCTGGTCGATGTCGATGGCTTCGTGCGCGAGGGCGTGTTCCTCGGGCCGCAAGCCGAGGTCATCGATTGGCCGACCTACCGCCATTACGTTACCCAGTATGGCGGCCACACAGACTGGGAAGGCACGCTGCGGCGCATGACTGAAGTGCCCGGCCTCGTTGCGCTGGAACTGGAGGAACGCAACACGCGCGGCGGGATGACGCACGTTTCCAACACGGTGACGATCTACGAGTTCAACGATGCCGGAAAGCTGAAGCGCCTCCACGTCTATGTCTCGCCGATCGGCGAACGTCCGGCAGCATGACCATCGATGACCTTCTGGCGCGCGAGGCGATCCGCGATACGCTGGCGAAGTACAATGTGTCGGGCGACCGGCTGAAGGTCGACGACTATGCCGCCTGCTTCACCGAGGACGGGGTGATCCAGTCCGAACGCGCGCCGGGGGACTTCATTTTCCGCTATGAAGGGCGCGAGACGATCCGCGCCTGGCAGAACCGCTGGTTGAGCCGTGAGCCCGGACAGGACACGGTCCACAAGGCAAGCTTCGTGCGCCACCACCTCGGCACCTGCAAGATTGATCTGACCGGGCCGAACACGGCGAAAGTCCGCACTTATTGGGCCGCCTGGACCGACATCGGCCCCGATCACTGCGGCGTTTACATCGACGATTTCCGCAAGGTGGACGGCGAATGGCTGATTGCGCTCCGCCGCGTGCGCAAGGACTGGGTTAGCCCGCAGGGCCTGTTCGAGAGCGCGATCAGCAATACTGACGGTTGATTGCCGTCTGCGGCACTTGGCTCTGCGGCTGGGGCCATTGGCAGGACTGGGCCATCCGCCCATGGATTCGGACAAATCGCAATTCCGGGAGTGGAACGCCATGGCTGAAACCGGCCACAATAATGCCCCTGCGCTCGACACCAGCGATGTCGACAAATGGATCGGCAAGCAGATCGTCTATGCCGAGATGTGGGACCCCTGCAACGCCACCGATATCCGCCGCTGGGTTCAGGCGATGGACTATGCCAATCCGCTCCACTGGGACGAGAATTTCGCCCGCGCCAGCAAGTTCGGCGGCATCGTCGCGCCGCAGAGCTTCACCGTCGCGATGGACTATGGCCACGGCTGCCATCCGAGCTGCGTCGGCAAGATCCCCGGATCGCACCTGATCTTTGCGGGCGAGGAGTGGTGGTTCTATGGCACCCCCGTGCGCCCGGGTGACAAGCTGGTGCAGGAGCGCCGATTTGCCGGATACAAGGTCACCGACACCGCATTTGCCGGGCCGACGATGTTCGCCAACGGCGATACCGTCCACCGCAACCAGCACGGCGCGCTGGTTGCCAAGGAGCGCGCGACCTCGATCCGCTACCTGATCGAGGAGGCCAACAAGCGCGGCGTCTATGGCAAGGAAAAGCGCAGCCCCAAAAAGTGGGACAAGGCCGAACTGGCCGAGATCCACAAGCTGCGCCACCAGTGGATCCTGTCAAACCGCGAAGGCATCACGCCCAGCTACGCCTCGGTCAATGTCGGTGACAAGCTGCCCCGCCGCGTGATCGGGCCGCACTCGGTCGTCACCTTTGCGCTGGAATGCCGCGCGCATCGGCAGAATATCTGGGGTTCGTGGCGCTGGAACGTGCCTGAAGGCGCTTACGATCCAGCCACCGAAGACGCCGGTTTCGCCGAGGACATGACCTACGATTTCGACATGCGAAAGATCGATCCGCGCCACGCCGACGGGCTGTTCCACGGGCCGTCATCGGGGCACATCAACAGCGAAAAGGCGGAGAACGTCGGCATGGGCGGGGCCTATGGCTATGGCTCGTCGATGAACGCCTGGCATATGGATACGGTCGCCTATTGGGCGGGGCTCGACGGCTATGTCTGGCATTCGAAAACCCAGTTCCGCAGCCCGGCCTTTGAAGGTGACGTGACCTTCGTCGATGCCGAGATCGTCGACAAGCAGGATCAGTCGGCATACGGTGTGCCGATCGTCACGGTGAAGACGAAGATGACCACGCAAGACGGTGATACGATCCTCACCGGCACGGCGGACGTTTCACTGGGGGGCTAAGCCATGTCAGACCGCAGCGACATCATCCAGGCGCTCAACCTCTACGGATTCGCCGTCGATACGCAGCGTTGGGACCTGTTCGACGCGGTGTTTACCGAGCATGTCGATGCGGACTTCGGCGGTTCGGCCCATTGGCACGGGCTGGAAAACTGGAAGGCCGATTTCGCCGCTTTCCACGCGCCGCTCGACGCCACCCAACATGTCATGACCAACCATCAGGTGCGGGTGCTGGGCGATCACGCGCATTCCTTCACGTACGGCCAGTGGCGACTGGTGAGGCATGCCGCAGAAGGCGGATCTCTGTGGGATGGCTCCGGCTGGTACGACGATGAATGGGTCAAGACCCACGCCGGTTGGCGCTGCCGCAAGCGGGTGTGCCGCGTTGTCGGGGCGACAGGAAATGACCGGGTGAAGGAAACCATACCCGGCGTCACCTTCGAAAACGTGTGCGATTCGATGAAGGCGGAGGCCGCTGCCGGTTCGCTGGGTTTCCTCGCGGCGATTGACGCGCGCGACGGAGACTGACTACCTCCCCGCCATGGCAAAATCCCGCGACGCAGTCCGCATGAACGATGCGGAGGTCTCCGCCTTCCTCGCCGAAGCCCATTCGCTGCAGGTGGCGACCCTGGGCAAGGACGGCGCGCCGCACCTGACCACCGTGTGGTTTGCGGTCCATGACGGCGCGATCCTGTTCGAGACTTATGGCAAGTCGCAGAAGGTGGTGAACCTCCAGCGCGACCCCCGCATTGCCGTTCTGGCCGAGGATGGCCGCACTTATGACCAGCTGCGCGGCGTCTCGATCAACGGTACGGCCGAGGTTATCGAGGACAATCCCGAACGCACCGCGCTGATGCGGGTGCTGGTCGATCACCACTTCCCCGGACAGACTGCGAAGTCGCTCGATGAAATGGCAGCGCGCATGGCCGAAAAGCGGGTGGTCATTCGCGTAAAGCCCGATAAGATCATGTCTTGGGATCACAGAAAACTGGGTGGCAAAGGGCCGTAAGATTCGGTCAGCCATCCCGCGCGCAATACAGGTGAGCGACAATGGCCGAAGCGAAGACCTTTTCGATCCAAGTTAACGGCAAGGCGCGCAGCGTCACTGCCCAGCCGACCATGCCGCTGCTGTGGGTGCTGCGCGATGAACTGGGCCTGTCGGGCGTCAAGTTCGGCTGCGGCGCCGGGCTGTGCGGGGCCTGCACGGTCCATGTCGATGGCGCGCCAACCCGGTCATGCCAGCTTACCGTGGTAGATCTAGGCAAGGGTAAGGTTACTACGCTCGAAGGACTGAACGATGCCCTTGCCGAAAAGTTGCGCAAGGCATGGCTCGAGATTGACGTGATGCAGTGCGGTTATTGCCAAGCCGGGCAGATCATGTCCGCCCACGCACTGCTGCGTGAGAATGCCAAGCCGAGCGAGTCCGAGGTGGACGCGGCGATGGAAGGCAACATCTGCCGCTGCGCCACCTATCCGAAGATCCGCGCCGCGATCCGAAGTGCCTCAGGCCAGGGAGAGAAGGCATGAACGCCCATGTCCTTCATCGTCGCGCATTCCTCAAGGTTTCGGCGCTCGCCGGGGGCGGGATGGCCTTTGCCGTTGGTGTGCCGGGCGCGCTGGCTGCGGACAAGGCTGCCGCCGCCGCCCTGTCGGTCTGGGTATCGATCGCTGCCGACAACAAGATCGTCATCACCAGCAAAAATCCGGAAATCGGGCAGGGCATCAAGACGTCGCTGCCGATGATGGTGGCGGAAGAGCTCGACTGCGACTGGTCACAGGTCTCGGTGGTCCAGTCCGACTATAATCCCAAGCTCTACGGCCGGCAGTTTGCGGGCGGCAGTCAGTCGACTCCGCAGAACTGGCTGCTGATGCGGCAGTCGGGTGCGGCGGCGCGGGCCATGTTGCTTGCTGCGGCGGCTTCTAAAGCGGCGCTTCCTGTATCCGAACTGACGACCGACAAGGGCTGGGTGCTGCACAAGGCATCGGGCCGCAAATGGTCCTATGGCGAACTGGCCGCGCTCGCCGCGACCATGCCCGCGCCTGACCTCGCCAAGGTTCCGCTCAAGGACGCAAAGGCCTTCCGCATCATCGGCAAGCCGACCGTCGGCGTTGACAGTGCCAGGGTGCTGCGCGGCGAGCCGCTGTTCGGCATCGATGTCCGGCTGCCGGGGATGCTCCACGCAATTTATGAGACCGGGCCTGCGCATGGCGGCAAGCTGGTGAAGGCAAACCTCGCCGCGGCGAAGGCTGCGCCGGGCGTGGTTGCGGTGCTGCAGATCGCCGGAACCGCCGTGGCCGATGGGCTGGTGGACGGCGTCGCCATTGTCTCGACTAACCACTGGTATGCCGAACAGGCGCGCGAACTGCTCGCTGTCGAATGGGACACCTCGGCTTCAAAGGGCCATTCGTGGTCTGCCTATGCCGCCGAAGCCGCGCGCCTGCATGAAACGGGCGTTCCCGCTGACCTGCGCCGCGATGGCGATGCGCTGGCGGCGATCAAGGCGGGCACGCGCCAGATCACCCAGCGCTATTCGTACCAGTACCTCAGCCACGCCCCGCTTGAGCCGCAGAACTGCACGGCCCTTTTCCAGGACGGCAAGCTGGAGCTATGGGCGCCGACGCAGAACCCCGGTTCGGGGGCTGACGCCATCGAGCGTAATCTCGGTATTCCGCAAGCCAGCCAGACGATCCACATTACCCGCAACGGCGGCGGCTTTGGCCGGCGGTTGATGGGCGATTTCATGCTGCAGGCCGCCGCCATCGCCAAGGCACTTCCCGGCAAACCGATCAAGCTACTGTGGAACCGCACCGAAGACCTGCAGCGCGACTATTTCCGCCCCGGCGGCTGGCACAACCTGCGCGCCGGTATAGACGGGCAGGGTAAGCTGGTCGGCCTTGCCGATCACTTTGTCACCGTGGGGCAGGGCGGCAAGGCCGGTCGTTCCGCCGGAATGCGTGACAGCCAGTTCCCGGCGGGCCTGATCCCCGACCTGCTGTTTGCGCAGAACGTCATTCCCTCGATCATCCCAACCGGCCCGATGCGCGCGCCGGAATCGAACGCCATGGCCTTCGTGATGAACGGCTTCCTTGATGAAGTGGCCGAAATGGCGGGCAGGGACTTGCCGAGCCTCGTGCTCGAACTCTGCGCCGGGGACCGGGTGGTCGGAGATCGCGGCGATCCCACGCGCGCCTCGGGGGCCTTCACCACGGGCCGCGCGCGCGGCGTGGTCGAGCGGGTGCTGGCGGACTGCAATTGGGCGGGCCGGCCCAAGTCGGGCAACCGCCGGCTCGGCTTCGGGTTCTATTTCTGCCACCTCGGCTACTTCGCCGAGGTCGCCGACGTCAGCGTGGAGAACGGCGAGGCCAAGGTCCACAAGGTCTGGGTCGCTGCCGATGTCGGGCGGCAGATCGTCAACCCGTTCGGCGCGGAATCGCAGGTGCGCGGATCGGTGATCGACGGCATTGCCGAGGCGCTGCACCACCAGATCACCTTTACCGATGGCGAAATTGAACAGAAGAATTTCGACAGCTATGCCCTGCCGCGCATTTCGGCGACGCCCGAAATCGCGATTTCGTGGGTGCTGAGCGATTACCCGCCGTCAGGTCTGGGCGAACCGGCGCTGCCGCCGGTGCTGCCCGCCGTGACCAACGCGATTTCAGCGGCGACGGGCAAGCGGATCAGGGACCTGCCGGCGAAACTCTAGCGCCCCCGCCAGACCGGTTTCCGCTTTTCGACGAAGGACTGCATCCCCTCGGCGGCGTCCTCGCTGGCGATCCATGCCTTGTAGGCGGGGTAATGGTCCTGCGCCGCGATGGCTGAGGCGAGGTCGGGTTCGTCCATCGACTTATAGGCGATTTCCTTGGTCGCCCGCACGGCGAGCGGTGCGCAGGCCATGATCTCTTGCGCCAGGGCGCGGGCTCGGGTCAGCGCTTCGCCGCCCGCAACAACCTCGCTGACAAAGCCCTGAGCAAAACCTTGCGCGGCGGTGACCTGGCGCCCCGTCAGCAGCGGGATCATCGCCTGCTTGGGGCCCACCGCGCGGACCAGCCGGGTAATGCCGCCGGCAATCGCGATCAGCCCGACCTTCGGTTCGACCAGCCCGAAGTTCGCGCTCTCCTCGCCGATGATCACATCACACGCGAGCGCCATTTCCATGCCGCCGCCCAGCGCGAGGCCGTTCACCGCCGCGATCACCGGCTTGACCAGATCGTGGCGCTTGATCAGCCCGGCATAGCCATGCTCCGGGTAGGGCGGCGCGTCCTTGATGCGAAACGCCTTGAGATCGCTGCCCGCGCAAAACGCCCGAGACCCCGCACCGGTGACGATCGCTACCTGCAGATCGTCGTCGCCGGCGAACATATTGAACGCCGCCTCCAGTTCGCCATGCATTTGCGGAGTGATCGCATTGAGGCTGGCCGGGCGGTTGAGCGTGATGACCAGCAGGCCATTTTCGCGTTCGATGAGCAGGGTTTCGAAGTCCATGGCGCCATCCTGCCCGGCATCGCAGCGACGCTCAATGTCCATGTGCGAAACGCGCAATCGACAAGGGGGCAATAATGGCAAGAATGCGCAGGCCGATGAGGGAGAGACCATGAGCGAGCGCAAGGAATACCTGGGCGAACTGGCGCGCAATTGGCGCGTGCTCCTCGCGGCGAGCCTTGGCATGGCGGTGGGGCTGTCGATGTTCTCCTACATCACCTCGATCTTCGCGCCGTTCCTGATCAAGGACTTCGGCTGGACGCGGTCCACCTTTGCGCTGATCGGCTTCACCATGCTGGCAACGCTGCCGACCATGCCGATCGCCGGGCGGCTGACCGATCGTTACGGCGCCAAGCGCATGGCGACGCTCGGCGTGCTTCTGCTGCCGGCGGTGATCTGCCTGTTTGCCTTTCTGAAGGGTGATTTCCGGTACTATTTCGCCTGTTCGGCGGGCGTGCTGGTAGTCGGCTGCCTGACCAGCCCGGTGACCTACACGCGGCTGGTCGTCGAAAAGTTCGAGAATGCCCGCGGCCTCGCGCTGACCATCGTGATGAGCGCCCCCGCGCTCACCGGGATCATCGCGCCGCCGTTCATCACCGGTTATATAGCCGAACATGGCTGGCGCTCCGGCTACATGGTGCTGGCCGGAATTGTGCTGGTCGGCGGGCTGATAGCCGTCGCGCTGATCCCCAAGGGCAGCGGCGCGGCGCCGGTCCGAGCGAAGGCGGTTGCTGGCGCGCCCAAGGAACGCCATTTCCGCGAAGTGCTGGGCAGCCCGGTCTTCTGGGCGATCTTCGCCGGGGTGCTGCTGACCACGATCCACACGCCGCTCCACGGCTCGCAATTCGTGCTGCTGATCAAGGAACAGGGCTTCGATGCGATGGCAGCGGCGCGGATGCTGCAAGTCTACTCGCTGGGTACGCTGATTGGCCGGATCACTTGCGGGCTGGCGCTCGATGCCTTCCCCTCGAGAATTGTCGCCACGGTTTCGATGGTGCTGCCCGCCTTCGGCCTCGCGCTGCTGGCCGGGCCGGTCGATACGGCATGGGCCGTGGCAATGGCCGTGTTCCTTGTCGGGGTGACGGTGGGGGCCGAGGGTGACCTGCTCTCGTTCCTCGTCGGGCGCTTTTTCCGGATCGAGGTTTTCGGCACGGCGCTCGGCCTGTGCTACTGCGCGCTTTACATCGCCTCGATCAGCGGCGTCCTGCTCAACAGCCGGCTGCTCGCGGCCTATGACACGTTCACGCCATTCCTCTGGATCACCTCGGTTCTGGTGCTGTTCGGCAGCCTGCTGTTCCTGCGCTTGCCAAAGGAGGCAGCGGTGCCCAAAGGCGGGGGATCATGAATTACGATCAGCCCGTCCGCTCGACCGCCAATCCCTCGCCGCTGCGCCGCGCCGGATCGATCCGCCGGACCTCCAGCCTCGATGTCACATGGCCAAATGGCAGCGTGGACCTGCGCCGGTTCGAAGGCCGCTCGCGCGATGTAATCAAGGGCGCGGACGGTGCGGACAGTGTTCGGGCAGAGGCGCGGCTTAGTGCTGACCTCGATTTCGACCGAAAGATCATCGCGATCAGTGCCGATCCTGCGCCGCCGCAGTTGCAGCAGCTCATCGGGCAGAAGGGCGGGGGCCACCTGCGCGTGTTCATGCGCGATCTGCTGCCTGACCTGATTGCAGAGGCGCACCCGCTGTACCTGCTACTCGATGATATTTCCGGCACCAGCCTCGTGTCGAACTGGGGCTGGTCGCAGTGGGGCGAGGACTGGCTGGCGAAAATGCAGGGCGTTACCGGCGCTGTGAACATGGCCGAGATGCTGGCCGAGCGCACCAACGTTTGCTGGGGGTTCCAGCCGGGATTTTCATCGCACGATCCCGATACACGGCTCAGCCATCACATCGCCGCCGATGGCAAGGAACTGCGCAATCCGGCCGATCCCGATGGCTGGCACGCCTTCCCGGTATCCGAAGGCGTGTCATTCCGCCGCGCCCGCCGCATCGATGTGTGGCGCGAAACCGATGCCATCCGTGTCGAAGCCTCGTTCCAGGATTCGGCCCCGCGTCCCGATGGCGGGCGGGCGGCGCTGCATGAGTATATCCTGCACGTTGCGCTCGATCCTGTGACGCGGGTGATTGCCAGCCTTGATGCCGAACCGCGCGTCCTGCCGTTTCGCGAGTGCCCGGGCGCGATTGCCAATGCCAAGGCGCTGGTCGGCACGCCGATGGATGCCATCCGCGAGGCGGTGCTGGAGCGGCTGCGCGGACCGGCAGGCTGCACGCACCTCAACGATGCCTTGCGCTCACTCGCAGATGTACCGCAGCTCGTCGCGGCGCTGGACGCAAAGGCAGTCGCAGCGGCCTGACAGCGATTGGCCCATCTCCCGCAGCCGCCTAGTCTGGCGTCCACAAGGGAGAGTGCCATGTCCACCGCCGCACCGCTGATCATCGATGCCGATACCCACCTGACCGAACCGCATGACCTGTGGGTCAAGCGCGCGCCCGCCGCGCTGCGCGACCGGGTGCCGCAGGTGAAGATGCTGAACGGCCAGCGGTGCTGGGTGATCGATGGCAACCAGTCGATCGGCCACGGCGCCCATCCCAACAGCGCGGTGCTGAAAGAGGGCGGCAAGATCCGCGATCTCGACACCTTCCTCAAGGTCCAGTTCGAGGAGGTTCATGTTGGATCGTCCTCAGTCAAGGAACGGCTGGCGCTGATGGACGACGCGGGGATCTTCGCGCAGATCGTCTACCCCAACATCCTCGGCTTCGGCGGTCAGGCTTCGGCGCGCGTCGATCCCGAACTGCGCCTCGCCTGCGTGCAGATCTACAACGATGCCATGGCTGAACTTCAGGAAGAAAGCGGCCAGCGGCTCTTCCCGATGGCGCTGCTGCCATGGTGGGACGTCAAGCAGGCGGTGATCGAAACCGAACGCTGCATCGCCATGGGCCTCAAGGGCATCAACATCAATTCTGACCCGCACACGTCTCAGGACGAGGACGGAAACCAGATTCCCGACCTCGGCACCGAACACTGGTTCCCGCTGTGGGAAGTCTGCGAAGAAAAGAAGCTGCCGGTCAACTTCCACATCGGCGCGAGCGAAACCGCGATCGACTGGATGGGCAAGCAGGGCTGGCCCAGCCTGCCGCGCGACCTGCGTTCTGGCATTTCGGGCGCGATGATCTTTTTCAACAACGGCGCGGTGATGTCGAACCTGATCTATTCGGGCATCCTCGACCGCTTCAAGGGGCTGCAATTCGTCTCGGTCGAAAGTGGCATCGGCTGGGTGCCGTTCCTGATGGAAGCGCTCGATTACCAGCTCGCCGAGATTGCCGAGACCAAGGGCTTTGAAAAGAAGCCGAGCGAATACTTCCGCAGCAACTTCCACGCCTGCTTCTGGTTTGAGCAGGGCAAGAACATGGCCGACATGGTCCGCCGCGTCGGGGTGGAGAACTGCCTGTTCGAAACCGATTTCCCGCATCCCACCAGCCTGTGGCCGGTCGACAACCTTGAGGAGCGCACCGGCGCGCTGACGCCGGATGAGCGCGCGAAGGTGCTGGGGCTGAACGCGGCGAAGTTGTACGGGATCAAGGTGTGAGACAAAGCCCTCTCGCCGCCGGGGAGAAGATTGGGAGAGGGGCCGTGCAACGCGCAGGTCCCTCTCTACTTCGGCTAGGCAGCAAGCTGCCAAGCCTGCCTATCTCTCCCCAGTGGGGAGAGATCTATTGTTTGTCCTCCGCCGTCCCGTGCCGCATCTGCCCAGGCGACATACCGAAGAAGCGGGCGAAGCGCCGGCTGAAGGCGGCTTCGGACTGGTAACCGACGCGGCCGCTGATTTCAGCGATCTTGATGCGGCTGTGCTGCAGCAGTTCGGCGGCGGCGTGCATCCGTTTTTCGGTGAGCAGCTCCATCGGTGTCTGGCCGACCTCCGAAGTAAAGCGCGCGGCGAAGCTCGATCGGCTCATGCCAACCTTGCGCGCCATGCGTTCGACCGACCATTCGCTGGCGATGTCGGCATCGATTAGTTGCAGCGCATGGGCAATCGGATCGGCCGAAGCCGACATGCGGAACAGCAGCGGGCACTGCGGATGGTTGCGCAGTGTGATCGCCAGCCACAGCGCAGCGAGGCGGGTGAGCAGCGCGGTCGATCCCGCACCGACAGAAAAGCGTTGCAGCGTTTCAGTGCGCACGACGTTGAGTTCGTTGCCCAGCACCTGCTCCTCGATGCGGACCGATGCCGGCATCGCGGTGCGGCGCAGACCGGCGGGCCATGTCACCTTGAGTCGCGCGCACAGCACTCGCGCCGCGATCGGTCCGGTGCCGATGGTGAAGGTGGGCGGGGTATCGACCGCCTGTTCGTGGCGAAGGAAATCGAGCACCACAGTCGGGCTGTCCGCTTCTGAACGGATGGCATGGGCCTCACCAGACAGGACGATTTGCACCTGTCCCTGGCCTACCTCGATCGTGCCACCGGCGACCCCGGCAATGCGGACGCTGCCCTTTATCACACCGTAAAAGGCGACGCCATCGTCCCCCGGCAGGTTGAACCCGGCCGATCCGCGCAGTTCGACAATGCACCAGGTCTGGCCGCGCAGGTCGAGCAGGTTGAGGAAATCGGACAGCGACCACCCGTCGCTGCGGCTGCGCTCAGGGGGCGCAGCGCTGGGCTGGAATTCAGAAATCTCCCGTGCGGCTATCATGGCCAACCTCCGTCAATGGTGTGCGGATATGGTCAGCAGGCTATGGCGCAGCCAGGATTAGAGCAACCATCCGTCCATGCATCTGGACGATCTGCAAAGTAAATCGCGGTTTCTATGCCATTCGTCCCATAATTGAGGTCAGGCGCGGCCGATGCTATGGTAGGTGAGC
>NZ_JBBHJY010000006.1:0-283103 GCF_037572715.1 Novosphingobium aquae | reverse complement strand
CGAAGCATTCCGCGCGCTGGTCGATGTCCACATGATGGGCGCGTTCAATGTCGTGCGTCCGGCCTTCCCGCTGATGAAGGCGGCGGGCTATGGCCGTGTCGTGCTGACCGGCTCGATCGGCGGCATCTACACCATGCCGCAGACCGTCCATTACGCCATGTCGAAAGCGAGCATGATCGGGCTCAACAACGCCATCAGCGTCGAGGGCAACGATTTCGGCGTAAAGAGCAATGTCATCCTGCCCGGCGCGGTGACGCGCATGGCCGAGGGGATCGACACCAGCCAGTTCCCGCCGATGGACCCTGCACTGGTCGCCCCGATGGTGGGCTACCTCACCCATGAGGACTGCGCGGTCAGCGCCGAGATCTATGCCGCCGTCGCCGGCCGCATGGCGCGGGTCTATGTCACCGAGACGCACGGCGTCTGGCACAAGGACTGGTCGATCGATTCCGTGGCCGAAAGCATGGACGCGATCCGCGATCCTTCGAACAATCTCACCTTCCACCCAGCCGAGGGCGGCTTTGGCGCGCATCTGGGGATTAGCTTCGGGATGGTGGGGAGCTGATCCCAAGGCATCGCTCCGGCGCGCAATTCATGGTTGCGCTTCGCCGCGCCGGACGAAACATTGCGACCGGATAAAACCGGGAGAGTGCAATGACCTTGGCAAGCGGCCGCCCTGCAGAAAATCCGTCGGCACAGGTTGCCGAAGGCTGGACGCTGACCCGCGCCACCCGCCCGAGCCGGCTGGCCGGGGCGAACGGCATCCGCACCGGCGCGGACGGCAAGATTTATGTCGCGCAGGTTGCGGGCAGCCGCGTTTCCACTATCGATCCCGACAGCGGCGAAGTCTCCGCGCTCACCGCAATCGGCGGCGGCATCACCGCGCCTGACGACCTTGTCTTCGATGACGAGGGCAATCTCTACTGCACCGAGATCACACTGAACCGCGTTTCCGTCCTGCGCCCCAACGGCACGGCGCAGGTGCTGCAGGGCGAGATCAACACGGCCAACCCGATCACCTTCCACCAAGGCCGGCTGATCGTCGGCGAACTGACGCTTGATGCACGCATCATGGAACTGGACCGCAACGGCGGTGCGCCCAAGGTGCTTCTCGAGCACGTGCCAATGGTCAACGCTTTTGACGTCGGCCCGGACGGCAAGCTCTATTTCCCGGCGCAGGGCGCGAACGAAATCTGGCGCATCGGGCTTGATGGCGGCGAGCCCGAAGTCGTCGCCAAAGACCTCGGCGTGCCGGATTCGGTGAAGTTCCATCCCGATGGCTACATCGTCTCCACGCAGGTCCATTCGGGCCAGGTGCTCAAGATCGATCCCCGCACCGGCGCGCAGGAAGTACTCGCCAATATCGGCCCCGGGCTCGACAACGTGACCTTCGTCGGCAAGCGGATTTTCGTCAGCCACATTACCGGTTCGATCCACGAGATCACCGCCCCTGGCGTGGCCAAGCCGCTGCTCGAACGCGGACTGCAATGGCCACTCGGCCTCGCGGTCGGACCTGATGGTGCCCTGTTCATCGCCGATGGCGGCTTCGTCTATACGTTCGCGGCGGGCAGCGATCCGCAGCTGGTCGGCCACCTGTTTTCGCCCGGCTTCCCCGGCTGGACGCGCGATGTCGCTGCCTACGGTCCCGGCGAATGGGTGGTGACCACGGCGGCCGGGACGGTCGCACGGTTCCGCCCCGGGCTGGAGGAGAGCGAAGTGCTCGCTTCCGGGCTCGGCGTGCCAATGGGCGTTGCACTAGCCGCAGATGGAACGGCAGTCTTCACCGATGCCCAGACCGGCAAGGTTCACTGTGTGAAGGACGGCAATGTCGAAGAGCTCGCCAGCGGACTCGACAAGCCCAGCGGCGTGGCCATCGGCCCAGACGGCACGATCTATGTGTCCGAGACTGACGCCGGCCGCGTGGTGAAGATCGCCGGCGGACGCAGCGAAACCGTGATCGATGGACTGGGCCGGCCCGAGGGCCTCGCGGTTCACGGCGGGCGGCTGCTGGTACTCGATGTTCGGACCAAGGAACTGATCTCCACCGACCTGTCGGGCGGCGCACGCGAAGTGCTCGCTTCCAGCCTGCCGGTCGGCGCGCCGGTGGGTATGGAAATGCCGCGGCTTGGCGGCATCGGCATCTTCTGCGGGCCGATGTGGACCATGTCGGGCATCACCGCCGGGGCCGACGGGACGATCTACATCGCCGGCAGCGCCGAAGGATCGGTGCTTGCTCTGAAGCCGGAATAGCCGCCGTGGCGCGGATCGAGACGCGGGAACAACTGGCGGCGATCATTCCCGACGCCAGCCCGCGCGCCGCCGCCAAGGTTGGTGACCGGCTCGACGAACAGGCGCTCGCCTTCGTGGCGCACAGTCCGTTCCTGTTCATCGGCACCGAAGGGCCAGACGGCATCGAGATCAGCCCCAAGGGCGACGGGGCAGGCTTTGTCGAGGTGGTGGATGAACGCACCCTGCTGATCCCCGAACGGCCTGGCAACCAGCTCAAGATGGGGCTGAGCAACATCCTCGCCAATGGGCGTATCTCGCTGCTGTTCCTTTGCCCGCCAACCAACGACACGCTGCGCGTCACCGGCAGGGCAACGCTGATTGACGATGCCGATGTTTGCCAGCGCCACGCCATGGGCGGCAAGCCGGCGCTGCTGATGATGCGTGTCGAGATCGAGCGCGCCTTCTTCCACTGCTCGCGCCCGGTGCTGCGCGCGGGCCTGTGGAAGCCCGAAACCTGGGGCGATCCGATGACGATCTCCTACGGCAAGATCTATGCCGAGGCGCTCGGCAAGCCCGAAATCGAAGAGATGTTCGACGCGATCACCAAGGAACGCGAACACGACCTCTGGAACTGACGCCAAGACCCAAGGACCCATCCGATGTTCAAGCAGATCTGCTTTTTCCGCAAACGCCCCGACATGACGATGGACGAGTTCCTCGACTATTACGAAAACCAGCATTCGCAGCTTTCCAAGCGGCAGGGCCGCGCGCCTTCGCTGCCGGGTGCGCAGCGCTATGTCCGCCGCTATCTGGTGCCCGAAAAGAATCCGGTGACCGGCGAGGTCCACGATCCCGGCTATGATTGCATCATGGAAATCTGGTGGAACAGCCGCGAGGAATTCGAAGCCTCGCAGCGCATCATTTCCGATCCGGCGCGGCTGCCCGCGATCATGGAGGACGAGCTCAACCTTTTCGCCAGCCATGTGAACCCGGTGTGTTCGGTGATCGAATACGATTCGCCGATGGGCCCGCAAGGCGAGGCGACGCGGGTGGAGGTTGTGCACGGGGATTGAAGTTCCCCTCCCGCTTGCGGGAGGGGAGAAGGTTAGGGCTTCGCCGAACGCACAAACACCGGCTTCGAATCGAAGCTAGCAATCCGCCAGTGGCCATCGGCCTCACGCCGGCAGTCCATCCACACATCCGCATAGGAAAGCGGATCGGCCACGTCCGCGCCCATCTTGGTGACCACGCTGGAGAAATAGGTCAGGTTGAAATCGCAGCGCGCCTCGTCCGCGGACTTGAACGTCACCCGCTGGTTGGCCAGCGCATGGCGGTGGATCGGCGGACCATCGGGGAATTCGCCAAGCCGCCCGGTGTAAAAGGCTACTACGGCATCGCGACCATCGCGGCATTCACCGCGCACCACGTACTGGCAATCCTCGGTCAGCAGCGGCGCCATGGTCAGGCCATTGTTGACGTCCATCTCGAAGGCCCATTCATTGATGACCTGATGGATCGCCAGCACGTCGGCGACCTGGTTTGCCTCGAACTTGGCCATGGCATTCATTCCTTCCCGGGTTTTCATGGCGCGTGGCTAGCGCGGCGGCAGCCCGGCGATCAAGCCACTCGCCCACCATCCCGATTCCATCGCCGGTGCGTCCTGCTTTGCCATTGCGGGCAGCGGGCAAGTTCGGCAATCCGCGAGGCTGAAAATTGACCGTGTCCGCAATCGGACCAGACTGCAGGGAAAGTTGAGCCATGAGCTACGCCGATACGCCCGACACCGCCGATACCGGCGCCAAGCCCAAGGGCGTTCCTGTCTACAAGCGCCTGCTCGACCTGTTCGAGGCTGAAGGCATCAAGACCCTGTTCGGCATCCCCGATCCGAACTTCGTCCATCTCTGCCTCGAAGCGGAAAGCCGCGGCTGGACCGTGGTTTCGCCCCGGCACGAAGCCGCTGCCGGCTTCATGGCCGAAGCTGCCAGCCGCATCACCGGCAAGCCCGCCGTCTGCTTCGGCACGCTCGGGCCGGGCCTGGCCAACATGATGCCCGCGATCCAGTGCTGCAAGGTCGAGAATTCGCCGGTCATCTTCCTTGGCGGCCAGCGCGCCCGCATCACCGAACAACGCGTCCGCCGCGGCCGCATCCAGTTCGTCCGCCAGGAACCGATGATCGCGGATTCGGTCAAGTATTCGGGCGTGATCGAATATGCCGACCAGGTGGACGAGATCGTCCACGAAGCGATCCGCATCGCCATGTCGGGCACGCCCGGCCCCTGCTACATCGAATATCCCTCAAACGTGATCCTCGAGGAAGTCGACCCCACGCCGGTTCCGGCACCCAGCCGCTACCGCCTGACCAATCAGGGTGCTGACGGTGACCGTATTGCCGAAGCGGCGAAGGCGATCATGGAAGCCAAGAACCCGATCCTGCTGGTCGGCCACGCGGTGCACACTACCAAGTCGGGCGAAGCCGTGCGCGAACTGGCCATGAAGATGAACTGCCCGGTGATCCAGACCTCGGGCGGCACCTCCTATATCAAGGGGCTTGAGGACCGCACCTTCCAGTACGTGTTTTCCGATGCCTCGATCGACGCGGTCGAGGAGTGCGACGTTGTCGTCGCGCTCGGCACCGAACTGGGCGAGCCGCTGCACTTCGGCCGCTGGCGCCACTGGTACGACGGCGAGGCGACCCGCAAGTGGATCTACGTCCAGCAGGACGCGACCGCCATCGGCGTCAACCGCCCGATCGACATCCCGCTGGTCGGTGACGTCCGCGCCGTAGTGCCGCAGCTCAGCCGCGCGCTGGGTGAAGGCCGCGAGGAAGCTCCCGGCCTGCAGCGCTTCATGAAGGACGGCGCCGAGGAACTGGCCGAACTGGCCGAGGAAACGCTGACCAAGAGCGACGGCACCGGCAATGTTGCAGTCCACACCAGCCGCTTCATCGTCGAAGCCACCAAGCACTTCCCGCCCGAAGGCATCATGATCCGCGATGGCGGCGCTTCGGTGATCTTCGGCTGGACCTATAACCAGTGCAAGCCGCACGACGTAATCTGGAACCAGAACTACGGCCACATCGGCACCGGCCTGCCCTATGCCAATGGCGCCATGCTGGCTGACATTGCAGAGAACGGCCCCGGCCGTCCCGGCATGCTCGTCACCTCGGACAGCTCATTCCTGTTCCACATCGGCGAACTTGAAGTCGCGGTGCGCAAGAATCTGCCGCTGGTCTGCGTGGTTGCAGTCGACTTCCAATGGGGCCTTGAAGTGGGCGTCTACAAGCGCACCTTTGGTCAGGGCACGGCGGAAACCGGCACGCACTGGTCCGACAAGGTCCGCTTTGACAAGATCGCCGAAGGCCTTGGCGCACGCGGCGAATTCGTCCGCACCGCTGACGAGATCGGCCCGGCCATCGCCCGCGCCTATGCCCATATCGATGCCGGCGGCGGCCCATCGGTGATCCACGTGCCGATCGATCCCAAGGCGAACTCGGAAGAAATGCCGAAGTACGAACGCTTCCGGACCTGGTACGCCGAAGGCACGCAGTAAGCGGCCCTATGGCTTAGCAAATACCAAGGCCCGCGCTGCGCCATTGCTGGTGCCGCGCGGGCCTTTTCGTTACCACCGGACACAACCAGATTCGGGAGCAGGAAATGCGCAATTACACCCAGTTCTACATCGACGGCGCTTTCGTCGATCCCATCACGCCCAAGACCGCCGAGGTCATCAACCCGGCGACCGAGGCAGTATCGGGCACGATCTCGCTTGGCAGCGAAGCCGATGTCGACAAGGCGGTTGCCGCCGCCCGCCGCGCTTTCGCTTCGTGGTCGGTCAGCACGGTAGCCGAACGCACCGACCTGCTCGGCGCGATCCTCGCCGAATATGAACGCCGCGAGCGCGAACTGGGCGAGGCCGTTACCGAAGAAATGGGCGCGCCGCTGTCGCTCGGCTGCGGGTTCCACACGCTGCTCGGCAAGGGCCACATCGGCACCGCGCTTGAGGTTCTGAAGACCTACAAGTTCGAGGAAGAGCGCGGCGTCACCATGATCCGCAAGGAACCGATCGGCGTCTGCGGCCTGATCACCCCGTGGAACTGGCCGATGAACCAGACCTGCGTAAAGATCGCCCCGGCCCTCGCCACGGGTTGCACGATGATCCTGAAGCCGCCGCAACTCGCGCCCTATTCGGCGCAGATCCTCGCTGAAATCCTGCACACGGCAGGCGTTCCGGCGGGCGTGTTCAACATGGTCCAGGGCGCGGGCAGTGTCATCGGTGCGGCGCTTTCGCGGCACAAGGATGTGGACATGATATCGTTCACCGGTTCCGAGCCCGTCGGCGTGCAGATTCAGAAGGACGCCGCCGACACGGTCAAGCGCGTCGGGCTGGAACTGGGCGGCAAGAGCGCGTGGATCGTGCTCGACGACACATCGATGGCCGCCAATGTCGCCGGGGCAACCGGCGGCATGATGGGCAATTCGGGCCAGACCTGCTCGGCCGGCTCGCGCCTGCTGGTGCCGGCCGCGCGCATGGAAGAAGCCATCGCCGCTGCTGCCGAAGCCGCCAATGGCGTCACCGTGGGCGATCCCACCGGCAATTTCGCCATGGGTCCGGTGGTTTCCAAGAGCCAGTACAACATCATCCAGGACTACATCACCAAGGGCATCGACGAAGGCGCAACGCTCATCGCCGGTGGTCCGGGCCGTCCCGAAGGCATCGACAAGGGCTGGTTCGTCCGCCCCACCGTCTTCGTCGGCACCAACGACATGGTCATTGCGCGCGAGGAAATCTTCGGGCCGGTGCTGGTGATGATCGGCTATGACGACCTCGACCACGCGGTGGAGATCGCCAACGATTCCGATTTCGGCCTTGGCGGCTATGTCTCGGGCGAAGATCTGGGCGTGGCGCGCGACGTATCCAAGCGGATGCGCACCGGCGCGATCTGGGTCAACGGCGGGTTTGATTTCAACGCACCGTTCGGCGGCTACAAGCGCTCGGGCAATGGCCGCGAATGGGGCGTCGAGGGCTTTGCCGAGTATCTCGAAACCAAGGCTATCGTCGGCTGGAACGCTGCCGGCTGATCGCTGAACCAAAGCAAGCCAAAGGGCGGGGTATGGGAAGCCATGCTCCGCACTTTGCGTTTCCAGCCGCTTGACAGGCGCCCATCACTTCCATATTTCGATATTTATCGAAACATTGGAACAAGCGATGCAACCCGATACCGTCATCCGCGCCCTTGCTGCCCTTGCGCAGGAACACCGCCTCGCCGCTTTCCGTCTGCTTGTCGTGGCAGGACCGGAAGGCATGCCCGCCGGCGCAATCGCTGACGAACTCGGCCTGCCCGCCTCCTCGATGAGCTTCCACCTTGCCCAGCTGGTCCACGCCGGCCTTGCCACCCAGCGCCGCCAGAGCCGCTCCATCATCTATGCGGCGGACTTTGACGCCATGCGCGGGGTGATGGGCTACCTCACCGATAACTGCTGCGGCGGCGCGTCCTGTTCGCCCGTCGATTCCGAAAACTCTGGTGAAAGGAGTGCTGCCTGATGCGTTTCCATGTCCATGTCGGCGTTGCCGATCTCGACCAGTCAATCGCCTTCTATTCCGGACTGTTCGGCGCGCAGCCCAGCGTCACCAAGGCCGACTATGCCAAGTGGATGCTGGACGATCCGAAGGTCAACTTCGCCATCTCGCAGAAGGCCGGCGCGGCCAAGGGCGTCGAGCACCTTGGCGTGCAGGTCGACAGCGAAAGCGAACTCGCCGCGGTCTATGGCCGCCTGAAGGCTGCCGGCGGCCCCGTGCTGGAAGAGGGTGCGACGACCTGCTGCTATGCCAAGTCGGAAAAGAGCTGGATCGCCGATCCGGACGGCGTTGTCTGGGAAGCCTTCCACACCACGGGTGAGAGCACGAATTATGGCGACAGCCCCGACATCGCCGCACTGGCCTCGACCAACACTGCCGACAATGCCTGCTGCGCGCCAAAGGTCGCCGCGCCGGCCACTTCCTGCTGCTAAGACCGGCGATGGGGGCAAGGCCATTTTCCGTGCTGGTTCTCTGCACCGGCAATTCCGCCCGCTCGGTTCTGGGCGAGGCAATTCTGGCGCAGCTTGGCGGCGGACGAATCGTTTCGCATAGCGCCGGGAGCAAGCCCAAGGGCGTGCCGCACCCCGCCGCGCTGCGGCTGCTGGCGCGCAAAGGCATCGATACCGCGCGCTTTCGCTCCAAGTCGTGGAACGAGTTTACCGGACCAGATGCGCCGCCGATTGACCTTGCCATCACCGTCTGCGGCAATGCCGCAGGCGAGGCTTGCCCGGTGTTCATGGGCGCACCGCTGAAGGCGCACTGGGGCCTGCCCGATCCCGCCGACGAAACCGGCGGCGAGGCAGCCGAGGACGCGGCCTTCGCGCAGACCTGGGACTGGCTCGAAATGCGGACGCAGGCCCTGCTCGCCCTGCCGTTCGAAACGATGGACCGCGCCGAACTGACGCGCGAACTGGCCCGCATCGGCCAGATGGAAGGCGCGGCGTGATCACGCCATGCACAAGGGGGATTGCACTGTGACCGAAGCCGAAACGCCCGCCCGCCTGTCGTTCATCGACCGCTACCTGACGCTGTGGATCTTCGCCGCCATGGCACTCGGCATCGCGCTGGGTTCGCTGGCACCCGCCGTGCCGCAAGCGCTGGACGCCATGTCGATCGATTCGACCAGCGTACCCATCGCCGTGGGCCTGATCCTGATGATGTTCCCGCCGCTGGCCAAGGTCCGCTACGAGGCGCTGGGCGAGGTGTTTCGCGATGGGCGGATGCTCGCGCTGTCGTTTGTCCTGTGCTGGATCGTCGCGCCCGCCTTCATGTTCCTGCTCGCCGCGACTCTGCTGCCGGGCCACCCAGAATACATGACCGGCCTGATCCTGATCGGCATCGCGCCGTGCATCGCCATGGTGCTGGTGTGGAACCAGCTGGCCAAGGGCAGCCCGGAATATGTCACCGGATTGGTAGCGTTCAATTCGGTGTTCCAGATCTTCTTCTATGTCCCCTACGCGTGGTTCTACCTCGTGTTCCTGCCGCCGATCTTCGGCCTGCAAGGGCAAGTGGTGGACATCGAATTTGGCACCATCGCGCAGGCCGTGTTGGCCTATCTCGGCGTGCCGTTCCTCGCTGGTTATTTCGTCCGCCGGGTGCTGGTGCGCAGCCGGGGGCTGGATTGGTACGAGGGCCGCTTCCTGCCGGCGATCAGCCCGATCACGCTGGTCGCGCTGCTGTTCACCATCGTCGCCATGTTCAGCCTGAAGGGGTCGGAAATCCTTGCCCTGCCGATCGACGCACTGCGGATTGCCGTGCCGCTGGTGATCTTCTTCGTCGTCATGTTCGTGCTGGCCTTTGCCGCCGGCAAGGCGATGGGCGCGGGCTATGCCGAGACGACCTCGCTGTCATTCACTGCGGCATCGAACAATTTCGAACTGGCGATTGCGGTCGCGATTGCCGCTTTTGGGCTGGCCTCGCCTGTCGCATTTGCCGCCGTCATCGGTCCACTGGTCGAGGTGCCGGTGCTGATCGCGCTGGTCAATCTTGCGCTATGGTTCAAACGGAACTGGTTCGCTTCAGCCTGATCCGCCCATCTGCCGGGTAAGCACGCGCGCCTCTTCGACCAGCGCCGCCTGCAAGTCCGGCAGACCGGCGCGCTGGAGCGCCGCAGAAAGCCCGATGGCGACAAGCGCGTGGCTTGGCTTGCCCGGCGCCTTCCACACGGGCGCGGCGATGACCGTGACGCCGGCCATGTAATTGCCCGCATCAATGCCGAAGCCCTGAGCGCGGGTCTGGCCGACCTGCTCCATCCACTCGGCAAAGCTGGGCGGGTCTTCCCAGCGCAGCGTTTCAAAGCGCGCCTTGAGCTGGCTCTCGCCGTACCCGCCAAAGGCTGCGATGCAGCGTCCGGTGGCGCTGATCAGTGCGGGGAAGCGGCTGCCGACCTGGGTGGCGATCTGGAAGCCGCCTCCAGCCTGACTGACCGCGACGGCGATCAGGTGATCGATGCCGAAGATCTCGACCCCCAGCATGGTGACGCCAAATTCGCGGCTCAGCCGGTCAAGCGGGGCCTGCGCCAATTGCGCGAACTCGTCCTTGCGCAGCCAGCCGCGCGCCAGGGTGAGCACGCCCGAGGCGAGCGCATAGCGCTTGGTATCGGGATCGAAGGAGACCAGCTCCTCCGCCACCAGCGCGCGCAGGACATAGAGGCAGGTGCTGGGATTGAGCCCGAGTTCGCGCGCAATCGGATTGAGTCCGAGCGCAGAGTCGCTTCGCCCCAGCAGGCGCAGGACCGCCGCCGCGCGGCTGATCGCGGGGGCCTTGCTGTCCTTCACGGCGGCAGCGAGTTCGGGGTTGGCTTCGGCGTTTGTCATTCTGTATATTGAATAGCATTCTATATTTGCAATGACAAGCGTGTTCTGCCATAGGCGCTGATCATGACCCGACTCACCGATTACACCAGCTATGCCGATGCTCAGGCCCACGCCTCCTCGGCCGCGCTGTGGGAGCTGTTTGACGGCGACCGCGAAGACCTGAACATCGCGCATGAGTGCATCACCCGCCACGCTGACGGCACGGGCCGCCCCGCGGTACGCATCGCCCATGCCGACGGCGCCGATGAAATCCTGAGCTTCGACACGATCTCGGCAGGCGCCGCGCAGTTCGCCCACTGGCTCGACGCGCAGGGCATCCAGAAGGGCGACCGCATCGCCTTCATGCTCGAACCCAGCCTGCCATTCTACGTCTGCCTGTTCGGCGCGATGCAGACCGGCGCGATCTCGGTGCCGCTGTTCACCCTGTTCGGTCCCGACGCACTCAAGCTGCGCGTGGGCGACTGCAACCCGGTGATCCTGATCACTAACCGCGAGAAGGAAGAGCTGGCTCGCGGTTCGGTCGGCGCGGACGGACTGCCGCGCATTGTCGTCGCCGACGATGGCCTGCTCGACGTGATCAAGCAGTATCCCGAAACCTACACGCCCAAGAGCAAGGCCAATGACATGGCCGTGTTCCAGTACACCAGCGGCACCACGCGCGAGCTGCCTGAGGCGGTCAAGCATTCGCACCGTACCTTGGTGACGCTGATGTTCGCCGCGCTGTATGGCACCGGCATCCGTCCGGGCGACGAATTCTTCTGCCCGTCCAGCCCCGCCTGGGGCCACGGCCTGTGGCACGGCACGCTCGCGCCGCTGGCAATGGGCGTGACCACCGGCACCTTCGCCGGTCGCTTTGATCCCGTCCGCCTGATGAAGGCGCTCGACGATTACGGCATCACCAACATGAGCGCTGCCGCCACTCACTACCGCATGATGAAGAACAGCGGAAAGGGAGGCGATTACAACTTCCACTTCAAGAAGCTAAGCTACACGGGCGAACCGATCGACCCGGCCACGCTTGAGTGGATCGACGAATATTTCAAGGTCCCCGCCTGCTCGATGTACGGCACGACCGAGATCGGCGTCGTGCTGGTCAACTTCCCCGGCGCGCCGGACTTTACCGTGAAGCCCGGCTCGCTCGGCAAGGCTGTCCCCGGCCAGAAGCTCGAAGTGCAGCGCCCCGATGGCAGCCCCTGCGATCCGGGCGAGATCGGCGAGCTGATGTTGTGGAGAGGCGGCGGGTGGATGACCACCAAGGACCGCGCGAAGATCGACGAGGACGGCTATTTCTATCACTGCGGCCGCGCCGATGACGTGATCATTTCCGCCGGCTGGACCATGTCCGCGGTAGAGATCGAGAACACCATGCTGCGTCATGACGCGGTGCTGGAATGCGGCGTGATCGGCGTGCCCGATGAAGCGCGCGGACAGGTCGTCAAGGCCTTCGTCGTCGCCAATTGCGAAGGCTCGCCGGCCCTCGTCAAGGAATTGCAGGACTTCACGCGTGAGCGGCTCGCCCAGCATGAATTCCCGCGTATTGTCGAATTTGTGAAGGAGCTGCCCAAGAATCCCGCGGGCAAGGTCCACCGCAAGATGCTTCGCGACCAGGAAGCGGCGAAGGCCGCTGCCTCGGCCGCCTGAACCCTTCAGGAGAAGAGAAAAATGTCAGCCAAATTTCCCAAGATCACCGAGGAAGGTCTTGCCGACCTGCGTTCACGCATCGGCGTCAAGATCACCAACACTGTCGAGCCGTGGAACTATGAAGCCACCCGCGACGCCATCCGTCACTATGCCCACGGCATCGGCGACGACAACCCGCTGTGGTGCGATCCGGAATATGCGGCCAAGACCCGCTTCGGCAGCCTCGTCGCGCTCCCCAGCTTCCTGTTCACCAGCAGCCGCATCATTTCGGGTTACTGCGGTGGCCTTTCGGGCGTCCACGCCATGTGGGCCGGCGCTGACTGGACCTGGCACAAGCCGGTGTTCCGCAACGACACCATCCGCACCGAGGCCTATCTGAAGGACCTCGTCGAGCATCAGACCAAGTTCGCCGGTCGCTCGTTCCAGCAGATCTACCACGTCGATTTCTACAACCAGCACAATGAACTGGTTGCCGAGGCTGACAGCTGGGTGTTCCGTACCGACCGCGACGAAGCACGTGAGCGCGGCACCAAGTACACCGAAGCCCGCGGCCGCGTTGTGCCCTTCACCGAAGAGCAGCTGGCCGAATTCTCGGAGCTTTATGCAAACGAAGAAGTTCGCGGCGCCGCTCCCCGTTACTGGGAAGACGTCACCGAGGGCCAGGCCCTGCCGCGCATGATGAAGGGCCCGATGACGGTCACCGGCTTCATCGGCTATGCCCAGGGCTGGGGTGGTCTTTACATCCGCGCCAACAAGATGGCGTGGAAGATGCAGCAGGCGCATCCGGGCCTCGCCATCAAGAACCGCTTCAACGTGCCCGATTGCCCCGAGCGCGTGCACTGGGACGAAGCTTTCGCTCTCGAAGTCGGCGCACCGGGCGCATACGATTACGGTCCAGAGCGTTGCAGCTGGCTGACCCATCACATGACCAACTGGATCGGTGACGATGGCTTTCTGACCAAGTCGAACTGCCAGATCCGCCGCCATAATCCGGATGGCGACGCGATCTTCATCGACGGCGTTGTGAAGCGCAAGTTCGAAGAAAACGGCAAGAAGTACGTCGAAGTCGAACAGAAGGCGACGACCCACCGCGGCGAGCTTTCGGCATTCGGCACTTCGGTCGCCGAACTGCCCAGCAAGGGCTGAGCCTTACCCCTTGGGAGGGGGGCGTGGGGCGAAATGATCCACCCGGGAAACCGGAGCAACGGAACGTTTCGCCCCCACCCCTCCCCCGACGGGGCAGGACTTGCTACAGCCCCTGACAATGACTGAACCCTCAACCCCCGCGACCACTTGGGCCGGCCCGCTTGCCGGTGTCCGCGTGCTCGATTTCACGCGCGTCCTTGCCGGACCTGCGGCGAGCCTTGCGCTGGCTGACCTTGGCGCCGAAGTGATCAAGGTGGAACCGCCCGGAAGCGGCGATGATACCCGCACCTTCCCGCCGATCCGCGATGGTGAGAGCCACTATTTCCTCAGCGTCAATCGCGGCAAGAAGTCGATTGTCATCGACCTCAAGGCCCCCGACGGCCTTGGGCTGGCCATGGACCTTGCGGCCAAGTGCGATGTCCTGATCGAAAATTACCGCCCCGGTGTGATGGACCGGCTCGGCCTTGGCTATGACGCGCTGAAAGCGATCAATCCCGGCCTGATCTATTGCGCGATTTCGGGCTACGGCATGACCGGCCCGATGCGCGACATGCCCAGCTTCGACATTGTTCTGCAGGCCCAGTCGGGCGCGCTCTACATGAACGCCGAACCCGGCGGCCAGCCGATGAAGCTTGGCCTGCCCATGGGCGATCTTGTCGGCGGCATTTCCGGCCCCATCGGCATACTCGGCGCGCTGTTCGAACGCACCCGCACCGGCAAGGGCAGGCTGATCGATGTCAGCCTGACCGAGGGCCTGATCGGCCTGTCCGCCTACCTGCCGCAGCTCGCCTGGTTCACCGGCGCGGACCCGCAGCCGCAGGGTTCGCAGCATCCCAATCTCGTGCCTTACGGCGTATTCCCGGCGAGCGACGGATCCATCGTCGTCGCCTGCCTGACCGCCGGGTTCTGGGGCAATGTCTGCCGCGCCATCGAGCGCCCCGAACTGGCGGACGACCCGCGCTTTGCCACCCTTTCGCAGCGCCGGGATGCGCGCGAGGAGATCAACGCGGCGGTCAGCGCCTTTACCTCGCGCCATACCGTGGCCGAACTGGTAACGCGATTCACGCAGCTTGAAGTGCCGCATGCGCCGATCCTCTCGGTGCTCGAGGCGCTGAACTCGCCGCAAAGCAAAGCGCGCGGTGTGGTGGTCGAGGTGGATCATCCAGCGCTCGGCCCCATTCCGCTGGTCAACCGGCCGATCCGCTATGCTGATGAAGAGCAGGCCCCGGTGACCGCCCCGCCGATGCTTGGACAGGACACCGACGCGATCCTTGCCGATCTGCTCGGGCTTGACGAAGATCGCATCGCCGCGCTGCGCGCCGCTGGAACCGTTGCCTGAGGACAAGACCATGACTGAACTGCGCTTTGACGACCGTGTTGCCGTGATTACCGGTGGCGGACGCGGACTGGGCGCTGCCCACGCAAAGCTGCTGGCGTCGCGCGGGTGCAAGGTGGTGGTCAACGATCCCGGCGTGTCGATGGCCGGCGATGCCACGAGCGAGGGTCCTGCAGAGGCGCTTGCCGCAGAAATCCGCGCTTCTGGCGGCGAAGCTGTGGCCAACACCGATTCCGTCGCCACGCCCGATGGCGGCGCGGCGATCATCCAGACGGCGCTTGATACCTGGGGCCGCGTCGACATCCTGATCCATTCCGCCGGAAACGTCCGCCGTGCGCCGCTCGCGGAAATGAGCGCCGAGGACTGGCAATCGGTGATCGACGTCCATCTCAATGGCGCGTTTTACGTCACCCGGCCCGCCTTCGCGGCGATGATGGCAGCGGGCTATGGCCGCATCGTCATGACCAGCTCGGTCAACGGGGTCTATTCGAACAAGCAGGTCGCCAATTACAGTGCAGCCAAGGGCGGCATGATCGGGCTGGCCAACACCGCCGCGATCGAGGGCTTTGCAAGCAATGTGAAAGCCAACTGTATCCTGCCTGCAGCGGTAACGCGCATGTCCGAAGGCATCGACACCAGCCAGTTCCCGCCGATGACGCCTGAAATGGTCGCGCCCCTCGTGGCCTACCTGTGCCATGAAAACTGCGAAGTCACCGGCGAGATGCTGATATCCGCCGCCGGACGGATGGCGCGGGCGTGGACTGCCGAATCTGCAGGGATCTACCAGCCCGAGTGGACAGTCGAGGATGTCGCGGCCAAGATCGATGCCATCCGCTCGATGAAAGACCCACTCCATTTTGCCCCCGCACCGCAGGGGCACCTCGATCACCTGCTGCACAGTTTCGGCATGGCGCGCGGCGGCTAATCACCCCATATGAGCCGGGACCTTTCTGCCCCCTCGGGAGTTCCTGCGCCATGAACCGCAAACCCATCCTCGCATTCGCCGCGCTTGTCGCCGCCGGAACCCTGCTTGCCGGCTGTGCCGCGCTGGGCCCCAAGCACCCGGTCGGCAATGCCGCCGTGCCGCAGCCGGCCAAGTCGGTCGATCTGACCCGCTACCTTGGCCGCTGGTACGAACTGGCGCGGTACGAGCAGGGCTTCCAGAAGGACTGCGACAGCGTAACGGCGGATTACTCATTGCGCGAGGACGGCGGCATCGCCGTGCTCAATTCCTGCGTGAAGCCTGATGGCAAGAAAACCAGCGCCACCGGCAAGGCCAAGATCGTCGACGAAGCCACCAAGGCCAAACTCAAGGTCAGCTTCTTCGGGCCGTTTTATGCCGATTACTGGGTGCTCGACCATGCCGAGGATTACAGCTGGTCCATCGTTGGCGAGCCCTCGGGCCGCTACCTCTGGCTGCTGTCGCGCGACGCGGCGCCCGGACAGGCAAGGCTCGACGAACTGACCGCTCGCGCCCGGGCGCTGGGTTATGACACGTCGATGCTGCGGATTACCAAACAGCCCTGATGGTCGAGCCCTAATGATCGAGGTAATCGCGCGGAATCCGTAGCGCGGCGGCGGCGATCTGGGTTTCGCGCAGGAACAGCGTCAGCGCCCACATCAGCAGGCCAATGGCGACGATGAAGAAGCCAGCGGCCACCCGTTCCAGTTTCATCGACACGATTTCCTCGAGGAACAGGATCGCCACGGTCATGCCGATGGCGAGGCCCGAGATCACCAGCACGCGGATGGCGCTGCCGATCAGCTTGATGCGCTGGTCGGCAAAGCGGATTTCGCGTACCACCATGTCATGCTCCGCGCCTTCGGTGACCCCGTGCCGCACCTGCAGGTGCCGCGCCCGGTCAACGATGCGGCCCAGCCGCGTCGACAGGATGTTGAGAATATTGCCGATCGCGACGAGCACGAACACCGGCGCGAGCGCAAGCTGGATGGTCTGGGCGATCATGGCCTATGGGTAGCCGTCAAAACGCCAATGCGGCAAGGGCTCAGGCAGCCTGCGCGATCAGCGCCTGCGCTTCGTCTGTCAGTTCGAGTTCGTCCAGCGACGCCGCCTCGCAGCATTCACCTATCGCCACGGTCTGTCCGCCGACGCGGACCTCGCCCCTGCGCGGGATGACCAGCAAGGGCCCGGTATAACGCCCGGCGAGCGCGGCATCCGGCATGCCCTCGATCCGGTCGAGCAGGAAGTTCGGCCCATCGACCAGCGTCACCGATCCGGTGTCCGGAACATGAAACATCGAGGTTTCCGGATAGGTCTCGCCCTTTGCCACGGCCATGCCCTGTTCCAGATGCAGTTCGCGCGGGCGGCCATAGTCATAGAGCCGGTACGTCACGTCGGAGTTCTGCTGCACCTCGACCAGGCTGATCCCCGGCCCGATGGCGTGGACTGTGCCCGGCGGGATATGGAAGAAGTCGCCAGCCCGCGCCGGATGCCAGGTCATCAACTGTTCGATTGATCCATCGAGCGCGGCGGCGCGCATCGCCTCTGAAGAAAGCGGTGCGTTGAAACCGATGCCCAGCGTTGCGCCGGGTTCGGCAGCGATCACCAGCCAGCATTCTTCCTTGCCGTGGCCGGGAAGCTGCGCGTTCGATGGGTGGACCTGCACCGACAGCTTCTCGCTGGTGAAAATGTATTTGACCAGAAGCTGCGGCAGGCTCGGCTGCGGTTCGAACCACACTTCGCCAATGGTCTGGCCTTCGAGCGCCACAAAAGGTGCCGGCAGTTCGCGCCGGCCCCACGGCCGTTCGACCATGCGGACGGGCAGCAGGCCGGTCACTGGTTGACCGCGCCTGACAGCTTGCCGACGAGCTGCGCTCCGTCGATTGTCGTTACCAGCACGTCATTGCCGTCCACCACCACGATCACGTTCTCCAGCCCGATCACCGAGACGCGGGGGCCATCGGTTTCCACCAGAACGTTCCGGCAATCGACGAGTTCCGCATCGCCGTGGACGCGGTTGCCGTTTTCGTCCCCGTCGCGCGCATCGCGCAGCGCGTGCCAGTTGCCGATGTCGGACCAGCCCATGTCGGCGGGGACCATGGCGGCGCGGCGGGTATTTTCCATCACCGCATAGTCAACGCTTTCGCCCGCGATCTGGCCGAAGGCATCGGCATCGGGATGGAACCGCGCGCCCTCTTCGCGTCCGGCTTCAACCGCAGCGCGCGCGGCGGCGAGGATCGCCGGGCGGTGTTCGCCCAGTTCCTTCAGAAAGGCGCCGGTCCGGAAAGCGAAGATGCCGCCGTTCCACGCATAGTCGCCCGAGGCGAGGAATTCGCGCGCACGGTCAATGTCGGGCTTTTCGACAAAGCGCGCTACCTGATAGCCGCCGCTGTCGCCGATAGAGTCGCCGCGCTGGAGGTAGCCGAAGCCAGTTTCGGGCGACTTCGCCTCGATCCCGAAGGACACCAGCCAGTCTTCGGCAGCAAGGGCCGCAGCAGCCTGTGCGGCGGCGGCGAAGGCCTGATCATCGGCGATGTGGTGGTCGCTCGGGCAGACCAGCATCACCGCATCTTCGGGCAGGCGCAGCGCGGCAAGCGCAATGGCGGAGGCGGTGTTGCGCGCCGAAGGTTCGACAATGACCTGCGCCCCGTCATGCCCGGCCAGCTGGCTCTCGACATGGGCAAGGTGGGCACTGCCGGTCACCACGATCGGCGGGGCAAAGGCAGCGGGATCGGCGGCCCGGGCTATCGTGCCTTCGAACAGGGTCCGGTCACCGACCAGCGGCAGGAAGGGCTTGGGAAAGCTCGCACGGCTGCGCGGCCACAGGCGGGTTCCGCTGCCACCGCAGAGGATGACGGGAGTGATCTTGGTCATGGTTTGAAGCTATCCATCAAGCGCGGCCACTCGGCAACGCCTGCCTGCGTAAAATGTTTCACGATTCAACCGCGTTTGAGCGCACCGACCGTGGGCGCGATGGTCAGCCGGTCCAGCAGTTCGGCCACTTCTTCCAGCGGGTAGTCAGGCTGATCGCGTAGCCACCAGCCAAGGATCTCGATCGTTGCCGTAACGCCGAACCGGATGCCCAGCGTGCGTGGCAGCCATTCGCTGGGAAAGGCTGCAATCGACATCTCGTCGGCCAGCCGCTCGAACTGTTCGCGCAGGTGCGTGGCTGCGCCCCCGGTGAGCAGCGCCGACCAGACATCGCGCCGCGCGCCGACATGTTCGGCCAGCACGAGGCAGGTCCGGCGGGTATCGGCAGGGTCGAGCAGCGGCGCGGTGCGCGCCAGCATCTCGGCAATTTCCTCGCTGGCGATGGCATCAAGCATCGCGTCTTTCGACGGGTAGTGGCGGAAGAACGTGGCATAACCCACACCCGCCTCGGCAACGATGTCGCGGACGGTGATCTTGTCATAGGACTGACGGGCGATCAGCGCGATGAGCGCGGCGCGCAAGGCCGCATCGCTGCGCAACTGGCGCGCGTCGCGTGTCTTCCCGGCCAAACCTTTGGCAGTGGCGGCAGCAGTGGCCATGAGTCCCCTTCGTATGTGGCTGCGACCACCATGCGCGATTGCGCCGCGCGGCTCAAGGGCATGGCAGACTTGCGATGGCAAGGATATCGCCTAACCTGCACCGATCTTTCGCAACACGGGTCCCTTCATGTCCAGATTGTTCGCCGCCGCGCTTGCCGCCGGCCTGCTTGCTACCACCCCGCTCGCCGCCAGCGCCAGGCCCGCTGCCTCGCTTGAAACGGCCGAGGCGCAAGTGCTGGCGCTGGTGAAACAACTCGTCGCGATCAAGTCGGTCGCGGGGCCGGGCAACCAGACGGCGGTAGCGGACAAGGCGATTGCCGACGCGCTGGTTGCCGGCGGCTGGGCGCGTAGCGATATCGATATCGTGCCGCTGAATGACACCGCCTATATCATCGCCACCTGGCCGGGCAGAGATCCGAAACTGAAGCCGCTGGTGATTTCCGGCCACCTCGACGTTGTCGCCGCCGATCCGAAGGACTGGCAGCGCGATCCCTTCACGCCGATCATCGAGGATAGCTTCCTGTTCGGGCGCGGCGCGAGCGACATGAAGCTCGACGCGGCGAGTGCGACATCGGCGCTGATCGAACTGCGCCGGCAGGGCTATAAGCCGCGCCGCACCATCGTGCTGCAATTCTCGGGCGACGAGGAAACCACGATGGTAACCAGCCGCAGAATCGCCGAGCGGCTGAAGAATGCCGAACTGGTGATCAATATCGACGGCGGCGGCGGCGCGCTTGACGAGAAGACGGGCAAGCCCGCCTACTGGTCGTGGGATGGGGCGGAAAAGACCTATAACGATTACACGATCGAGGTGACCAACCCGGGCGGCCACAGCTCTGCCCCGCGCCCCCAAAATGCCATCGTCCAGCTTGCCACCGCGCTCAAGAACATCGGCGAATACAGCTTTGCGGTTGAACAGAACCCGCTGACCAAGGCCTATTTCGCCAATGCGGCCGCGTTCGAATCCGATCCCAAGCTGGCCGCCGCGATGCGCACCTTTGCCGCCAATCCAGGGGATGCCGGTGCGGTGAGGACGCTGCGCGCCAGTCCGACCTATGTCGGCAAGACCGGCACGACCTGCGTGCCGACGCAGGTCAACGCCGGCCACGCCCGCAACGCCCTGCCGCAGCGCGCCACGGCGAATATCAACTGCCGCATCTTCCCGGGCCACAGCCGCGAGGAAATCCGCGCGCTGCTCGAAAAGGTCGCCGCCGTGCCGCAGGCCAGCGTGAAGGATGCCACGGGGGACGAGTCCATCGCCTCGCCCGCCAGCCCCATGCGCGCCGACGTTCTGGCCGCCATGACCAAGGCGATCCGCGCCAGCTATCCCGGCGTGCCGATCATCCCGACGCAGGCATCGGGCGCTTCCGATTCGATGTATTACCGCGCGCTGGGCGTGCCGAGTTATGGCGCGAGCCCGACCTTCATCAAGGATTCGGACAGTTTTGCCCATGGTCTGAACGAGCGGGTGCCGCTGGCCAACATTGCGCCGGGGCTGCGATATTATCTCAGCCTGTTCACCGACCTGTCGAAGTAAGGTCTTGGCCTAGAGGTCTTCTGGCCGATTGATGTTCGCCGGCGGCGCAGGGAGCGTGACGCGCCGCGCGCCAAGGCTTTCGGCAAAGGCGAACATCGAATGTCGGCCATCGCCGCGCAGGATCGCCTCGATCGCGCGCGCGCCTTCGACGGCAGGCCAGCGGCCGATCACCGGCTGCTGATCGACGCAGGCGGGGGCGGGGAACAGCAGGTCGGGCAGATCATCGGGCAGGCCGGGTGAATCGACCCCGCAGTTGATCACTTCGCCATAGCCTTCGTCCACCGCGTAATGCAGCGCGGCAGCCAGCCCGCCGAGCGGGCCCATGTTCGGCTGCGGCCAATCGGGCAGGCACAGCGCGGGGCCGAAGGTTCGCCCGACAATCACAACATGATCGCACCAGCCGGAGAGCTGCTCGACCGCGATTGCGATCAGGCTGCGCCCGCCGATCTCGGCCAGCGCCTTGTCGCTGCCGAAGCGGCTCGACTGGCCGCCGGCAAGGACGACACCTAGGATGGGGATTCGTGCCATGGCCGCAGCCTAGTGGCCCGCCGCACCGGCGCAAGCCACTTACCGGCGCGGCGGCACCCCGGCGGAAAGGCCGCCATCGACCGGCAGGTTCACGCCGGTAATGTTGCTCGACAGATCGCAAGCGAGAAACAGCGCCGCGTTGGCGCAGTCCATCGGGTCGATCGGGCGGCCCAGCGGGTGAGTGGCTGCCATGCTCGCCTTGGCCGCATCGCTGGTCTGCAGGCCGGGTATGAAATTCGTCGCCATGCCCGCCGGGCAGACCGAATTGACGCGGATGTTCTGGTCAGCAAGCTCAAGCGCCAGCGTCTTGGTCAGCAGGGTCACCGCGCCCTTCGACGAACCATAGGCGCTGCCGCCCCAGCCGATCAGCCCGGCAACCGAGGCGGTATTGACGATCACGCCGCCGCCTTGTCCGTCCTTGGCCTGTTTCTCGAACTGCCGCACCGCCGCCTTGCAACCGTTGATCACGCCGGTGACGTTGACGCGGTAAATGCGGTCAATCTCGTCATCGTCGGTGTCGACCAGCTTGCGCACCCCCGCATAGCCCGGGCGCGGTTGCAGCGTGATGCCGGCATTATTGTAGATCAGGTCGAGCCGCCCGAAGGTCTCGACCGCAGTCGCAACGGCCTCGTCGACCGCGATCCTCTCGCCAACATCGCAGATGCGCGAAATGCAGGTGCCGCCTTCTGAAGTTACGGCGGCCACTGTCTCGTCCAGCCCGTCCTGCCCAATGTCCAGCGCCAGCACCTTGGCCCCATGGCGCGCGAAGAGCAGGCAGGCGGCGCGGCCGACACCCGATCCCGCGCCGGTGACGATAACGCTTTTCCCTTGCAGCAGGCCGCTCATGGCACTCTCCCAACATTCGATATTGTGAATATGTTTTCGCCAAATCATGCTATGGACAAGTCGGCACAGGGTCAAGCCGTCCGCTTGACGCGCAACACCGCGCCGCCTAGCAATCGCGTTCACAATAGCGAAAAGGCCTGCGATGACCCGCACTTCCCCCGGCGTGAAACGCATCGCGGCGATCCTCGATTTCCTCGCCGACCACCCGACCCAGTCCTTCGCGCTGACCGATCTGGTGCGTGCGCTCAAGCTCAGTCGCGCGACCGCTCATGCCCTGCTGACGGGGCTGGTTGAAGTCGGCTACCTCTACCGCACCGGCGACAAAACCTATGTCCTCGGCCCCGCTCTCGCCCGCGTGGGCCGCGCGGCGGCGCAGAACATGTCCCCGCTGCAAGTCGCCCAGCCAGAAATGCGCGCGCTGGCGGATGAATTCGATGTCGTCTGCTCGGCCTTCTTCCTGGAAGGCGACACCATCGTCAGCCGCGAGCGCGCTGCATCGATCAGCCATGTCGGCTATTCGCTGCCGCTGGGCACGCGGATCAAGCTGATGCCGCGCTCGCTACCAACGTTCTTCTCGTGGCAGCCCGAGGAAGCACGCGAGCGGCTCGACCGTGCCGAACCGCCGGTCAGCGCAGCGCAGCGCGAGCAGATCGAAGCCGCGATGCAGTTCGTGCGCGACAAGGGCTTTGCCGTGATGATGCGGACCGACGATGCCGGTCGCCAACCCGATAGCCTTGAGGCCTTCGGCAGCGAAACAGACCGGCCCGTGACGATCCTGAGCGCGATTTCGCCCACAGAAACCTATGCCGTCAGCGCCGTGATCGCGCCGGTGTTCAACGGCCATGGCCGCATAGAATTCGTCATCTCGCTGATGGGCTTCACCGGCCCGCTTACCGGCGCACAGGTCTCGGCAGCGGCAGAGGATCTCAAGGCCGCCTGCCACCGCATCGGGGCGTTCCTCGCCTGATCCGGGCGCTTGCGATGCCCACCGGATTCGTCTAAACTGCGAACAACAATTCGCAGTTACGAATTAAATCCGGGAGAGCAGCCGTGTCCGACATCATCGTCGCCCCTGAAACGCGCGATCTGGACGAGCTGGCCAGCGCGCTTTCGGGCTGGCTTGCAGGTAAGCTGGGGGTGCCGGCGGTAACGCTGTCCGACCTCGCCTATCCGCGCGGCGCGGGGCAATCGCACGAGACCATCCTGTTCTCCGCCCGCTGGTACGGCGGCGCGCTGGAAGGCGTGGTGCGGATCAAGCCGGGCGGCTTCACCGTGTTCCCCGACGACCTGTTCGAGGCGCAGTACCACGTGATGAAGGCACTCCATGCGGGCGGCAGCGTGCGGATTGCCGAGCCACTGTGGCTGGAGGAAGATCCGGCGATCCTCGGCCGCCCGTTTTTCGTCATGCGCAAAGCCGTGGGCCGCGTGCCGGTGAGCGTGCCGCCCTATTCGCAAAGCGGCTGGGTGTTCGAGGCCAGTCCCGCGCAGCGCCGCGTGCTCTGGGAAGACGGCGTGCGCCAGCTTGCCGCGATCCAGCTGGCCGATCCGGCGGACTTCACCTTCCTCGCCGGGCCGGACAATGCGCGTGACGGATTGGCGCAGGAGTGGGACAAGTACCGCCGCTTCATCGCCTGGCTCGATGAAACGCCCGCCAGCCGCCCGTTTTGCCGAATTCTGGAACGCGGCATGGACAAGCTGGCCGAGACCATGCCTGCCGACGCCCCTGTCGGCCTCGTGTGGGGCGATGCACGACTGGGCAACATGATGTTCGGCGACGATTTCCGGGTGGTCGCGGTGATGGACTGGGAGCAGCCCAGCCTTGGCGGCGCGCTGCATGATCTGGCGTGGTTCGTGACGATGGCAGGACACTGGCACCGCCGTCCCGACGGTTCGTGGTTCGAAGGCATGGGCAGCCGCGAGGAAACCATCGCGCTGTGGGAAGAGGTAAGCGGCAAGAGCGCCGCGCATTTGCCGTGGTTCGAAGCCTTCACGCGGGTGAAGACGAGCTGCACCGGGCTGCGGCTGGATCAGTTGCGCGGGACCAGCACCTATGTCGAAGAAGCACTGGCGAAGCGGCTTGGGGTGGATTGAGCAAGACCTCGTCCCGGGTCATGCCCGGGACGAGGCAGCCTCACCCCAGATTGAAGAACTTCCGCGCGGTGTGGCAGATGATGTCCTTCGTCTCCTCCGCCGGCACGCCATCAAAATCGCGCATGATGATCTTGCGCGAATTGGGAAAAGTCGTCTCCGAGTGCGGGTAATCCGATGACCACATGATGTTGCGGCCGCCGGGAAGATTGCGGCACAGCACGCCGGTGCGGTCCTGGATGAACGATCCGTAGACGTTCTTGTCCATGTAATAGGCCGGACTCTCGGTCAGCGGGCTTTCCACCCAGTAGCGCTGCTTTTCCCAGGTCCGCGTGACGTATTCGGTGAACCACGCCATCCAGCCCACGCCGCTTTCGATCATGCCGAGCCGCAGTCCGGGGAAGCGCAGGAAGATGCCGTGGAAGATGAACATCGACACCGGCTCGGCCATGGCGAGCTTGCTCATCGGCATGTCGGGCAGGAAATGCAGCTTATCACCAAAGCGCGGCACGCGGCCGCCCAGATGCATGGTGACTGTGAGGTTCAGGTCCTGAATCGTCGCCCACAGCCGGTCGAATTCCGGCTGGTAATATTGCAGCTCACCCTTGGGATCGCCGGTCAGCGCGGAGACCTGCCCTGCCTTCATGTTGGCGACGTTCGAGGTCGTTTCCCATGCCTTGGCGTTCTGCGGGAAGGCCGGCAGGTTGATCGTCTTGAAGCCCATCTTGGCGAGCCTCTGGATGTGGCCCAGCGTCTCGTCGATGTCGCGCATCGGCACGTAGCCGACCGGGAACAGGCGATTACGGTCAGCGCCGCACCAGTCCCACACCCAGTTCTGGTACGCCTCGTAACTGGCCATGTAGAGCTCGTTGTCGAGCGTGCCGAGCGGGCCGCCGCCGAACAACACCGCCTGAGCCATGTGATCGAGGTCCATGTCGGACAGGCGGAAATTGGCGTCCCACGACTGGCGCATATCGGAGAGCTTGCCCCGCATCTTGAAGTTCTTGCCCTCGCGCCCGGCCTGGTTGTTGATCATCTGCAGCGGGCGGCGGTTGCCTTCGAAGACGATCCAGTCGCAATCGTCGCCTTCCTCGATCTGGGGGCCGCGATCCTTGAGGTGCGCGGGAAGGTAATCGCGCCACATCGAATAGGGCGGATCGATATGGGCATCGGCATCGACAATCTCGCCGAGCGTCCAGTTTTCGACATCTACCAGCGGGCGGTCGAGCGTATCGAGGTCTGCCATTCTGCCTCTCCGTTTATTCGATATTGTGAATTATTAATCGATATTCGGAATTATCATGCAAATGGAAGCCCGAGTCAATCAGTCCGCAGCAGCAGCGCGCCATAGCCGTAGCCGCCATTGCACACGGCGCTGACCTTCGCGTCTTGCACCTGCCGTCCGCCGCCCCGGCCCCACAATTGCAGGCAGGCCTCATAGGTGTGACCATAGCCATGAAAGCGCCCGCCCGAGAGCTGTCCGCCGCCGGTGTTGACCGGCAATTCGCCGCCTATGCCGGTTCGGGTGCCGCCTTCGAAGAAGTGCGCCGCCTCGCCCGGTTGCCACAGCCCCAGTGCCTCGCCCCACAGCCAGACGTGGATCGAGAAGCCGTCATAGATCTGCGCGCAGGACAGGTCGGCAGGGGTCAGGTCGGTGCGCTGCCACAACATGGCGCCGGCCTTGGTTGCGGGCAGCGTGGTGAAATCGCCGACATGGATGCCTTGCCCCAGCCCGCCCAGCGACATGCCCATCGCCTCGATATGAATCGGCCGGTTGGCGCAGTCCTTCGCCGCGTCGCGGTGCGAGATCACCAGTGCGGTCGAGCCGTCGATATGGGTATCGCAGTCATAGAGCCGCAGCGGCGAGGAGATCATTCGGCTGCTGAGGTAATCCTCGATGGTCAGCGGATCACGGTAGATCGCATTGGGATTGTGCGCGGCATTGGCGCGGGCGTTGACCGAGACCCAGCCGAGCTGCTCCTCGCCGACGCCGTACTTGTCAAGATAGGCTCGGGCGAACAGCGCCCAGTGGTTGGTCGGGGAGACGGCGTGGAACGGCACGGTCCAGGCATTGTTGCCCGAAACGCGCGAAGCTGTGCCCGAAAGCAGCGTCGCCTCGCGCGATTGCAGCCGTGCCTGCGCCTGCGCGACGGTGCGGAAGACGAGGACGTGGCGGCACAGCCCCGTCGCGACCGCCATGATCGCGGCAAAGATCGCGCCCATGTGGCCGGGGCCCTCGTGATTGGCGACGCCGATCCACCTGGCATCGATGCCCAGCGCGAACATCGCCTCGTTCACGCCTACAGGGGAAATGCCGCCGCCAAGGTCGGTCTTGGGCGGGTAATTGACGATGCCATCGATGTCCTCCACGCGCAGGCCCGCATCGGCGATGGCCATCTGCGCGGCATCCAGCGTCAGTTCGATCGGGCTCTTCGCCGATGGCCGGCCGACTTCGGATTGGCCGATGCCGGTGATGCGGCAGAGCTTTTCAGGAAGGTCGGTCATGCGGGATCTGCCGGCGCGAAGAGCGGGAACCATACGTCGTCCTGCTGTTCGAAGGTCACCTGCACCGCAATGCCCGAATGCACTTCGTCGGGCGCGCAGAGGACGTTGCTGAGCACATAGAGTTCGGGTTGCTCGGTGAGTTCTATCGCGGCGAAGATGAAGGTCGGATCGACGCCGCGCTGCCATGACTGGGCATTGACAGTCCAAGTCTTCACGGTCCCACGTCCGGAAACAGCGCGGGCTTCAAGTTCCGCCGAATGACACTTCGGACAGCGGACCAGCGGCGGGTGCTGCCAGTGGCCGCAAGCCTGGCAATGCTGGATGCGCAGTTCGCCCTGCGCGCCGCCAGTCCAGAAGGCCTCGGTCAGCGGTTCCAGCAGGGGAAGTTTTCGCGTGCCGATCAAAAAACCACGCCTTTCACCTTGAGGTCGATGATCTCATCCTCGCTGAGGCCGGCGGCGGCAAGCACTTCGTCGCTGTGGGCGCCAACGTCAGGCGACTGGCCCGCCGGCAGCGGCTTGCCGTCAAACTGCATCGGCACCGAGACCACCGGGATATCAACCCCCACCGTGGTCCGTACGGTCTGCAGGTATTCGTTTGCCTGCACCTGCACGTCGCCATGCAGTTCGCCGATATGCTGGACCACGTCCCATTGCCCGTCCTGCTGCTTGAGGATCTCGCGCCATTCGGCGAGCGTCCTGGCGGCAAAGATCGTGGTGACTTCATTGAGGCAGGCTTCGACATTCCGCCCCCGCGCCTTGGCATCGACATAGCGCGGATCGTCGGCAAGCTCGGGCCGGCCGACCAGATGCATAAGCTTTGCCCAGTACTTGTCCTGCTGCAGCATGCACAGCGAGAGGAAGCGGCCGTCGCTGGTCCGGTAATTGTAGGAGAGCACGTTGTTGGGCCGGCCCCGCGGCGGGCGCGGGAAATTGTCGGTGCCGTCCATCATGGTCTGGGCAATGCCGCGCTGCATCGACCACATGGCCGCGTTGAGCAGCGACACCTCGACCGTCGAAGCCTCCCCCGTCATCGCCCGCTTGGCGATCGCGGCGCAGATGCCGCCCGCCAGCATCGATCCGGAGAGCGTATCGCCATGCGCCGGACCTGCCGGGCTCACCGGATATTCCGCATCCGGCTCAGTCAGCGCCGAGGCAATGCCGCCGCGCGCCCAGTATGATATCGCGTCATAGCCGCCCTTGTCGCCCTCCGGCCCCCGGTGACCGACCGCGCTGCCGAAAGCGTAGATCAGTTTGGGGAAGCGTGCGCGCAGGGTCTTTTCGTCGATATTCATCGCAAGGCGCGCGCGCGGCAAGAAGTTGGTGAGAAAGACGTCGGCATCGTCCAGCAGGCGCATCAGCACCGCTTGCCCTTCCGACGATTTCAGATCGAGCGTGACCGACTTCTTGCCGCGGTTGTAGCACTCCCATGACAGTTCCATCTTCTCCGCGCCGGTTGCGCCGGGGACCGAGCGCAGCCCGCGGATCGGATCGCCGCTCGTCGGCTCGACCTTGATCACTTCGGCGCCCATGTCGCTGAGGATGGCGCCCGCCACAGGCACGAAGGCCCACATCGAAGCCTCGACCACCTTGATTCCTTCGAGCGGCCTGCCCATGCCTGTTCTCCCACGGTCTCTGTGCGTTTTTCCCAGCCTAACCCGGCTTGACTTCGGGTCAATCGTTTTCGAATATGCGATATTAATTTCACAATAGCGAATTATTGACCGGCACCAGACTAGCGAGCCGGGACGGGAGAGTCACCGACATGATGAGTGCCAAGGTCCCCGAAAAGCTTGCCGATGCGCTTTCGCCTGAGTGGCTGTCGGGGGCACTAGTGGTAGAAATTGCCCGCGTCGATACGGTCGAGGTGATCCGCACGGTCGCCACCAAGGCGCGCTTCGTGGCGCACCTGGCAGACGGTTCGCCGCCGCTGGCACTGTGCCTCAAAGGCCTGCTCGACGGTGACGAAATGACCCGCATGGGCGGACCGACGATGGTGCGCGAGGCGGACTTCTACGGCAAGGTGGCCGGGTCGGTGGCGGTGCGCGTGCCCAGTCTGCACACCAGCGTCATCCACCGGGAGGCCCGGCAGGCCATCGTCATCATGCGCGACCTCATCGCCGAGGGAGCGACTTTTTGCTCCGCGCTCGATCCCTTCACCGCCGACGATACCGCCGCCAGCCTCGAGCAATTGGCCGCGCTCCACGCCGGGCGCGGACTGCTGGCCAGCGAGCCATGGATCACCCGGCGTATCGACGAATTCGCCGCGCGCCCGCACCTGAGCATTGAGCAGCTGCAGGCACTGCTCGACGATCCGCGCGGAGTGCCGCTCGCCCCGCGCACCAAGGACGCCGCCCGCCTGCTCGCCGCCCTCGCCCCGCTCGCCGCGCGCGATGCGGGCCGGATGCAGTTCCTCGTCCACGGCGACGCCCATGCCGGGAACATATTCCGCACGAGCGCCGGCCCCGGCCTGATCGACTGGCAATTGCTGCAGGCCGGCGGTTGGGCGCTCGATCTCGCCTACCATGTTGCTGCAACGCTGCCGGTCGAGATCGCCGCCAGCGAAGAACGCCGCCTGCTCGGCCATTATCTTGGACACATGCGCGCGCTCGGCTGCGCCATGGCTGACGATGAAACCGCCTGGCGCGAATACCGCGAGGCGATGGTCTATGGCTTCTACCTCTGGGCGATCACCCGCCGGGTCGATCCGCCCATCATCCATGCCTTCACCGCAAGACTTGGCGCCGGGGTTGAACGGCTGGACAGCTTCAGCCTGCTGGGGGTCTAGAAGCGCGAACGGGGGACAGGATTGCTCCTGTCCCCCGCAGCTAACGGTCGCGCCTTGGGAGGGAGCCGACCGCCGCTAGGCCCGTTCAGCCGCCGCCGAAGGCAAAGCGCAGGCGCACGCCGTACATCCGCGGCGGGCCGTACATGAAGTCGCCGATGCCCGACGATTCGAAACCGCCGCCCGACGAGGTCCGGTAGAGCTCGTTGGTAACGTTGGTGGCAAAGCCGATCACGTCGACCCCGGTGCCGCCGATGTTCGCCCAGGTGGCGTTGAGGTTGACCAGACTGGTCGACGGGATGCGGTTGTTGCCGTCCACCAGCTGCGACGAGGTATGGGTGAAGATCGCGCCGAGCGTGATCTTGCCCAGTTCGTCCGGCGTCGGGATTGTCAGGTCGGCCGATGCCGTCAGGCGGTGATGCGGCGAATAGGAAAGCTCGCCGCCAACAACGCCGCGCGGGATGATCTGCTGGAACGGGCTGTTGGCCGCCAGCGTCGGCGTGATCAGTTCCTTGATCTCGGTATCGAGGTACGAATAGCCCACCGACAGGCGCAGGATCCGGCCAAGGTTCACGCCGGAATCGACCTCAATGCCCTTGATCAGGGACCGGCCGGCATTGATGATCGCCGCACCGCCGGAGAGCCCCGACGTGGGCTTGGCGATCAGCGCGCCGAAGATCTGCTGGTCGGTGAAATTGTTGTAGAACGCGGCAATGTTGAAATAGCCGGGAACCGCACCGCCGAAGGTGAACTTGCCGCCCACTTCATAGGTATCGACCTTTTCCGGCCCCGCCGTTTCGATGCCCGGGTTGGTGAAGTTCACCGTGCCCTGACGGTATCCGCGCGACCACTTGGCATAGACCAGGATATCGTCGTTCGGCTTGAAATCAACGCCGAGCAGCCAGGTCGGCTTGCTCGACTTGGTAACGATCCGCGTACCGCAGAGCGACGTGTCGGGTGTCGCCAACAGGTTGACCGTCGGATGGCTGAGCGAGTCGTTGCAGACGCGCTGGACCGGGATGGTCCCCGCGCCGGGGATCGTCGCCAGGATGAAACGGTTCGATTCCGAATAGCCGTCGATCGTGTCGAAGGTGTAACGGAAGCCCCCGGTCAGCGAGAGCTGGTCGGTGAACTTGTAGGTCGCCTGCGCGAAGACGCCGTGGTTGTTGAAGTTGAACCGGGTGCGCGATTCCGAAATGATCACGCCTGGCGCGGTGAAGCTGGCCGACAGCGGCACCAGCGGCAGCGCGCCGGTGCAGTTCAGCGTGCCGGGATCGGTGCACTGGCCGTAAATGCCGGTGCGCTGCTGGTTCCAGCCCAATGGCCGGCTGAATTCGAGGTAGCCGCCGACCACATAGCTCAGCCGGTCATCCGAAGTGCGGCCTTGCAGCTGCAGTTCCTCGGTCCAGGTGCTGCCCGATGCCGCGTCATAACCGGGCTGGGTGCCCAGCTGGATGTACTGGAAGCGCGACCCCGGCAGAGGTCCACCGCGTCCCGCGAAGAACTGGGTGGTCGCATTGTTCGGCACGAAGAAGTTGTCGCTGTAGAGCTGGAACGCGCTCTGTTCGCGGTATTCGCCGTAGCTGAGGGTGTTCTTGACCGTCAGCGTGTCGCTCGCGTCCCATTTGGTGGTGTTGATCACCTGCCACATGCGCAAGTTGATACCCGGGGTCTGCGCCGAGACTTCGACATCGAGCGGGCCATCGCCGCGCGCCTTTTGCCGGGCAATCTGCTCGCAGGCAGCAATAGACGTGTAATAGCGCGTCAGGCTGCCACCAACGAGCGGTGAAGCCGCATTTGGATCGCAGAATTCATAGTGCGAGGCATATCCGTTGGTTTTCGACCGGCTGTAGGTCGCGACGATCGTGTTCTCGAGGTTGGGCGTCAGCTCGCCAAGGATCGAGAGGCGGCCATAGAAGTAGTTGACGTCGTTATAGTCCGCCGGGCCAATCCCCGAACGGTTGCGCATATAGCCGTCACGCTCATTGCGATCGAACGAGAAACGCACCTTGAACGTCTCGGCCAGCGGAATGTTGAGCGCGCCTTGTACGCGCTTCTGGTCGTAATTGCCGTAAGTCCCTTCAAGGTAGCCGCCGAATTCGCTGGTCGGCCGCTTGGGCACCAGCAGGATCGCGCCGCCGGTGGTGTTGCGTCCGAACAGCGTGCCTTGCGGGCCTTTCAGCACCTGCACGTTCTGGAGGTCGGTGAAGGACCCCGCGCCAACCGTGTTGCCGCCCGCTGTGCCGCCCTGTGCGCGGGTGCCGACGACATCGGCGAAATAGACGCCGACGGTCGGCGCAGTCGAAGCGTCCTGGTTGAAGCCGCGAATGGCGAAAGTCGCCTTTTCCGGGCCGAAGCGCGTATTGGTCGAAAGCGAAGGCGTGTAGGTGCCAAGATCAGAGGCAACGGCGATGTTGCGCTGGCTCAGCTGTTCCTGGTTGAACACGGTGATCGAGATGGGAACGTCCTGAAGCCGTTCTTCCACACGGCGGGCGGTCACAACGATATCGGCGGCGGAATTTGCCGATTCCTCATCACCCGCATCCTGCGCCAGCGCGGCATTGCTCATGCCCAGCGCGAGCACGGCGGCAAGAATCGATCCAGTTGTCCTGTAAATCGCCTTCATCTTCATCTCCCAATGGTTGACGCTGGCTTTGCCTTGCGTCGGTTCTCTGTGGCTCTGGCGGCCCAATTAATTTGGTAGTTATGAAATACGATGGCTCATACCATCATTGCTTTGGCCCTGCGTCAAGCGTCTTTGCACAGACCCTCTTGCATAGGCGAGCAATCGGCCATGACTGGAGGGAGCTTCGATCCGGTTTCACCCGCAACTGCAAAGCCAATTGACGTCGCTCTCTCAAAATGGGAAACTGCGAATTATTTTTCGAAACTGCGAATACCTTGGGAGTACGCATGGACTACGCCGGCTATATCGACGGGCACTTCGTCAAGGGCGAAGGGGCGACATTTGACGTCGAGAACCCGTCGGACGGCAGCATTGTGGCGACGATTGCCGGGCTATCCCCCGGCCAGACCGGACAGGCCATCGCCGCCGCACGCCGCGCTTTTGACAAGGGGGACTGGAGCAGCATGGCCCGCGCAGAGCGCGCCGCAATCATGCGCCGCTATGCCGAGGCGTTGGCTACCCACGCCGACCGGTTGAAGGAACTGGCCGTGCTCGAGGCCGGCTGCCCGCTCTCCTCCTCGGTCATGTTTGCGCAGGTCCAGACCCCGCTGCGCCACGCGGCCGAAATCCCCGAGGTCTACATGAGCCTGCCCGAGATCGAGGACAATCCGCTTCCGATGCACGAACGGCTGGGCATGGCGGGAATGCCGATGCAGTCAATCCGGCGCTACCTGCCGCATGGCGTCGTCTCGGCCATCGCTGCCTACAACGTGCCGCTGTTCACCGCGCTGTGGAAAGTGATCCCGGCGCTGATCACCGGCAATACCGTCGTGCTGCGGCCCAACCCGCTGACACCGATCTCGGCCATGATCTTTGCCGAAGCCGGCGAAGCTGCGGGTCTGCCGCCGGGCGTGCTGAACGTGGTGATCGAAGGCGGGCTGGAAGGCGGGCAACTTATGTCGAGCGATCCGCGCGTCGACATGGTCTCGTTCACCGGCTCAGTCGGAGTCGGCATTGCCATCGCCCAGCAGGCCGCGCCGACGCTGAAGCCGCTGGTGCTCGAACTCGGCGGCAAGTCGGCGCAGATTTTCCTCCCCGACTCCATCGACAAGGCCCCGATGCACGCGCGCGTGATCTGCGTCGCTCATGCCGGCCAAGGCTGCGCGCTCGGCACCCGCATTTTCGTGCCGGAGGAGAGCAAGGCCGAAGTCCTCGCCAAGGCGAAGGAACTGCTGTCCGCCATCCGCATCGGCCCGGCAAATGATCCGGCGACCGAGACCGGCCCGGTGATCAACGAAACCGCCGTCGCCCGCTGCGAACGCATCGTTGCCGATGCCGTGGCGGCGGGGGCCAAGGTGGTCCACGGCGGCAAGCGCTGGACCGGGATTCCCGGCGGACATTACTTCGAGCCGACGCTGCTCGACCTGCCTGACAACACCAATCCCGCCGCGCAGGAAGAGGTCTTCGGGCCGGTCGTCGCGGTGATCGGCTACCGCGACCTCGACCATGCGATTGCCATGGCCAATGATTCCAGATTCGGCCTGTCCGGCTGGGTCCACGGCGCTGACAAGCGCGTGGCGGTCAAGGTGGGCGAAGCGATGCGGTCGGGCTCGATCAACGTCAACAACGGCGTCACCAGCGCCTGGGCATCGATGGGCGGCATCAAGCTTTCCGGACAGGGGCGCGAACGCGGGCCGGAGGGCATTCGCGCCTTCCAGCAGGTCAGCGTCCTAAACTTCAGCTAATCAAGGTCAGGCAATATGGCACAAAGCGAAACCATCGAACGGCCCGAAGACCAGCAGGCCCGATTGATCGAGATGTTCTCGGTGGGCAGCCAGGCGGGCAATGCCGGGCTCGACACCGATCGCGACTATTCGGACGCGATCAACGACCTGCGCGAGGCGGGGTCGGTGCAGAAGGGCAGCCCGCGAAGCCTGCTCGGCCTGCCGGAAATCATGGGCGGCACGACTGTCGAGCGCGAGGACTGGACGCTGCTGGGTTTCGATGCCTGCGAGCGGGGCTTCCGCGAAAACCTGATCTTTTCGTCTGAAATCATGGCCGAAAGCCCCGGTCTCAAGCAGGTCGGCCCGACGATCCTGCAAATGATCGGCAAGGAGCACAAGCGCAACCGCGCGGTCGCCCAGCCTCTGTTCCTGCGCCCGCGCACAATGGACTGGTGGAGGCCGAACTGGATCGACCAGGCGGTGACTTCGCTGCTCACCCCGCTGGAAGGCAAGGACCGCGCCGACCTCAACCTTGAGCTCTGCGCCTGGCTGCCGATGTTCGTCGTCACCCGTAGCCTTGGCCTCGAGGGCAGTGACGAACTGGCCTTCCGCTTTCACCTGACCCGCAGCAGCTTCGGCGCGCGCGATCACACGCCCGAGGAAGTCGCGGAATCGCGCAGGGTGGTCGATGGCATCCTCACCGAAATGGTCGCCTCGCGCCGCGCCAACCCGCAGGACGATGTCGTCTCCGGCCTGCTCGAAAACGATATCAAGCTGCCCGACGGCACGACCCGCAAGATGACGCAGGACGAGCTGTTCTCCTTCGCCAAGCTGGTGATCTTCGCCGGTGGCGGCACAACCTGGCGGCAGCTGGGCATCACCATCGATGCCATGCTCACGCACCGCGACGTCTGGGACGAATGCCTCGCCGACCGCAACCTGATCGAGGCTGCCGTGGACGAGGCGCTGCGCTGGCGCGCGACCTCGGGCAACTTCTACCGCGTGGCGACGCAGGACATCGAAGTGGACGGCGTGATCATCCCCGAAGGCGCCCGCGTCAACCTGTGGCTCGCCGCGGCCAACCGAGATCCGCGCATGTTCGACAGCCCGGACGCGTTTGACATCCACCGCCCGAAACAGCACCACCTCGGCTTCGGCCTCGGTCCGCACCGCTGCCTCGGCATGGACGTCGCCAAGCAGGAGATGATCGCAGCGATCAATGGCCTGATGGATCGCTGGCCGAAGCTGCGGTACGATCCAGAAGCGCCCAAACCGATTTTCGCCGGGCTGGACATGCGCGGCATGACGGCGCTGCCGGTGATCCTCGACTAAGCTTGACTTGCCCCCGCCCGCCCGCTTCACCGGGGCGGCATGGGCGGATGGCACTTCTGGATCGATCGCGGCGGGACATTCACCGATGTCGTCGCGCGCGCGCCGGGCGGAGAGATCGTCACCCACAAGCTGCTGAGCGAGAACCCGGAGCATTACCGCGACGCCGCCACCGCCAGCATCCGCGCCGTGCTGGGAATTACCGCCGATGCCCCGATCCCGCCCGAGCAGGTCGCCGAAGTCCGCCTCGGGACGACGGTGGCGACCAATGCCCTGCTCGAACGCAAGGGCGCGAAGGTCCTGCTGCTGGTCGATCGCGGTTACGCCGACTTGCTGCGCATCGGCCACCAGACCCGGCCCGACCTCTTCGCCATGGAAATCCGCCTGCCCGAGCCGCTCTACGCAGACGTTCTGGAAGTGGGCAAACGTGTCGGCGCAGATGGCGCGGCGCTGGACACGCTCGATGAAGCGGCGCTGCTGGATGCCCTCAGGGCCAAACGCGCGGAAGGCTTGGAAACCTGCGCCATCGCGCTGATCCACGCGTGGAAATTCCCCGAAACCGAAGCGCGAATTGCCGCCTTGGCGCGTCTGGCCGGCTTTGCCCACGTTTCGGCCAGCCACGAAGTTTCGCCCCTGCTCGGCCTTGTCGCGCGGGCACGGACCACGGTAGTTGACGCCTATCTAGGCCCGGTGCTGCGCTCCTATGTCGAGCAGGTCGCGGGCGAGCTTCCCGGCGTGCCGCTGTCCTTCATGCAATCGAACGGAGGCCTTGCCGCAGCCGACCAGTTCCGCGCCAAGGATGCGATCCTGTCAGGCCCGGCGGGCGGCGTGGTCGGCGCGGCCAAATCAGCCGGAGAAGCAGGCGAGGACCGCGTGATCGCTTTCGACATGGGCGGCACCAGCACCGATGTTGCGCTCTATGCCGGATCCTTCGAGCGCCAGTATGACACGCGCATTGCCGGGGTCGAGCTTCGCGTGCCGATGCTGGCGATCGATACCGTGGCGGCGGGCGGCGGGTCGATCCTCTCGTTCGATGGCGCCCGGCTGCGTACAGGTCCGCAAAGCGCCGGTGCCAATCCGGGACCTGCTGCATACCGGCGCGGCGGGCCGCTGACGGTGACCGATGCCAATGTGCTTTGCGGCAAGATCCAGCCCGCCCATTTCCCCGCCGTGTTCGGCCCGGCCGGCAACGAACCGCTCGACGCCGATGCCGTCGCCGCGAAGTTCGATGATCTGGCGCGGGCCGCCGGCCGCCCGCCGCGCGAACTGGCGGAGGGGTTCCTCACCATCGCCGTCGCAACCATGGCCGCCGCGATCAAGCGCACCGCCTTGTCGCGCGGCGAGAATGCCGGCGGCTTCACCCTGCAATGCTTCGGCGGCGCGGGCGGGCAGCACGCCTGCCGCGTGGCCGAGGAACTGGGCATGACCCGCGTGCTCGTCGATCCGCTGGCCGGCGTGCTCTCGGCCTATGGCATCGGGCTGTCACAACGCTCGGCGATCCGGCAGGCGGCGCTTGAACTGCCGCTGGGAAGCGACCTTGCCCCCCGCCTTGCCGCACTGGAGGCAGACGCGCGCGCGGGTCTCGATCCCGCCGCCACGGCCACCGCGACCGTCCACCTGCGCTACGAAGGCACTGATGTGGCGCTCGGCGTGCCGCTGGACGAGGTCGAAGCGATGCGCGCGGCCTTCGAGGAAGCGCATCAGCGCCGCTTCGGCTTTGTCACACCCGAACGCGCGCTGGTCGTGGCTGAGCTCGCAGTCGAGGCAGTCGAACCCGGACCCGACCTGCGCCGCCCGGCACTCCCCAAGGGCACCAGCGCCGCACCGATCGATCATGTCTCGCTGTGGACCGGCGAGCGCGAATGGCAGGCGCCGGTGTTCGACCGGGACGCGCTCGGCGGGGGCGACATCCTCCCCGGTCCGTCGCTCATCCGCGAAGCCATCGGCACCGTGGTGATCGAGCCCGGCTGGCGCGGCGAAGTGCTGGCCAACGGCGCGCTGCTGCTCACCCATGTCGAGGCTGCCCCCGCCGCGCTGCCCGACCTGTCGCGGCCCGATCCCGTCCTGCTCGAACTGTTCAACCAGCTGTTCATGGGGCTGGCCGAAGCGATGGGCGCGGTGCTTGAGGCGACATCGTCGAGCGTCAATATCCGCGAGCGGCTAGATTTCTCCTGCGCGCTGTTCGACGCGGCGGGCAATCTGGTCGCCAATGCGCCGCACCTGCCGGTCCATCTCGGCTCGATGGGCGAGGCGGTGCGCACAGTGATCGCCAGTCACGGCGCGGACCTGCGCCCGGGTGACGCCGTGGTGCTCAACAATCCCTACAACGGCGGCACGCACCTGCCCGACGTTACTGTGGTCTCGCCGGTGTTCGACGATGCCGGCGAGAATATCCGCGCCTTCGTCGCCAACCGGGGGCACCATGCCGACATCGGCGGGCGCACGCCGGGATCGATGCCGCCCGATTCAGTGCAGCTTGAGGAAGAAGGCGTGGTGATCGATCCCATGCTGCTGGCGCGCGGCGGGCGGTTCCTTGAAGACGAATTCCGCGCCGTTCTGGCAACCGGCGCATGGCCCGCGCGCAATCCCGACATGAACGTGGCCGATATCAAGGCCCAGCTTGCCGCCAATGCCACCGGCGCGCGTGAGATTGCCGCGCTGGTGGCACGCTGGGGCTGGCCCTGCGTGCTCGCCTACATGGGCCATGTCATGGATAACGCCGAGGAAAGCGTGCGCCGCGTGATCAACCGGCTGGCGGACGGGCTTTTCAGCCTGCCCGCGGATCAGGGCGGATCGATCGAAGTGGCGGTTACGCTCGACCACGCGGCGCGTTCGGCCCGCATCGATTTCACCGGCACCAGTGCTGAGCGCGCGGGCAATTTCAACGCGCCGCCCGCCGTGACCCGCGCCGCCGTGCTCTATGCCTTCCGCTGCCTGACCGGCGATGCCCTGCCGCTTAACGAAGGTTGCCTGCGCCCGCTGGAGATCGTCATCCCCGCCGGCACCTTCCTTTCGCCAGCAACAGGCCGGGCGGTGGTGGCGGGCAATACCGAGGTCAGCCAGGCGATCACCAATGCCGTGTTCGGCGCGCTGGGTGCGCTCTGCGCCGGGCAGGGGACGATGAACAACTTCCTGTTCGGCAATGCGCGCCACCAGTATTACGAGACGATCTGCGGCGGCGCCGGTGCGGGGCCGGGGTTCGCCGGGGCCGGGCCGGTGCACACCCACATGACCAACACCCGCATCACCGATCCCGAAGTGCTCGAACTGCGCCTGCCGGTGCGGCTGGAGGAATTCTCCGTCCGGCGCGGGTCAGGCGGCAAGGGCCAATGGCCCGGCGGTGACGGCGTGCGCCGCAAGCTGCGCTTCCTTGAGGGCATGACCGTCACGCTGGTTTCCTCCAGCCGCAAGGTTGCGCCTTTCGGGCTGTCCGGCGGCGGCGATGCGGCCTGCGGGCGGCAATGGATCGAGCGCGCCGATGGCCGCATCGATCCCTTTGGCGGCACCGATGAAGCGCAGGTTGCCCCTGGCGATGCCGTGGTCATCGAGACTCCCGGCGGCGGCGGCTACGGACCACCCTTGGTCGGCGGGTAAGCGCCTTTCATCGATAGCGGATAGCCCAGCAGCCACCCCGCGCCTAACGCCGTCCGTGCAGGAGGGGCACCTGTTCGGGCGCGCATCGCGGGGGAAACCTCCGCAAGCTTCCCGGTATCGGTTTTGGGAAGCGGAAAAGCCTTTTTTATGAAATCTCTATGCCCCGCGGCCCTGCCGCTCCATCGCGGATTCGCACTTGTCGCCGCTCTGGCTTTTACCGCGCCCGCGTGGGCCGAAGACAATGCCGAAGGCGTGGCTCCGGCGCAGGCAGAACAAGGCCGCAGCACGGTCTACCAGCCCGACTATTTCGCCCAGTTCGCGCCTTCAAACGCGCTCGATATCGTGCGCCGCGTGCCCGGTTTCGTGCTGGAAGAGACCAACACCGAAGTGCGCGGCTTTTCCGGCGCGGCGGGCAATATCGTGGTCAACGGCGCGCGGCCTTCTTCCAAGACAGAGACGCTTGGCGCGATGCTCGCCCGAATTCCCGCGCGGCAGGTGCTGCGTGTGGAAGTCAGCCCGGGCGACCTCTACGGGTCAGACTATGCCGGCAAGAGCCAGGTGCTCAACGTCGTGCTGCGCCGCGAAGGCGGGTTCGACGGCAACGTCAAGGTGGGCGCGACCCGGCTGCACGATGGCACCGCGATCCCGATTGTCGAAGCATCGGCGCTGATCCGCAGCGGGGCCTCCACCTTCAACCTTTCAGGCGGCCTTGGGCGCGGCGCCAATGTCGAGGTGGGCTATGACGACATTCGCCGGGCCAGCGACGGGACGCGGCTGGAACTGCGCGACAAGGTCAACACCATCGACGAGCGCAACCCCTTCGTCTCGGCGGCATGGTCGCACGAGGGCGGCACCAATCGCTCGGCGCACCTCAACCTGCGCTATGCCCCCAGCCACTTCACCCTGTTCCAGACCAACCACGTCACCCCGACCGGCGGGCAGGTGCGCGATGACCGGCTGACGCAGGATTACCGGAACACCGGCTATGAGATCGGCGGCGATGTCACCCGGCCTCTGGCGGGCGGCGCGATCAAGTTTGTTGCGCTGGCCAACCGGCGTGAGCGCGACAATTACGATGCCTCGTTCAACCGCGTCGGCGGTGCGACGATCGGCGGCTACGAACAGATCCAGGTCGCCCGCTATGACGAGGCGCTGGGCCGGCTGAGCTGGACTCACCCCTCGGTTCTGGGCTTCTCCGCCGAGGCAGGGACCGAACTGGCCTACAACAAGCTGCAGAACGCGACCGAGCTTTACCTGCTCGGTGCTGGCGGCGCGCGCAACCGCATCGACCTGCCGATCGATTTCGCCACGGTCGATGAAGTGCGCGCCGAGACCTACCTCAACCTTGGCCGTCAGCTTTCCAACGCCCTACGGCTCGATACGTCCTTCGCTTATGAAACCTCGCGCCTGACGGTTGGCGGCGATACCTCGGCCAAGCGTGTGGTCAGTTTCTTCAAGCCGGGTATGACACTCGACTGGAAGGACAAGTCCGGCTGGCACGTTCAGGCCTCGCTCCGGCACGAGGCGGCGCAGCTCGATTTCTATGACTTTATCTCGTCAGCCGAACTGGCCAACGGGCGCTTCAACGGCGGCAATGCCGATCTCAAGCCGCAAAGTTCGTGGGAAGCGCGGCTGACGGTCGAACGGCCGGTGCTGGGGCGCGGGCTGGTCAAGCTGGTGCTGGGGCATGACTGGGTCAGCCAGTTGCAGGACCGCGTGCTGACGCCTGACGGCTTCGATGCACCGGGCAACCTCGGCAATGGCACCCGCAGGTTCGCGCGTTTCACATTTGATGCCCCGCTCGACAAGCTCGGACTCAAGGCGACACGGCTGAAGTTCGAAGGCGGAGTGCAGGACACCAAGGTGCGCGATCCGCTCACCGGCCAGATCCGCGCGTGGAGCGGGTTCTGGCCCGAATGGGATTACCGCATCGAGCTGCGCCGCGACCTGGCGAAATGGTCCTACGGCGCGACATGGAACCACCGCAGCAGCTTCGCCTTTTACCGCACCGACGAGCTCGACGTGTTGATCAACGAAAAGCCCTTCGTCTCCGTTTTTGCCGAATATCGTCCCGACAAGCGCACAACGTTGCGCTTTGATGTCGATAATGCGCTCGACGGGGCCGGACAGCGGATGCGGACGTTCTATTCTCCGAACCGGAGCAACCCGGTGCCCTTCATCACCGAGTTTCGCCACCGCGACGCCCATGCCAGTGTGACCTTCTCGATCAACCGCACCTTTGGAGGCAGCAGCACCTGAAGGCATTTGGTGCGGCCTGCCCTGGCTAGGGCTCGCTTCGGCGCAATCGCCATCTCCTGTTCATGCCGAGCGGCGCTTTCATGCGTTTGAGCGGCGAAATCACAAAAAACAGGAGCATCACCATGACTTTCGGAATTCAAAAGGCAGCGGTCGCAATGGCGGCCATGGCGCTTACCCTCGGCACGGCCAGCACAGCTGAAGCCCGCGCCTGCAAGCGCCTGACCAAGACCGAAGGTGCAGTCGTTGGCGCAGTCGCCGGCGGCGTGCTTGGCCATGTTATCGGCGGCCGCGGCAACCGCACCACCGGCACGGTGATCGGTGCAGGCGTTGGCGGCGTTGCCGGCCACGAAATCGCCCGCAAGAAGTATAACCGCAACTGCGGCCGTCGCCGCTAAAACTTACTTCTTTCCCTTTTGACGTCCGTAGCTTAGCCTTTCCCCTGCAACCAGGGGAAAGGCTTCATGATTTTACGACGTCTGCTGGCGGCATGGTTCGCCGTTTTGATCAATGCTGCGCCGCTGGTGCCGGCCCAAGCGCAGGATAACACCAAGCCTGCCGCCACCGTCCAGCGCCCGGCCGAGCGCCCGGAGCGCTTCCCGATCAAGGCCTTTGCCGGATCCGATGCCGTCCGCAGCGCCAAGCTTTCGCCGAACGGCAAGCGCCTGGCGTTCACCACCATGCACAAAGAACTGCTGATGCTGGTTGTCACTGACCCGATGACCCGCCAGAGCCAGTTCACTTTCACCTTCGATGGCAAGCAGGAACTCAAGTGGTTCCGCTGGGCCGGGAACGACAAGGTGATGATGTCGCTCAGCCACACGACGACAATCGACATGGAGGAAGTGCGCTATACGCGGCTGATCGTCTCCAATGTCGTCACGGGCAAGACGAATTATATCGGTCCTGCGCAGATGGGGATCGTTGGGGACGACGTGCTTTATGTCGATCCCGAGGGTGGCCACCTCCTGCTCGCTCTGCAGCGATCGATCTACGAATACCCCTCAGTCTGGACCTTTCCACTCGACGAGACGGCACGCAAGGCAGGCCGCGAGATCCAGAAGCCGATCCCCGGCGCGTGGGACTGGTATGCGGATGACAAGGGCAATATCCGCATGGCCTTTGTCTATGCTCCCGGTTCGGTAAAGGTGCTCTACCGGACCAAGCCCGAAGAAAAACTGCGCGAAACGATCAAGATGACCAGCAAGGACTGGGAGCAGAAGTCGTGGGACGTGATGCGCATCTTCGCCGGTTCGAATTCCGGCTATGTCATTGAGCGCAATCTTGAAAACCGCGCGGTCGTGGCTTCCGCGGACTATGGCACGCGCACCACCGGTGACACGGTCTTCGCCCAACCGGGTTCAGACATCACCGATTTCGATCTCGACGACGATAACAAGCTCAAGGCCGTCTATTACACCGACGATGCCGACCGGATCGCCTGGGTCGATCCGAAAATGAAGGCGATCCAAAACTCGCTCAACAGGGCCTTGCCCGGCAGCGAGGCGATCATCGGATCGCGCGCGAAGGACAATTCGCGGATGCTGGTGTGGCAATCGCATGCCGGCGATCCCGGCACCCTGTACATCTATGATCTGTCGACCCGGCGCCTTGAGGAGCTGGCAAGGATGCGGCCCGATCTTGACCCCCGCAAGCTCGCCCGACCCAAGGCGATTGACTACAAGGCGCGCGACAAGGTTTCGATCCGCGCCTACCTCACCCTGCCAGTCGGCCGCGAACCGAAAGGACTGCCGCTGATCGTGCTGCCCCATGGCGGACCATACTGGGTGCGTGACAAGCTGCAATACGATGACGAGGTGCAGCTCCTCGCCAATCGCGGATACGCCGTGCTGCAACCGAATTACCGGGGTTCCGAAGGCTATGGCGAGGGGTTTGCCGGCCTTGGCGAAGGCCAGATTGGCCGCGCCATGCAGGACGACCTGGATGACGGGATGGACCACCTCGTCAAGGAAGGCCTGGTCGATGCCAAGCGCGTGTGCATCGTCGGGTCCAGCTATGGCGGTTATGCCGCTGCATGGGGCGCGATCCGCAACCCGGAACGCTATCGCTGCGCCGCCAGCTTTGCCGGGGTGATGAACTGGCAGCGGCAGGTCGGCTATACCAACCGCTTCGAATCCGATCCCAAGGAGCGCCGCAAGTGGAGCCGGCAGGTGCGCGGCGGCGAGGAAGGCACGTTCAACGTCGATCTCGTTTCACCGGCGAAGCAGGTCGGCAGGCTGACCCGTCCGCTGCTGCTGGTCCACGGTACCAAGGACAGCCGCGTGCCCTTCAGCCAGTTCAAGGAAATGCGCGAGGCGGCGGTGAAGGCTGGCGTGCCGGTCGAACCGGTCGTCCTCGAAGGGGTCGGCCACAGCTTCGAAAGCAGCAAGGAGACCGAAAAGTGGCTCACCGCGCTCGACACGTTCCTTGCGAAGCACAATCCGGCTGACTGATTGTTCCCCGGCAGGCAAGCGGCTTGCTGGGCCAGTCCATTGCGCTCCCCGAAGCGGCTCGCGATAACTGCTGCGAGAAACGCTTCGGGAGAGCACGATGATCCGCGGAATCCACCATGTCGGCATCCATTGCCACGACATCGCCAAGATGATCGCGTTTTACACTGACGCACTCGGTTTCGAGATGGTCGGTGAGTTCGACTGGGCGAACGAGGACAAGCTAGACTATATCGTCGACCTCGAAGACTCAGTCGCCAAGGGCGCGATGATGCGATCGGGCACCTGCTATATCGAGCTGTTCCAGTACGCCCAGCCCGCCCCGCGTAATACGCAGGCGCTGACCGCGGCGGACAAGGGCTATACCCACATCTGCATCGATACCGACAATATCGAGGAGGATTTCCCGCGCCTGATCGCAGCCGGCCTGCAGGTTGGCGACAAGAACTGGGTCGACATGGGCCACGTCCGCACGCTCTATTGCCGCGATCCCGAAGGCAACCTGATCGAGCTGCAGCAATGCATGCCGGGCAATGGCATGGAGCTGAAGGACGCGGCCAAGACCGGTGCGTGATTCCGCTGGGCGGCTTGCCGGGCGGGTGGCGCTGGTTACCGGCTCGTCGCGCGGGATCGGCGCGGCGATCGCGCGGCGGCTGGCGGCGGACGGCGCGCGGGTCATTGTCCATGCACGCCAATCGCTCGGCCGCGCAGAGCAGCTTGCCACAGAGCTGGACGGGCGTGTCGTAGCCGGCGACCTCGCCGAGGGGGACAAGGCTGCGGAGATTGTCCGGCAGGCCCATGCCCTCCACGGCGAACTCGATATTCTCGTGCTCAACGCCGGTGGCGGCAGCGGTGGTCTGGCGGTTGACCAGCCGATCAATACGATCGACCGCGTCCTCTCCCTGAACCTGCGGGCCACGATCCTTGCCGCCAGCGAATATGCCCGGCTGACGCAGAGCCTGCACGGCCGGGTCATCTTCATTTCTTCAGGCATGGCGATCCATCCTGCTCCCGGTGTCTCGATCGGTGCGGCGGCGAAAGCAGGGGCCGAAGCCTTTATCCGTTGCCTCGCCCAGGAAGTGGGCGCGCGCGGAATCACCTGCAATTCGGTCGCTCCCGGCTGTACCCGGACCGAGATGATTGCCGGCCAGTCATGGCCTGATGCCGTCCCGCCGTGGACCGCTCTTGGCCGGCTGGGCGAACCTGCCGATATCGCCGATGTCGTTGCCTTCCTCGCCAGCGACGAAGCACGTTGGCTGACCGGCGCAACGATTCCGGCCAATGGCGGCCTGGTGACGACAGCCGCCAATATCCTGGCGCGGGCACAGAAGGTCTGAACAACGAGGAGCGACGGTTGCCCGCGTCCGGGCGGCTCGATAAGGTTGCGCCAGCAACCTCTTTTCGGAGCACCAAACCGCATGATCCGTACAACCACCCGACTGGCGCTGGCCTGCTTCGCTACTATGCCAGCTGCCGCGCTGGCGCAAACCGCGCCGACCGCGACGACCTATATCCACGCCGGACGGGTCATCGCCGTGCCCGGGCAAGCGCCGCGCGGCGCGACGACGATCATGGTCGAGGCCGGACGGATCACGGGCCTGCGCGACGGCTATGTGCCCGCGCCCGAAGGCGTGAAGACCATCGACCTCAAGGGCCGCACCGTGCTGCCCGGCCTGATCGATAGCCACACCCACTTGTCCTCCGACCGCGCCGGTAACGAGGGCATCGCCGCCTGGGGCACCGACAGTCTGCCGCTGAATGCCTATGAAACCTACTGGAACGGGATGAAGACCTTGCGTGCGGGATTTACGACCGTGCGCAACCTCGGCGATTCCGATGGCAAGGTGCTGGCGCTCAAGGATGCGATCAAGCGCGGTTACCTGACGGGCCCGCGCATCATCGATGCCGGCGAATCGATTTCCACAACAGGCGGTCACATGGATTCGCGCGTCGGCATGGCCGATGACGTCCACCCGCACATCGGCACCGAGAACCTGTGCGACGGTGTCGACGATTGCCGCCGCGCCGTGCGCCGCCAGGTCGGGCGCGGGGCCGACGTGATCAAGTTCGCCACCACCGGCGGCGTCAATTCCGGCACCGGCCTTGCCACGCGCATGTTCGAGGATGAAGCAAAGGCGCTGGTTGATACGGCCCATGCCTATGGCCGCAAGGTTGCGGTTCACGCGCACGGCGCGGAAGGCATCCGGCTCGCCGTGGCTGCCGGCGCGGATTCGATCGAGCATGGCACGATGATCGATGCCGACATCGTCAAGCTGATGAAGGACCGCAAGACCTTCTACGTGCCGACGCTGAGCACGGTGAACGGCTACCTTGAACGGCTTGCCGCCAATCCCAACGCCTATCCGCCCCTGATCAAGGCGCAGATCGACTGGCGCATCGGCGTGACCGGCAAGTCGCTGCAGATCGCCTATCCGGCAGGCGTGCGCATTGCCTATGGCACCGATGCGGGCGTCTCCAAGCATGGCCGCAATGCTGATGAATTCGAACTGCTGGTCAAGTACGGCATGCCGCCCGCCGAAGCGATCAAGGCCGCCACCGTCAACGCCGCCGAACTGCTCGGCGTCGACAAGGAAACCGGCACGATCGAGGCGGGCAAGGCGGCTGACATCATTGCGGTCGATGGCGATCCGCTGGCCGATGTGAAAGTGCTGAAAGCGGTGAAATTCGTGATGGCGCGCGGCGAGGTGATCGTCGCGCCGTGAAGGTCAGGAGGTCAGGGCAGCGACCAGCGCCTTGACCTTTTTCTGCCGCCACTGCGGCAGCGGAGCGACGAGCCAGTAGGCCCGGCGGCAGTCTTCGCTGCTGCCGAGCGACGCGATGCGCCCTGCCGCGTGCCATTCGCGGGCGAGCAGTGCGGGGACGCGGGCCTTGCCCAGGCCTGCTGCTGCCGATGCCAGTGCCAAGCCGGCATCACCGACATGGACCGGCGGTTCCTCATCGCCCTCACCCTGCGGCGCCGGATCGCCGGGCCAGGTGATCCACGGGCCTTCGCCAACGATCACGCGTTCCGCCGATCCGAGCTGGATCCCTTCGAGATCGCCCGGACCCTCGGTCCAGCGCACGGCGAGATCGAGATTCGATTCGGTGAAATCGATGTCCTCGCCATCAAGCAGGACATAGCGCACTTCGGGATTGCCGGCGCGGAACGCGGCGAGGCGCGGTGCGAGCCAGACCGCCAGAAAATCACGCGGTGCGGCGATGGTGTAGACGTGGCTGGCCTGACCCGCCTGCATGGCCTGAACCGCATCCTCGAACTGAAGGAAGCCCGAACGCAGCGCCTCCAGACCCGCCGTCGCCTCGTCCGTGAGTTCCAGCCCCTTGCTGGTGCGGCGGAACAGGACGACGCCGAGCAGGTCTTCAAGCGCGCGGATCTGCTGGCCGACCGCTGCCGGAGTGACCGCCAGTTCGTCTGCCGCGCGGGTGAACGACAAGTGTCGTGCGGCAGCATCGAACACGCGCAGGGCGTTCAGGGGCAGGTGCGTGCGCTTCATGCCGACTTCCCTATGGGCAAGCTGCTTTCAGGGCAAGCCGGGTGGCAGGCCCGGAACGGCTGCTAATACGGCGCGCGGCGATCCGAGCTTTCGGTGGCCGGGGCGGCGAGCGGGAAGAACGGGATGGCCGCCTCCAGCAGGACGCCGTCCTCTCCGCGCAGGACATAGTGGCCTTCCATTGAACCGCTGGGCGTGGTCAGCGGGCAGCCCGAGACATAATCGTGGCTGCCGCCCGGCGCGATCACCGGCTGTTCACCAACGACGCCTTCGCCCTCGATCTCGTTCACCATGCCGCGCCCGTCGGTGATTTTCCAGCACCGCGAGAGCAGCTGAACCACCTGGTCCGAATGGTTTTCGATGCGGATGTGATAGACCCAGAACCACTTCCCCGCCTCAATCCGCGATTGTTCGGGCAGGAAGTTCACCGCAACGCGGACGGTAATGCCGTCGGTCATCGCGGCGTGCTGGAAGAATTTCTCCATGGCTGCAGACTAACGCTGTTTGGCCGGAGGGGCAATGCGGTCGGTGCGAGAAAGACGACGAAGTGCGGGACTTTCTTATTGCGACTCATTCGCAATAGCATTAGCTTCTGTTTCCCAGCATAGAGAGGAAGCCGAATTGCCCATGTCCGACCATCCCCGATGCCAGCTTCCCCTGCCCCTACCGGAAGAAGAGGACCTGCGGCTTGTTCTGCGCATCGTTCGACGCATGGCCGCCCACGGCCTGCGCGATGCCCAGGCCGCACTGCTCGCCGTCGAGGGCTTCGGACAGGGTTTCCGCCGGCCGCTGGTGCTGCTGCGGGCCTTCGTGGCGGAACTGGCGCAATGCTCGCACCGCCGCATCACCATGGCGCCAAGCTGCGCGCTGCGCATGACCATGGACGAGGCGCGGTTGATCGGTGTGCTGGCCACCGCGAGCCACAACCCGGACTGCGCACGCGCGCACCTGCGGATGCTCGCCGACCGGCACGACGTTTGCCATCCGCTGTCGGCCGCACTGGCAATCGCAGCGGCGCTTGGCGATCTCGGCCGCCCCTTGCCGCGCCTGAGGGCGACGTGCGCTCCCGATTAATCGACCGCGTGGGTCGCGGAGCAGGACAGCGACCAGACAAAACCCTCGGGCAGATAGTCGACGTCAACCTCGCCGCGCAGCTTGCCCTTGGGCACCGCGACAAGGATCTTCGAGCCGAAGCCCTCACGTTCGGGCTGCTTGACCGGCGGCCCGCCGCTTTCGGTCCAGCGCATCGTGAACTGCCCGTCGCTCAGCGTCCATTCGATATCGATCCGCCCGGTTGGTACGGACAAGGCGCCGTATTTTTCGGCATTGGTCGCCATTTCGTGCACGGCCATCGCAATCGCCTCGCCCGCAGCGGGAAGCAGGTTCAGCGCCGGACCGTCGTAATGCACCTGCGCGCGCGCATCGCCGAGCATGCCGAGCTGCGAATCGAGCAGCGCCACGATCGGCACGGGCCGCCAGTCGCGATCGACCAGCAGGTCCTGATTGGCCGACATCGCCGCAATCCGCGCCTCCAGCTTGGGGACGAAGGGCGAATCAGTGCCGAGCGTGCGCCGCGCCATCGACTGGATGATCGCCAGCATGTTCTTGGAGCGGTGATTGACCTCGCGTAGCAGCAGTTCGATCTGGCGTTCTGCGGCGCGGCGCTCGGTAATGTCGGTATTGGTGCCGAACCAGCACATGATCTGCCCGCTATCGTCGCGAAGCGGCACGGCGCGCGACAGGAACCAGCGGTATTCACCGTCGGCACCCCGCAAGGGGAACGTGTCTTCCCATTCCTCACCGCTGGCGATGCACTGCCTGAAACGCTCGGTCACGGGTTCGACGTGATCGGGGTGGTGGATCTTTTGCCAACCCCAGCCATCCATCTCTTCAAGTGTCGTGCCGGTGTAGTCATACCAGCGCTGGTTGTACCAATGGATCGCCCCGTCCGCCTCGGCGATCCAGGCGAGCTGCGAAATGTTGTCTGCCATAAGGCGGAACCGCTGTTCGGTGGTCTGCAGCGTTTCGCGCAGCTGCTTTTCCGCCGTAATGTCGCGCGCCATCTTGCTGGCGGCAACGATTGAACCGTCCTGGCCGACCACGGGGCTGATCAGCACGGCGATCTGCACCCTGGTGCCATCCTTGCGCACGCGTTCGGTTTCGAAGGTGCTGATGCGTTCACCGCGGCTGATGCGGGCGAGGATTTCGTCCTCTTCGTGCTGCCGGTCGTCGGGGAGCAGGCGGCGGATCGTGTGGCCGACCATTTCCTCGGCCGTCCAGCCAAAGATGCGTTCGGCACCGGCGTTCCATGTCAGGACCGTGCCATCGAGCGACTTGGCGATGATCGCCGCGTCACTCGATTCGATAATGGCCGCGTAGAGCGCTTCGGGGCTCATGCCTCTGGCTGGTCAGGCTGCATGGGCAAAGATGTAGCGCAGAGCGATCCTCTGACAAGGTCAAATGGATCGCGATTCATCACAATCCAATCGTGCGCAGCGCCTGATCAAGATCTTCCATCACATCAGCCGGGTCTTCCAGCCCCACGCTGATGCGGAGCATGCCTTCGTTCACCCCCATCAGCGCCCGCGTCTCCGGCGTCAGGCTGGAATGGGTGGTCGAGCTTGGGTGCGTCATCAGCGACTTGGTATCGCCGATGTTGTTCGAGATATCGATCATCTCCAGCGCGTCGAGCACCTTGTGCGCGGCTTCGCGCCCACCGTCGACCTCGAACGAGAACACCGATCCGGCCAGCCGCATCTGGCGCTTGACCAGTTCGTGCTGCGGATGGCTGGGCAGGCCGGGATGGTTGAGCACCGGCACACGGGCTTCGAGGAAGCGCGCCACTTCCAGCGCATTTTCCGCCTGCTTGACCGCCCGCAGTTCGAGCGTCTCCAGCCCCTTGAGCACGATCCACGCGTTGAACGGCGAAAGCGTGCAACCGGTGTTGCGCTGGTACGGCAGCAGCACCCCGTTGATAAATTCCGCCGTGCCGCAAACCGCGCCGGCAAGCACGCGCCCCTGTCCGTCCATCAGCTTGGTCGCGGCATAGGCCACCACGTCCGCCCCCTGATCGAGCGGGCGCTGGAGGGCCGAAGTGGCGAAGGCATTGTCCACGACTGACCGGATGCCGTTCTCCCGCGCCAGCGCGCAGACAGCGGCGATGTCGACAATGTCCATCGTCGGGTTGGCCGGGGTTTCGAAGAAGAACACCTTGGTGTTGGGCCGGATCGCGGCCTTCCACTGGTCAAGATCGCGGCCATCGACGGCGGTGCATTCGATGCCGAACCGCGGCAGCAGGTTGTCAGTCACCCAGCGCGTCGGCCCAAAAGCGGCGCGGGCGACGACCATGTGATCGCCAACCGAAAGCTGGCACAGCAGCGCGGTCGACATCGCCGCCATGCCAGAGGCTTGCGCGCGGCAGGCCTCTGCCCCTTCCATCAGCGCAATGCGCTCTTCCAGCATCTGCACCGACGGGTTCTGGGTGCGCGAATAGGTCATCCCCGGTTCTTGGCCCGCGAAGCGCGCAGCAGGCGTATGGGCATCGTCATAGCAATAGCCCGAGGTCATGAAGATGGCCTCACTGGTCTCGCCCTGTTCGGATCGCCAGGTGCCGCCGCGAACGGCACGGGTGGAGGAACGCCATTTCGACGTGATCGAGCGGTTCTGACCGGTATCGCGCTTCATGGCCCGCGCATAAGGGCGGCAGACCGAGCGTGCAAGCGGTTGCGCTTGTCGCTCCAGCCAATTATCCGTGCCCCGGTGAAGCCCGCCAGCCTCTACACGCCCGAAGTTTTCGTAGCGGACAGGGACCCCTGGCGCTGGTGCGCGGTGATCTGTGCGGCCTTTCTGGCGGTGCTGTGGATCCGCCTGCACATCCCTTCGAAGATATATTTCGACGAAGTGCATTACGTGAAGGCGGCCCGCGTGCTGCTGACCATGGAACGCCCGATCAACCCGGAGCACCCGCTGGTTGGCAAGGAATTGCTCGCGGCGGGAATGTGGCTGTTCGGCGATAATCCGCGCGCCTGGCGCATCATGCCGGCGCTGTTCGGCACGCTAGGGTTGTTCGCCTTCTCGCGCCTCGTCTGGGCGGCGTCCATGCGCCGGCTGGCGACGGTGCTGGCGACCTTGCTGCTGGCGACCAACTTCACCTGGTTCATCCAGAGCCGCATCGCCATGCTCGATATCTTCATGGCGACCTTTGCCATGCTCGCCTTCTGGCAGGTTGCGGCGGCATTCCGTTGGCAACATCAGGCGCGCTGGCGGCTGGCGCTGGCGGGGGTGTTCCTTGGCCTGTCGATGGGCTCGAAATGGTCGGTCGTCGCGCCGGCCATGCTGCCGGGGCTGGGCCTTGCAGTGTTGTGCATCGCCCATCGCGGCAAGCGCTTCGTGTTTTCCGCGAAGGGCGCACCGCTGCCCGGGATCAGTCTTGCCGAGGCCGCCGTCTGGCTGGGGCTGGTGCCGCTGCTGGTCTATTTCGCGACCTTCTGGCCGGCCTTCCACTATGCCACGCGGCCGGTCGATCCCTGGGGCATCGTCCAGTATCAGGGCTATATGGTGCAGCTGCAGGACAGCGTCACCAAGAAGCACAATTACATGAGCCACTGGTGGCAGTGGATGCTCGATATCCGCTCAGTCTGGTATCTCTACGAGAACGTTGACGGCACCCAGCGCGGGGTGGTGTTGATCGGCAATCCCGTGGCGATGTGGGGCGGATTGCTCGGCCTTGGCTGGTGTCTCTATGCTGGCCTCAGGCAAGGGCGGCGCGATGCGCTGGCCATGGCGCTGCTCTATCTGGTGGCGATCGGCATGTGGGTCGGCAACCGCAAGCCGGTCCAGTTCTATTACCACTACCTGCTGCCCGGGGCTTTCCTGATGGGCTGCCTCGCCCTCGCGCTTGATCAGGTGTGGCGGCGCGAGGATCGCTGGCGCTGGCTGGGGCGCGGCACCATGGCCGCCGCGCTCGCCGTGTTCCTGTGGTTCCTGCCGATCATATCCGCCGCCGAGCTTTCAGGCGGCAAGAAGAGCTACGTCATGTGGATGTGGCTGCCGACCTGGCGGTGAAGCCGGGCCTTTAAAACGTCGTCCCGGGCTTGACCCGGGACCGCTGGAGACCAGGCGCCAGGTTGCGTCGATGAGGCCAGCGGTCCCGGATCAGGTCCGGGACGACGCCTTATCAATCCATCAACTTCGAGACAAAATAAGTCATCCGCAGCGCCGAGGTATGCGCCTGCTGCTTGATGTCCGCGCCCGATCCGTGGCCGCCTTCGGTGTTCTCGTAGAAGTAATACGGCAGCTTCATATCCTCCAGCTTCGCGGCAAATTTGCGCGCGTGCTGCGGGCCGACGCGGTCATCGCGGGTCGTGGTGAAGACATAGGGTTCGGGATAGGCCACCCCGGCCTTGAGCGCGTGATAGGGTGAGACCCTTTCCCAGAACGCACGAACCGCCGGGTCCTTTTCAGGGTCGCCATATTCGCCCTGCCATGAAGCGCCGCGGGCGATCTTGCCGATGCGCAGCATGTCGAGCAGCGGAATCTCGATCGAGATCGCGTTGAACAGCTCGGGCGTCTGGGTCATGGCGACACCCATCAGCAGGCCGCCGTTGGAGCCGCCGAAGGCACCCAGCCGGCGCGGGCTGGTAACCTTGCGTGCAATCAGGTCCTTCGCCACGGCAGCGAAATCGTCATAGGCGACCTGCCGCTTGGTCTTGAGCGCCGCTTCGTGCCACGCCGGGCCGAATTCGCCGCCACCACGAATGTTGGCGAGCACATAGGCACCGCCGCGCTCGAACCACTGCTTGCCCAGCGTGCCCGAATAGAACGGCGTCTCGCTCACCTGGAAGCCGCCGTAGGCATTGAGCAGGGTCGGCGTGGACCCATCGAGCGGCATGTCCTTGCGGTGGACGATGAAGTACGGAACCTTGGTGCCGTCGGTCGACGTCGCCTCGAACTGTTCGACGACATGCTGCGATGCATCGAAGCGCGCCGGCAGCGATTTCACCGCTGCCACTTCGCCGGTCAGGGCATCGGCCCGGTAGAGCGTCGTCGGCGTAAGGAAACCCGACACGTTGAGGAACAGGGTGTTCCCGGTCAGGTTCGTCGTCACCACGTCAAGCGCCATGTTGTCCGGCAGGGCGAGCCGCGTGGCCTGCCACTTGCCGCCCGCCTCCGGCGCAAAGGCGGTAATCCGCCCGCGCACGTTATCCAGCGTCGAGACGATCAGCCGGTCGCGGGTGGCGGCCACCCCTTCAAGCGCCTCGCGCTTGCCGGGAGCCCAGAGCAGGGCCGGTTTGAGGTTCGCCGGGTCCTTCAGCATCGCGGCCTGATCGACCCAGACGAGCGAGCCGGCGGGGAACACCGTGCCGCCCAGCTTCCAGTCCTCGTCGAGGCTGATGACCACGCGGCCGCCGACCATTGCCCGGATCGAGGATTTGGCGGGAATGCCGATCTTCACCGTGCCGCGGCTGGTCAGCAGGTGCTGTTCGGAGTGGTAGAAATCGAGCGCGCGGGTGATTAGCTGCAAGGAATGGCCAGCGCCGTCCTGCAGGGTGGAAACGAAGACGCCGGTATCGCCAACCTGCCCACGAAACACTTCCTTGGCCTGATCAATCGGCTGGCCGCGCAACACGCGCTTGACGATGAAGGGATAGCCGGACTTGGTCAGGTCCTTGCCGCTCCAGTCGGTGGCGACGAGCATCGACTTGCCATCAATCCATGCGTTCGACTGGATCGATTTCGGGAGCAGGAAGCCGTTCTGCACAAACTCACCGCGCACCACGTCGAATTCGCGAGCCTCGGTCGCATCCTCGCCGCCGATCGACAGGCCGACCATGCAGGGGTTCTCATTCCGGCCAAGGCAATTCGCGCCCTTCCAGACATAGGATTTGCCCTCTGCCTTGCCGAGCGCATCGATATCGAGCAGCACTTGCCACTTCGGCTCGGCATTGCCGTAGTCAGCCAGAGTGGTCTTGCGCCAGATGCCGCGCAGGTGCTCGGGGTCCTGCCAGAAATTGGTGACGAGTTCGCCGGTCAGGTTCGGCGTCGGAATGCGGTCCTTCGCGCCAAGGATCGCCAGCGCTTCGTCGCGCAGCGGGGTGTAATGCGGGCTGGCGGTGAGCCGCTTGTCGGTGACCGCGTTGTGATCCTCAATCCACTTCATCGCTCGGGGCGTGGACCATTCCTCAAGCCAGACGTGGGGATCGTCCTCGGCAAATGCAGGGGCAGAAATCGGCATCAGGGCAAGCGCTGCGGCGAGCGTACGAAGGTGCATGGGGCCTCGCGAAAAAAGAGTAATCGCAAGACTCTAGCCTCCCCTCCGGTTCCGACAACGCCGATCCGACGAACGGCCGAAAAACGCTGACCTAATACTTGCCCCAGACAAACTTGCTCGACAGGGCAAAGTTCCACACCGAACCCAGCACGATGCCGGCGATCACCGCGACGAAGGCCGGCAAGCCGATCATCGTCTTGAGCACATAGGCCGAACCGACATTGGTCAGCAGCCCCAGCGCGCAGGTCAGCGCGAACTGCGCCCAGCCCTTGAGCAGCGGGAAGAAGCCGCGCAGGCGCTTGTCCGAATAGGTCAGTTCGTTGTTTAGCACGAAGTTGAACGACATGGCGACCACAGCGGCGACCGTGTTGGCGACGTTGAATGTCGTCGATTCCGACCAGTTGCCGTAAACAAAGCGCTCCCCGAAAACGAGGTGCAGCATCACCCACAGCGCGCCGAGCTGGACCACGACGCCCATCGCGCCGACCGTGCCGAACAGGGCAAAACGCGTCGGGATGATGCGGCCAAGCCACTTGTCGTAAAGCCCGATCAGGAATTCGAAGATCACCGTCTGGTCGAGCTTCGATTCGCCTTCCGCCCGCGCGGCGAAGTTCATCGGCAGTTCCTTTACCCGCAGCGGCTGTTCGACCGTGGCGAGGATATCGAGCAGGATCTTGAAGCCCACGCCCGACAGCTTGTGGGCATCGCCGCGCAGCAGTTCGGCGCGCAGCATGAAGTAACCGCTCATCGGGTCGGAGAGTTCAACGCCGGTCACCTTGTTGGCAAGGCGGTTGGCGAAGCCGGATGCCTTCACCCGGTCGGGCCGGCCCCATTCCTCGGTGCTCGATCCTTCGGCAAAGCGCGAGGCATAGGCGAGGTCATAATCGCCCGATGTCACGGCGGCGAGCATCTGCGGCAGCAGTTCGGGATCGTGCTGATGATCGGCGTCCATCACCGCAACAACCGGCGCAGCGGTGGAACACATGCCTTCGATCGCAGCAGAGGCGAGACCGCGGCGGCCAATGCGCTGGATGCAGCGCACGCGCGGATCGGCCAGCGCGAGGCGGCGTGCCTCGTCCGCCGTGCCATCAGGGCTGTTGTCATCGACAATGACGACTTCCCAGGCGATCCCGGCAAGCGCCTTGTCCAGCCGTTCGACCATGCCGCCAATGTTCTTGCGCTCGTTGTAAGTCGGCAGGACGACAGCGAGTTCGAGGGGTCTTTCGGCAGCCATGGCGGTCTTTTCCAGCGAAATCGGGGTCATGTCCATGCCCCGCAGAACTACGTGGGAAATATCAAGAAACGGTTTATGGTTTACAGCCTGCTAACCACGGCGTCACCGATTGCGCGCGTGCCGGCGCTGCCGCCCAGATCGCCGCCCTTGATCCCGTCGGCGAGCGCGCTGGCCACTGCCGCCTCGATCCGCACGGCCTGGTCCTCAAGCCCGAATGAATGGCGCAGCATCATCGCGGCGGAGAGAATCTGCGCCATCGGGTTGGCCTTGCCCTGCCCGGCGATATCGGGCGCGGAACCGTGGATCGGCTCATACAGCCCCTTGGTGCCATATTGCGTCTGCGTCTCGCCCAGCGAGGCCGAGGCGAGCAGGCCGATCGAACCGACGCACATCGACGCTTGATCGGAGAGAATGTCGCCAAACAGGTTGCCGGTGACGACAACGTCGAACTGGCCGGGGTTCTTGACCAGCTGCATCGCGGCGTTGTCGACATACATGTGGCTGAGCTCGACGTCGGGATATTCGGCGGCAACCTCGATCACCACGTCGCGCCACAGCTGCGAGGTTTCGAGCACGTTGGCCTTGTCGACCGAGCACAGCTTCCCGGAGCGACCCTGCGCTGCGCGGAAGGCAACATGGGCGATGCGGCGCACTTCGTCTTCGGCATAGGACATCATGTCCCAGCCCTGACGGCGGCCGTCTTCAAGCGTGCGGGTGCCCTTTTCGCCGAAATAGACATCACCGTTCAGTTCGCGCACGATCAGCAGGTCGATCTCGCGCGCCACTTCGGGGCGCAGCGAGGTCAGGTCCTCAAGTCCCTTGAAAACGGTGGCGGGGCGCAGGTTGGCGAAGAGCGTCAGCTCCTTGCGCAGGCCAAGGATGGCCTGTTCGGGGCGCAGTGCGCGTTCGAGGTGATCGCAGTCGAAATCGCCAACCGAACCGAACAGGATGGCATCGGCAGCGTGAGCAATGTCGATGGTCTGCTGCGGCAGGGGGTGGCCGTGCTTGCGCCAGGCGGCACCTCCGACATCGCCTTCGATCAGCTCCATGCCGGGCAGGTCCAGCACTTCGAGCACGCGAACGGCCTCAGCAACGACTTCCGCTCCGATGCCGTCACCGGCGAATACCGCGATTTTCATGGCTACCCCTGCTGTTCGATCTTGCCGAGCCGATCCCTCAACACGGCGCGGGCTCCCATAACATCCGAGAGGCGATCGGCAAGCGGATAGCGCGCAATGCGCGGGCCCAGCAGGTCAAGCGCGGCCAGCGCGGCGGGAAAATCGTCGGGATCAGGGCGCTGGATCGGCACTTCATAGCCAAGCTCGCGCAGCAGCAGCGCCTCATAGCCAACCAGCGCGACCGCCCACCCGCGCGCCGAGGGAGCATGGCACACGGCATCGAGTAGCGCGCCGAGCGCATCGTAAAGCGCGGGGTAGGGATAGCGTTCCGGCAGCGCCGCCGCGGTCAGCGCGCAGGCCCAGGTGATCGCGGCAGAGGCGAGCGGTTCGCCTAGCCACGGCCCCCGGCTTTCCAATAGTTCCAGCTTCGCAGACGGCATCGCGCCTTCGATGCGCGAGCGGATATCGGCCTCAACCAGGTTGCCGGGGATCAGGATCGGGCGCAGCGTACGCCCCCGCGCTCCGGCAACATAGGCGGCGACCATGCCCGCCTGCCGGGTCATCAGCCGCACCACCGCGCCGGTCTCGGCGTGGCTGCGATTGGCGCAGACAAAGGCGGGGGAGCGCAGTTCCATCGCGCCCGGCTGTGGCGCGGGCGGTCAGGCTTGGCAAGCCGTGCCGGATCAGTTGGCGGTTTCTGCCCGGAGGGTAAAATCCGGTCGGCCATCCGGCCCGGCGCAGCTTTGCTTCGATGCGGCAACCAGCGGATTCTCGGCGCGACCCATCGACCAGTTGCGGCCCATGCGGACCTTCGGGTTCGGCGCACACCAGATTTCGCCGGTGGCATCGATCGCTGTGACCCACATCAGGTTATGTTCCTGACCATAGTCGATCATGCCGATCGCATAGCCATCGCCCTTGCCCAGGACGTGGAGCGGAATGGGGGGATTGAGCTGGGTAAACATGCGGGAAGCATCCAAAGTTGTTTCCCATATAACAGCGCGAGCGCGCTTCAGGTTCCCGCCGGCTTCTTTCCCTTGGGCGCATTGCCAGCCTCAAGCGCGGCAATCCGCGCCTTCAGCGCCTCGGTTTCTTCGCGCGCCTTGGCGGCCATGTCCTTCACCGCGTCGAATTCCTCGCGGCTGACGAAATCCATGCCGCCCAGCGTTTCCTTGAACCGCTCACGCGCCGCATCGCGGGCTTCGCGGCCCATGCCGGCCATGGTGCCCGCCGCGCTGTTCAGCATCTTGGCGAGATCGGCGAAGAGGGGGTTTTCACTCTGCATGGACGCTAGATGGTCTTTCCTTGCCGCCGCTTCAAGATCAAAGCTCGATCCGCTGGACCGCGTTCGACGTCGGCCTGCCATCGGCATCGGGATTGAGCTTCAGAAACTGATAGTTGAGCAGCGTCGCAAAGCACACCCAGGCAAGATAGGGCAGGAGCAGCAAGGCGGCGCGGCTGCGCACTTTCCAGAACAGGAAGACCGTGATGGCGACTGCAATGTCGAGCGCGATCAGCAGGTAGAGCGCCGAGGTCATCTGGTGCGCGCCGAAGAACAGCGGCGTCCACGCCAAATTGAGCACCAGTTGCACGCCAAACATGGCGAGAGCGATTCCGCGCCCTTCGGCCCCGCGCGCTGCGGCGACCATCGCGGCGGCAATTCCCATCATCAGGTAAAGCAGCGACCAGACGATGCCGAACGTGGCCGGCGGCGGATAGATATCAGGCTTCACCAGATCGGCGAACCACGCATTGTCCGGCCCGCTTTGCGCCAGTTTGCCCGAAACGAAGCCGAGCAGCATGACCAGCGGCACCAGCACCAGCGCCCAGCGCAGGAGGGAGGCCTTGAGCTGGCCGGGAGAGGCGATCATGTTCATCCGTTGGTCGACCCTTATGGTTCTGATTCGCTACGGTGTTTTGCCGCATATTGGCGCTGCGCGATGGCGCTGGCAATTCCCCAAGACAATCAGGGGCATCCCGTATCGGGAAAGGTCGGCATCGCCCCTCAACCGCGTTCCTCGACCCTTTGGGCAGAGATGAGAAATTCGACATTGCCTTCAGGCCCCTTGATCGGGCTTTCGACGATACCCTGCACTTGCCAGCCAAGCCCTTCGATCCACTCGCGCACCTCGTCGCAGACGCGCTGGTGCAGGCTGGCATCGCGCACCACCCCGCCCTTGCCCACTTCGGCGCGGCCCACCTCGAACTGCGGCTTGATCAGCGCGACCAGCTGGCACGGCGTGGAAGCGAGCTGCAGCGGCACGTCCAGCACCTTGGCCAACCCGATGAAGCTGGCATCGCAAACCACCCAGTTGCACGGCCGGTCGATCATTTCCGGTGTCAGCACCCGCGCGCTGGTCTGTTCAAGCACGGTAACACGCGGGTCCTGCCGCAGTTTCCACGCGAGCTGATTGGTGCCGCTGTCCACCGCGAAGACGTGTTCCGCGCCCTTGGTGAGCAGCACGTCGGTGAAGCCGCCGGTGGACGAACCGATGTCCATGGCCGTCGCCCCCGCCGGATCGAGCCCGAAATGCTCGATGGCATGGGCCAGCTTGATCCCGCCGCGCGACACCCACGGATGATCGCGCCCGCGCACTTCGAGCGGGGCATCGCCGGCAAGCTGCTGACCGGGCTTGGCGATCTTCGTTTCCCCGCTAAACACGATCCCTGCGAGCACCAGCGCCTGCGCGCGGGTGCGGCTTTCGGCATGGCCGCGCGTCACCAGCATCTGGTCGACGCGTTCCTTGGCGGCAGGCTTGGCCTTCGCGGCAGAGTGGGGCTTGGAAGGGGTGACCATGTCTCTCAGGGGCTTGCGGTTGGGGTATCGTCCTTCCATACCGGGACGATGAAGGCAAATGCCCTTATCGCCGCGTCGCTGCTCGCGTTCACCCTTGCGGGCTGCGCATCGACGCCGAAGCCCAAGCACCACCCCGCCCCCGTGCCCGATCAGGTGCGTCCGGTCCGCCCGGTCCCGCCGCCAATCGTTACGCGCCCGCCGTCCGCTGACTGGCGCAACATGCCGCGCAGTGCCGGTGACTGGTCATGGAGCCGTGAGGGCCAGACCTCGATCGCGCGCTATGGCCGGTTGTTCTCGATCGCTTGCAGCCTGCCTGACCGCGGGATCGCGCTGATGCTCGCCAGTCCGGCCACCTCTTCGCAGCCGATGGTGATTACCGCGACATCGACGCGCGGCACTCTTTCAGCCGAACCGGAGAGCGGTCAGCTGATCGCCCGCCTGCCCGCCGGCGATCCGCTGATTGACGCCATGGCCTTCAGCCGCGGGCGCTTCATGGTCGAAGCTGGCACAGCCGCGCCGCTTTACCTGCCAAGCTGGCCCGAAATCAGCCGCGTGGCCGAGGATTGTCGCTAGTCGGTGGATTCGGAAAATCGGGCTGGGGATAACCGGCCCGAACGACGGATTCTGACAGCAAATTAATTTCATTCAAGTCTTGTTGTTCGCCCCGTGTTGAATCACATTGTTTCGCAAGGACGGCGGTGATTTGCCCCGGCCGAGCCCCGAGAGGGGTGACTTTGGCTTCAACAGCGCGAAAGGAGGTGACCGATGTCTCATGGTTCAGCAGGGAGGTCGGTAATCCGCGTCATGGAGCATTATCGCTGAGTTCACTTTCGCGATAAAGGCTTCGTGAGCGGCACTTTCCGGCCGCTGACCATGCGAAGGGCTGCACTCCTTTAGGAGTTGCAGCCCTTCTCATTTTCAGGCGCTCAATGTGTTTGGGCGCTGGTTTATCGCCGTACCAGCCCCTGCGGCTTGACCACGCCAAGGTCGAAGTGCGTGACCACGCCCGTCGCCGCTTCGCAGACATCGGGCACCACCGTGCAACCCAGCAGGCCCGTCCACGGGATACCGTAGAACGGCTGGCGGCCGTCTTCCTCTTCCTGGCCCATCAGGTGACATTCCATCGGCGGATCGCCGTGGATGCGCACGCGGTATTTAGCCTCGCCCACTTCCCATAGCGGGTCGAGATCGGTGCCGAGCTGCCAGTAGAAGTGATAGACGATCAGCGGCTTGCCCTGAACCCAGGCGGTCCATTCATAGTGCTGGCCGCCGCAGGTGCCCTTTTTGACCATGCCATAGTCATGGACGATGTCGGCGGTCGCCTTCGACACTTCGAAGCGGGTGGTGACCTTCTCGATCTCGACGCCCAGCCCCTCGGCGATCATCTGCATCGAGGAGTAGAAGTGCTGGTAGGTATCCGGCCCGCGCCGCGGATTGGCGAGCAGTTCGTCGCAGTCCGCGCCGAAGCCCATGATCTCGGTATAGATCATCGGGTTGCGCTTCTTGTCGATGATCTCGGTCACCTCGATGCAGTCGATCCGGCTCATTAGGCGGGCAAGCGTGAGCGGCAGGATGTCGCTGGCAAAGCCGGGGTGGATACCGCACGAATGAAACGAGACGCCGCCCGCCTTGCACGCCGCCTCGACCCGCGCCGCATGTTCGGGAAAGAACTTGTTGGGCAGGAACGGCCCGGCGGGCGAGATGACGTTCTTGCCGCTCGCCAGCAGGCGGCAGACCATGTCGACCGGCGGGGTCATCATGCTCGGCGCGAAGAGCACCGCGTCCGCCTCCATGGCAAGGATCGCTTCCTCGCTGTCTGTGCAGAGCACGCCGGTCTTGGGCAAGCCGACGATATCACCCGCATCCTTGCCAACCTTGTCCGGATTGGTGACCAGCACGCCGACCAGCTCGATTACCGGATTCTCGATGAAATACTTCAGCGCCGCCTGGCCGACCGTGCCGGTGGCCCACTGGATGACCTTGTAGGTTTTCTGGGTCATGCGATCCTCCTTAGTTGAGCCCGCGAGTCTGGCCGCCATCCACCCGGTAATTGGCACCGGTGATGAAGCCGTTGGCGGGGCTGGCCAGCAGGGCGGCGACCATCGCCAGTTCGTGTGGCAAGCCAAAGCGGCCGGCGGGCGGCACTTCAAACACGGCTTCAGAGGCCAAGCGCTCGTTGACCTGATCGGCGGTCAGGCTTTCATCCCCGAACTTCATGCGGCCGAAACGGACGAGGCCATCGACGAGGATTACGCCCGGGGTCAGCACATTGGCGCAGACGTTCACCCCGCGCAGCGATCCGGCGAGGCTGACGGTGTAATTGAGCAGCGCCGCCTTGGCCGCCGAATAGTCCGCGCCCATGAAATTGGGCTGCATGGCAACCGCGGAGGAGACGTTGACGATCCGCCCGAACTTCGCGGCGACCATGTCCGGCACGCAAAGCTGGCAGAGCTGCACCGCGCCGAGCGTGTTGGCGCGGTAGTTCGACATGAAGTCCTCGACCGAGATTTCGGTCGGCTTCTTCGAGGTATTGCCTTCAGAATTGCCGCCGGCATTGTTGATCAGGATTTCGATATTGCCGCCCAGCGCCGCGACCGCTTCGGCATGGACGCGCGGCGCGCCGCCGTCATCGGACAATTCACCGATCGCCACCCCGGCCGCGCCGATATCGGCGGCGACCTTTTCCGCGCGCTCGCGGTTGCGGCCATGGACGACAACGCGGGCGCCTTCTTCGGTGAGCAAGCGCACGATCGCCTCGCCTATGCCGCTGCTGCTGCCGGTCACCAGCGCGCGGCGGCCCTTCAATTGCAGGTCCATGCCTTCGCTATCCTCTCGTCTTGCTTGTTGCGCCGCATTAGGGGTGCGCGGCGGCGCTTTGGCAAGCCGGCCTCGCCCTCTGTGCCAGTGCGGAGGGAAACTCCGTCACGGCGATGACGCTTCATCCGGGCGGCGCTCGCACCCCTTCCATCGCCCGAAAATTGCGCCTAGACAGCGGTTCGAGCGGCAAATTCGCGCACTAAATTGCTTGTAACTTGCCATTCTTGTAATTTTCGTACACTGGCGGCGCCAGTTTTGACATTAAGGATCGAATCTATGGCGACTCTCGCCGCATCGCAGATCAACTTCACCCACCAGCCGCACCCTTCACCGGTGCCGGTGGACGTGCGCGATGCGGCGCTGGCCGATCCCGGTTTCGGCAAGCTGTTTTCCGATCACATGGTCTCGATCGAATGGAGCGAGGATGCCGGATGGCACAATGCCCAGGTCGGCCCGCTGACCGCGATCCCGCTCCACCCGGCGGCATCGGTGCTGCATTACGCGCAGGAAATCTTCGAAGGGCTGAAAGCCTATCGCCTGCAGGACGGCACCATGGCGCTGTTCCGTCCGCACGCGAACGCCGCCCGGTTCAACGCTTCGGCCCGCCGGCTTGCCATGCCAGAATTGCCCGAGGACGTTTTTGTCGAGGCTTGCCGGCAACTGGTCGCCGCAGATCGCGACTGGTTCCCCACCGTTCCCGGCGGTTCGCTTTACCTGCGCCCCTTCATGTTCGCCGATGAGGCGTTCCTCGGCGTGCGTCCAGCCAAGAGCTACAAGTTCCTGGTCATCGCCAGCCCGGCGGGCAATTACTTCAAGTCCGGCGCGCCGGCGGTTTCGCTCTGGGTTTCGGACTATACCCGCGCCGCGCCCGGCGGCACCGGCGCAGCCAAGTGCGGCGGAAATTATGCCGCCAGCCTCGTCCCCACGGCAGAGGCATTTTCGCGCGGGCACGACCAGGTGCTGTTCCTTGACGCGGCCGAACACAAGTGGGTCGAGGAACTGGGCGGCATGAACATGTTCTTCGTGTTCGACGATGGCTCGATCCTGACCCCGGCGCTGACCGGCACGATCCTGCCCGGCATCACCCGCGAAAGCCTGATCGCGCTGGCCCGCGACGAAGGGCTGACCGTGCGCGAGGATCGCTATTCGATCGACCAGTGGCGCGCTGATGCCGCAACAGGCCGTCTGGTCGAGGCTTTTGCCTGCGGTACGGCGGCAGTGGTCACTCCGGTTGGCCGCGTCACTGATCCGCATCAGGGCGAATTCGTCATCGGCAGCGGCGGCCCTGGGCAGACCACCGGCAAGCTCAAGGACCGACTGGTCGCCATCCAGCGCGGCGCGGCGCCGGATCCCCACGGCTGGGTGATGCGGCTGGATTGACCTTCGCACGAATTTACATGCCGCTCAGTCAAGCCGCATGGCGGTTTGCGTGAAACTGCGTTAATATAGGGCCAATTCCAGGGGGGCAGGAATTGGCGACGCAGCGCAAGACATCCCGCAGGGAAAAGCGCCCCGCGCCGCGCGGGTGGCGAGTGCTTGATCCGCGCACGGCCGATTGGTCGCTGCTGAGTTGGCGGCACAGCGCCCCTGCCTTTGCGCTGTTGCTCGGTGCCGACCAGCTTCCCACCGCCGATCCTGACAAGGCCGTTTGGAGCGAAGCACAGGTCGCGCATCTGCTGTTCGAAGCGCGGAACGCCCCGTTCGATGGCTTGCCCCAGCCCGATACCACGGCGCTGCGCAAGGCGATCAAGCGCGGGCAGCCCGGTGCGATCAATCGCAGCGCCAGCGACCTCGCGCTGTTGCTCGCCGGGCAGCACCTGCATGGCATCTCCGCGCCCGAAGAGCGGATCGAATGGTACATCATCGATACGGACCGCACCGAAGGGCTGGCGTCCGAGCTTACCGCTGCCCTGCGCGAAGACCGGCTGGGTGACTTCTTCGCCAGCCTGCGGCCCGCCCATCCCGACTATGCCATGCTGCGCACCACGCTCACCAGCGAGGACGATCCGCAGCGCCAGATCGCCCTGATGCGCACGATGGAGCGCTGGCGCTGGCTGCCACGCCAGCTGGGCGAGACGTTCGTGCTGGCAAATGCCGCCGGGTTCGAGGTCAACCTGTGGCGGGGCGGTGCCCACGTGAAACGCTGGGCGGCGATTTCCGGCAAGGCCAGCACGCAAACCCCTTCGCTGATGGCCGAGGCGGTGGCGGTGAACTTCAACCCGTGGTGGGAAGTGCCGAAGAGCATTGCCGAGGAAAGCGGGATGCGCGCGGGCGGGCGCTATGTCTGGGAGAAGAACCGCTTTCGCCAGCCGCCGGGGCCGGGCAATGCGCTGGGCCGGATGAAGGTCATCATGCCCAACACGCACAACATCTACCTCCACGATACGCCCAGCCGAGGCCTGTTCGGCGCGCAGAACCGCGCCTTCAGCCACGGCTGTATGCGGGTGGAGGACGCGCTGGGCTTTGCCGCAGCCCTGCTGGATGGGGCGCGCAGCCGCCAGCAGATCGACAAGCTGTTCGAAGCGGAAAAGCCACTGCCGGGGGCGCTTCGGTTGAAACCCGCCGAGCCGAAATCAACCGTCGTGCCGCTGCCGCAAAAGGTGCCGGTCTATGTCACCTACATGACCGTGACGGTGAAACCCGACGGCGCGCCGGTGTTCCACAAGGACATATACGGCCGCGACGCGAAGATCGCCTGGGTCCAGCCGCGCAGCGATCCGCAACTGGCACTTCAGTAGCCGCCTTCTTCGACCGTGTTGAATTGGGGGTGGATTTCCTTCCAACGGTACATCCAGTCCATCCCCTCTTTCGCGCGGACCAGATCGTCCTCGCGCGGAGCCAGCGCCTCGGTCGCGGCGCGGGCCACATCGGGCAGGACTGAACTGTCCCAACCCATCGTCTCGACTTCATCGGCAAGCGCGGTGGCACCGGCGCGGCGGAGCATGACGGGCAGCCGGTCACGCAGTGCAGAGCAAGTCCAGGGGATCATCGCCCCGTTGGTGTCGGGATCATAGCCCCACAGCGTGTTGTGCCCCAATGCAGGGTGGATGTAGTGGTAATGCAGCACCTTTCCGAACACGTCGAAACGCAGGTATTCCTCTGTCCGCGCGGCGTTGAACACATGGATCGAAGGGCCGCGCACCAAGCGCTCGGCAGAGTCCCCAAGCGCCCTCGCCTCGACCGCGATCGACACCGGGCCGGCATCGAACCAGCGCGAATGACGCTCGATCAGCGGGATCAGCATGAACTTGTGATACTGGCCGCGGATCGTCTCGACCGTGCGGTTGGAGCGCGGAATTTCGGCGTCGGCCATCGTGGTTCTCCCGTTGCCCCATTCCAACCCGGCAAAGGCGCAAGGTCAAATGCCGTCAGTCCGCAGCGGCGGCGGTATCGTCCGAAACGGCAAGAAACTGCGCCGGCTGACGGATCGCCGAATGCGGTGCGGGCCAGCCCTCGGGCAGGACCTCGCTGAACCAGATCAGCCGGCCATGGGCTTGTTCGGGCCGGATCGCGAACCGCGTTTCGGGCGCGCCGATCAGATCGAACCCACGCGATTTCAGATGGTTCCATGTCGCAGCCGCGTTCCTCACCTTGAAGGTGATACCGCAAATGCCCGCCTCGCCCGCACGCGGCGGAGACACCGCCTCCAGCACCGCATCGCCCATCAGGAAGGCCGCGCCCCTGCGGTCCTCACCCGGCAAGTCACGGCCTCCAAGTTCGCGCCAGCCGAACCTCCCCGCGAACAATGCCCGCGCCGCTTCCACCTCTTCGCAGGCCAGATCGACCGACAGCAGGCCTTCGATCCCCAGCGGATGATCATCACGCCACTTCTGTGGATTCCAGTCAGGTTTCAGGCGCGGATCGCCAGGCAGTTCGCCCTGCATCGCCTCGATCCGCATGCCCATCGCCTGCCGCTTGGTTATGAGGAAGTAATTGTTCTCCATCCCCCGGTCGTAATGCAGCTCGAAACCCTTCGAGCGGAACCACGCATCCGCCGCCTTCAGGTCAGCCACGCGAAAGGCAAGGCCTATCCAGCGGTTCGGCCCAGCAGAGCGGCGCAGCATATCGCCGAGCGGATTGCCGGCCTCCGCCCCCGGCCCGGCAGGCGCAATCGGGATGAGCATGGTATTGCCGACCACCATCAGCCGCTCCTCGCGGTCGAAGCGATATTTCGCCGTTTCGGGCGTGACCAACATTTCATAAGCGGTCTCGGCCCCGAACAGGTCGATGAAAAAGGCGTCGCAAGCCGCGCGGTCGGCATTGTCGGCGATAGCCCAGCTGATATGTGCGAGCGGCAGGCTGGCCACGGCGTCCTCCCCGGTTTGGTAATTCGTTACCTTGAACTTGGCGCGCGAGACGGCACATAGTCCACCCTGCACAGGAGATTTACCGCATGGCCGATGCCTATGTTCCGCCCCGCGTCTGGGCGCCCAAGCCGTCTGACAACCCCTTTGCCAATATCAACCGCCCGGTCGCCGGGCCGACGCACGAAGCGGAATTGCCGGTCGGCCGCCATCCCTTCCAGCTTCATTCGCTGGGGACGCCTAACGGCAAGAAGGTGACGATCATGTTCGAGGAGCTGCTCGAGGCGGGCCATCCGGCAGACTACGATGCCTGGCTGATCGACATCATGAAGGGTGACCAGTTCTCCACCGGCTTCGTGGCGGCCAACCCCAATTCGAAGATCCCCGCGCTAGTCGACCGGTCCGGACCCGTGCCGGTGCGCGTGTTCGAATCGGGATCGATCCTGCTCTACCTTGCCGACAAGTTCGGTGCCTTCATCCCCGCCGAGCCCGCCGCCCGCGCCGAGTGCATGTCGTGGCTGTTCTGGCAGATGGCGGGGCAGCCGTTCATCTCGGGCGGGTTCGGGCATTTCTACCACTATGCCCCGGTGAAGATCGAATATGCCATCGACCGCTATGCCATGGAAACCAAGCGCCTGCTCGACGTTGCCAACCGCCGGCTGGGCGAGGCGGAATACTTCGCCGGGGACACGTACACCATCGCCGACATGGCCGTGTTCCCCTGGTACGCCGGGCTGATGGCCGGCACGACCTATGGCGGCGCGGGCGAATTCCTGTCGCTCCACGAATATGAGGGCATCGCCCGCTGGATCGATACCGTCGGCGCGCGCCCGGCGGTGCAGCGCGGCTTGCTGGTCAACGATCGCAATGTCATGCCTGAACGGCACGAAGCGTCAGACTTCGATGGCATTGTGAAAGAGGAAACCTGATGAGCGATGAGGCCCTGCCGCCCGGCGCGATCCGCCTGCCCGGCCGTGTAATTCCGCTGCCCGCAACGATCAGCGAAGAGGCGCGCGCCTTTCTCGCCAATCCGATGTTCGGCGGCGAACAGGAGATGCCGGCGCTAGGTGACCTCGATGGCTGGCGGCGGCATTGCGCGGAAAGCAACGCGCGCATGACCGCAATGATGAAGATGCAGCGCGCCGGGATCGCCTTCGAATCCGAGGTGATCCGCCTGTCGCACGCCGATCTTTATGACATCCTCCCCGCGACTATCGCGGCGGTCGATGCGGCGGTGCTCTACATCCACGGCGGGGCCTTTATCGTCGGCGGCGGCGAGGCGGCGGCGCTGGCGGCGGCGCAGATCGCCGACATGGCCGGCCTGCGCACCTTTTCGGCCGATTACCGGATGCCGCCCGACCATCCGTTCCCGGCTGGTCTTGAAGACTGCGTCGAGGCCTATCGCTTCCTGCTGGAACGATACGCCCCCGAACGGATTGTCATTTACGGCGGTTCGGCCGGCGCAAATCTGGCGGTCACCACGATCATCAAGGCACGCGACGAATGCCTGCCCCTGCCCGCCGCCTGCGTGCTCCATTCGCCGGTCACCGACCTGCGCCAGATCGGCGACACGATGACCACCAATGCCGAGATCGACGTGATCCTGAAGCGGCCGGGCGAGTGGCTGCCCGAGCTCTATTCGGGCGGGCATGACCTCACCGATCCCTATCTCTCGCCGATCTTTGCCGATTTCTCCAAGGGCTTCCCGCCCACCGTGCTGACATCGGGCACGCGCGACCTTCTGCTGTCCGACACCGTCCGCCTCCACCGTGCGCTGCGCAGCGTCGGGGTCCGCGCCGACCTGCACGTGTGGGAGGCCATGTGCCACGGCATGGCCCACACCGCGCCCGAAGCGCAAGAGCTGCTGGGTGAACACCTGTCCTTCATGCGCGAGGTGCTGGTCCTCAACTGACAGGGTCGGGGCTGAACCCCCTTTCCTTCCCCGCCAATCTTGGCTAGGCGGCGCTTCCCGCATGGTGGGGCGTCGCCAAGTGGTAAGGCACCGGTTTTTGGTACCGGCATTCGCAGGTTCGAATCCTGCCGCCCCAGCCAGTCCCTTCGCTCAGGCTTGAGCGGACACGAGCGAACTCGGCACGGCGATTAGTTCTGCCACGCCAACTACAGATTGCGACAAATTCGACCTTGACCAGCGGGCGCAAAGGCCGCTCCAAGCGCCTATGGCGTTCGAATCCCTGCAAAGGCCCTCCCCCCGCGGCGCAATCACGGCTTTCCTCTCCATCGCAGCCCTGCTGACGCTGGCGGGTTGCGGCGCATCGAAAGACGCCAAGGGGGGCCCTGACCGCGGCACTCCGCAAGTCGGTTACCGCGTGATGCAGCCCACCACGGCGCCAATCGTCGCCGAATTGCCGGGCCGGCTGTCCGCATCGCGCAGCGCGGAAGTTCGGCCCCAGATCACCGGCATCATCCAGGCACGGCTGTTCACCGAAGGCGCGCTGGTCCGCGCCGGTCAGCCGCTCTACCGCATCGATTCGCGCCTCTACCGTGCCTCGGTCGCGCAAGCGCAGGCCAACCTTGCCAGCGCGCAGGCCAGCGCTTCGGCCACGGCAGCCAAGGCCGCGCGCTACAAGCCGCTGGCCGAAGCGGGCGCGGTCGCCTCGCAGGACTATACCGACGCAGAAGCCTTCGCGCGGCAAGCTCGCGCCGGTGTCGCGCAAACTCAGGCCGCGCTGAACACGGCGCAGATCAACCTGCGTTTCACCACTGTTCCCGCGCCGATCACCGGCCGCATCGGCCGCTCGCTGCTGACCGAAGGCGCGCTGGCCACCAGCGGACAGGGCGATCCGCTGGCGGTGATCTCGGTCCTCGATCCGATCTATGTCGATCTCCAGCAAAGCGCGGCAGACCTGCTCAAGCTGCGGGCCCAGCTGGCGCAGAACGGCCAGACGCCGGCCTCGGCGGTAGTCTGGCTGCTGCTCGATGACGGCACCCGCTATCCCATCGCCGGCACCCTCGCCTTTGCCGAAGCGACCGCCAATCCGTCGAGCGGCACAGTGACCCTGCGCGCGCGCTTCGCCAATCCGCAAGGGATGCTGCTGCCGGGAATGTTCGTCCGTGCGCGGCTTGAACAGGGCAGCCAGTCGGGCGTGTTCCTTGTGCCGCAGTCCGCGCTGAGCCGCGATCCGCGCGGCAATGCGCAGGTTCTGCTGGTGGGCAAGGATGGCAAGGCCGAGGCGCGGCCAGTCACCGCGCTGCGCACCGAAGGCAGCGACTGGGTCGTTTCCGCCGGGCTCAAGGCGGGTGACAAGGTGATCACCCAGGGTCTGGGCAAGGCGCGCGCCGGCCGGCCGGTCAAGGCGGTTCCCGAAGGCGCTCCGCAAAAGCCGGCCTCCGGCAAGCCCAAGTCCGGCTGACCGGGCATGTCGCGGATCTTCATCGACCGGCCGATTTTCGCCTGGGTCATTGCCATCATCACCATGCTGATTGGCGGGATCAGCCTGTACACCCTGCCGGTCGAGCAATTCCCCGACATTGCCCCGCCGCAAGTCAACATCCGCGCCAACTATCCCGGCGCTTCGGCGGTCACTCTGGAATCCAGCGTCACCCAGATCATCGAGCAGCAACTCACCGGGATCGACGGCCTGCTCTATTTCAGCTCGACGTCCAGCGCGCGCGGGTCGGTCAACATTTCGGCGACCTTCGAAAAGGGCACCGATCCCGACATTGCCCAGGTTCAAGTGCAGAACAAGGTCCAGCAAGCGCTCAGCCGCCTGCCGCAGCAGGTCCAGCAGCAGGGCGTGACCGTCACCAAGTCCAACCCCGACTTCCTGATGATTGTCGGCATGTCCGACACGACTGACCGGTCGACCAATATCGACGTTGCCGACTACATGGTGACCAACCTGCAGGATGCCATCGGGCGGATCGAAGGCGTCGGTGAAACGCAGATGTTCGGCACGCAATATGCGATGCGGGTCTGGCTCGACCCCGCCCGTCTCGCCGGGTTTTCCTTGATTCCGGGCGATGTCATATCCGCGATCAACACGCAGAATGCCGAGGTTACCGCCGGCGAAGTGGGCGGCACGCCTTCGCCGCCTGGGCAGATGCTCAACGCCACGATTACCGCGCAGTCCCGCCTGCAGACGCCTGAACAATTCGCCAAGATCGTGGTCAAGACGCTGCCCGACGGCTCGATCGTCTCGCTGCGCGATGTCGCGCGGATCGAACTGGGGGCCGAGAATTACGGCGTGACCAGCCGGCTCAACGGCCATCCCGGCTCGGGTCTGTCGGTCAGCCTCTCCCCCGGGGCCGACGCGCTGTCCACCGCCGCGCGCGTCAAGGCCGAAGTCGCGCGCCGCTCGGCCGATTTCCCGGAAGGCTATGTCGCCGATTTCCCGCAAGATTCGACCATCTTTATCGAGAAGTCGATCGAGGACGTGGTCATCACCCTGTTTGAGGCGGTGGCGCTCGTGGTCATCGTCATCTTCGTCTTCCTGCAGAGCTGGCGCGCCACCCTGATCCCGGCGATCGCCGTGCCGGTCGTGCTGCTCGGCACCTTTGCCTTCATGGCGCTGGCCGGATTCACCATCAACACGCTGACCCTGTTCGGCATGGTGTTGGCAATCGGCCTGCTGGTCGACGATGCCATTGTCGTGGTCGAAAATGTCGAGCGCCTGATGGCCGAAAACCCGGGCATGACCCCGCGCGAGGCGACGATCGAATCCATGCGCGAGATCAGCACCGCGCTGGTCGCCATCGCGCTGGTGCTCTCCGCCGTGTTCCTGCCGATGGCGTTTTTCGGCGGCTCAACGGGCGTGATCTACCGCCAGTTCTCGCTGACCATCGTCGTTGCCATGGCGCTGTCAGTCGGCGTTGCCCTGATCCTCAGCCCGGCGCTGACCTCAACACTGCTGAAACGCCACGAGGACGAGGACAAGGACGGTTTCGTCGGCCGCAATCTGGCCCGGATGCGGACCTGGTTCGATCGCGATTTCGCCAGGCTGGTGAGCTGGTACCATGTCCGTGCGGTCAAGGTGGTTGAACACAAGCGGCTGTGGCTGGGGGTCTTCGCCGGTATCGTCGTAGCCATGGGACTATTGTTCCTGCGCCTGCCGACCGGGTTCCTGCCCAACGAGGATCAGGGGATGATCCAGATCCAGTTCCAGCTGCCCGCTGGCGCCACGATCGAACGGACCCGCGCCGCCCAACTTGAGATCGAAAAGACCCTGCGCGAAACCGAGGGCAAGAACATCGACGCGCTGATGGTCGTGGCCGGCGGTGGCGGACAGGGCGCGGGCGGCCAGAACAACGGGCGCGGTTACATGGCATTGGCTGACTGGGATGATCGCAAAGGTGCCGAAAACGTGGCGGATGCTATCGCCCGCCGTGCCACTCAGGCGCTGTCGGGCCTGCGCGACGTGGAATTCTTCGCCACCGTCCCCGCTTCAGTTCGCGGGCTCGGCCAGTCATCGGGCTTCTCGGGCGAACTGCTCAATTCGGGCGGGCTGTCCCGCGCGGAGTTCCAGAAGGTTCAGGATGACATTGTCGAAGCTGCGCGCAAGGACCCGGCGCTGGCCAATGTCCGCCTTGGCTCGCTGCCCGATCAGCCGACGCTCAAGATCGATATCGATACGCAGAAACTGGCGGTTCTCGGCCTGACGCAGAGCGATGTCACCACCACGCTGTCGGCGGCCTGGGGCGGGCGCTACGTCAACGATTTCATCGACCGCGGCCGGGTCAAGCGGGTCTATGTCCAAGGCGATGCGCAGTACCGGGCCAAGCCGGAAGACATGGCGCAGTGGCAGGTGCGCGGATCGTCGGGCCAGATGGTGCCGTTTTCCGCCTTCTCGACGATCTCGTGGGATGTCGCGCCAACCTCGCTTGGCCGGTTCAACGGCGTGTCGAACTACTCGCTCAACGGGCAGGCCGCGCCGGGGGCTTCGTCGGGCGAGGCGATGGATGCGATCCAGAAAATCGTCGACGGGTTCAGCGGCGTTTCGCTCGATTGGTCGGGCATTTCCTATCAGGAGCGGCTGTCTTCCGGACAGGCGCCGATCCTTTACGCGCTGTCGCTGCTGGTGGTTTTCCTTTGTCTTGCTGCACTTTACGAGAGCTGGACGGTGCCGCTCGCGGTGCTGCTGGTGATCCCGCTCGGCTTGATCGGCGCGATCCTGGCGGTGACGGTGCGGGGCCTGCAGAACGATGTCTATATGCAGATCGGCCTGCTGACCACGATGGGGCTGGCGGCGAAGAACGCCATCCTGATGATCGAATTTGCCGAACAGGAAGTGAAGAAGGGCAAGCGCATTATCGACGCCGCGCTGGAAGCCGCAAGGGTCCGGCTGCGGCCGATCCTGATGACCAGCGCCGCCTTCATTTTCGGCGTCCTGCCGCTCGCGATTGCCAGCGGAGCCGGGGCGAACAGCCGCATTGCCATCGGTACGGCGGTGATCGGCGGGATGTTGACGGCGACGGTGCTGGCCGTGCTCTATATCCCGTTGTTCTTCGTCATGGTTCGCCGGGTGACGCGTGATGGCGTGGGCGGTCTGCGCAAGAAATACGATGGGCCGAGCGACGAGGTGCAACAATGATCCTGCGCCATTGCGCCTCGCTGCTGGCGATTACCGCGCTGGCGGGCTGCTCTTTGCAACCGGCTTACAACCGCCCTGCAACGACCGTGCCTCCCACCTGGCCCGTCGGCGACGCCTATCTTCGCCAGAGCGAGGCGGCGCTGCCCGACTATCAGTGGCGCACCGTGTTCACCGACCCGCGATTGCAGGCGGTGATCGCGCAGGCCTTGTCCAACAATCAGGACGTCCAGATCGCCGCTGCCAACATCGCGTTGGCCCGGTCGCAATATCAGGTCCAGCGCGCCGAGCTGCTCCCCACGCTTGATGCCGGGGCCGGCCTGTCGCGTAGCGACAATGGTTCGGGGGCTTCCACGCAGGCGCGGGCCGAGCTTTCCATCACCGGTTACGAGATCGACCTGTTCGGCCGCATCAAGTCGCTGGGCGATGCCGCGAAGAACCGCTACCTCGCCAGCGAAAGCGCCGCCCGGGCGACCAAGCTGGTGCTGGTCGCCGACGTGGCCGAGGCATGGCTTGCCTATGGTGCCGACTCCAGCCTGCTGGCGCTGGCCAGGGACACCGCCGCCGCCTCGCGCGAGAGCCGGCGGATTGCCGATCTGCGCTACAAGGGCGGCATCGCCCCGCTGTCCGACGTGCGGCAGGCCGAGATTGCGCTGACCACGGCCGAGGCCGATGTCGCCAACCAGACGACGCTGGTGGCGCAGGATCTCAACGCGCTGCGGTTGCTGGTGGGCGCGGAGGTGGCGAGTGAGAACCTGCCGCTCTCGATTGACGATGCCTCTGGCCGGATTGCCGAAGTGTCCGCCGGGCTGAGTTCCGAAGTCTTGCTGCGCCGGCCCGACGTGGTCGAGGCGGAATGGCAGCTGCGCGCCGCCAATGCCCAGATCGGCGCGGCGCGGGCGGCGCTGTTTCCGCGCATCAGCCTCACAAGCGTGCTCGGCCTTGCCTCCAACGCGCTTGGCGGGCTGTTTTCGGGCGGCAATTTCACCTGGTCGGCGGGAGCCAATGCCGGCTATTCGATCTTCTCGGGCGGCGCGGGCAAGGCCAATGTCCGGGTGAGCGAGGCCCAGCGCGATGCCTCGCTCGCAGGCTATCGCAAGGCGATCCAGACCGCCTTTGCCGATGTCGCCGATGTCCTCGCGCGGCGCGGCACGATCGATGCCCAACTGGGCGCATCCAAGGCCGGCAGCTTCGCCGCGAACGACAATCTGCGGCTGGCCGAAATGCGCTATCGCGGCGGGATCGACAATTACCTGCAAGACCTGACCGCCCGCCTTGCCAGCTATAACGCCGGTCGGACGCTGGTGCGGACCAAGCAGCTTGCCGCGAGCAACCGCGTGGCGCTTTATCGCGCGGTCGGGGGTGATGGGTCGCTTTAAGGCGGCGCGGTCCAGCTTCCCACACCCGCTCACCCTGAGCCTGTCGAAGGGTGCTGGCACCCCGCCCGACTGTTGCGCAACATCCTTCGACAAGCTCAGGATGAGCGGGGTTGGGGTTCGGGCCAGCAAATGGCGGCGGCAGATCAGGACCAAATAAAACGCCAGGGGGCCTGTAAGCCGGGTTCTGTAGTGCGGACGGTATCCCAATCGAGACCGTATCCTCACTGGCAGCCATTCCTCTAGGCGAACCGTTGCCGGAACGCTCAAGCAACCAACCCGGGCGGTCGATGCGAAACACATCTGCCAGTTCTTGCGAGCTGACGCGCCGCCCCTATTCGGTCTTGCTCCGGATGGGGTTTACCATGCGGGTTCTGTTACCAGCCCCCCGGTGCGCTCTTACCGCACCCTTTCACCCTTACCTCGAAATACATCGAGGCGGTCTGCTCTCTGTGGCACTTTCCCTGGACTTCGCCAGCAAGCTGACTCGTCCGGCGGGCGTTACCCGCCATCCTTGTTTCGTGGAGCCCGGACTTTCCTCGGCGCTAGCAAGCTAACGACGCGGCTGCCCGGCCCCCTGGCGGGTCGGGATGTAGGGGATGGCGGGGGGACAAGCAAGGATTTGGGGTTTTGGGGCGGTTTGTCTGCTGACGACAACATTGCGGACTGATCGCACGCAGGTATACTCGGCGAGTGGGCAAGGCTGAACGACGTTCACAGCAACTAGACCGAATGGAAGCCGAGTATCGTTCCAAACTCCGTGACGCTCTCCAGAAGTGCGCTGAAGGCGAATAGGGCCTGTTCGGTCAGAACGACCATCTCGGATGTAATCAGAGCAGCGGTGCTCTGGACGATCTCAGGGATACAGCTGCGAGCGTTAATGCGTTGAGACAGCGATTGGGCGAGCCATCCTATGCACTTCACGATGAGTTTGAAGCGGCGCGCGGCAGAGGCGATTCAAACCAACTGGGTGAACCCCGATTGGCTAAAGCTTGGCTTGAACGGCTTGAGGTCCAGTAGGTCCGCACCCAGGCCCATTGCAGACATTGCGGGATTCGGCATCTTCATTCATATGACTCTACCGCCCACCAAAGCCGAGCGAATGGAAATACGCAAGCAACTGGGCAATCGCTCAATTCCCGAGCCCCGCGTCCCGCCCCTACACCGAGGTCCCGATTACCTGACGGCGCATGCGTGCTTCGCCTGTCGCAAATCATGGAAGCTTTCCGAAGACAGCGCCGCAGTATGTCCTCAATGCGGCAAATATGCCCATTTCATGGGTCGGGCGTTCAAAGCCCCAAAAATGTCCGACAAAGAGCAATGGAAAAAGGTCGAGACGCTGTGGCTTGCAGGTTATCGCTTCTTTCCGAACACCGGCTGGCGAGAGGTGGAACCCTATCCTGATCGATTGCGCGAGGTGGACGGATTCATCAGGTGTAATCCGATGCATCCGTTTCGAGTGCAGGACTAAGGTCCGCTTTCCGGCCCTTGCCTCACGCTACCTCGCCTTCCCCGCATCCCGCTGGAGCAGCAGCTCAAACAACAGCGCCGAAATCTCGCCATCAATCTCGCCGGTAATCCGCTCGGGCCGCCAGCGCCGCTCGAAGGCTCTCACCGCCGCCGGGCCATCGGTGATGTCATAGCCGAACCGCTCGAGCGCCAGATAAAACGCCCCGTCATTATCGAACACCAGCCGCAGCGACGGGCGGGGGGCGGGGATGGCGAGTTTGTGCCGCGCCAGCCGTTCCCACGGGAACAGTTCGCCCGGATCGGCCTTGCGCGCCGGGGCAATGTCCGAATGGCCGACCACGTTCGAGCGCGAGACGCCGTGGCGCTTCTTGATGTCGGAGAGCAGCGGCAGCAGCGCCTCGATCTGGGCTTCGGGGAAATCGCGGTAGCCGAATTCATGCCCCGGATTGACCAGTTCGATGCCGATGCTGGCCGAATTGACATCGGTGATCCCGCGCCAATAGCTCTTGCCGGCGTGCCAGGCGCGGTTTTCCTCGGCGACCATCTGGGTCACCAGACCGCCCTCGTCGATCAGGTAGTGCGCGGAAACGCCGGCTTCCTCGCTGCACAGCCGCTCGAGCGCCTCATCGGCGCTCTGCATCCCGGTGTAGTGCAGCACGATCATCGTGACGGGCAATTCGCGCGCGTTGAAATTGGGCGAAGGCACCTGCCGGTGCACCAGCCAGTCGCGCATCGAGCCCAACCGTTCAGGCTCCGGGAAGCACGGCGCCGAGCACCAGCGCCCCGTCGCTCAGTGCATATTGCACGCCGCCGCCCAGTTCCTGCGCCACCGCCTGAATCAGCGCGGCAGGGGCCGTGCGGGACGAGAGGTGTTCCTCCGGCAGCGATCCTTCGAGCGCCTTGCCCACCGTCTCGTCAAAGGCGATGCGCTGCCCGGTGGCGCGCACGACGATCTCGCTCGCGCCGTCGTTGAGTTCGGCCCCGACTTCCAGCGTGCCGCCGCGCACCAGCGCTTCCATGCCGAACAGCGAAAGGTTGAGCAGCACCTTGACCGCCGGCTTGGGCAGCGCTTCGGCCGCGACATTCCATTGCAAGGTGATGCGTTCGTTGTTGCTTACCAGCCCTTCGACCAGCGCGCGCGGTTCGGCCACCGGCACCATTTCACCAAAGCCGCCCGCCGCACCGAAGGCGAGCCGGAAGAACTTCAGTTTGTCGGCGCTGGTCTTGGCGCTCTGTTCGAGCAGCTCGACGATACGCTTGCGCATTTCGCCGTCGCGTTCCTCGGCGAGGAGTTCCAACCCGTTCGACAGCGCGCCCACCGGGCTGAGCATGTCGTGGCACAGCCGCGAACAGAGCATGGAAGCAAGATCGATGGCGGAAATGGTCATGTGCGGTCCCTGTAAACCCTTGAGACCTCCCTTACATCCCTGAGACTCGCGTGGAAAGCGCTTCGAAGCCCCCCGACGCGTCACGCCAGAATGTCACCTCTCCCCCGGCTGCGATGGCCCAGACGCGGCCATCACCGCTGGCGTGCTGGCAGTCGGTCCCAGAGGGCAGCGGATGGCCTTCGGGGTGCGAATGCCAGTAGCCGATCAGCGCCTCTCCCCCGGCGCGTTCGGCGCGGTGGGCGGCGATCAGCGCGGCGGGATCGATCTCGAAGTGGCGCAGCGGATTGGTGGCCACGTTGGCGCAAAGCTGTGCGCGTTCGATAAAGCCGGCGCGCCCTAGCAGCAGCCCGCAAGCCTCGCGCGGGTGTTCGCGCGCTGCAAATTCGAGAACTGTGGCAATTGCGCCACTTGTCACGACGAGGTCGGTTCCCATCTGCATGACATGGGGGACGTCGAGTCAGTTCTGCAAGGCATTATCGCCAATGGCGGCGAGCGGCTCGACAAGGCGCTCAGCTCCGCCACCGGGCTGTCGCGCGAACGCATCAAGACACTGATGGGCGAAGGGCGGGTGGACCTTGCCGGCAAGGTCGCCAGCCAGGGCTCGCTCAAGGCGGCTGAAGGCGCGGAATGGACCATCCGCGTCCCTGCCGTGGCCGCTTCGGAAGCGCAGGCGCAGGATATTCCGCTGAACATCGTGTTCGAGGACGAACACCTGATCGTGATCGACAAGCCCGCCGGGCTGGTCGTCCATCCCGCCGCCGGGAATCTGGATGGCACGCTGGTCAATGCGCTGCTCCACCATTGCCAGGGGCAGCTGTCGGGCATCGGCGGCGTAGCGCGGCCCGGCATCGTCCACCGCATCGACAAGGATACCTCAGGGCTGCTCGTCGTCGCCAAGACCAATGCGGCGCACGAAGGGCTGGCTCGCCAGTTCGCCGACCATTCGATCGAACGCGCTTACATTGCGCTGGTCGGCGGTCGTCCGAAGGTGCTGGAAGGCACGATCGCCACCCATCTTGGCCGTTCGACGCATGACCGCAAGAAGATGGCCGTGCTCCACGAAAAGGATCTGCGCGGCAAGCATGCGGTCACCCATTACAAGGTGCTGGAAATGCTGGGGCACTCCGCCATGGTGGAGTGCCGGCTGGAAACCGGGAGAACCCACCAGGTCCGCGTTCACATGGCGTCCATCGGTCATTCGTTATTGGGTGATCCGGTGTACGGCAGGAACCCCGCCCCCTTACGCGCGTTGTTGGAGCGAATCGGTTTTCGCAGGCAAGCGCTCCACGCCGCCATTCTGGGCTTCGAACACCCGGTGACTGGCCAGACCGTGCGGTTTTCCAGCTTGTTACCCGCCGATATGGAGGCGCTGTTGGTCGAATTAAGATGATTTTTTCGCCGTAATTTGCTATGACAGTTCCCGTGGCTGCCGCGCGGGGATGCCTAGAAAGGGTCTCCAATGGGCAAGCCGACAGTGAAAGGACGATTGAAGACGATGTCCGACTTTGACAGCACCCCGCAGGGTAACCTGCCTGCTACGCCGACTACCATGCCTGCTCTGGGTGGTGAGGCGAGCCTCAACAGGTATCTCAGCGAAATCAAGAAGTTCCCCATGCTGACGCCGGAAACGGAATATATGCTCGCCAAGCGTTATGCGGAACATCAGGACCCCGAAGCGGCCAAGCAGCTGGTTACCAGCCACCTGCGACTCGTGGCGAAGATCGCCATGGGCTATCGCGGCTATGGCCTGCCGGTGTCCGAACTCATTTCCGAAGGCAACATCGGCCTGATGCAGGGCGTCAAGAAGTTCGAGCCCGATCGGGGGTTCCGTCTGGCGACCTATGCGATGTGGTGGATCAAGGCCTCGATCCAGGAATTCATCCTGCGCAGCTGGTCGCTCGTCAAGATGGGCACCACGGCGGCGCAGAAGAAGCTGTTCTTCAACCTGCGCCGGATGAAGAAGAACCTCGACGCCTATGAGGATTCGGATCTTCACCCCGATCACCTGAAGCTGATCGCCACCAAGCTTGGCGTGTCCGAGCATGAGGTGGTCAACATGAACCGCCGCATGATGATGGGCGGCGATGCTAGCCTCAACGTCAGCCTCAACGAGGAAGGCGAAGGCCAGTGGCAGGACGTGTTGGCCGATGAAGGCCCGCTGCAGGACGAAACTGTCGCCGAAGCGCAGGAAGCGGGCTTCCGCCATGCCCTGCTGCTCGAAGCGATGGACAGCCTCAACGACCGGGAAAAGCATATCCTCACCGAGCGCCGCCTGATCGACGAACCCAAGACGCTTGAGGAACTCTCGCAGACCTACAACGTCAGCCGCGAACGCGTCCGCCAGATCGAGGTGCGCGCCTTCGAAAAGCTGCAGAAGGCCATGCTGAGGATCGCCGGCGAAAAGCACCTGATCGCTGCCTGATCCCGACTTAAATACCGGAAGGCCCGCCTGCGCACCCGCGCGGGCGGGCTTTTCCTTATCAAGTCATTGCCAGCAAGCTGCCATGCCCGTTAGGATCGCGCGATGAAGCGCCGCCTGCGTCTGCCCAGCCTGCCCCGTCCCGGCCCGAATCGTGGCTGGCTCTATCGCTTCTCCTGGTGGGTGGCGCGCGGCTTCATCTGGTTCGTGATGATCAGCCTTGGTCTGGTGATCCTGTTCAAATGGATGCCGGTGCCGGTCACCGCGACCATGGTCATGGACCCGCGCGGCTTCGAGAAGGACTGGACCCCGCTCAGCCGGATCGACCGCAACATGGTCGCCGCGGTGATCGCCGGGGAGGACGGCAAGTTCTGCACGCACAACGGTTTCGATACCGAGGCGATGCAGAAGGCGTGGGAGCGCAACCAGCGCAGCAAGCGCGTGCGCGGCGGCTCGACGATCAGCCAGCAGACCGCGAAGAACGTCTTCCTGTGGCAAGGCGGCGGCCTGTTCCGCAAGGGTCTGGAGGCATGGTTCACCGTGCTGATCGAGAACATCTGGGGCAAGCGGCGGATCATGGAGGTCTACCTCAACGTCGCCGAAACCGGCATCGGCACTTACGGAGTGGAGGCCGGGGCGCAGCGCTATTACAAGCACTCTGCGGCAAGGCTCAGCCGGATCGAGGCGGCGCGGATTGCTGCGGCGCTCCCCAGCCCGAAGAAGCGCGACGTCGTCGATCCCGGCGGCTTCACCCGCCGCCACGGCAACACCATCGCGGCGCGCACGTCGGTGATCAAGACGAGCGATTATGATGGCTGTGTCTATGACTGAGCAGCGATTCGTTCTTCGATAAACGCGCAGGTTGCAGCGAACACCCCCACTGCGCCGGGGGCTTCGGCATCTCGCGTCACGGCGACATGGTCCATTCCCGAAACCTCAAGCAACCGCGCCTTGCCTCCCAGCCGCGCCGCCATCGACCTGGCATCATCGATCAGCACTTCGCCTGATCCGACAGAGATCAGCGTGGGCGGGAAGGCCGCCGGATCGGCGAGCAACGGCGAGGCCAGTGGATGTGCCGGGTCCGCGCCCTGAAGGTAAAGCGCGGCGGCAGCCTCCGCCGAAGTGCGCGAGAACAGCGGGTCGCACTCCGCATTGGCATCATAGCTCAGCGCAGTGACCGACAGGTCGAGCCAGGCCGAATGGAGAATCAGACCGGCGGACTTTCCGCTCCGCAGCGAGGGGATTGCAGCGGCAATGCCTCCGCCCGCCGAAGCGCCCGATATCAGGCGCGCCACGTTTGCCGGCATGGCGTCAAAGGCGGCAAGTCCGTCGTACAGCCCAGCCGGAAACGGATGTTCAGGGGCCAGCCGATAGCGCGGCAGCAGCACTTCGACACCGCAGGCGTCGGCCAGTGCTTCGCCAAAGGGGCAGTCCATTTCGGGCATACCAAGCCGGTAACCGCCGCCGTGAAAATGCAGCACGCGCCCGCGCACTGTGCCAAGTGGAGCTACCCGCAGTACTTCGCAGCCACCAAGTCGCAGCACCGCCACCGGCCGCCGCGTCGCCCACTTGCCACTCGCGCAGGCCGCCTCCGCCCCGGCGCGCAGGGCTGTGATTTCCGCCGGCGCCGGGAAGCCCGTACGCTCGGGCGGCAGGCCGTTCACTTCGCCGCCTGAACCGACGCCTCAAGGCTGCGCGCCATCCGCGAGGCACCGGCTTTCTTCAGTTCCGGGATCACGTAATCGCCCAGCAGGCCGATCGATTCCCTCACCGCTTCATGCGTCAGATGGCCGAAATTGACATAGCACAGCACCTGATCGACGCCGGCCTCCTCATAGCGAAGGAACTTGGTGAGGCATTCCTCGGGCGTGCCGACGATGACCATGTCTTCCTTGTCGAACTGGGTGATGTCGAAGTCGCCGTCGGCCTGCTTTTTCAGCAGCGGAAAAGCCTTGTCCTGCGCTTCGGGCGGCAACAGGTTCAGCTCCCACTTGAGCAGGAATTCGGCAACCGTCGTGTACCACCACCACATCGATTCCCACAGCTTGTTCGCCTCGAAATCGGCGCGCGAGCGGGCGCAGTGGACCAAAGTATAGGTGCCCACCTTGTTGGTGTGCACGCCGGTCAGCGGCTTGGCGCGGCTCTGGCCTTCTTTGTAGACAGCGAGAATCTCGGCCAGCTTGTCGAGCGGGGTCATGATCGAGAAGCACAGCAGGCCGAGGCCATTCTCGCCCGCAAACCGCGCGCTTTCATGGCTTGATGCGGCGAGCCAGACCGGCGGGTGCGGGTCTTGCCATGGCTTGGGCGTGACCATGCGCGGCGGGAACTTGAGGAACTCGGAATCCTCCGAATAATACTCTTTCTCCCACATGCCGACCACGGTCCGCGCCGCTGCCAGCATCTTTTCCTTTGAGCGCTGAATGTCGACGCCGAAGGCCGTCTGCTCCATCGGCGTCGATCGGCCGATACCCCATTCGACCCGCCCCCGGCTGAGCACGTCGACCGTCGCGACCTTCTCCGCGACGCGCGCCGGGTGGATGAATTCGTGCGGCATGAGCGTCACGCCAAACCCGAGCCTGATGTCCTTGGTGATCTGGCTGAGCGCGCCGAGCACGGCCTCCGAACAGGGCATGTGGCTGCGCCCTTCGCGGAAGTGATGCTCCACGCACCACACGGTCGAAAAGCCCTTCTGGTCGGCCAACACGATCTGTTCGATGGCGTCGTGATAGCCCTTGCGCTCGGCCTCGCGCTGGCCCCACGGGTGCGGCTTCGCCCAAGGTTGCGGCGCTTCGAATTCGTAGAGCAGTCCCAGTTCCATCAGCGTGATCCCTGCTGTTGAGCGGCAACTTCCTTGCGCGATTTGCGGGCACCGGCGCAGAACTTGGTTGAGAGCGCGCGGTCGATGGTCAGGGTCTGGCCCGAGATGCCCGCGGCTAGGTCCGACAGCAGGAAGACGATCGGCCAGGCCATCTCGTCGGTGCTGACGAAGACCACGTTGCTGCTGCCCGTATCGACATTCGCCGGCGGGATGCGCACCCGCACCCGTTCCGACAGAACGCCTCCCGGATTGACCGTGTTGGCGCGAATGCCGAATTCGCCCCACTCGTTGGCCATCGTGCGGGTGAGCGCGGAGATGCCAGCCTTCGCCGCGCCGTAAGGCCCGTGCCACGGCGCGGAGGTGAGCGACGAGACCGACCCGATGTTGACCAGCGCCCCGGGCAGGTCGCGGTCGATCCACGCCTTGGCGGCATCGCGGCAGATGCGAAACACATATTCGAGGTTGAGGTTGAGCGTTGCCCGGAACGATTCGAGCGGGGTTTCATCGAGTGGCCGCCATTCGTCCTCGCGCGTGCCGCCGGCAACATTGACAACGCCGTCCAGCCGGCCGTGGCGGGCGAAGATACGCTCGATCAGGCCATCGGTGGCTGCCGGATCGGTTAGGTCACAGACCAGCGCCTGCGCATCGCCGCCCGAGGCCCGGATTTCCGCTGCCGTTTCGTCCACCAGGGCCTGATCGTAATCGAGCACGATAACGCTCGCCCCCGCAGCCGAGGCCTGCCGCGCGGTCGCGCCGCCGATGCCGCCGCGCGCCGCGCCGCAGATGAGGATGACCTTGCCGGTCAGGTCTATGGCAATGGACATCAGGCAAGTCCTCCCGAAAGATCGCCGAAACCGACGCGGACGAAACTCGCCCCCTCGTCCTCGGTTCGCAGGCTGTAGGTGGTATCCTTCGCGACATAGATCGCATCGCCAAAGCCGAGTTTTTCGCGCCCGTGGAACAGCGCGCCCGACAGGACGAAAAGCACTTCGTCCTCAGGGTGGCTGTGCGGCGGTTCGTGGTGGTGGGGGCGATATTCGGTGCGCTGCATGTTGGGCATGCCGGGGCCGTGGCTGAGCAGGCGCTTGAAGCGCAGCCCGGCATCGCCGTCCGCATACTTCGCCTGCCAGTCGGGCCGCACCTCTTCCCAGGGGGTTGCGGCATCGTGCATGACGATCACCTTGGCCATCGCGTCTCTCCCACGCTTGTGTCTGCCTGAGAAACTGACGCGATCGGCCCGCGCTGGCCAGAGCCAAACCGCATTGCAGCGCGTCCAGACACCTTGACCCAAAGGCATCGCCGGGGCGCAGACTTGCGGCGCATAGCCGCTTGCCAAGTTGGCGAAACTTCGCACCTTGCGAATCTGGCCGCAGCGCCTTAGTGAACAACACTGTTGATTATAAACAGGCCGCAAAAAGGGCCCGGGAGATACCATGGACTGCAAGCCCACCGATGTGCCGTCGGCCGATGAACTCGATATTCCGGCCCTGCGCGCAAAGTATTATGCCGAGCGGGACAAGCGCCTGAATTCCAAGCTGGGCGGGCAGTACATCCACGATGGCCCGGGTCAGTTGCACGACCTGTACAACACCGATCCGCACATGTCGGTCGCCCCGCGCGATCCGGTGAGCGAAGAGCTTGACGTCGCCGTTCTCGGCGCCGGCTTCGGCGGGGTCATGGCCAGCTATTACCTGACGCAGCAGGGCGTCACCAATTTCCGCAACATAGACCACGCGGGCGACTTTGGCGGCGTGTGGTACTGGAACCGCTACCCGGGCATCCAGTGCGACAACGAAAGCTACTGCTACCTGCCGCTGCTGGAAGAAACCGGCTTCATGCCCTCGCGCCGGTTCGCGCCGGGGCCGGAGATCATGGGTTATATCCGTCTCATCGCCGAGAAATACGGATTTGCCGACAAGGCCCTGTTCCACACCCTGATCACTTCGCTGCGCTGGGACGATTCGATCCAGCGCTGGCGCGTGGCGACGGACCGCGGCGATGAAATCCTCGCCCGCCACGTGGTCATGGCCTGCGGCGTGCTCAACATGCCCAAGCTGCCAGGGATCAACGGCATCGCCAAGTTCAAGGGCAAGATGTTCCACACCAGCCGCTGGGAATACGATTACACCGGCGGTTCGTGCGACAATCCGGTGCTCGACAAGCTGGCTGACAAGCGCGTTGCCATCGTCGGCACCGGTGCCACGGCGATCCAGGCCGTGCCGTTCCTCGCCAAGAGCGCCAAGCACCTCTACGTCGTGCAGCGCACCCCTTCGTGCGTCGATACCCGCCCCAACCCGCCGACCGATCCCGACTGGATCGCCAGCCTCGAACCCGGCTGGCAGCAGGAACGCATCGCCAATTTCCAGCGCCACGCGATGGAAATGCCCAAGCCCGGCGAGCCTGATCTGGTCTGCGATTTCTGGACCGAACTCAACCGCAACCTGTTCGCCCAGATGGCAGAAGAGGGCTGGCCCGAGCTTTCGCCCGAAGAGTTCATGGCCAAGCGCGAAGTCGTCGATTACCAGATCATGGAACGCTTCCGCCGCCGTGCCGACGAGCTGATCAGCGACCCGGATCTGGCCGAAAAGCTTAAGCCTTACTACCGCTTCCTGTGCAAGCGCCCGCTCTCCAGCGATACGTTCTATCCCGCGTTCAACCAGCCCAACGTGACGCTGGTCGATACGTCGAACACGCAGGGCCTTCAGGAAATCACCGAGAAGGGCTTCATCCAGGACGGCGTCGAATACGAGGTTGATTGCATCATCTTCGCATCGGGCTTTGAAGTGTCGAGCGAGCTGGAACGCCGCTGGGGCTTCGATGCTGTCGATGGCCGCAACGGCGCCTCGCTCTACGATCACTGGCGGCGCGGCGCGAAGACGCTGCACGGCGTGACGACCAACGGTTTCCCGAACATGTACTTCATCGGCTACATCCAGGGCGGCCTCAACGGGTCGGTTACCGAGCAGTTCGGCCGGCAGGCAGAACACGCAGCCTGGATCATCGGCGAGACAAAGCGGCGCAGTCTGGCCGTTGCAGAGACCACGAAGGAAGGCATGGAAGCCTATTGCAACCACTTCGCCGAGATCGAGATCGACGTGTCCGCCTTCCAGGCCGAATGCACGCCGAGCTACTTCTCGAACGAAGGGCAAAAGGACGCGCCGTGGTCGCTGTTCCGCGCCTATGGTCACGGCTGGGATGCATGGCGGGGGCTGATCGAGGGCTGGCGCGATGAGGGCCAGTTCAAAGGCATGGAACTGCGCTGAGGAGGATGGACATGACCGACCGCGTGATCACCGACGAGGATATGGACCGCGAGGTTCTGGCGACCTACGGCAACGAGGCCTTCCTCAGCCCCGAATATCTCGAGGCCGAAAAGCGGCTGCTGTGGCCCAAGGTCTGGCAGATGGTCGAGCGGCTGGAAGACCTGCCCGACGTGGGCGACTGGCTGACCTACAACGTTGCCGATGAATCGGTGATCGTCGTGCGCGTTGCGACAGGCGACAGCGGCGAGGCGTTCCGCGCCTTCCACAACGTCTGCCCGCACCGTGGCCGCCAGCTCGTCTCGGTGCCGGACCACTTGCCCGGCCTTAACAGCAAGAGCGACCAGCCGGTTCATTCGGTGCGCGGCAAGAACCGCAAGAATTTCATCTGCGGCTTCCACGGCTGGACCTTCAACACGGAAGGGCAGAACACCTACATCCTCGACCCGCAGGACTGGCAGAACCGGCTGACCGCCGAACTGACCTGCCTGTCGACCGTCAAGGTCGGCACATGGGGCGGCTATATCTATATCAACATGGACCCGGACAGCGAGACGCTGGAAAGCTTCATGGGCCGCGCGGGCGAGATCCTGAGCCACTTCGACCTCGCGAAAATGCGCTACAAGTGGCGGCAGTGGGCGATCTATCCGTGCAACTGGAAGACCGCGATCGAGGCCTTCCTTGAGCCCTACCACGTTGCCGGCACCCACACGCAGCTGCTCGCCTATGGCAACTATTACGCCATGTCGAAGCAGTACGGCTGGCATTCTGTATCGAGCTACGACACCCGCGACGTCGACTTCCAGATGAACGAGGCGAGCGGCACTACCCGCGCCGGCAAGGGCGACGATCCGCGCCGTTCGACCTATGAACTGATCCGCGAGAACTACGAGACGGTGAACTTCTCCGCCAGCACCGAAACGCTGGTCAACGCCGCCAGCCGCCTCGTCGAGGAACTGCCCGAAGGCACACCGGCGCAGGAAGTCATCGCGCACTGGATGGCCTCGGCCAAGGCAGACGATGCCAAGCGCGGCGTGATCTGGCCTGAGATTCCCGGCGATGTCATGGCCGAAGCCGGCCTCGCCTGGGGGCTCTGGCCAAACCAGAACATCCTCCACGGCGTAACCTTTGCCCTCTGCTACCGCGTGCGCCCTTACGGCGACGATCCCAACAAGTGCGTGTTCGAGAGTTACGCGCTCGAACGCTTCCCCGAAGGCGAAGAGCCGCAGACCGAATGGGTCTATGCCAAGCCGACGGCGGAGAACTGGGGATCGGTTCTGGAGCAGGACTTTTCCAACATGGAATTCGTCCAGAAGGGCATGAAAAGCTCGGGCTTCCGCGGCACCCTGCCCAATCCGCATCAGGAGCAGAAGGTGATCAACCTCCACCGCAACCTCGCGCGAATGCTTGAAGGCCGCGGCGCGCCCAAGCCGCTTTTCGACAGCAACTGAGTTCCCGCGAAGGCGGGAACTCAGGCGGCGGTGCGCTCCCGCAGCAGGCACTCGGCATGTGCCAGCGCCTGAGGGGTATCGACGTCGAACAACTCGCTGTCGCTGCAATCCAGCAATGCGAGTCCGTCGATCGAACGAAGGATTGCGCCCGCGCCTTGGTCCCGTTCAAGCCGCACCCGGTTCTCCAGGGCTCGAACCGGTATCAAGGCTGGCACTCCGGCGTATCCTTCCGGATAACGGCACCCGGCCGCCTCACCGGCTTCGATCAGTCGGCGCAGCAAGTCACTCGTGACCAATGGCATGTCGGCGAGCATGAACAAGACCCTTCGAGCGCCCCGACGCCGGGCGGCCCGGGCAGCGCAGATGACCGAAGTGCTCATGCCTTCGCTGGCGCGGGAATTGCGGACAACCTCACACGTGACGAAATCCGGTGCCGCATCCCCCGCAATCCACACCAGCGGCAGCTCCATCGCTTGCGCCGCCTCCAACGCCCACTGCCCCAGCGGCTTCCCTGCACAGGACTGCGACAGCTTGTCCGCCCCAAAGCGGCTGGCGCGGCCTGCTCCGAGCAAGGCAATCATAATATCGGCTGGGCGGCTCATGGTCGCACCTGAATTGCGCTAAGCTTGGCTCAACGGCAAGTCGGGAGAAGGTGGTTGAACCGGATCGAGGGTCTGCTCGAACGCGCACGGCAAGCGGCGCAGTTTGATGATTTCGGCGCGGATGGCTGGCAAGAGGGGCTTGAGCGGCTGGTCCATTCGGCCGAGCGCGAGGCGCATCATACCCAGATGGGCGCGGCCGTGTTTGACGGCATGGTCACCGACCTGCTCAAGCAGCGACTGCAGGTGGAAAGCTGGTATGCCCGCCATCCCGAGATTGATGACGAGCAGATCGTTACCCCGCTGATCGGCCTTGGCCTGCCGCGCACCGGATCGACCGCCTTTTCCTGCATGCTGGGCGAAGACCCCGCCGTCCGCACCCTGCGTACCTGGGAGCCGATGCAGCTTTGCCCGCCGCCCGAAACCGCGACATACAATACCGATCCTCGCATCGCGCTCGCTGAAGCATCGATGAAAGTGCGCGACGAACGCTTTCCGCGCGCGAAGCAGATGCTGCCCAGCACGGCGACCTCACCCACCGAATGCCAGCTGATCATGGGCATGGATTTCAAGGCGCAGATTTTCCAGGCGATGCATCAGGTGCGCAGCTACGTCGATTGGCTGCACCACGAGGCCGACCTCAAGAGCACCTATCGTTGGGTGAAGCACGCGCTGAAACTGCTACAATGGCGCTGCCCTTCGGCGCTTGGCCCGCACACGCATTGGCGGCTGAAGAACCCCAGCCACATCCTGTGGATCGACGATCTGAACGCCGTGTTTCCCGACGCCCGCTTCTGGATGACGCACCGCGATCCCGCCGATGTCATAACCTCGGTCGCGGACCTCTATTACGAATATACCAAGCCCTTCGCCGACAGCGTCGACAAGGACTGGCTTGGCGCGGTCAACATCGAATATTGCGAGCTTGGCATGAACCGCGTCATCAAGTTCCGCGAAGGCGCGAACGACGCGCGGTTCTTCGACGTGAAATTTGCCGAATTCCAGGCCGATCCCTGGCCCCCGATCGAGGCACTCTATCGCTGGCTGGGCGAAGACCTCACCCCGCAGGCGCGCGAAGGCATGCGCCACTGGCGCGAGGATACCCCGAAGGACAAGCACGGCACCCGCCAGATCGACCCGGCCGATTACGGGCTCGACAAGGCGGCGCTGCGGGAACGTTTCACCTTTTACCGGGAACGCTTCGGGATCTGACTGCCGTGCCTGCGGCCGGCGCGAGCTACTCTGAATCGCTCATCGGCGGCTCGTTGTAGAAGTCTACCTGCATCTTCATGGCCCCAAGCGGAGTCACGAAATGCGGCTGGCCGGGTTTGATCAGCCCGGACCGCGAAGGCGTAAGGATTTGCTCACCCGGCGGTTCGATCATGGTCAGCCGCAGCTCACCCTCGATCACCCGGATCACGCCCCAGACCCCCGTCTTGGTATCGTGCCGTTCGCGCAAGGCTTTCGGCAACGATTGCTCATCGAACACCGGAGTCGATCGGTAGGGCTGCGGCGCGGCCATATCAGGCGACCTTGCGAAGGTTTTCGGCGTGGGCCGGATAGGGCGCGGGGTTCGCCGCGACAGCAATCCCGGCAAGTTCGTTGGCCATGCCATGATTGACATCGCGGTGGTGCGCTTCATCCGCCCTGACCAGCAGGACGACGTCGCGCAACGTCGCGTCGCTGCCGAGCTTCCAGTAGTGACGGGCGATTTCCGGTGCCGGCACATTGGGGCTGCGGCCTTCGTCGATCTCGCGCAGGTACAGCGTGTAGCTGATCACCGCCTCTTCCTCGAAATAGCCGACGATCCGGTGCGCGGTGCGCGGGCTCATCATGTAAAGCGCGAAGAAGCCGAGGTAGAACACCCATTGCACCGCCATGATGACCAGCCGCTCGAACATCGTCGGCTGCGCAACTTCGATGAAGGTCATCAGGTGCATGCGCTCGTTTTCGGCTTCCTCCATAAGGGTACGGATCCAGCCGTTGTCATCGCACATCCGGCGCAGGCAGCGCAGATGATTGACGGTCGCGCCGACCATGCCGGGCACGGCGGCCACGGTTTCGAGCACGATGGCGCGGTGGCCATAGCGTTTGGCGAAAAAGGTATCGGCGCTCCAGCGAAGGGTCTTGGTGAATCCCAGCGCGATCCGGTCGCGCCAGTCGCGAGGGGCGTGATGGATGTCGGTGTCGACAAGGGGGACATTTGTCATGAGATCAACTCGCTCTTGCTGAAGTCAGGGGAATTGGCGGGGGCACGCGGCGGCATGCGGAACGACGTGGCCAGTTGCAGGCTTTCGGCAATGCGCTCAGCCTTGGCCTGAAGCTGCGCCGCGACGTCCGGCTGCATCAGTTCGCCGGTAACCTCGCACCACAGGCCCAGCCAGCGATCGAAATTTGCCGGGTTCATGTGATCGCGATGCTTGAGATGGGCTGGCACCGGCTGGCCTTTGTAGCGCCCGCTCGAAAGCATCACCGACGACCAGAAGGCAGTCAGCTTTTCGAGGTGTTCGCCCCAGTCGCCAATCGCGGGATTGAATATCGGTCCCAGTACCTCGTCGGCCCGCACGCGGGCATAGAACGCATCGACCAGCTGTTTCAGTGCGGCATCATCAAGGGTCAGGTTGCCCACGACTCGCTCCAATCATTCATTTAATTTGAATGTATACGCGTGCATGATAACATGCAAGTTATTTGAATGATTTAGAGAGAGCCCTGATGCGTTTGACCCGCTACACCGATTTCGCACTGCGCGTGCTGCTATACCTTGGTCGCGAGCCGGATCAGTTGGCCTCGATTGCCGAGATCGCTCGCGGCTATGGCGTTTCGCAAAGCCATCTGATGAAGGTGGTCAGCGACCTGGTCGGCGCGGGGTATGTTGAAAGCGTGCGGGGCCGCCACGGCGGCATCCGCCTTGCGAAGCCACCCGCCGAGATCCTCATCGGACCGCTCGTGCGCCATACGGAAGCCGATTTCGATCTGGTTGAATGCGGATCGTGCCGGATCGCCCCGGCCTGCGGCATGTCGAGCATGTTAGACGAAGCGCTCGCCGCCTTTCTGGCGGTACTAGACGGCTATTCGCTCGCCGACGCGCTGGCCCGCAAAGCCGACTTTAGTCACTTGCTTTTTGTCCCGGATGAAAGTGACGCAGATACAGCCGTCGCTGCCAGGACGGATTTGTAGCGGGATAAACATCCCCTTTCCATGATCCGCGGGGTGACGCGTTCGACGATGGGATGGAGTCTTGGAGCGATCATACCGCTTCCGTCGAATGAATCGCGACAGTTCCCTGAGAAATTGACAGAAACGCCCCTAAGGGGCCTGCTGAAGATCGCAGAGCCGCATCGACAACCGCGCGTTTTTCGCTGCCCGAGCACAGAATAATGGTGTGTCGCGCCGAGCTTAACGCAGGAAGCGTCCATGACCAGCGCGGTGCGGATCCTTGCACGTGCGGTAGATCGGGTGCCACTTCTATAATGGGCAAATCACTGCCGAAACCGTAATTGCTCTTCGGGAACAAGGAAGCGATGCGACCATCTTTTTTTATCTCAAGCACCAGCAAGTCGAACGGCATCCGAACCCGGCAGTGTGCGTAGCGATCCTTGATGGGGACAATCATCGCGCGTTCAGCGGGTTCGCCTTCGAATGCACTGCAGATTGTCGAAATATTGGGATAGGCATGGCCCTTCAGGACCTTGCACTCATCCGTGGTTGTCACCGTGACCCGGTCCCAGCGAATTGGCTGGGAAGCCAGCAATTTAAGCATGACATAAAGCGATGGACCGCCTGGCAACACAGCAGACGCTGACCCGGCAAGGGAGCACATACCGAGCCAGTTGGCCGCTTCTTCTGCCACGCACTCGATAGCCGACCCGTGCGAGTCATGTTCGATGAGTTCGATCAACGCCGCATTATTCATGCCAAGACGCACCTTCGCGTTCCGTAAGCGCAATCGCGGCCGACGGGCCCCAGGTGCCGGCGGCATAAGGTTTTGGCTTCAGCCCATGTTCGGCCCAGCTCGCCCGGATCGCGTCAATCCAGCCCCACTGCGCCTCGACCTCGTCGCGTCGCACGAAGAGAGTCTGGTCGCCCTCGATCAGGTCGAGCAGCAGCCGCTCGTAGGCGATGCGCCTGACCGGGCCGGCGAAGGCATGATTCATGCGGATGGCGAGCGGGACCGAGCGAAGTCGGATACCGTCGCGGTCAAGCCCGGGGACCTTCGCCATCAGCGAGAGCGTGATATTCTCGGCTGGCTGGATACCGATGATCAGCTTGTTGGGTTGGGTGCATGCAGCGCGGCTGGCGAAGATCGAGTGCGGCAGACGCTTGAACTCGACGATGATCTCGGTGACGCGCTCGGGCATGCGTTTGCCGGTGCGCAAGTAGAACGGCACCCCTTTCCAGCGCCAGTTGTCGACATGGGCCTTGACCGCGACGAAAGTCTCGGTGTCGCTGTCCTTGCCCAGTTCTTCGCCATAGCCCGGCACAGGCTGTCTGCTGACCGCGCCCTTGCGGTACTGACCGGTTACGGTTTGGTCTGGATCGACCAAGCGCAGTGCACGCAGGACCTTGACCTTTTCGTCCCTGATCGCGGTCGCATCATAATTGCTTGGCGGCTCCATCGCCACCAGCGCGAGCAGCTGGAGGATGTGGTTCTGGACCATGTCGCGCAGCGCGCCGATGTCGTCGTAATAGCCAGCGCGATTTTCGAGGCCAACTGTTTCAGCCACGGTTATCTGGACATTATCGATATGGGCCGCGTTCCACAGCGGCTCGAACAATGCGTTGGCAAAACGCAGTGCGAGCAGGTTCTGGACCGTTTCCTTGCCGAGGTAATGATCGATGCGGAATATGCGTTCTTCCGGAAAGGCCCTGGCAACGGCATCGTTGATCTGGCGGCTGGTTTCTAGATTGGTACCGAGCGGCTTTTCGAGGCCGATGCGTACCCCTTCCCCAGTCAGGCCGGAGGCAACGAGCCCTGAGATCGTGGGCTCGAACAGGCTTGGCGCCGTGGAGAGAAATATCGCCAGCCCCTTGCCAATCGGCCCGACTTTCTCCGCCAGAGCTGCGAAGCCATCGTTATCGTTGGCATCGAGCGGCTGATAATGCAGTCGGTTGAGGAATTCCGCCATTGATCCCCGGCGTTCGGCGGGAAGATACTTCTCCAAGGCCACCCGCGCGAACTGGCGATAGCCGGCATCATCCAGATCGTGCCGGGCAGTCCCGACAATCTTGAGGTTCTCGGCGATCAACCCATCCGCCCCCAGCGCCCACAGCGAGGGCAGCAGCATTCGCTGGGCAAGGTCGCCAGTGGCACCGAAGAGCAGGAGTGTGTCGTTCAAGACCGTGTCCTGCCCCGGTGCATGGTTGTTTAGAAAATTTGGAAGATTCGGAAAAGGCCGGGGGTGATGGGGCTACTACGCCCCATCACCCCCACTGCATGATCCTCAGAAGTTTACCCGAACACTGCCACCGACATAGCGGTTGGCATCTCGCGGCAGACCGGCCCGGTACCCACCGCCCAGCGAAGCGGCCTGTTCCAGGATGCTGGAGTAATAACGCTTGTCGAACAGGTTCTTCACAAACACATTCACTGACAAGCTGTTGGACGCATTGGTCCAGCCCGCAGAGAGATCCACTATGCCATAGCCGCGCTGAACGGTTTGCGGATCGCTGTCAGTCCCAAAGTTGAAGCTGCTCTGGAAGCGGACATCAGCCCCGAAGTCCAGCCGACTGCCGTTGTCCAGGGTCGGCCTGTAGCGGGCCGAAATGTTATGCTGCCACTTGGGCGCGCGGGCCAGCGGACGTCCGGTGGGATCCAGGAATTGCGATGTGCCCGGAACATTCGCGGGATCAAAGCATTCCGAGGTCCCCAGCAAGGATGTCGGGCAGGGAAGGATGTTGGTTCCAAAATCCTTGTAATAGGCATCAGTGTATGAACCGGCATAAGTCAGAGACAAAGCCTCTATCGGGGTTCGCCACGAGATGTCCCATTCGGCCCCGCGCGATTCCACGCGTCCGGCATTGATCGTTGCGTTTTCGACATCATCGAAGACACCATCGCCATTCAGATCAACAAACTTGGAGACGCGCTCCTGGAAGCCATCGATCTGGAGCAGGAACCCGGTGAGATTGACGGTAAGCGTCCGATCAAAGAATTGTGAGCGCAGACCGATTTCACCCTGACGCGAATGTTCCGGTTCGAGATAGTCCGATCCGCCAACCGAAAGTGAAGTCGGCGTGGAACCTCCCGTGTCGTTGAACGTGGGGCCCTTGTAGCCGGTCGAATAGCTGCCGTAGATATTGATGTCCGGAGTAAAGAAGTACTGGGCACCGACGCGGGCAATGAACGCGTCATCGAGACGAGAATTGCGGAACGGATTGGCCAGCGACGTCGTCGGCGCCTGGCTGCTTGAGAACCGGACAGACGTGCGTTCTTTCAGATAGCGCGCGCCGGCGAACGCCTTGAGCTTTTCGCTCAGGTTGAAGTTCACATTGCCGAATATGGCCCCATTCTCCCGCTTAACCGCAGTCGAGAAATCATTGACGGTGTTATACGGATTGACGCCGGCACCCTGACAGTCGGTGACCTTGAGGGTGACCGGATCATAGTAGGTCAGGCTTGAGCTGTGAGTTCCGCCATTGTCCGGCGTGAGTGTACCCAATTGGGTGCAGACTTCGTTCGCGGCATCGCGGGATGTGTTCGCGCGGTAGTAGAAGGCACCCAGAATAAAGTCGCCCCAACCCCATTTCGGCGAGGTCAGGCGAACCTCCTGTTGGATCGAATCCGCATTTACGAATCCGGCAAAGCGCTTGGGTCCGGCGATAATCGGAAGCGCATCACCATCACGCGCCTCATCCAACCGGTTGTTGCGCAGGAAGGTCTGCGAGCGAAGTTCGAAATCGCTGAACGAATAGGCGATATCGGCGGAGATGCCCTTGTTCTTGATGTTGGAGTATTGCGCCGAGTCCGCAGATGCCACGTCGGCCTCTGGCCCGATGGGCTGACCAAAGCTCGTCAGAAGGTTACGAATGCTCGTCCCCGCCGCGGTGTTGGCAACGGACAGACGGATGGTGCCTGTGCCGTTTGCCTTGCTGCGGGAATAGTCACCGCGCAGCAGGATTGACAGGTTGTCGGTCGGCTCGATCAACAATTGTGCCCGGACACCCCATGCGTTGGTCCGTGTCAGTCTGTCACCGCTCGGTGCGGCGTTGTCGAGCCACCCCCCGATGTGTTGATAAAAGCCATTGACGCGCAAGGCAGCCTGGCCGCCGATGGGGACGTTGACGAAACCTTTGGCGGTTTGCTCATCGTGCTGGGCAACACGAAGTTGAATCTGCCCAAGGGCATCGTTCAGCACCGGTCGCTTGGTGATGACAGAAATTGCGCCGGCTGACGTGTTCTTGCCAAACAGTGTGCCCTGCGGACCGCGCAGAACCTCGACACGTTCGACGTCGGCAACACTCTGCGTAAGCGAGGTCGTACGGGCATAGACTTCGCCGTCGATAATGGCCGACACGCTGGGCTCGAAGCCTTCGGAAACCCCGTTGCTGCCAATCCCTCGAATGGAAATTGACGAGGTGCGGGCTTCGTCAGACTGCTGGAATACCACCCCTGGAAGCTGGAGCGCTGCATCAATTGCACGATCGATGCCCTTGACGTCCAATTGCTCGCCGGTGATCACGCCAACCGAGACGGGAACTTTCTGGAGGTTCTCGGCACGCTTCTGGGCCGTGACGATGATCTCGCCGGAATTTCCGGCTTCTGCAGCCTGGGCGTCTTCGGCTGGAACCTCGGTTACAGCTGCTTGCGAATCCTGAGCCTGTGCAACATTCGCATTTGCAACAGCACCAAACGCAACCCCAACCAGCAGGTATCGCGATAGCTGACAAAACGGCCTCATGTAGTCCTCTCCACTTCGGTTTGCTCGCCGGAACCGATTTTGCGGCCCCCGGACTGTCCACTTCAATTCCTGCCATCCAATTAGACAGCGCTTACCCAACGAGGAGAACGTAGCGCGACTCGAAGAGCCGCGATTGAAATCAATCCTCGGTGCGGTGCGCCATTCTATGAGACAGCGGCGAACTTAGCAACAATCTTTTTATCCTATTTATCATATGATTGTGGCTTTGACAGCGATTACTCTATTTTGGGCCTGCTCTGTCGCGCCGGGCTTCGGCCAAGAGCGCGGTTCCGGCAAGGTGGGCGATCGCGACAAGAGAGAATGCTGCCGCATAGCCTCCCGGGCCCCCGATCAAGATACCGACAATCTGGAGGGTGACGAAAGCCAGCAGGTGCCCGGCAAAGGCGGAAATGCTGGCAAGTGTGCCGGTATAGGCGTGGAAGCGGTCCTCACATATTATCAGAAATATGCGCGTGGAGACGACCTGATGCGCAAAGAGGGCAGCAGCCACGAAACAAACTGACCAGGCCAGGGACCTGCTTTGATCCGCCATGGGCAGGATCATCATGACGACCACGTAACAAGCACCTGTAAGAAGGCCTTTTATCCGAAGCGCCTTGGGTGCCGTGAGGCTGCCAATCGCTGCCGCAGCAAAGCACAGAGATATGGCACCTCCCCATTCGAGGCCATCAGCATCAAACCGGGTCGCAAAGAAATCAGGCAGCCAATAAAGTGCTGCCCACCATAGCTGGTCCGTCAAAGCCTTTGCACAGATCAGGCGCCATACATCCGTTGTCCAAGGCATGCTCTCTCGCCGGATGGCGGCAACAGGAGCCGAAGAGTAGTGCTGCCCTCTGGTCGCCCAGGCCCACCAGATAAACCAGCCGAAGCCACAGATTCCGGCAATGGCCGCGGCCCCTCGCCAACCCCATATCGCTGCGAGCGCGGGAACCGCCACTGGGCCAACAATAGCGCCGGCACATGCCGCGAGGTTTATCCCGGCGATAGCGGCAGGACGCCAGACTGGAGGCAGGGCAACAGAACACAGTCGCAGCGCGGCGGGGTTGCCGATCGACTCGGTCGCGCTCAGCAGAAGTCGCAAAAGACAGAATGCTACGATCCCACCGGCAAAGAGCAGGCCGAAGGTCAGCACACTCCAAACAAGAACGGCCAAGGCCAAAGCCCAGCGCACTGCCAACCGATCAACAATCTGCCCAGCCGCCAACAGACTGATTGCTCCTACGAGCTGCGACGACGCAGCGAGCTGGGCATATTGGAAATCCGACCAGCGAAACTCGGCGTCGAGAACTGGCTTGAACAATGGCAATAGCTGCTTGTCGACGCTCTTCAGGAAGAGTGCGAGAAAGATACCCAAGGCGACAATGCGAGCGCTTCTGGACCCGGCCGACCAATCGGCGCGAACCTTGAACATGTCAGCTACCGGGTGCGGGAGACGCTGTCGTTCCTCCCGGCGTGATCTCGGCGGCGAACCGGGAAGGGGCAGGCACCTCATCACCAATATATTCAGCAACAGTGAGCAGCCTGCGGACAGCCGTTTGCGCAATGAGCGAATAGGAGAAGCCGACTGTTGTCAGCGGCGGCCAGACAAGTTGTGTCAGATTCGAATTTCCGAAACTGCAAACGGACAACTGGTCCGGAATTGACAGACCTTTTCGTCCAGCAAAGGACAGGACACCCAGGGCCATTTCATCTGATGCTGCAAAAACCGCAGTTGGCCTAGCGCGGTTCGATGACAGAAGCGACGCGGCATAGGCCCCCGAAGCGAATGAACCGTTGCCATGTTCGACAAGAGAAGGATCGAAGGAAATGCCTGCGTTACGCAGCCCTGCCTTGTATCCATGCAAGCGAAGATCCTCGGTTTCGGGCCCTTCCTTGTCCCGGATGAACCCGATTTCGCGGTGCCCCAAGGAAACCAGATACTGGACCATCTTCTGCGCTGCATCCGCATCGTCTAGTAAAACCTGACAGGACGAGTTTCCGAGCAGACGTGTAGACAGGCGTGCATAGCGAACACCTCTCGAGTCGAGCCGCTGGATCAGTGGAGCATTGTCCGCAACAGGGGGAAGCAGGATCAGGCAATCGGGCCGCGACGTAGTCAACAGCGCCTCCACGGCTTCAACAACTGCCAACCGACTACCGGTAACTGCCTCGACAATGACATGGCGCTGTTCACCGGCAGCAGAAGCAATGCCGTGTTCGATGTCTATAACAAATTGCGATGCGGCCTCATCGAAGACGAGAGCCAGAAAATGGGATCGTGAACTGGCAAGATTGCGGGCGTCGCGATTAGGCCGATACGACAGTTGCCTCACGGCCTCACGTACTTTCTCACGGGTGGCCGCGCTTACTCCGGTTTCGTCATTGATCACCCGCGAGACGGTCTTGATAGCCACCCCGGCTGCCGCTGCGACTTCATAGATTGTTGCCTGTTTGCTCTTCACGGCACGGACCTGGCGAAACCTGTTGAACCCCGGATGACGAGCTCGGGCTCCATCGGCAACCTTGTTGGTGAAACTGCTTTTTCGGCCAACAGCTGGGCGACCGCCGCATCTGCCATTTCGCGAACCGGCTGTCTGACTGTCGTAAGCTGAGGTCTGACAACTCGCGCGGCAGGGCTATCGTCAAACCCCATCACCGAAACGTCGTGCGGAATCCCAAGACGAACCTGGTTGGCTGCTGCAATCACCCCAAAGGCCATTTCGTCATTGGCCGCAAAGATAGCAGTTGGACCCTCATCGTGGCCCAGCAGTTCCATGCCGTGATCGAGGCCGGATTTGAATGTGAAGTCGCCCAGGCGAATGATCGCGGCCACGGGCCTCGATGAACTCGCGATTGCTTCCTCGAAACCGGCACGACGCTCGGCTGCAGCAGGGCCTCTTGCGGGGCCACCGATGAAGGCAATCCGGTCATGTCCGAGGCTTAACAGATGCCTGGTGGCGGCCCTGGCGGCGCCGCGGTCATCAATTCTGATTGACTGCGTTGACGGCCGATCAGCACTCGGGGCAATTCTAACGCAGGGCACGCCGCGACTGACCAGTAAATCGACTACTGCTCGATCTTCGCACAAGGGAGGCGCCAGAATGGCACCGTGCAGGCGGGTCGCGTCTAGCAAACCCCTTACCCGCTCAACCGCATCAACCCCGTCACCGACGGATTTGATAACAAGATGATACCCGCTTTGCCGGCATCGGTGTGCCGCGCCGAGCTGAAGCTCGAGGACGTATCCAGCGTTCTTGTTGTCAAAGATCAAGGCTATCAAAAAGCTCTGGGAACTGGCGAGTGCACGTGCCGAGCCATTCGGAGAATAGCCGAGCTGCGCGGCAACGGCTTCCACCTTGGCGCGGGTGGATTCCGAATAGCCACTGCCTTTGTGCCTCAATACGCGCGATACGGTCTTCGCCGACACCCCGGAAATCTGAGCAACCTTTTCAATTGTTACGCTTGAATTCACAAAGCCGCTCCCTGCCGGAAAACCGGAGAGTGAATTCCGAACCCGATCTGTTGCCAGCCGGGCACCTTATACCAATTCATGCCCCCCACCTCACGCTCACCAGATCAAACGCACCCCCGAAGCAACGCCGGACAGGAACGCAACATTCTGTTCTAACCAAGCCCCGCATTGCAGCAAGTGGCGAGACCTCTGGCCGGGCGGTCTTGCTTGCCGGCAAGTGGGACAAGATCAACAGGCCGACTTGCCGTTACACGAATCCGGCTCACGAAGCACTGCACCAGCAGACCGCCGCATCGCTATAGACAGCGCTTACCTTATATGCAATGAAATAGGCTATTGGAAGCGGTCGGATTCGAACTGACCCTCACCGGGAAGTTAGGGAGAGGAGTTCGATGAATCTGCTAAAATCCGCATTATTCTCAGCAAGCGCGCTGTATGCCCTCGCCAGCCTCCAAGGACCTGCAAACGCGTCACCCGGCCGGATCCAAAGAGTTGACAGCGCAGAAACACGTCCAATTTCCCCGGTTGACCTGAAGACAAGGGCAAGACCTAACATACTGCTCGTCCTGGCAGATGACATGGGTTATTCGGATCTCGGGATGTTCGGAAGCGGCATCCGGACGCCAAACTTGGATTCGCTTGCCCGCCGCGGCCTGCTCTTCACCCAGTTCTACAATGAGGCGAAATGCACTGAATCGCGAGCCGCCCTGCTCTCGGGCCGTCCATCACGGGCCGTGCTTGCGCGCGCACCGTTAGACTCGAACGTCGACAGCCCGCTTGCACCGGAAATTCCCACTCTTGCAGAGGCGCTACAGGCCCAGGGTTATGACACTTACATTTCGGGCAAATGGCATTTGGGGGAAAGACCGGACCAATGGCCAGACAAGCGGGGTTTTGCTCACAGCTTCAGTCTTGTGACCGGAGCATCCAGCTATTTTGAAATGCGGATGCGCGAGGCCCAGGACGATCCTGCACAATCGAGCTTTTGGCCCTCCAAGCCTTTCATGATCAAGGACGGCGCCCGTTGGCCGATCCCGCAGAGCGGCTTTTTCATGACCGATGCGATCGCCGACACGGCGCGCGAGATGATCAGCGAGCACTCCAGGCTGGACAGTGGCAAGCCATTCTTCCTCTATCTGGCGTTCACAGCGCCGCATTTTCCCCTTCATGCGCCCGCCGAGGATATCGCCCGGTACAAGGGGAAGTTCGACAGTGGATGGAGCACCTGGCGTGACCGCCGGCTGACTGCCATGAAGACGGCGAAGCTTCTTCCTCCCGGAACGAAACTCGCCAGTATGCCGGCGTCGATCCCGGGTTGGGAGACCATTCAGGACAAGGGGGAATGGGCACGGCGAATGGAGGTGTTCGCCGCTCAACTCGACCGGCTGGACAAGAATCTGGGCAAAGTCATTTCCGAACTGAAAGCGACAGGACAGTACGACAACACGCTCATCCTGTTCCTGTCTGACAACGGCGCGGCCTCGATGTCGCCGGAGGCAATGGCCCGGGATTTCGGTTATGTCATACCCGGCGCCCAGATTGGTTCACGCGAAAGCAATACTGCTTATGGCGAACCTTGGGCCGCGGTTTCGAACACGCCCCTGCGAAGCTACAAGCAGTCACTGTACGAAGGCGGCATGCGTACGCCGATGATTGCCTTCTGGCCCGAGGGACTCAAACGACGCGGCACGACAAGCGTGCCCGGCCAGATAAATGACCTCTTCCCGACGCTTGTCTCGCTTGCCGGAGGAGATTCGGTTCCTGCCGCGACAAATGGGGTCAATCTTGCTCCCTTGTTTTCCGGACGACAGGTTCCTTCTGCTGAACGTTTCTGGGCCTACCGCGCATACCGCGCCGTTCGCCTTGGTCAGTGGAAGGCGGTTTCTCCGGACAACGGGAAGACCTGGCAGTTGTTCAATCTGGCAAACGATGCCGGCGAGAACATGGACTTGGCCGGCTCTCACCCGGACCGGGTGAGGTCCATGGCCTCCGACTGGATGGCCTGGTCCCTGGCGGCTGGAAAACCCTACGAAAAGAAGTGAACGATGGACCGGCAAAAGCGCTTTCGCACCGGGTCCGCGCCGCCCCGATTGCCATGCGGTCGCAAGCCGGTGTCGACGTCGCCGCGAACCGCGAAACCAGTTCGATGACCGCGCCGGTTTCAACAGTTTCCGACACCACACATGATCGTCTCCGGATAGGATTTTCCTGACCATGAAATTCTTCAAATCGATGTTCATCTTCGTTGCCATGGCCGCAGCTTCCACCCCGACACTTGCTGCGCCAGGCGAGATGACGCAGCCCGCCAAACCCAACATCATTTTCGTACTCACCGACGACCAGCGCTTCGATGAACTGGGGATTCTGAATCCGAAATTGCACACGCCCAATCTCGACAAGCTCGCGAAGGGGGGCATCTATTTTCGCAATGCCGTGGTGACAACCGCACTGTGCTCACCGAGCCGGGCCTCGATCATTACCGGACGGTACATGCACCGGCACGGCGTGGTCGATAACAATGCGCCGATCGCCGCAGGAACGCCGCTTGTCTCTACGCTGCTTCGCAACCAGGGCTATGATACCGCCTTCGTCGGGAAATGGCACATGGGCGGCGAAGGCGACGATCCGCAGCCGGGGTTCAACCACTGGGTGAGCTTTGCCGGGCAGGGCAATTACTGGCCCGATCAGATCGTTGGCGAATCTGCCAACAATGCGCAGGGCAATGTTCTGAATGTTGACGGCAAGCACGTGCCGCAGGCCGGCTATATTACCGACGAACTGACGAACTATGCGCTCGACTGGCTGCGCACCGGCCGCGATGCAAAGAAGCCCTTCTTCCTCTACCTGAGCCACAAGGCGCTGCATGCCGACTTCAAACCGGCAACGCGGCACAAGGGGCAATATGCCAAGACCAGTTTTCCTGACCCGGAAACCATGGCCGATACCCCGGCCAACTACGAGGGCAAGCCGATGTGGGTGCGCAATCAGCGCAACAGCTGGCACGGCGCGGACTTTCCCTATCACGGCAAGCTGTCAATGGAGGCCTATCGCCGATCCTACGCTGAAACCCTTTCGGCGGTGGATGAGAGTGTCGGGCAATTGCTGCAATATCTCGAGAAGAACCATCTCGACAAGAACACGATCGTCATTTTCACATCCGACAATGGCTTCATGTTCGGCGAACACGGCTTGATCGACAAGCGCAACGCATACGAGGAGTCGATGCGCGTGCCCCTGCTGGTCTATGCTCCGGGGTTCATCAAGGGCGGCCAGGTTCGCGATGAAACAGTGGCAAATATCGACTTTGCACCGACCTTCGCCGAGCTCGCCGGCGCGAAGCCCGGGCCCGGTGCTTTCGATGGCCAGAGCTGGTTGCCGATCGCCACTGGCAAGGCTCCTTCTGACTGGCGCAAAAATCTGCTTTACGAATACTACTGGGAGTTCAACTATCCGATGACTCCCACGACCTTTGCGTTGCGGGGCGATCGCTACAAGCTGATCCAGTATCACGGCATCTGGGATCTTGATGAGTTGTACGATCTTCAGAAGGACCCCCGCGAGACCCGTAACCTGATCGATGACCCTGCCTTGCTGGAGACCAAGATCGCGATGCGACAGCAACTCTACGACATGCTGGGCAGCAATGGACAGCACACCGTTCCATACACCCGCAAGTTCAACAGCGGTGCCGTATTCCGCGACATTGGCGGCCCGCCGGCTGCCACCTTTCCTGAACGCTGGATGCGCAAGCCCGGCGATCCCGATCTCGATCAGCATTTCCTGCCCGACAGCCCCGAAAAGCTGAAAAAGCTCAAGAGTCTGGAAAAGTACTGATGCACAAATCTGTCCATGTCACAGCAGCCCTGTCTGCAGTTATGGCCCTGGCCGCGTGCAATCGCGATGCCCCTGAAAAGGTTGGACAGAATGCGGCGGTGCGAACAAGTTGCGGCTCCCCCGCTGCGGCAGAACCGTTCCGACCTGAAAAGGGGATGGTTTTCGTCAAGGGCGGTACCTTCACCATGGGCGCACAGCCCGAGAACCGGGAAGAAGGGCCGCCGCAAAAGGTGTCGGTTGGCTCTTTCTGGATAGACTCTACAGAGGTCACGAACGCTCAGTTTGCGGCCTTCGTGAAAGCCACCGGCTATGTCACCATGGCCGAGAAGCCGCTTGATCCGGCTGTTTACCCGACGGTGGCAAAGGAAGATCTTGCCCCGTCCTCGCTTGTCTTTACGCAGCCCCAGGGCCAGGTTGACCTTCGCGACCCGTCGCAGTGGTGGCAAGTCGTCAAGGGTGCCGACTGGCGCCATCCTGCGGGTCCTGGCAGTTCGATCGAAGGCAAGGCGGATTACCCTGTCGTCCAGATCGCTTATCAGGACGCGCTGGCCTATGCGCAATGGGCCGGACGCGACCTGCCGACCGAGGCCGAGTGGGAGTTCGCCGCAAGGGGCGGGCTTGAAGGCAAACGCTTCAGCTGGGGCGACAGCGCGCCTGACGGGCGGTCGGGCAACATGTGGCAAGGTCCCTTCCCGGTCGCGGACGAAGGTACTGACGGATACCGCGCGCAACTGGCTCCTGTCGGCTGTTTCCAGAAAAACGGCCTTGGGCTCTCGGACATGGCAGGCAACGTCTGGGAATGGACAAACACCTGGTTTCGGCCAAACATTTCGTCGAATGGCGGGAAAGCAAGCATCCCGCCCGAAAGTGATGCCCTCGACCCCGATGAACCCGGCGTGGCAAAGCACGTGGCCAAGGGCGGCTCCTTTCTCTGCGCGGACAACTACTGCCTTCGCTACCGTCCTTCGGCACGTACGCCGGGGCCGCCTGACACCGGTTCTTCCCATATTGGGTTCCGCACCGTCAAAAGGACATCGTAGGCGAGGCCGGCTGCCGTGAAAGCGGCACCAGTTATTTTTCCACTTGGAAAATAGAACGGCATTTGGCATGGGTATTTGACGAAAAGGATTCACCCGGGAGATTTTTGAAGATGCCCAGCCGAAAGCTCATGTCCCTGCTCATGATTGCAGGGTTCCTGGTGACCAGCCAGGCTGCGACGGCTCAAAAGGCGACAGGACTCTGGCGCACGCCGGCGATGGGCGGCGCAACGCTCAGCCTTGAAAAATGCGGCCCTGATCTTTGCGCACGGATCGTGAAGATCGACGGCGAGACTCCGCAAAAGCCGCGACTTGATGAGAACAATCCCGATCCGGCACGCCGCGGTGACCGCCTGGTCGGCAAGTACTTTATCACGGGGCTGAAAGGCGGTCCGACAAAGTGGTCCAAAGGCAAGATCTACCATCCACCTACGGGCAAGAAGGTGGAAGGATCGCTCCGGCTGATCGACAGCCGAACGATCGAAGTGAAGGCCTGCATGTTCATGATGTGCCGGACCAGCAAGCTTGTGAGGTTGGGTTGATGGCGCGGGCAAGGAAGCAAGGGCGCGCAATCGCGCTGGGCTTCCTTGCCTTTGCCAGCACCGGCGCCCTTGCCGGCACGGCACCCGAACGGGATAGGCCCAAGCCCGCCGCTGAGCGCCCGAACATAGTCTTCATCCTCAGCGATGATCACGCGTGGCAGGCGATCTCGGCCTACAGGCAGGGAATTGCCAGCACGCCGGCGATTGACCGGATCGGTCGGGAAGGCGTCGTGCTCGACAGGATGCTCTCCCCCAATTCGCTTTGCGCGCCGGCAAGGGCAATGCTGCTCACCGGTAAGTACTCCCATCGTAACGGTGTTCGCGACAATTACGACACGTTCAACGGCAGTCAGCCCACCTTGCAGGGTCTGCTGCACAAGGCCGGATACCGCACCGCCCTTTTCGGCAAGTGGCATCTCAAGTCGACCCCTCAGGGTTTTGACGACTGGGAAATTCTGTCGGATCTGCAGGGACAGGGGCGCTATTGGAACCCCACCTTCGAGCGCGCCACGGGGACCATTCAGCGCCAGGGATATGCCTCCCGACTGATTACCGAGCGAACCCTGGAGTGGCTCCGCGCCCGCCCCCGCGACGACAAGCCGTTCCTTCTGTTCATGTGGCACAAGGGCCCCCACCGCCCCTTCGACCCGGACGTTGTTGCCCGCGGTGCTCCAGGCCCCGTACCGGCTGCACCTCCGGCAATGACACCGGGCCGCGGTGCCCTGCCTGAACTTGTCAGCCAGAGAATGGAAGTCGGCCGAGACCTGAACCCTCGCGACCTTAAGCTCCGCTATCCGGCGGCTTCAAATTCCAGGCAGCGTGCGGCCTGGGACCGTCGCTATGCGACCGCGAACCAGCAGTATCGGACAAACCGGCCGCTTGGTGCCAATCAGGCGGCCTGGAATTACGGCCGCTACATCACGGACTACCGGGATGCCGCTCAGTCCGTCGATGACAGCGTCGGCACCCTCCTTGCCGAGCTAGACCGACAGAACCTCAGCAGCAACACGATCGTCATCTACTCCTCAGACCAGGGCTTCTTCCTCGGTGAGCGCGGGTTGTTCGACAAGCGGTGGTACTTCGACGAGAGCCTTCGCACGCCTTTCCTGATGCGCTGGCCGGGCCATATCGCCGGCGGCCAGCGCGCCGAAGGCCTGGCATCCCAGGTCGATGTCCTGCCGACCTTGCTCCAGGCGGCCGGTGCCGCGCCGCAAGCCGGCCTCGACGGCATTTCGTTTCTCCCGGCCCTTACCGGCAACAATCGAGACATGCGAAAGGCCGCTTACCTGCACTATCACGAGTGCCCGGGCGAGCACGTGGTCCCTTGCTACTACGGGGTTGCCACCAGCCGTTACAAACTGGTCTTCCTCTATCAATTGGGCGTGCGACGCTGGGAGCTCTACGACCGGGTCAAGGATCCCGGCGAGACGCAAAACCTCTATGAGGACCCGTCCTATCAAAACGTGCGCCAGGAGCTTGCCGCCGAACTGACTGCGCTGCGCAAGGCTGCGCAGGACGATGCTGATCCGGAAACGGCGTCGGCCATTCTGCGCCGGTTTCTCGTCACGCTTGCCGAGAGAACCGTGAAGCTGTTCCAGATCGGAGAATCTGCCCAATGAACGAACGTTGGTCGAACCGCATCGAAGCCCTGGCGATTGGCGGAATGGCGGGGCTGTTTTTCGCTCCTGCCTGGGAGTTTCTTGCCTATTACGAGCGTCTTCCGCTTGTATTCGCGCAGATTTCCGCCGCCATTGCCCTCGCTATCGGCTGGATTGGCACCCCCATTTGTGGTGCGCTTCGGAGGTTCGGGATCCGGAAGCCCTTGCTCCTGCTTCTGCCTGCTGTTCTAGTACCGGCAAATTTCCTCTCGTTCGACACAAACGTGCTGATTGCAGCCGTGTGGCATGCCGTGGTGGGAGGCGCAGCCCTGGCTGCACTGGCGGGAATTGCTGCGGTGCATCTTGAGGGCCGGACCCAGCCTGAACCGTCGCTGCGCTGGCTGGTTCTTGGCATTGCCCTGGTCAGCTGGCTGCATCCACCGCTGGCGCTCGCGATTGGTGGATCGACCGGATGGTGGATGGCCGCGACCGTCTTCGTAATTCCGGCCGTGGCGGGCCTGTGGACCGCAAGGGTTACCGAAAACGTACAACCCTTCGGAGACGATCCGCTCGCGTCGCGGCCTTCTGCCATTGTGCTGGGCGCTGGATTCGGATTTCTTGTCTTCGCGCTCCCGGCCTATTTCGATCTTGCTATGGGGAGTCCCACCGCCGCGCCCCTGGGCACGCTTTCATTCTGTACCGGTCTCCTGCTCTGTTCGATGCTGCCTCGCACGCTCACGGACCAGCGCGCCGGATGGCTGGGGATTGCAACAGCAGCGCTCCTGGTTGTCCCATTCCTGCAGACCTGGCCTGCCGCGGGGCTGCTCTTCCTTTCCGGCATCGGAGCCGGAAGCATGATCTGCCGACTGGTGAGGTCGGTCCAGACAACTGCCTGGACCTTGCTTGGTGCCAGCATGGGCAGCGCCGGTGCAGGTCTGGCAAGCCTGGTCATTCTTTCGGGCAGTTCGGCGGGCCCGTTCAGCCAGTGGTCGATCGCGGCGCTTGTTGCTCTGGTTCCAGCCGCAGCAACGCTGTTCGTCCAGTGCCCTTCCGCCGCGGGACAGGCCGACCTGACGGCTCCGGCGCAGCCTGGTTAAAGGACCGCGCCGGAGCCTGCAGCTCTCAGGCTTTACGAAGCCAGTTCCGGCGATAGCCTTGCCACGAAGCCGCCTGACGCAGCCATCTTCAACTGCAGCGTTCCGGAATATGGAGTCCTGACCCAGACTGGTTGGTCGGAGGCCGTCCCGTCGGAGATGATTTCTGCGTGCTGCGCCTTTGCGCCCAGTGCAGAAAGGTCGAGGCGCAAATCATGGCTCCCCGCGCGCCCATTGATCCCGGCCACGTACCACTCGTTGCCCTTGCGGCGGGCCACGACGACATGGGAATCGGGGTCGCCGGAAACCAGGACATACTGGTCCCACGCCGAGGGCAGGCGCGCGAGGTGTTGGCGCATCCACGGGAATGCCGCAAAATGGCTCCGGTAAGCCTCGATGGAATCGGCGCAGTGCAGCAAGGCCGATTCAAAGACGACCGGCAGGGCGAGACTATGGGCATAGCTGATGTCGTGGGCTTTCCGCGCCGCTTCCAGAACGAGCGGGGTGTAATCCATCGATCCCGCCAGGTTCCTGATCAGCGCGAAGCGCACATGGTCGATCGCTGCAGGGCCCTGGTCACCTTCCAGCCACTTGTACCATCCCGGAAATGCGTAGGTTTCCCCGCCGCGGACTGCCTCCATGGACATGAGGTTGGGGAAGCGCCGCTCCCAGCCGCGCGGCAGGGTGCAGCCGTGGAAATTGACCATCAGATGGTTGTCAGCGGCGTCAGCCAGGACCTCGAGATACCGCGCGATGTGTAGCTGCTTGTCGGAGTGCCAGAAGTCCACCTTGATGCCCCGCACACCCATAGCCGCAATGCGCGCAAATTCCGCGCGCCGGCGTACCGGATCGTGAATTAGGTCACGGGGTTGGCCGCCCGCCTTGTTGTTGGGTCCACCCGAATTGTACCACAGGTGGATATCGATGTGCTTCGATGCGGCATAGTCGACCAGTTCCTTGACCAGCGTCTCGCTCGCCCCGTTATTCCAGTCGCTCCATCCGGCGTCGACGAGGACACCGCCCCAACGAAATTCTGCCGCAGCATCAACATAGCGCCGCTGTTCGGCAACATCGCCTGTCTCACGGTCGTTCCACCAGTCCCAGGCCAGCGTGGTCGGCTTGACCCATCCCGGCAGTGCCCCGCCGAAGCGCTCATCAAGCTGCGGGGCAAGATCGGTGACCATTGACGAGGCAAAGACCTCTGGCAGAGTGCCCATTCGAACGAGACGCCAGGGACTTTCGAAGGGAAAGCGAATGGCCGGATTGCGCTTGCCTTCTTCCATTGCTTCGCCTGCCAGCGGAAAATCGCACAGCAGGACCTTGCCGCTCTGGTCGGGCTGGAGCTGTGATGCCGCATACCGGCCGTCGACCCCGGTTTCAGTGACAAATGCGTAACGCCCCTTGGCTGCAATGAGGAGCGGAAAGACCTGGCGTTCGCTCGTTCCGGAGTCCGAATGACCCTCGAAATAATACTCGTAGCTTGGCCCGAACTTCCAGGGGTACATATAGGGCTGCGACCAGAACCTCGACCCTGGAGGCAGAGCAAACCCGGTCTCTTCGCGGTCAACCATGCGCTCCGGACGTCCGCCGGGGGCGTCCGGAACAAGATAGCGCAGGGCCACGCCGTCGCGGGCGGCATGGACTTCGATGCCGACCCGGCGCCCGTCGGGCCTGCGGAACCAGAGCCGGTCCCGCCGGCGGGTCATATCGACCTTGCTGACGGCTCCGTGCGCGAGCGGATAGGCAATTTTCTCGACAAAGGATTCCGCGCTGTCGAATTCAAGTTTCGCGAACAGCGATTGTCCTTCGACCACGAGGCCAAGCGGTGACCATGTGACAAGTTCGACCTCGCGGTCCAGGGCGCGCCAGGCAAGACCGCCGCCATGCGCAGTCCGGGCAAGGGCAATCTCGATCCGGCCCCCGGCGCCTTCGAATTGCACAGTCCAGACCTGGAGAGGAGAGACATCGAGCTGGATGGGCGCGCGGGGCGCTTCTTTTTTGGTACAGCCGGAAAGCAGGGCAGCAGCACCACATCCCCCTAGAATGCTACGCCGTGTTATCATGTCGATCCTCTCTCATCCTGCTTGAATAAATTTTCCTATTGTATAATTAATCCTACCACAAGAACAAGGGAAGAGGTCAGATGTCGAAAACGCGCCGCCGTGGTTGCACGTTCTCATTGCTCGCGGTCTCGGCTGTAGCAGTGATCGGGATTGCGATCGCGAGGCGACCTGCCCCTCCCCCGATTCCATCGCCAGCCCCGGCTGTTACCGCTGCTCCGGGCTCGCCGAACATTCTGCTGCTGACCGTTGACGACATGAACTGGGATTCGTCCGGCGTCTACGGCAATCCGATCCCGGGCATTACTCCCAATATCGATCGCCTTGCAGCTGAAGGCGTGCTCTTCCAGCAAGCCTTCGTCACCTCGCCGATCTGCCAACCGTCACGCTCGGCCTGGATGACCGGACGCTATCCGCATGCTAGCGGCGCGATTGGCTTCCTGCCGATCAATCCGGGCGTGCCCACCTTGCCGGAAACCCTCCGCGGGGCTGGTTGGCGTATCGGCATTCTCGCCAAGAACACGCACACGCCGCCGCTTGAACCGACGGCCTGGGATTACTGGATTACGCCCCGGGACCTTGGCGTGGGACGGGATCCGGAAGCCTTCTACCGCCACACCCGCAGGTTCATTGAAGACAGCAAGAAGGCCGGAAAGCCGTTCTTTCTGAACGCCAACATCCAGGATCCCCATCGCCCCTTCCCGGGCGGAAAGCGCGCCTGGTGGGGCAACATCCTCAACTTTCTCGACCCCCAGGGTGATCTCCCGCCCGATCCTCCGCAGTTCGTGGAGCCCCAAAATGTGCACGTTCCGGGTTACCTTCCCGACCTGCCCGAAGTTCGAGAGGAGCTGTCGCAATACTATACGGCTGTGCACCGCGCCGACCAAAGTGTCGGAAGGATAATGCAGGCACTGCGGGAAACCGGCGCCGACCGGAACACGCTCATCGTGTTTGCTTCCGACAATGGCATGGCATTCCCCTTCGCGAAGCAGACACTCTATGATGCGGGACTGCGAAGCCAGTTGATCGTGCGCTGGCCGGGCCATGCCAAGGCAGGCCATGTCGTCAGCGACATGGCGACAGGTACGGATGTCATGCCGACCATTCTGCATGCCGCAGGCATCCAGGCTCCCGCCGGAATGAATGGCAAATCATTTCTGACCGCCCTGTCCGGCAGCACCCCGGCATCGCAAGGTGCCAGGGAAATTGTCGGCTATGTTGACCGCGTCGACATTGCATTGCCGGTCGTGCCGCGGAAGGTTCTTGCCTATCCAAGCCGAAGCATAACCACCGGTGATACGATCTACATCTGGAACCAGTGGTCCGGTGAGGACAAGGATTTCATTTCCGAATCGCAGACAGGGCTCACCTATCCCGCGATGAAACGTTCCGCGGAGGCCAATCGCGCCGCAGCAGACCGTCTCAGGCTCTATCTCAGGCGCCCCGCCGAAGAGCTATACGATCGCCGCGCAGACCCCAACGCCTTGAACAATCGCGTGCGGGATCAGGCAATGCAAAGCAGGCTCAAGACCCTGAGAAATGCGCTTCTTGCCCAGATGATTCAGAGTCGGGATCCGCAGCTCCCCGCATATCAGGCTTACCTTCGCGCCAATTGAGGCGAGTGAAGGTCTGTAAAAGCCGGGCTACAACAGTCCGGATCCGCTCGCATTCACTGAGGCTGCCGGTATTCCCAGGCATCTCCCACTCCGTGCATAGCGCCGAGCCCGCGCATTAAAAAAAGGGGTGGGACCAGCCCACCCCTCTTCGGTTCCCGGCAGGACCGGGGATTGGACCGACGTTGATCGTCAATCCTTACCGCCAAACTTCAACCGTACGGTGACACCGAACTGCCTGAAGGCATTGCGGGGCAGCAGCTGTACGTAGTTGCCGGGACTGGCGTTTGCAGTAGCTGGCACGGTTGCGGAGCTTGGAGCATTGTTCAGAACATTGACCTGCGAGGTAGGCGTGTAGAGGATCGTCGATGCGAACTGCTTGTCGAACAGGTTCCGGGCAAAGGCTGTAATCGTCCAGCGCCTGCTCTGCGGGCCAAACCCGACGTTGAGGTCAAAGGTACCGTAGCCCTTCTGCCGTGTATTCGGATCCTGGCTCAGGTCGAACAGGGCATCGCTCTGCCAAGTGTAGTTCATGCCGATAAGGCCGAAGTAGTCCTGGCCGATCGGATGGGCGTAACGCGCGCCGACATTGAACTTCCAGTCGGTGGAACCCGGCAAGCGCCCGCCATTGACGTTCTGCCCATAAATCGGGCTCGCTGCCGTCCCTCCGATGATGTAGCACGAACCGTCACGGGGCGGATTGGGCACCAGAGCTGCAGCCGTATTCGCGATGGGTTGCCCAGGGTAACACTGAGCCGCACTGCGGAAGTCGGTAACCCTTGCCTTTGCGTAAGTGACCGACGCGTTGAGATCGAGACCCTCGATTGGCTGGGCAGTGAAATCCGCCTCGAAGCCTTTTGTGCGCACGTTGCCCGCGTTCACGATGACGTAGCGAGACAGCGTTGTGTCGAAGCTGTTTGCCTGGAAGCCGCTATAGTCAGTGAGAAACACCGCGAGGTTGGCGGTAATCTTGCGGTCAGCCAGCAGTGCCTTGATACCGGCTTCGTAGGCATTGGACTTTTCCGGATCGGTATAGACACCGGTACCGATGTTGAGCGCCGGTCCCTTGTACCCGCGCGCATAGGTGGCGTAGATATCCAGATTGGTGCTGGGCTGGAACTGAACGCCCGCCCGGCCCGACAGGTTCCGGTCACTGCGTTCAGCGAGGCGGATGCTGCCCGGGTTGTCCGGCAAGGTCAGCACGGTACCGGCAACGATGGGCGTCGTTGGCGGAAGGCCGGCCCCGGTATTGAATGCGTTTCTGACGCCTGCGGGCGGTGTTGAAAGGAATGTCAGGGACTGGTTGAACGCGCTGCCCTGGACCGCCTGATTGCTGCGCTCTTCGGACGTATAGCGAAGGCCGCCAAGCAGCTTGACCGTTTCCAGAACTCGCAAGGAGAACTGGCCATAGGCGGCAAGGCTGGTTGTCGAGCTCGTGTTGCCATCGTTTGTCGTGCCACGTGACAGGATTTCAGCGCGGGTTGCATCGGGGTGGTCGCAGTTTGCGCTCGTGCTGGGAACCTGGATCAGCGGCGATGCCGGGCCACTGGTCAGCGTGGCAGCCGAATAGGCAATACACTGGCTCGCCGTCCTGAATGTACCCGTGGTGTCCTTCGACCACATGCCATAGAGCCCGCCGACGTATTCCAGCGTACCGCCCCGTGGCGAGGTGATCCGCAATTCCTGGCTCATTTGTTCGTTGCGGCCGATGTCTGAGCGCTGTGCTTCGACCAGAAGCTCGTTGTAGGAATTGGCAAGCGTGGGCGAGCCCGGCTGACGGCTGACGGGAAGCCCGTCTGCGTCAAGGGAATCGGGCGTATTGTTGCTGAGACGCCAGGCCGTGATGCTGGTCAGAACGTGATTGCCGATATCGAGGTCCGCCGAAAGCGACACGCCGCCGCTCTTGCGGCCCGAAAAGGTCGGTACGTCATAAGCCTGATCAGTATTGGTTGGCGACGGCGTGACGCCAAATCCGGCCAGCAGCGCAATGCGGTTGGGATCGGTCGAAGCGCGTTCCGTAAAGGGCAGCCCGAAGTCCTCGCGGTCGTTGTAGTCGGCACTGAGCGTGATCGTCCCCGCTCCGTGCTGCCAACGCAGCTTGCCGCGAATGCTGTCCTGGTTGAGTCCGCCGGACTTCTTGCCCGTCACCCGGTTGAGCAAATACCCGTCGAGCGAACGATGCGTGCCGGCTATGCGGAAGCCCAATTCGTCACCGAGCGGTCCGGAAAGCACTGCCCGCACTTCGCGTTCACCGAATTCAGCGAGGGTGCCCTCGACCTGTCCTTCCAGCTCCTTTGTCGGATTTTTGGTCGTGATACTGATCACACCGCTTGAAGCGTTCTTGCCAAACAGTGTTCCTTGCGGCCCACGAAGCACTTCGATCCGCTGGGTATCGAACAGGTTCTGGTCGAGGGCTACCGACTGATCGGCGAATACGACACCGTCGACAACATAGGAAACCGAAGGCTCGCCATTGCCGGCTGTGCTGCCGACGCCGCGAATGCGAAAGCCGCCGCCACGCACTGTAGTCGAAGAGAAGCTCAGACCAGGCGTGACAGCGACGAGATCCGAGACCTCCTGGACGCGGGACTGCTGAAGCTGGACCTCATTGATCACGCCCACCGAGACCGGAACCTCGAGCAAGCGCTCCTCGCGCCGCTGCGCAGTGACGACGATGTCCTGCCCGGTCTGGGGCTGCTGGTTATCGGCTTCCGCAGAAGCCTCGGCTGCATGCGATGCGGTTGCCGTTCCCATCGGAAGGAAGAATGCAGCACCAGAGAGCAAAAGATATTTCATAATCCATCCCCAAAGTTTGCGGCGATGCTTTTCATCATCGTTCCGCGTTCGTTTCTACCACTCGATCAAAATAATTTCCACTTGGCAATTTAATTTTTGGACGTGACTAGGCCTGCAGCCAGCCACGAAATCAGTGTCGCAGTAAGTTCACTCCTTCATGCTCGGAAATGGCATCGAGATCCGAGCCCCAGTTCGGCCGTTTGGGCAAAGTGGCATTCCACTTCTCAAGTTCGGCCTTCATTTCAGCGAACTTTTTCGGATCAGTCGGCACCAGATTGCGCGTTTCGCCGGCATCGGAATCAATGTCATAGAGCATTGAGTGGTAGCCCCATTCGGGCTTGCCTTGTCCGTAGACCGTCATCGTCCGCGCCCGAACCCGGTCTTCCTCGCCCGCCAGTTTGCGGCGGATTCGGGCCAGGGGGTTGTCGCCGGAACTGTCCTTGGCCTTTGGGTCTGCCCGTTCGGCGATGTGCAATTTGTACTTGCCATGGAGCGATGCAACACTCTGTCCGCTGCGCCAGAACAGCCGGCGGTTAGCGGCTTCCGGGCGGAGCGACGCCTGAAGGTCAACCCCTTCGAGACTGGCAGGAACTGCAGCGCCTGCAAGACGAAGCACAGTGGGCGTGATATCGAGCGAGCTTACAGGATTGTTATTGACCGCCGTTGCGAAACCCGGCCCTGAAACGATCATGGGGACACGCAGCCCACCTTCAAAGAGCGATGCCTTTGTTCCGGCAAGCGGCGCGTTCGAACAGACAAGGCGTCCATCCTGGATTGGATAGTTGGGGCAGCCATTGTCACTCATGAAAATGACGAGAGTATTCCGGTCGAGACCGCGAGCTCGCAGCTCTGCCATGAGGGCCCCAACACCGTCGTCAAGGCCGGCCATCATACCCGCAAATGTCCGCTCGACACCTTTGAGTTTGGGGAACCGGTCAAGGTATTTCCTGGGCGCCTCGAAGGGAGAGTGCGGCGCGTTATAGGCCATGTAGAGGAAGAAAGGCCGGTTCGCCTGACGCCGGATGAAGGACCTGCCTTCATAGGTGAAGCGATCGGTAGCGTATTCATCGACCCGAACCTTGGCATTGCCACGCAGGAAGGGCGTAACACGGCGGTCGGGGCCGTTGATAAGACGGAATATTCCGCTCGCGTCCGCGCCCTCGGGTGCGACGCTGAAATAATTGAAGGCCCCTTCGAGCACCCCGAAAAACTCGTCGAAGCCCCGCTCCGTCGGGCGCATTCCGGGAGCTCCGCCGAGGTGCCATTTGCCGATGGCTGCCGTTGCATAGCCCTGCTGCCGCAAGCGTTCGGCTAGAGTTGGAACGTTGAGAGGAAGGCCCCAGGCCTTGCTGGCCTCATCCTGCTGGTCGCCCGGATTGAATTCGAAGCCGAAGGAGACACCATTCCGCCCTGTCAGGAGACCGGCGCGCGACGGCGAACAGACTGAAGCCGTGACATGGGCATTGGTATAGCGCACGCCGCTCGAGGCCAGGGCATCGATCTGCGGCGTCGTGAACCGGTTGCCGCCATAGGAAGAGACGCCGCCATAACCCAGATCATCGGCGACAATCAGGACAATGTTTGGCGGCCCTTCCGTCCGGCTAGGGGCGGCTGAGGGCAAGGGTCCTTGCCGGTCGACAGGAAGTGAGGACCAGTTTGCCGCCCACAGGGCCCAGCCACTGGCGGCCACCACCGACAGGGCAAGGGACAGCAAGGCTATTCGACTCTTCCGCATCCTCGACTCACAAATTTGATTGAATGATTATTAGATTTTTTTAATCCGTCAAGTGAGCAATCTCTGCAATGCATTTCGGCCAGTCGAACTGAAGCGATCATTGTTCTGCACCAAGACTATCACAGTTCGCAGCCTTCGATCACCCGCTTCGCCTGACTCCAGGCAAGACCCGACAGCTCCGGCACAAGCGCCGCACGGGCGCGCGCATGGGGCGATACAGCGGTCCCGCGAACAAGGCGCGCCTTGATCCCGTGATAAGCTGCGGCAAAACGAAAGAGGCAGAACGCCATGTAAAATTCATAGTGTTCGAGCCCGGACAGGCCCATCTTCCGGCAGTAGGCTCCAAGATATTCTTTCTCGCTTGGCAGACCCGAGGCGGACAGGTCTTCTCCTGCGAGACCGGCGGCAATATGGGGGGGCATCCGGTACATCATGGCGTGATTTGCAAAGTCGACGAGCGGATCGCCCAGTGTCGAAAGCTCCCAGTCGAGTACAGCGATGACGCGCGGCCTGCCCGGATGGAAGATCATGTTGTCACAGCGGAAATCGCCGTGAACCAGTGACGTTGCTCCAGGAGCGGGCAATGCCCCGGGAAGCCATTCCACCAGCCGGTCAAGATCGGGATCGCGTCCGGCCTCGGCACAATCGTCTTCATACTGCCGGATCCAGCGAAGGACCTGTCGTTCAAGATAGCGGTCAGGCCGGCCGAAATCGCCGAGCCCCACGCTAGGCGGATCAATCCGGTGAAGCTGCGTGAGAACATTGAGCATCGCGCTGAAACAGGCGGGCCGGTCTTCGCGCCGAACCCCGCGAAATGCCGCGTCCCAGAATATCCGGCCCTCCACTCGTTCCATGACAAAGAAAGGCGTACCGATGACCTGGGGATCATCGCACTGTGCAACGATGCGAGGTACGGGCACGGCAGTAGGAGCGAGCGCCTGCATGATGCGCGCCTCCCTTTCGACTGCGTGTGCGCCGGGCACGAGGCGGCCGGGTGGTTTTCGCCGCAGCACGAACGATCCCGCCGGACAGGCTAGCGCATAGGTTGGATTTGATTGCCCTCCGCGAAACTGCTCAACCTTGACCGGTCCGCGAAATCCTTCGATTTCGCCAGAAAGCCACTGCGTCAGCGCCTTTTCATCAAAGCGCAGTTCAGGCCGGACCGGGACAGTGCCGACATTGTCGCGAGGGTCCGCGCTCACCCGTCCGCGCCCAGATGCGAACGCCGAATGCGGCGCGCGAGCGCGAACTTGTGGACTTCGGTTGGTCCATCGTAAATTCGGAAGGCACGGATTTCCCGGAAGATACGGGCAACGACCGTGTCATCACTGATCCCTGTCGCGCCCATGACCTGAACACAGCGATCAGCAATCCTGAACAGCGCCTCCGATACGGCAACCTTGGTGACCGAACTTTCGGCGGACCCGCGTTTGCCGCTGTCCAGTTCGTCGGCACACCAGGCAATCATTTGTTCGCAGGTGCGCAGGTCAATCACATTGTCGGCGAGCTGGAAGCCAACACCTTCATGATCAATCAGCAACCGCCCGAAAGCCCTGCGGCGGCAGGCATAGTCGCTGGCAATCGCGTGGGCCCGCTTCGCGGCGCCCAGCCAGCGCATGCAATGCGAGAGACGTGCGGGCGCGAGGCGGACCTGCGCATATTCGAAGCCGCGACCGATTTCGCCAAGCACATCTGCATCGGTAAGGCGCAGGTCCTCAATCGTCACCACGGCATGGCCGCCGGGCATGGTGGAGTCGATGGTATCGATGATCCGCTCTATCCGGACTGCAGGGTTCGGCAGAGGCGCCAGGAACATGGTCGCCTCCTCTCCGGTGCGCGCCATGATAATCCCACAGGAGGCGCCATCGATGCCGGTCACGAAGGTCTTGCGCCCATCGATCACCCATTCGTCTCCCTGACGCCTCGCGGCCGTGCGCAGGAGCGAGGGGTCCGATCCCGCACCGTTCTCCGAGGCGGGCTCGGTCATGAGAAAGGATGAGCGGGTTTCTCCGGCGACAAGCGGAGCCAGGTAACGTGCGCGCTGCGCGATCGTTGCAACGCGGCCCAGCAGCAGCATGTTTCCTTCATCCGGTGCGGCCGTATTGACCGCAACCGGCCCGAGCGGCGACAAACCCGAGGCCTGCAGGACAAGCGCAGTCTCGCGCTGGCTCAGATGCTTGCCGCCAGGGAGGATATGCGGGGTCAGGACTCCGGCGGCCTTGGCAGCGGCGCGCATCTCGGCGACCAGTTCCGCGGAAGGACCATGCGTTTCCCATCGCGGGTCCTGCTCGTAGCCGAAGACAGTGCCGCGAACGAAAGCCTCGACACGCGAAGCGATATCCAGCGCAAGGTCCGTCATCGCGGAGTCATCCTGAGAGCGGCATCAAGGCGAATGGTCTCGCCGTTGAGCATTGGGTTTGAGATGATTGCGAGCACGAGCTCCGCGAATTCCTCCGGGCGGCCAAACCGCGAAGGGAACGGGACCTGCGCTTCAATGGCTGCCGTCTCTTCCTGCGCAAACCCCATGGCCATTGGCGTCTTGAACAGTCCGGGGGCTATTGATGTTACGCGGATCGCGTGACGGGCAAGGTCGCGGGCCATGGGGAGAGTCATGCCCGCGACCCCGGCCTTGGACGCTGCATAGGCGACCTGGCCGATTTGCCCTTCGAATGCCGCCACGCTGGCGGTATTGACGATCACGCCGCGCTCCTCCTCGACCAGGGGCTGGCTCGACAGCCGGCTGGCGAACACAGAGGAGACGAGAAAGGTCCCTGCCAGATTGACATCGAGCACCCGCCGAAACTGCTCGAAGTCATGCGCAGAGCCATCGCGGTTGATCATCCGCCCGGCAGGAAAGATCCCCGCGCAATTTACCAGGATGCGCACCGGTCCATCGCGCCATTCGACGCTGTCAAAGCCGGCAGTGACCGATTCGGTCGAAGTCACGTCGACCCGCTCGAGGGAAACCGAAGGATTGCTGGTCACACAGGCGCCGCAGTCAAATGCAGTGACCCTTGCACCATGATCGGCCAGCAGGGCAGCGGTCGCTGCGCCAAGTCCGGAAGCACCGCCGGTCACGACCGCAACGGCTCCTGATACGTTCATTTTTCCCCCTAAAGTGTCTGGCCGTCATCGACGACAAAGTTCCTGCCGGTAATTGTCCGGGCAGCATCCGAAAGGAGCAGCTGTGCGAGCGGCAATATGTCTGTGGGCTGCAGCAGGCGCTGGCGCGGAAAGCCGGCAACGAACCGTTCGCCTGCCCGGCTGTCCATGAAAGCCTGGTTGATGTCGGTCCGGATGTAACCAGGAGAAATGGCATTCACAGAGATACCCCGTGCCGCCCATTCGAGCGCCAGGGCACGCACCAGCTGGACAACGGCAGCCTTCGACGCCGCATATGGCGCAATGCCGGGTACGACCTTGTCTGCAAGGACCGAGGCAATGGCGATCATCCTGCCTTCTGCGCGGCGGCCCACCATACGGCGCGCGCCTTCACGCAGGGTCAGGAACACGCCGGTCAGATTGGTATCGATAACCGTCCTGAAACTGGCCGGTGACAAGTCCAGCGCGAGCCCGTCAATGGTAATTCCGGCATTGGCAATAACCCCGCTGACGGGCCCGAGCTCCCGTTCAGCAACGTCCCAGGCCGCTGCAACCGATTGTTCGTCTGTCACGTCCATCGGGCAGGCACATGCCTGTCCTCCCCGGGCATGGATGCGCGCGACCAGCTCTTCGACCTTGTCCGCCCGGCGCGCTCCGGCCGCAACCAGAGCGCCATTCGCCGCCAGCATCTCGCAGAGAGCCTCTCCCAGTCCACCTGAGGCGCCGGTGACCAGGACGGTGCTGCCTGCAATGCCGGAAATTTCCGCCGGGCGGTTCATGGCCCGACCAGCCCCAGCCCACCATCGACCACCAGCTCGGCCCCGGTTATGTAGCGCGCGGCATCGGAACACAGAAAGCCAACTGCCTCGGCAATGTCATGCGGATCACCGGGCCCGCCGAGCGGGACCCTGTCTCCCTCGAAGGCTTCACCGCGCTCCGCGAGCGCGGCCATGGTGGCTTCCAGTGCACGGGTCCGTATCATCCCGGGCGTCACAATGTTGACCCGGATCTTGCGATCAGAGAGGCCGAGTGCAACCGAGCGGCTGAGATTCACCACCGCTGCCTTCGCGGCTGAATAACCGATGTTCTGCGGCGATGCGGAGTGAGCTGCCACGCTCGCAATGTTGACGATCGAACCGCCGCACACCATTCGCGGCACCGCGACGTGCATGCCAAGAAAAACACCTGCAGCAGTCGCCCGGAAACAGGTTTCCCAGCCCTCCAGGGAAAGGTCTTCAACGCTTCCGGCAAATCCGGAAAAAAAGCTGGTCACCAGATAGTCGAGCTCACCGCCGATCGCATCGAGGGCCGAGCGCCAAGACGCCTCGGTTCCGGCATCGAGATGCGTCGCCGTGGCGTCCCCGCCGCATTCAGCGATGGACGCTGCAAGCAAATTTGCCCTGCGCTCACTGAGGTCGGCGATAATGACGCGGGCGCCGCGATCGGCAAAATGGCGACAGATTGCTCCGCCGATCCCGCCGGCACCGCCCGCGACAAGGGCAACGCGGCCTTCCATGTCCCGCAAGGTCATCTGCCGTGCACCAGGAATCGAGCGGCCCGTGATGCCAGTTTTCCGTAAGGCGGGCGAAGCAGCTTTCCAGCATCCAGCCATCCGCGGCGGAACACCGGCCTGAGATGCGAAAAGGTGTCAAAACCCCATTTCCCCCGGTAGACTCCCATGCCTGATTCCCCAATGCCGCCGAGTGGCAGCCCCTCAGATGAGGCATGGAGCAGGATATCGTTTATCGTGACGCCGCCGCTGACGGTGTTGTCGAGGATATGGCGTATCGTCCGATTGTCGTGACCGAATATGTACAGCGCGAGTGGATGCGGCTGGCACGAAATATCGGAAAGGACAGCGCCGAGGTCATCATAAGCGATGATCGGCAATAGGGGACCGAAAATCTCTTCCTGGAGTATGGCCATTCCGGGCCGCGCACCAACCACAAGGCAGGGCGAAATCTGGTTCTCTCCGTGGGCGAATCCCAGCTCAAAGATCCTGGCACCACGCGATTGTGCATCAGAAACAAGTCCGCGCAAGTGCCTCGCATTATCCGACGAAATTATGCTGTTAAGCGCATCCGCACCTGTCTTTCCCAACATCTCCCGGGAGGCCGCGAAGAGGCTCGCAACAAGCGCCTCGACCATGTCTTCGGGGACAAACACGTGATCGGGTGCAAGGCAGATCTGTCCGGCATTCAGCAACTTACCGGAAAGAATACTTCGGGCCGTGTGTCGAAGGTCCGCATCGGGCAAAATAATGACCGGCGACCGTCCGCCCAGTTCGAGCGTGACCGGCGTCAGGTTGGCAGAGGCTGCAGCCATCACCTTGCGTCCGACGGCAGCGCCTCCGGTAAACAGGATATGATCAAAAGGCAGTGACACAAATTTGGCGCCCACACCGCTATCGCCGTTGATCACGGCCACTTCATCGGGAGCAAAGTGTCTGTCGATGAGCTCGGCGATCAGTGCCGATGTCAGGGGTGTTGCTTCCGGCAACTTGATCATTACCCGGTTGCCTGCAGCAAGGGCCGCGGCAAGCGGAGAGAAAGTCAGCTGAACGGGAAAGTTCCAGGGAGCAACAATGCCGACGAGACCCTTGGGAACGGGTTCGAGTTGCGCACGCGCGCCGCCAAGCCACAATGCGAAGCCGGCCGACGCGCGCCTCGGCCGCGCCCACCGCCGCAAATGCGCCTTGGCATGACGCAGTGCTGCAATGGCGCCGCCGATCTCCACCAGCTGGGTTACGATTGCCGGTCTGGAACCATAATCCGCCGAGAGCGCAGCACAGATATCGTCCTCCGCCTTCCGCAGCAGAAAGATGCAGCGTTCGAGCCTGTCTCGCCGGATCGCCAGCGACGGGACAGGCTCTGCGGTGCAGGCTTGCCGCATCGCCGCGAATATCTCTTCAAGGGCAATGGCTCCAGCCATCAGCCAGGTCCCTAGCTGGTCAGCTGGTTGAAAGGCACACCCTTGTCGACACGGACATCACCGGGCAGGCCAAGCACACGTTCTGCAATAATGTTTCGCAGGACCTCGTCCGTACCGCCACCAAGTCTCATCCCCGGCGCCCATAGCCAGCTGCGATCGACGTGAACCCAGTCTTCATCAATCTCCTCGCCGTCCATGCTGCCCGCCTGTCCGCGAAGCTGCCTGGCAAAATAGGCAATTTCCTGTGCCTGCGGCGCTTCGATTGCCTTGTTTACTGACTGCTCCGGCCCGGGCAGCTCGCCTTTCGAAAGAGCCGTCTGGGCCCTGTAGGAGAGGAGCTTGAGGCCCTGCTCGTTGATCCACCAATCGGCGACGCGTTCGCGAACGCGCGCATCGCTTGAGGCGGGACGTCCGCCGATTTCCGTCTTCCGGGCCAGTTCAAGGACTTCGGTTGCTCCGAAGAATCCGAAACCCTGGCCTGCGGACATGCGTTCCATCATGAGCGTGCCGAGTGCTACGTTCCAGCCATCGCCTTCGGCGCCCAGGCGGTCGCTGTCAGGTATGCGAACATCGGCGAAAAATACTTCGTTGAATTCAGCGCCGCCTGACATTTGCTCGATGGGACGGACATCGACGCCCGGGGCCTTCATGTCGACGATGAACATCGTGAGACCCTTGTGTTTTGCAACGGTGGGATCGGTCCGGGCCAGAAGGATCCCGAAATCGGCAAAATGCGCGCCCGAGGTCCAGACCTTCTGACCGTTAATCACCCAGTCGTCACCGTCACGTACGGCGCGGGTCCGCAAGGCAGCAATGTCCGATCCGCCTGCCGGCTCTGAAAAGAGCTGGCACCAGATTTCGTCGCCACGGTAGGCAGGCACCAGAAAGCGATCGCGGTGAGCATCGCTGCCCTGCATCATGACCGTGGGCACGCACATGCCCAGTCCGATTTCATAGACCCCGGTGGGGACAGCAAACGCGCTTTCCTCCTGGCGATAGATCAGGGCCTGGATAGGCGTCCCACCCCTGCCACCATAAACTTCGGGCACGGTAATCGCTGCATAACCGGCCTCGTATTTGCTCGCCTGCCATGCCTTGGCAGCGCCAATGTCGTCCGTGCCGGTTCCGGTAAACCTGCCCGAGGTCCCGCGAGCGCGCTGTGCGTTGGCCTCCAGCCATTTGCGCACGCTTGCCCGGAATTCGGCCTCTTCCGGAGTATCACTGAAATCCATGAAATTGCCTCCTCAGGCAGCGTTGCTGAGCTCGATGCTCGTGACGATCCGCTCTTTCCAATCGAGCTCGGGGCCAAGCAGACCAGCGTAAAGCCGGGCGCGGCGGTAAAACAGCTGACAGTCGGATTCCCAGGTGAAGCCGATGCCGCCATGCGTCTGGATGTTTTCCTGCGCGGCCAAGGTGAACGCGCGGTTCGCTGAAACCCTTGCGCTTGCAGCTGCGAGCGGCAAATCCGAGGCGTCGGTAGAGGTCGCCCATGCCCCCCAGAGCGCGTGAACGCGGGCGATTTCGTTCGCCATATAAATGTTGGCCAGCTTGTGCTTGATTCCCTGGTAGCTGCCAATCGGCCGCCCGAAGGCGTGCCGTTCGAGGGCATAGTCCCGCGCCATCTCGAGGGCGCGATCGGCTGCACCGACCTGTTCAAAAGCGAGCAGGACCGAAGCCCGGTTCATCAACTGCGTGTAAGCAGTCCAGCCCTCGCCCGCCTTGCCGAGCAATTCGGCCGGGGCTCCGTCAAAGTGCAGCTCGGCTTGCGGCCGCGACTTGTCGAGGGTCTTTAGTGCCCGGCGCGAAACGCCCTTTTCGAGATCGACAAGGACCAGGGCCGGGCCATCGTCCGTCCGGGCCAGCACGACCGCGAGGCCGGCAATATTTCCGTCAAGAACGGGAAGCTTCTTTCCAGTCAGTCGGCCTGACTTGAATTCGACCTGGAGATTGTCTGCGCGGAGTTCACGAGGGCCTTCGGCGTCCGCCCAGGTGCCAATGATCTGGCCACCGGCAATGCGGGGCAACCACATGTTTTTCTGCGCGGCCGAACCGAAGGCAAGCAGCGCCTCCGCCAGCACAATCGTTGAAAGGTATGGCACAGGTGCCAGGGTCCGTCCGATTTCCTCGGAGGTTACGCACCATTCGAGCCGGCCAAGGCCAAGACCGCCGTACTCCTCGGGAATGCCTGCGCCAAGAATTCCGGCCTCGGCAATCGCATTCCAGGCGCGCTCTGAATATTCGAAGCCCCCTGTCAGGGCCGTGCGCGCCTCGGTCAGGGGCGCTGCCTCTGTTAACGCGCGCGAGACCTGCTCGCGCAGCATTTTCTGTTCATCTGAAAAATCGAAGTTCACTGTGCAGCGCTCCTGGCAGGCAGACGGGGGATCGGCCGGAAGGTCGATCCCCGACCGATCGGTTACTGAAGCTTCTTGAGGATCGGGGTCAGCTTCTGGGCGACGGTCATGTCACCCTGGACCCGCATCTTGCCCTGCATGAAGGCCATCATGGCATCGAGCTTGCCTTCCGACATGGCAATGAAGTCGCTGAACTTCACCGCGACCGTGCAGTCTGCGGGAAGATCTTCATTGCTGACGGTGTTGGGCACGGCCACGCCATCAATGTAGATCTTGCCATCGGCTCCGAAGTCGAATTTCAGCGTCTTCTTGAGACCGCTGTCTTCGCCAACGCCTTCACGGATCTTTCCAGTCAATTCTTCAAGGGTCGCCATAATGTAACTCCTGTTAGGGACCTCCGGGTCAAGGCAGCACGGTGGAGGTCGTTGTATCCGTGCCGCCGAGGGTAATTCAGCTGACGGACCGCTCGAGTCCGTCCCAGTAAAGCTTGCGCAGCTCGGTCTTCAGGACCTTGCCCGTCCCGGACAGAGGCAGCGGCTCGTTACTGAAATCGAAGCTACGCGGACATTTGTAGCCAGCAATAAGCCCCTGGCAGTGCGCTCGCAGTTCCTCACCGGAGGCAGACATGCCGTCGCGCAGGACGACGATGGCGTGTACGCGTTCCCCCCAGTGGCCGTCCGGCACACCGATAACGGCGCACTCCAGGACCGCACTGTGCGACGAAAGGGCATTCTCGACTTCCGCCGAGAACACGTTCTCCCCTCCGGAAATGATCATGTCCTTGACGCGGTCGACGACGAAGACGAATCCTTCGCCGTCCATGTAACCGGCATCGCCGGTCCGCAGCCAGCCATCGACGATGGTCTGGGCCGTGAGCTCGGGCTGGTTCCAGTAGCCGACCATGCAGCCTGGCGACTGCACCGCAATCTCACCCACCTGGCCTCGCGGCAGTTCGTTCAGGTCTGCATCGATGATTCGGACATCAATCCCTGGCGCGGCACGTCCCGCCGATCTTAAGCGGCCCGAATCCGGCCCGGTCAGTGCATGGAAACGAGGTTCCAATACAGTGGCGACAGGTGAGAGTTCGGTCTGGCCATAAGCCTGCGAGAACTGTGCATTCGGGAAGATCTCAATGGCCCGGCGAAGCAGGGACTCCGAGATGGGAGATGCGCCGTAGGTAATGTGCGTAACGCCTGACAGGTCCGCCGGCTCCTCGCGCAGATGCTGATCGATCATGGAGAACATCGTCGGCACCAGCACCAGTGAGTTGGCCCCCAGGCGGGTCACTGCATCGATCACGCCAGCCGTGCTAAAGAGGGGCAGGATGACGTGGGAGCCTCCGGTCATGGTTACGCCAAAAACACAGCTGGCATCGGCGAGATGGAACATCGGTGCCGAGTGAAGGAAGACCGGGGCTTCACCCCGGTAGGTAAGCGCAGCCGAACACAGGAAGCTCGAGATGATCGAGCGGTGACTCAGCATGACGCCTTTGGGGAAACCCGTCGTGCCTCCGGTATAGAAAATGCCAACCAGGTCATCGTCGCGGGTACACTGGTCAGGTGCCGGGTCGAACGCCGCGATCAGCTCCTCATAGCCAATTGCCCCTGCCGGCGGCTCGCCGTCGTCCATGTAGATGACCGCATCGAACTTCAGGTCTTCGAACGCAGGGAGCAGCGAGGAGAAGAGACGATCAACCAGCAGGACTTTGACGCCGGCATCCCGGAACGCGAAATGGTGTTCCGCTTCGCTCCAGCGGATGTTGCCCGGCACAATGACCGCGCCAGACCAGGCGACCGCGTAGTAGGCTTCCAGATACCGGTCGCTGTTGACCGCAAGAATGCCAACGCGGTCGCCCGTGGCCACACCCAGAGATGCCAGTCCGGCGGCAAGCCGCCCGACGCGATCTGCAGTCTCGTTCCAGGTGCGGCGACGGTCGCCGAACTGGGTCGAGAGCATGTTGCCGCTGATCTGAACCGATCTATGCAGGCCCTGGGTGATGTACATCGTCTCTCTCTCCTTCGCTTCCCGTGTCATCCGGGGTTCGCGATTTCGCGACTGGGCAGATCAGGTGTTGATGCCGCCTCCGCAGAGAAGGACCTGGCCCGACACGTAATCGGACTCGGGAATGCAGAAGAGGTAGATAGCACCAGCTGCTTCTTCGGGCGTGCCTGCACGGCCAAGCGGTACCATCATCGGCAGCATGTTGATTGCCATGTCGGGCACACCGGCCTGGATCTCCTGGTCACCGATCTTCAGCTTCGACGCAGGATCGTCCATCGACTTGGTGAGGCGGGTCTCGATGAAACCAAAGGCAACGCAATTGACTGCGACCTTGTAGCGGCCCCACTCCTTGGACATCGTCTTGGTCATGCCGACCAGCGCCGACTTGGCCGACGAATAGTTGATCTGTCCGGCATTCCCGTTGGTGCCCGACATCGACGAGATATTGACGACCTTGCGCACGATCTCGCGCCCGGCAGCCTGATCGCCCTTGTAGAGTTCCTTGATGGTGTCGGCAGCGGCACGGAAGATCCGGAACGGTGCCTTGACGTGCACTTCCATCATCGCGTCGAATTGCTCGTCGCTCATCTTCTGCACCACACCGTCCCAGGTGTAGCCGGCGTTGTTGACGATGATTTCGATGCCACCGAAGTTATCGACGGCGGTCTTGACGAACCGGTCGGCAAACGCGGGATCGGTAACGCTGCCGACGCATGCGACGGCCTTGCCGCCGGCAGCAAGGATCGCATTGACCGTTTCTGCAGCAGGTTCCTCATCAAGGTCATTGACGACGACGCTCGCGCCTTCGCTTGCCAGTTTGAGTGCCAAAGCGCGGCCTATGCCGCGGCCGGAACCCGTGATAATTGCGGTCTTGCCTTCAAGCTTCTTCATGGAAATCCCCATTCTTCTATTCTTTTGCGGAGTGATCAGGCGCAGGCCACGACGGCTTCGCCGGTCAGGGTGACTGCGCCGTCATCGACGGTCGCAACCAGTTCGAGGCGGAGACGCTGCTCGCCGTCTTCCTCGAATTTTTCGATGATCTTGCCCTTGCACCTCACCGATGTGTTGACCGGTGTGATCGAGGCAAAGCGGACGCTGAAGCTGCGGATCCGGTCCTGCGGGACCCAGTTCGTCAGCAGCTGCGCGAGATAGGCCATCGACAGCATACCGTGAGCAAAGACGTCTTCTCGCCCAACCATTCGGGCGAAGTCGGAATCGATGTGCATCGGATTGGGATCGCCCGATCCGCCAGCAAACATGGCGAGCACCCAGCGCGTGATCGGACCGGCGTCGTGTTCCGGAATTTCGTCACCGACTGCCAGAGTGTTGAGTTCGGCTACCTGACTCATGATGAAAGCCCCTCTATTCAGTTTCGAACGACGATCACGGTCCGCGCGGTGACGCAGAGTTCGTCGTTCTGATTGTGGGCAGTCGTGTCCTGGACGATGAAGTCGAGCGCGCCGCCCTTCTTGTCGTAAATGTCGACGACCTTGGATTTCAGGCGAACGCGGTCGCCTGCATATATCGGCTTGTGGTAAGTGAAGGTCTGCTCACCGTGCAGGACGGCAGGCAAATTGATCCCCATTTCGGCGATCGAAAATTCCTTCGACTCTGCAAGATTGCCCAGCGAGAAGACGAAGGTGGGAGGAAGCGGAATGCCTGGCAGGCCCGCGGCCTTGGCAGCGTCGTTGTCGCAATAGATCGGATCGGTTTGCCCGGTTGCCATTGCGAACAGCTTGAGCTGTCCCGCTTCGACGTCGATGTACCGATCCTCGGTCTCGACGCCGATATATTTCTTGTCGATTGCCATCTCTGTCCTCCGTTCAGGCGCGGCCGTAAAGGGTGACGACGCAGGCGCCGCCAAGGCCAAGATTGTGTTGCAGGGCGTTTTCGAGGCCTTCGACCTGCCGCTTGTCGGCAGTGCCGCGCAGCTGGTGAGTCAGCTCGTAGCACTGGGCAAGGCCAGTCGCGCCAAGCGGGTGCCCCTTGGACAGGAGGCCGCCCGACGGATTTGTCACGTGCTTGCCGCCATAGGTGTTCTGCTCATCGCGAATGTACTGTTCGGCACCGCCTTCAGGGCAGAGCCCAAGCGCCTCGTAGGTCAGCAGCTCGTTGGCAGTGAAGCAGTCGTGAAGTTCGACAGCCTGGCAATCCTCGGGTCCGATGCCGCTCTGTTCGTAAACCTGGCGGGCTGCTTCACGGGCCATGTCATAGCCGATCAGCTTCATCATGCTCGGCTCGCCTTCAAACGTCGAAGCAAAGTCGGTGGTCATGGCCTGAGCCTTGATCGCCACGCCGGCATCAAGGCCGTGCTTTGCGGCAAAGGCAGGTGATACGAGAACCGCCGCTGCGGCGCCGCAGGTCGGCGGGCACGCCTGGAGGCGGGTGATCGGTCCATACAGGTGCTTGGACTCGAGCACTTCCTCGACGGTGACCGGGTCACGGAAGATCGCCAGCGGATTGTTCGCAGCATGTTTGCGCGCCTTCACCGAAATCATGGCAAAGACCTCGTCCGCCGTACCGTACCGCTTCTGGTACTCCGCGCCGCCGCCGCCGAACTGCTGGGCGGCCGGCGGAGCAGCGGGGTCGAAGCCCTGGGCCTCGAACTGCTTCGTCATGATCTGCTCCATCGGCGGCTTGCGGTCCTTGAAGACAAGGCCAAGCGCGCCCGGAACCATCTGTTCGAAGCCAAGGGCGAGGACGCAGTCCGCGGCGCCGCTCGCAACCATCTGACGCGCCAGATAGAGCGCGGTCGAGCCGGTCGAACAGTTGTTGTTCACATTGACGATCGGGATACCGGTGATGCCGACACGATAGAGCGCCGACTGTCCCGCAGTGCTGTCGCCATAGACGTACCCGACATAGGCCTGCTGAATTTTCCCGTAGTCGATCCCGGCATCCTGCAGCGCCATGCGCGCCGCCTTCTCTGCCATCACGTCCCAGTCTTCGCTCGCACCAGGCTTGGTGAAGGGGATCATCCCCACACCAGCAACGCGTACCTCGTTCGCCATGAATCAAACTCCTCTCTGAATGATTCGTTTTTTATTAAACGTTCATTCAAAATCAAGCCGTTTTTTGAATGGCGTTGATTCTTAGGTATTTCTTTTCGGGATTCCGCCCTTGATCAGGTCGCGGTAGGCGAAAAAGGACTGCTTCGGGCGCCTTGCGAGGTTGTCCGGCTCGACCCGAACAAGGCCGAATCGCTTCGCGAATCCCTCGGCCCATTCGAAGTTGTCGAGCAGGGACCAAGCGAAATAGCCTTGCACTCCGACGCCGGCAGCGCGGGCGTCGGCAAGGGCGGCAAGGTAGTCATGCAGATATTGCACCCGGGCAATGTCATTCAGCGCGTCCGGTTCGTCACCCTCATCGAGCCCAATGCCGTTTTCGGTCACGTAGAGCGGGACATCCGGGTATCGCTCGGCCACGGTTTGCAGCATGGCCGTGAAGGCCGGCGGGTCGATGTGCCAACCCATTCCGGTCAGGGGGACATCGGCAGGCGGAGCCCCTATTTCCTGTTCGCCTGCCTCGTTGGTGCGGATGTACATAGGCGCGTAATGGTTGACTCCGATAAAGTCGGTCCATGTGCCGACAGACGGCAAGTCGCCGGCCTGGATGACATCACCCAGCAGCATTTCCATCGGCGGCGGATAGGAGCCCGCAACCATGGCATCCGGGCAAGCCCAGTTGAACATCATGTCCATCATCATCGCACCACCCTCATCCTCGGGACGCTCAGGCCGCATCGGCCAGAAGGCGCCAACGATGCCGGTGGGAACGCCGGTGCTGCGAAGGGCCGGCAGGGCAGCGTGATGAGCGCGGCAGACATTGTGAATCGCCGCGAGCATGGCTGACGATTCCTTGACTCCGGGTGCATGGAGCCCGCCCCCGTAGCCGGACAGGGTGAATACACTTGGCTCGTTGAACGTGATGAACGCCTTGGCGCGGTCACCGAAACGGTCGGCCACGAATCGGGCGTAGTCTGCATACCAGTTGGCGACGTCCCGGTTGGCCCAGCCGCCGCGATCCTGCAGAGCCTGGGGAAGATCCCAGTGGTAAAGGCAGATCCAGGGATCGATTCCGCGTTCAAGCAATGCGTCGATCAAGCGGTCGTAGAACTCGGCTCCGCGCTCATTGGGCTGGCCAACGCCTTCCGGAAACAATCGCGGCCACGAAAGCGAGAACCGGTAAGCGCCAATTCCCAACTGCTCCATCAAGCCGATATCTTCAGGCCACCGGTTGTAGTGGTCGCAGGCCACCGCGCCGGTATCCCCGTTCGCGACTACGCCGGGCAACGCCGTGAACTCGTCCCAGATCGACTGGCCCCGCCCGTCTGCCTCGCTTGCACCCTCGATTTGATATGCCGAGGTCGAGACACCCCAGAGAAAATTGCTTCCAGTCATCCGATCATCCCTCACGTTTGTGTGAGCAAATTGACCACTTGGAAATTTATTGTCAACAACGACACCTCTCGAAAGTGGTTGCAGTTTTCTAATGAACGTTTAATCAAACACCGAGCATGCTTGATAGAGGAGCAAGATCGTGAGTATCTCGAAGGGACCGGCGCATGCGCCCATTTTCCAGCGTCCCGAATGTCTGGATCTGACGCGGCCGATCAGCTACCAGAACGGGCATCAGTGGGACGCCTATGCGCGCATGCGCACGGATGCTCCGATCTTCTGGCACGAACAGCCCGAACCCTATGAACCTGGCTTCTGGGTGATTTCACGTCATGCCGAGATATCTGCGGTTTCGAAGAACCCCGGCCTGTGGTCGTCAGCCAATGGCAGCCATCTGATGAGCCTTGGCGATCCAGAAACCATGGACACGGCGATTATCTCGGCCGTTGTCGGGAACATGGTCTCGATGGATCCGCCAGAGCACACGGCCTACCGCCGTATTGCAACATCCGAGTTCACTCCGCGAAAGATCAGTGAGTACGAACAGCGCATTCGCACCCATTGCCGCGAGACGATCGACCGGATTGCCGCCAAGGGCAGCTGCGATTTCGTTCTCGACGTTGCGCAGCAACTGCCGCTCTATACCCTGTCCGAGATCATGGGTGTGCCGGAAGAAGACCGCGCCCAGCTGATTGACTGGGCGAACATGCTTACCGGCTATGAGGATCCCGAATTCAAGCTGCCCGACGAGGAATTCATCGGGGCCATGATGCAAATCTTCGATTATGGCCGCTGGGCCATGCGTGGCCGGCGCGACAATCCGAAGAATGACCTGCTGTCGGTGATTGCCAATTCCCGCATCGAAGACGTCGAACTGCCCGATTACGTGCTCGATGGCTTTTTCCTGATCATGATCGTCGGCGGTAACGAGACAACACGAAACACGATTTCGGGCGGCCTGCTGGCTCTCGACCAGTATCCGGAGCAGCGCGAGGCGCTGATCATGGATCCATCGCTGATCCCCAACGCCGCCGAAGAGATGCTGCGATGGGTTTCCCCGGTTGTCTATTTCGCGCGCCGGGCAAAGGAAGACACCGTGCTTTCTGGTCAAAAAATCGCCGCCGGCGAAAAGGTCGTCATGCTTTACGGCTCGGCCAATCGTGATGAGTCGGTCTTTGACGATGCTGAGCGTTTCGACGTGCGCAGGCGTAACGCAAAAGAGCATCTGTCTTTCGGTGTCGGCCAGCACTTTTGTCTCGGTTCGGGCTTTGCCCGCCTCCAGATAAGGGTGATGTACGAGGAATTGCTTCGCCGCCTGCCCGATATCCGGGCTGCCGAAGCGCCCAGGCGCATGCAGTCGAACTTCATCATGGGCATCAAGAACCTGCCCGCAGTCTTTACTCCGGAGCGGTGATGCGGGTCAGTCGCAGCTCCCTTCCGATTACCGAGCCGGACTTTCCTCCGGTGCGGCGTCGCATCATGATTACAGCTGATGAACGCAGTGCGCGGACGGAGCTGGAGGATGACTACCACCGGATGGGAGTGAGGATCGAACATGACGGTTCGGTCGTGACGGCGATCCTGGGCGATTCCTCACGCCATCCCTGGCAGCTGTGCGCACGCGCCGTCGAAGAGTTGCCGGCCCTCGTGGGTGCCCCGCTGACGCCGGACTTTGTGATTGCCTCGCGCATGGCAAATGCACGCGACCACTGCACGCACCTGTTCGATCTGGCCGCGCTCGCAATCACGGCCGTCGCCCGGCAGACGCATCGCAGGATCTATGACAGCGTATGCAGTTATGACGGGGCCATCGCTCATCTTCGTCTTTACCGCGACGAAGTATTGTTGCTCGACTGGCGGGTCGATGGGAGCATTGTCCATAGCACCGACGAGGCCAATGAACGCGACTTGCGGCAGGGATTTGCCGAGTTCTGCAGGATCAGAATGGACCGGGAAAAAGCTGAGGCCTCACTGGCCCTTCGCCGCACGGCCATGATTGCGCAGGGCCGGGGCGTCGATCTTGACCAGCTCGAGGACGCGACCATTGTCGCCGATGCACTCGACGGGGCCTGTTACGCCCTACGCAAGGAGAAGGGTCCGCAGGCTCTGCGACTCAAGGGCGCAACCCGCAGCTTTGACGGCCCTCCCCCGCTCACTCCTCATTCGGAGACACGCAAATGGTTTTCGACCCCAAAAACCTGACCCAGGTTCGCTACGAATTGCCCGCGCCCGGCGTCGCGCGGATTGTTATGGCCCGGCCAGAACGGAAGAACGCCCAGGGCGTCACCATGACCTACGAGATCGACAGCGCCCTCGCCGAAGCCTGCCGCGATCCCGAGATCAAGGTCATCATCCTTGCGGGCGACGGGGATCATTTCAGTGCCGGGCATGATCTTTCCGGAACAGAGAGCACCATGCCGGACAGCGATCAGGCCACCGGCTTGTGGAACCATTTCGAGGGTCCCGGATGGGAAGGCTTCTACGCCCGTGAGCACGAGCTCTATCTCGATATTACCGAGCGCTGGCGCAATGCATCCAAGCCCACCATTGCCGAGGTCCAGGGCGCAGTCGTGTCAGGCGGCAACATGCTCGTCTGGGCCTGTGACCTGATCATTGCGGCCGACGATGCCCGTTTTCGCGACAACACGCCGGACATGGCCATGCCGGGTGCCGAATTCTTTGCCCACCCGTGGGAACTGGGCGTGCGCAAGGCGAAGGAGTGGCTGTTCACCTCCGACTGGCTGACCGCGCAGGAGGCGGAACGGCACGGGATGGTCAACCATGTCGTCGCGCGCGATGATCTGGCCGACTTCACCCTCGCGCTGGCGGGCCGGATCGCGGAGAAGGACCGCTTCACGCTGAAGCTGATCAAGGAAAGCGTGAATGCCGCGCAGGACGCGATGGGACGGCGGCAGGCGATGGCCGTGGCTTTCGCCAACCATCAGATCGGGCATCTTCAGAACCTGCTGGTGCGCGGCTTTCCGATCGACGCGTCCCGCCTTGCGCCATCGGTGCGCACGATGCTGGACCGGATGAAGGCGGAAGGAACCGGGTTCGGGCGCGACCCGCAGGACAGATAACAGACAGGGCCGGTCACGGCCCGCGAGCGAGAGGAGAGGCGAATGAGCACGCGGCGCATGCGGGCGGGATATGGCGTGGGCGATTTCGCCCTGAACCTCCACTGGAATGCGATCGGGATGTTCCTGATCTTCTTCTACACCGATCATCTGGGCCTCGCCCCGGCGGCGGCAGGGGCGACTTTTCTGGTGGCGAGCGTGTGGGACGCACTGCTCGATCCGCTGGCCGGGACGCTGGCGGACCGCACGCGGTCGCGGTGGGGGCGATTCCGCCCTTATATCCTGGTCGGTGGGCCGGTGCTGGCGCTCGCCCTGCCCCTCGCCTTCACCGACCCGGGCCTTACCGGCGCGGCGCTGACCGCATTCGTGCTGGCGAGCCACATGCTGCTGCGCACCGCCTATGCCTTTGTCTCCATCCCCTATGCGGCGCTGTCCGCGCGGATCGCCCGCGATCCCGACGAGCGCAGCCGCCTGGCGGGCGTGCGGATGCTGTTCGGCACGGCGGCAACGATCGTGTCGGCGGTTGCCATCCCGACCATCGCGGCGCAGACGCCGGGGGCCGACGGGTGGACGATCGCGGCAGGGATGATGGGGATGCTGTCGATCCTGGGGTTCGCCGCCTGCGTTGTCTGGACCCGCGAGCCGGTGGAGGTGGATACGCCACCGGTCAGCCGTGGCTGGCGGACGGAACTCGTCCGTGAGCTGTCCGCCTATGCCGCGATGGTACGAGCCAGCCCCTCACTGCGGCGGGTGATCGCGATCATCATGCTCACCTCCGTCGCGCTGACGATGTTCAGCAAGATGATCCTCTATTTCTTCAAATATGTGTTGATGGCGGAGGCGTCCGCCCCGCTCGCCCTGTTCCTGCTGACCGGCGGCGCGGCGCTGGCCATTCCTTTATGGGTGTGGCTGTCGATCCGGCGAGGGAAGCGGAAGGCATGGATGATCGCATCCTGGGCGGCGGCGGCGAACTTTGCCGGTTTCTATCTGCTCGGCAGCGCGTCGTTTACGCTAGCCTGCATCTTCCTGTTCCTGGTTGGGGCGACGACCAGCGCCTTTGCCGTGCTGTTCTGGTCGATGCTGCCCGACACGGTGGAGGAAAGCGAATTGGCGAGCGGCAGCCGGGGGGAGGCCAAGACATTCGGCCTCGCCATCTTTGCGCAAAAGACGGCGCTGGGCATCAACGGCCTGCTCGTCGGCCTGTTGCTGCCCGCGATCGGTTTCGTCGCCAACCGGCCGCAATCGGCGGAGAGCGTTCACGGCATCGTCGCGATTATGACGCTGATACCGCTGGCGGGTGTCGTGCTGGGGATGGCGGTGATGCGCGGCTACGGCCTGTCGGCGGACGCCCATGCGGCGATCCGGGCGCGGATCGGGGGAACCACCGCACCCTGATCCCTACCCCCGTGCGTCCTCCAGGATCATCGCCGCCGCCTTTTCCCCGATCATGATCGCGGGCGCGTTGGTGTTTCCGGAGATAAGGCGCGGCATGATCGACGCGTCGGCGACGCGCAGGCCGGCCACGCCGCGCACGCGCAGGCGCGGATCAACCACCGATGCGGGATCACCGCCCATCCGGCAGGTGCCTACCGGGTGATAGACCGACTCGGACAGCATCGCCGCGCTGGCCAGCAGGCTGGCGCTCGCTTCGACGTCCGCGCCGGGCATCACCTCCCGCTCCACGATGTCTGCCAGCGCTGGCTGGGCGAGAATGCGGCGGCTGATGCGGATGCCCGCGACCAGCGCCTCCTGATCGGCGGGGGCGGAGAGGTAGTTGGGGCGGATCACCGGCGGCGCGGCGGGATCGGCGGAGCGGAGCGTGACCTCTCCCCGGCTTTCCGGCCGCAACTGGCAGGGCGCGCAGGTCAGGCCCGGAAACCGGTCGAGATCGCCGCCCGCATAATCGCTTGTCGAAGCAGGCAGCATGTGAAGCTGGATGTCCGGCGAGGCGAGGCGCGTGTCGGATCGGCAGAAGACGACGACATGCGCCGCCGCCGAGGCGAACATGCCGCCGCGCGCCGTGGCATAGCGCCACATCTGGCCGAGGATCGCGGGACTGCGCACCACTTCGTTGAAGGTGGCCGAGGGGGTCAGGCTGGCGATCACCATGCTGGCGAGGTGATCCTGGAGATTGCGGCCGACATCGGGGGACTGCACCCGCGCCTCCACGCCCACCGCCGCCAATGCATCGCCATCGCCGATCCCCGACAGCATCAGGAGCTGGGGCGACCCGATCGCGCCCGCCGACAATATGATCTCCTCCAGCGCGACCGCGCGATGCGCTACGCCGCCGACCCGGTATCGCACCGCCGTCGCCCGCCCGTCCGCGATGTCCACTCCCTCGACCAGCGCGCCGGTGACGATGTGGAGATTGCCGCGCGTGCGCACCGGATCGAGGAACGCGGTCGCTGCCGAACAGCGCACGCCCCGGCGCATCGTCACCGGGGCATAGGCGACCCCTTCCTGCACCGCGCCGTTGGGGTCGTCATTATAGGGAATGCCCGCCTGGACACAGGCATCGACGAAGCGGCTCGAGACCGGATGCTGGCCCTGGGGATGCTCTACCCGCAGCGGGCCGCCGGAGCCGTGAAGCGGATCGTCGGCCCGGTCGCTGTCCTGCGATCGGCGGTAATAGGGGAGCACATCGTCATAGCTCCATCCGGTGCAGCCAAGCTGACGCCAGCCGTCGTAATCCTCCCTCTGGCCGCGGATGTAGAGCAGACCGTTGATCGTGCTCGATCCGCCCAGCACCTTGCCGCGCGGCCATTTGCGCCGCCGTCCGCCCAGATCCGGTTCGGTCTCGAAATTCCAGGAATAATGCGGGCTGTGCATCGTCTTGCCGAACCCGATCGGGATATGGAGCAGCGGATTGCGTGCCTTGCCTCCCGCCTCCAGCAGCAGCACGCGGTGACGTGGGTCGGCGCTCAGGCGATTGGCCAGCACGCAGCCCGCACTCCCCGCTCCCACTATCACGAAATCGAATTCCATCGGCCGCTCCCGCCATTTTATTTTCCAATTGGATGTTTAATCTCTTGCGCGAGCGGAATCCAGAGTGGCCATGCAATAATTTTGTCTTATGATCATTAGAATCTTAAAACAGGCGGGGCTGAATAACATGGCAAAGGCTGATATTGGCCCGAAACTGACAAAGCAGGAGCGCTTTGATAAGCGCCGGGTTGAGATCCTGAGGGGTGCGGCACGCGTCTTTGGCCGATTGGGCTACCACGGGACGTCCCTCAACAATCTCGGCACCGAGACAGAGATGACGCCCGCCGCGCTATATTATTATGTAAAATCCAAAGACGAGATGCTGCATGAATGTGGCAAGTTCGCTCTCGACCTGATCCAGACTGCGCTCGATGAGAGCAAGAACGGAGAGCGCAATGGTGCAACGCGCCTTCGCACCTTTTTTCGCAGTTATGCGCAGATCATGGGTGATGACTTCGGCCGCTGTTTTGTTCTGACGACACCGGAAGACCTGCCTTCGGACATGGAAGCGCTCAACCGCGAAGGCCGGCGCAATCTCGACCGGGCCATCCGCGAGATGATTGAAGAGGGGCGTGCCGACGGTTCGATAAAGGATGTTTCCGGCAGGCTTCTGGCCGACATCCTCTTTGCAACATTCAATGCAATCGCCCGGCGACCTCTCGGCTATCGCGGCATGGTGCCGGACGATCTTGCCGACAGCTATCTGGACATCATCCTGGGCGCTTGAACATCTCTCCGGCAGTCACTCCATTTGGCGACACATATTACTGCTCCGGAATGAACATTGCGATCATGGCCTCGATGTGTGCCTCTACCCGTTCCTGCGACGATGGGTCATCATTCCAGATCAGCTTGAGCTCAGGCGAGAGCGCGTAGGGGAGCTGCGCGGCACCGATCGCCATGTAGATCAGCGAAAGCGTATCGACCGGCGGCAGAACGCCCTTGTCCTGAAGCATCTTGATCGCGGCGAACCCTGCCATGTGCTGTTTGCGGGTAAATTTCTCGGTCACCCAGGCAAGACGTTTGCTTCCCCGGGCGGCTTCCTGGATCATCAGTCGATGATGTTCCGGGTGCTGCGCGGAGTATCGCACATATTTGCGCAGACCTACCCGGGCGTATTCGATCAATTGCGCATCGGTGATCTCTGCCGGAACCGCCGGCATGGCAAGCTCGCGTTCCATACGCTCAAACAGGAATTCGACCGCTGCTGCCCACAAGTCTTCCTTCGTGGAATAATAGTAGGTCACCATGGTATGCGTGACGCCTGCCCGCCCGGCGATTGTCCGGACAGATGCGGCATCGAAACCGCGTTCGGCGAAAACGATCAGCGAACTGGCCAGAATACGGTCGCGCACATCGACGGCTTCCAGTTCATCGAGCCGCGGCCTGCCCCGGCGCCGCTTCGGCAATTTTTCGCTCAATTCAGCCCCCTTTGCAGTCCCGTCTGTCGCACAGCCATATAAATTAACTTTCCGAACGGAAAATAATATGTAAGCAAGCATAAGCGCTTTCTGTGGAGTCGCCTACGAGCGATGACGCCCGGTAGTCAAATGGCTGCATTTCTGCCTGCTGCCTCACGGGATGCGAGTGAAGTCTGATTGTGGAGAGTTACTATGAAATCACTGGTGATTGCAGGCATTGCCGCAGCGCTGCTGGGATCGTCTGCCTCAGCGCAGGACAAGAATCCTGTTTATGGCGTATGGTCGGCAAAGGCCATGGGCGGCGTTGAAATCGAAATCTCGCCATGCGGCGAAGCGCTGTGCGGAACATTCACGAAGTTCTTCCGTGAAAAGCCCGACGCGCCAATGCTGGACGAGCAGAACGAAGACGCTGCGCTCCGCAGCCGGCCGCTGATTGGTGTGAAATTCATCGAAGGCATGCGCGGCGGGCCGTCGGAGTGGACCGGCGGGAAGATCTATTATCCCAACACCGGTTCGTCCTATGACGCGTCACTGGCCCTCGTTTCGCAAGACCAACTCAAGCTCAAGGTCTGTCTGGGTACGACCTGCCGCGAGCAAGTCTGGACCCGGAAAAGCTAGACGCGCTTCGCCCTCTTCTCCCAGGGACGGTCGGATGCGCTTCGCGTCCGGCCGTTTTTTGCGTGCTTGCTATGGACAGCTCCTGACAAGAGCCACACGAAAAATATCCTTGGGCTCTCGTTTCTCATATAAATCTGTTTTATATGATCACAGATCGGATTCAGATTCGGCTAAGCTGAGAGGAACTTTCGTGAACCAGTCGCGCGATGCATTTCTTTGTCGAAGGAAAAGCTGACGTGGCTATTGACGGATCGTCCCTATCTGCCCCGGCAAGTTTCGGCAATTTGCCTGACGGCAGGACCGTAAAGGTTGTCCGGATCGCAAACTGCAATGGCGTCGAGGCCCGCATTCTGACCTGGGGCGCGACACTTCAATCCTTGATAGTGCCAGAGGCGTTCACCAGGCCCGTCGATGTCGTGCTGGGATATCCTGACATGGGCGGTTACCTGAAGGATTCCGCCTACCTCGGTTCGACGATAGGCCGGGTTTCCAACCGGATTGCGAACGGCCGAATTTACCTCGATGGCGTATGGTACGAACTGATCCGCAACTGCGGGAACTACACTCTGCATGGAGGGGCATCGGGCTTCAATTCTGAAATATGGGATATCGTTTCGATCGATTCCCGTTCGGTCCGCCTGGCGATGGTAAGTCCGGATGGAGACCAGGGGTTTCCGGGAACCCTGCGAGTTGAGGCAGAGTTCAGAATTGACGATCGCAATCGGCTGCACATATCCTATTTCGCGAGGACGGACCGACCCACTGTCGTCAATTTGACCAATCACACCTATTGGAATGTGTTCGGCGTCGACCAGCCCGGCAGGGCCATTGACCAGACCCTTCAGGTCAACGCTGACCATTTTCTGCCGACAGGGACGGACGCGATCCCGACCGGTGAAGTGCGCGCCGTTGACGCAAGTCCATTCGATCTGCGCGAGCCGGTGCCCATATCGGATGCCATTTCATCACAGGACCCGCAGATTAATGCCTCGAATGGGCTGGACCACAGTTGGGTCCTGAACGGGGGAGACTTGGGCAGGATTTCCGATGAGCTACCGTTTGCTGCAGCCTTGCGTGACCCGGCATCGGGGCGTGGTCTGGAATTTCACACCAATCAGCCAGCCATGCAGATCTACTCGGGAAATCACCTTAATTCGGCACGAAAGGGCAAGTACGGCCAGCACTATCGAGCTCGGCACGGCATAGCTCTGGAACCTCACGGATATCCGGACAGCCCAAACCAGCCTGGCTTCCCATCTATCCGGCTGAACCCAGGCGAAGTTTACAAGAACCTGACCTGCGTCGCTTTGACTGGCGTCTCAGGCGCTATTGCCGCGCGGAGATAGGCGACGTTGGGCAACCCAATTCGAATGGGAGAGTACGTATGAAAAAGATTGCTACAATCCTGGCCTGCGTGGCGTTTGCCGGCATGGCCCAGGCGCAGCAGACCTTGCCTGATCCCGCACGTGACTATGGCTCCAATACGGCAGGCTATATGTTTGCTGACGTGCTTGCGGCGCGGGACAATCCGGCGTTCAACCGGGCCATCGCTGCGACTCCGCCAATGGGCTGGAACAGCTGGAACGCTTTTCGCTGCGACGTGGATGAGACCAAGATCCGGGCCATGGCCGACAGTATGGTTTCATCGGGTCTAGCCAAGGCGGGCTACCGCTATCTTGTCATCGATGACTGCTGGCAATCCAGTCGCAACAAGGACGGCGTGCTGGTGCCGGATGCAAAGCGCTTCCCGTCAGGGATGAAAGCCTTGTCCGACTATGTTCATGGCAAGGGGCTCAAGTTCGGCCTCTATTCGGCCGCGGGCTACAAGACATGCCAGGGCCGGCCAGGCAGCCGGGGCTACGAATGGACGGACGCACGCACATTCGCCGATTGGGGCGTTGATTATCTCAAGTACGACTGGTGCTACATGCCCGCCTGGCAGGAGCCATTCGATGCCTATGCCCGAATGCGTGACGCGCTTGTTGCGACCGGTCGACCAATTTACTTCAGTGCCTCGGCAGGTCTGCGACCCGATGTCCTTGAATGGGCACCCCAAGCCGCGCACAGCTGGAGATTCAACAAGGACATACGCCCCTGTTGGGATTGCACGGGAGACAGAGCGGCAAATGGCATCATGTCCGTGCTCGACCGGGCATCCCAGCTTCAGGTAGCCCTTCGCGTCCGCCCCGGAAGCTGGTCGGACGCCGACATGCTGGAAGTCGGCAATCACGGCCTGAGCATGGCTGAGCAGCGCGCGCATTTTGCCTTGTGGGTGCTGCTGGCCTCGCCGCTGATGATCGGCACAGATCTTCGCACTCTGGATCCTGAGGCACTCGACCTTCTGCGAAATCCCGCTCTCGTCTCCGCCCACCAGGATCCGCTCGGCATGGCCGGATTCCGGTATCGCGATTTCGGCGATACCGAGATCTGGCGCCGCTGGCTCAAGGATGGAGCCGACGGGAAGCGCCGCGACATGTTTGTCCTCCTGAACAGGGGCAACCAGGCCCGGGAAATTGAACTCGAAGTCGATCCGGACACCGTCGTCAGCGACATGATGGCCAGCATGGTCGCCGTGCCGGTGATCGGCCAAAGCGTCAAACTGACCGTCCAGCCACATTCGGCGACTGTGCTGCATGTTGCCGGAATGCGTTTCAAGAATTGAGGGGGAAAACCGTGAAACGACTCTCTACCCCCGTGCTGATCGTGGCAGGCCTTTCGACCCTGTCCGGGCCCGCCTTGGCCAAGCCTGCAGAAAGCCTTGCCGGCTCCAGGCCAAATGTCCTGTTCATCCTGGCCGATGACCTGGGCTATGGAGATATTGGGGCATTCGGGCAGCGGATAGTGCCCACACCCAATCTCGACCGCCTTGCCAAACAGGGCCTTCTGCTGACTCAGCATTATGCAGGGTCAACAGTCTGCGCACCGTCGCGCGCTTCACTGATGCTTGGGAGGGACACGGGCCACACACCGGTCCGGGGCAATATGGAAATACGCGGTGATGATGAGGCATCAAGCGGTCAGGCACCACTTCCTGCCGGCAGCTTCACTCTTGGCACACTGTTCAAGAACGCGGGCTACCAGACAGCAGCGATCGGCAAGTGGGGCCTCGGCGCAACAGCGAGCAGTGGCGCACCGAACCGGCAGGGCTTTGACTTCTTTTTCGGATATACCGACCAACGTGCGGCGCACAGCTATTTCCCGCAGATCTTGTGGCGCAACGACCAGATCGTCAAACTGGCCAATCCCAAAATTCCGAGGGCGGACAAATTGCAGGGCGATCCTGCCGATCCGGCAAGCTATGCACGGTACGTCGGCCCCGACTATGCCCAGGAACGAATGACAAAGGAAGCAGAGGCCTATCTGGCGTCAAGGAAGGGCGGGCAACCCTTCTTCCTGTACATGGCCTACACCTTGCCGCATGCGGCGATGCAAGTGCCCTTTGCCGAACGCGACCGCTTTCGTTCAATCCCGGAAACCGGCCCATACCTGGGCCGGCCCTATACACCCCAACAATATCCTCGCGCAGCCCGGGCGGCGATGGTTGCACGACTGGATGCCGACGTCGGGCGGCTGATGGCTTCGCTGCGCTCGAATGGACTGGATCGCAATACGCTGGTTGTTTTCACCAGCGATAACGGACCCACGGTCGAGGGCGGACAGGACCTCGATTTCTTCAAATCATCAGGTCCGCTACGCGGCCGCAAGCGCGATCTCTACGAAGGAGGCGTCAGGGTACCGACAATAGCCTGGTGGCCCAGACACATTGCGGCAGGCGCACGTAGTGAGGCCGTCACAGCATTCTGGGATTACATGCCTACCTTCGCGGCTTTGACGGGGACACGTGCACCCCGTTATCCGGAAGGCACATCATTCCTCTCTGTTCTGGCTGGCCGCGGCCTGACAAATCGTCCTCCACTCTATTGGGAGTTCCACGGAACGGGCGCGGTACCGCACCTGCAGGCTGTGCGCTTCGGAGACTGGAAGGCCGTTCGCAAATGGCCATCCAGTACGCCCGGGAAAGCTGCGCCCATTGAACTGTACAACCTGAAAGCCGATCCGGCCGAGGAACGCGATGTTGCGCCGCGCAATCCGGCACGGGTCGCACAGGCGGCGCGCCTGCTGAACAAGCGGACGCAGTCACCGGAAGGAGGCTGGAACTTCGACAAGGCCGCCGAAGACGAATAACGGGAAAAGGGCCGGGAAATCCATTTTCCCGGCCCCCTACCTAATCAGAGTTCGGACAGGGAAACTTTGTAAGGCCAGCCGGGATACTGGCTGCCAGCTTCTGTATCCGCGCTGTTCCATGGCCAGCACTCGAGTTGCACCGTGCCTTCGTTCGTGTCCACGATCGCCATACCGAAGCCTTCGCGCTTTAGGGCCCGGTCCATGATCCGCTGTGTGCGTCCCTGCTTGTACTTACGGTATTCGGCAAGACTGATGCGGGGCTGAGCAACTGCGAGCATACGCAGCTTGTTGCCAAAGCCATCGACGAAGTCGCCAGTATTGGGAACGCCCGGACGTGCATTGGGGAGGGCTTGGGCGGGTTCGAACCAGCGTTGCCATCCTACGCCTCCAGCTGGCCCGGTGAACTGCAGGGGGCCATCGTCGTAGGTATCTATCCCGTGGCGGACCAAAGATGCCATGTGCTGATCGCCGGAAAGCATCAGGGCCTTGCATTCCTTCACGAGCTGGACGGCGACCCGGCGTGCATATGTCGGAAAACCATTGGAGTCGAAGTCAATCAGCGGATGACCTTCCGGCGTGGTCTGCGAGCAGGCCCAGACCGTCTGGGTCAGCACCACCTTGGGCAGGCCTGGTGCCATCGATTTCCATTCCCTCAGGAAGCGCTCCTGTCGCTCTCCGAGCAGCTGACCCTCATAGACGTCGAAGTCGTCGCCTTGCATCACGCCGGTTTTGAACTTGCGATCCTCGAGGATGGCAAAGCTGACGCCGCCATAGACGAATGCTCCGTAGTAGACCGATATGCCCTGATCTACCGGACTTGGGTCGAAGGGATCCGGATTGTGTCCGGTCTCAACCCGCTCCAGAGTACGAATATACTCAACCGGCTTGGTATAGCCGCCCCGGTTGCGATCGCGCTCAGGAGCGGCACGACCGCCATTACCCCAGTAGTTGGGCTGATAATAATCGTGATCATCCATGAGTACGATCGTAGGCCGCCCTGCAGTCAGGTCACGAAACGCCCAGCACCACAGCAGCCATTTATAAAGGCCGTCGAGGCAGACCTCCTCTGCCGCAGAAGCACTCTCATCGTCACTCAGCCCGCGAGTGGGGAACTGTTCGTAGAACTGGTCTCCACAGATGACCAGGAGATCTGGCTTCTGACGCGCGGCTCCGCGCGTCAATGGACTGTGCGGAAAGATGATGGAGTTAGGGTCAAACCGGCCCGTAGCTGTGGCGGTGGGGAGCTCCAGCGGCTCGGGCGGGCCGTCCAGGGCTCGCAGCGTTGCAGCAACGCAACTAAAGAGACCAATGCGTAACGGACGGCCCCTAGGCTCCGCTGCAATGTTGCCCTCGCGCAGGAATGTGTTGCCTGCAACTTCCAGACGCACGCGAAAATCAGCAGCCCGGGACATGTCCCACTGCTCGACCCTGAACTGGGCGCAGGCACCCTGACCCACAGGCGCTTTCGCAACAGTCTGCCATGCGCCTTTGCCCCGACGCACCTGCAGCTCCGCGAGAGCCTGATCGCCCTCGCCCAGCGGAATGCATTGGGCGCTCATTTTCAGGATCCTGTCCGAAAGCGAGTAGAGCGTCGAAACGACCGGCCCCAAGCCTCGCTCTGGCCGGACTGAGAGCATGTCCCCGCCTGCAAGGGGGATGCCGAAGCGCCATCCGCCTGCATCGCTGCACTGGACAGCGGCAAGCATAAGGCCGCCAGCAATCCTCTCGGCCGAGAGCCCGTTAAGCAGTTCTTCTGCCAGCAGCGTGCCGTCTTTGCCGCGCAGAAAGAGGCGGGCTTCAAACGCATCGCCTGCAACCTTATTCACTGAGAGGTGAAGAGTCACATCCTCGGGTAATGTGCGTCCGGAGAATGCGAGGTTGGTGCGAGAAAGCAGGGGCGCGAATCGTGCCGATCCTTTCTCATCGGAATGTTCACGAAATGACAGTTTGCCGGCACGATCCACGACGGCGAGGAAGCCTCCACCCCGTCCGGAATAGGCCTGGACGAGAGCAGCGCCGCGATAGTCAAGCTTGCCGCCCCCCGCTCCGACCAGAAATCCGGCTCCGGAATCTGCCGGACCCTTCGCGTCAGCGCTGATCGGTACCGCGAGATGAGCCACGCTTCCCGTCATTGAGAGCTCAAGTGTGAGCAGGGACGCTGTAGACAAAGGCCTGACACCTCGCATTGGCCGGCAGACGAGGGAGCCGTCTGACGTTGCCCAATCCTGGAGCCTGTTTCCCCATAACGCTGGACCGAGCCACCGCCGCCGACCGGGCATCCGGTTAGCGATTGGCTTGAGCGGTGGCTCTGCCGCAACGGCTGTTCCTGCCCCCGCTGGCAAGGTTGCGGCAGCGATGCAGCCTGCAAGGACAGCGCGCCTGCTGACGCCGGCTTCTGGTTCACTTTCCACGTTGCTCATTCTCCGCGTCCCATCCAGTTGGGAGACCAGGGATCGCCGGTTTCATCGAGAAACTTCACGAGTTTCGCCTTCATTTCCTCGAGGCGCTTTCGCATGGCGGGGTCCTTCGCGAGATTCCGCGTTTCGTTGGGATCGTTCTGGAGATCATACAGTTCATATTCCGGCCGCTTGAGCAGCGAGGCCACGGGTCGCTCACCATACCGGGCGTTCGGCTTGTCACCGATTGCAAGCCATGTTGCGGAGTTCTTGAGGTCCACCGCCTGACGGACGGGAAGCGGGGAAGCAATGTTCCAGATCAGCTTGTAGCGCTGTTCGTGCAGAACGCGCATGGGATAGTACATCTGGATCTCGTGAAACGTCTGCGAAGCGTAGATAGCCTGACGGGGCTTATAGGCAGTCATGTCCAGCAGACCGCGGAACGAACGACCTTCTGTGTCCTTGTCCGAAACGGAACCGGGAACACGCACACCGGCATAATCAAGCACGGTCGGCATCAGGTCGACCCAGGAGACCATGGCCTTTTCCGTGTCGCCAGCGCGCCCGCCTCCGGGCAGCTTCACAATAAGCGGCAGGCGCATGCCAGGCTCGTAAAGAGTGGTTTTGGCGCCAGGGAAAGCAACACCGTTGTCCGACAGATAGAGAATCAAGGTATTGTCGTATTTTCCGGCTGCCTTGAGATGAGCGATCAGCCGTGCAACGCCGGCGTCTACCCGCGAAACGGACTGGTAATACTGTGCAAGTTCAGCACGGACCGCAGGGATATCGGGAAGGAAGGCCGGCACTACGACGTCTTCCGGCCTATAGGTCACGGTCGGTGTGTCGGCAAAGCCGTCATCCCGGTTTCCGAAACGGTTCACCTTACCGTGCGGTGCCGAACGGTGCGGATCCATCGTTGCAAAATAGAGGAAGAAAGGCCCGTCGGCGGAGATGAATCCGTTCGACAGGTCAGCCATCTCGACAGGACTGCGCCCGAGTTCACCTCGCTGTGCCTTCTTGCCGGCTCCAAGATTCTTCCCGAAACGGAAGACTGAATCCGGGGCAACGTGATACTTGCCGATCCGCGCAGTACGGTAGCCTGCATTCTCAAGCGCGACGGGAAGCGACAGCTCGTCGTCGAACGACTGGAAGTGGTGAACAACCTGCTGAAGTCCATACATTCCGTTCGTGTGCGTCTGACGACCGGTTAGGATCGTGGCACGACTGGGGCTGCAGCTCGAAACGGTGCTGAATGCCCGGTCGAACCGCACACCGTCCCTAGCCAGTGCATCGATGGCCGGCGTCCGGACGATGCGGTTGCCGTATGCGCCGATGGCATCCGTGCCGTGATCGTCAGCTACGATCACCACGACATTGGGGCGCCCAGAAGCTTCAGGCTTTGCCGGAACATTGGCGCCGGCTGCTACCGAGCAAATGCAGGTGACGAGCCCAACGATAAGCGACACGAACTTGCGTTGCATTGTGATGTTCCTCAGCCTCTTGATCGTTTCAGTACATGTCTACGGTGACACCATCGTAGGTGCGCCGTTTGGGATTGGGCGGAACCCAGCGAGGAGCAGAAAGTCCGCTTTCCCATTTGCGCATGGCGGCACGCATCCGCGCTACCCGGGCCGGGTCCTCGTCCGCCTTGTTCATTTTCTCGCCCTGGTCGGCAGAGAGATTGAACAGAAACGGAACCCGGCGGCCTTCGACGCTCGCATAATCGATCAGCTTCCAGGGCCCTTCGATCATCGCGCTATGGACCTGGTGTCGCCAGAACAATGCCCGGGCAGGATCTGCTGACCTGGCTTGAGGAAGGAAGATTCCGTCCAGGTTCCGATCAGGCCCAGCCTTGGCAGCTTTGAGGAACGTCGGTGCGAGATCGAGCAGGCTTACCCGGCCATCTTCAATGCTGTTGTCAGCGAGGCGTCCGGGCCAGCTGGCGATGAGCGGAACGCGAAGACCACCTTCGTAAAGGGACTGCTTGCCCTCACGCAATGCGCCGTTTGAGCAGAAGATGCCCGGCCTCGGGCAGCCATTGTCACTTGTAAAAATCACAATGGTGTTGCGATCCAGACCCTTTTCACGAAGCGCAGCACGTACGGCCCCGACACTCTCATCGAGTGACAGGATCATCGCATAGTAGATGCGCTTTCGCCGGTCGGTAATCTGGGGAAGGCGGTCAAAGTTGCGCTGCAGAGCAGTCAGCGGCTGATGCGGCGCAAGGTGCGCGAGGTATAGGAAAAAAGGGTTCCGAGCGTCCTGCCGCTTAATGAAGGAAACCGCACGATCAGAGAGCACATCCGTGAGGTAGCCCCCCTGGTCTGCAGCGATACCGTCACCATCGCGCAACGCATAATAGGGACTGCGCTGATCGGGCAGGGAGGATCCCATACCTTCGTCATCTTCGCCTTCGCGATTGCCTACGCGGCTCTGGGAGACGATGTCGGGGGTATTCGAAAGGGCGTAGGACGTTGATCCCGCCAGGAAGCCAAAGAATTCGTCGAAGCCGCGATCTCGAGGGCGCATTCCCGGATCAAATCCGAGGTGCCACTTGCCGAACATAGCAGTGTGGTAGCCCGCTTCCTTCAAACGCTCGGACACCATTGGCACCCCGCGCGGCGTGCCCATCCCCGTCGGCCCCAGCGCTCCCTCCTCGAATGCCTTCATGCCCGCCGCAAGACCGATCCCCCCGACCCCGTCGCCAGGCCCGCGGAAATTGGATTCGTGTCCGAACCGTTCCTGGTATCTGCCCGTCATCAGTCCCGCACGCGACGGACTGCATTGATATGCACTCGCGTATGCCTGTGTGTAACGGACGCCGTCCCGAGCCAGTTGGTCGAGGTTCGGGGTGGTTACAGGACCACCATAGCTAGATAGGTCACCCCAGCCCAAATCATCGGCTACAATGAGCACAATGTTCGGACGTGCATCAGAGACAGTTGCATTCGACTGTGCCGGAGGTGCCGGGGCTGGCGCGCAGGCAGCCACAGACAGAAGGGCGCTGGACACAATACTGTAGACCAAGGCACGCATCATGGAATCCTTGACATTGGCCCGGACGCGCGGACCCTGCGAACGCCGGACATTGAACAGGATTTGTCCTTGGATTCGGATATCTTGGCAGCAAGCTTCGATTCGGGATTGCCAACCGACGCAGTCGGCGTGAGCGATACGAATGCTGCTATCAAAAGCGGCACTGTCCGCCATGCCCAAGCCATATTCTGCTCCTCTACCCAAGGTATGCCACTATCCGGGTCACCTATCAGGTGCCCACAGCAACTTACTCAAATCCGCCCTTAAATCAAACAACCGGAAAATAAATCACTTCGGGCGCCTGCCGCGAGATCGTTCCACTCTAGGCAGGCGCCCACCAGACAAATTGCGCCTGTGCTCTGCCGAGACTGGCGAACATCGGAGCCCTAACAAACTCAAAGCAGAAGTTGCAACATATTAATCGTATAAATGTGTCGCAAGCACCTTCAGAAATCGAACGGGGGCGCAGGAACGCGTTCGGCGATAAGGCTGATCTCAGAAACCAGTTTCAACGGATGCAGGTCCATATCGCTCTTGCCAGAGCGAACGAGATCAGCAAATCTGCCATATAGCCGAGCATATTCTTCGTTCGTGTTACGGACGACATTCTCACCCGGAAGTTGAAGGCAATTGCCGCCATCGGTCAGGTGCAAGGTGCCTTCTCTCGTATCAACCTCAATGCTCCAGACGGGGTCGCCCGCGTGCAGGAAGTCCATCTCGGCGTCCACACGAGCCGAACCGGACTTCATGGCGATGGTCGCGTGGATCGGACTGTCCCGATTGATCGGGATCGAGAGTTTCGCGCTACTGACATGCAGCGGCAAGTCCAGAAGCCGTGTTATGATTGACAGCGCATTGATACCCGGATCGAACACGCCGAAGCCGCCGGCATCAAGAATCCATTCCTGACCGGGATGCCATTGGCGGATGTCCTCTTTCCAAAGGATCCGTGCTGACAATATGTCCTTGCCGGCAAGCCATTCACACGCCCGGTCGACTGCGACAGATTCGCGTGAATGCCAGGTTGCGAAGAGCGAGCGACCGGATTCCTCCGCCGCCGCAGCCAGCGTGGTGGCTTCGCCGACCGTCGCTGCAGGAGGCTTCTCGAGCATGACATGTTTGCCAAGTTTCAATGCTGCAAGCGCGATTTCGTATCGCCCCTGCGGCGGTGTGCAGATAGTAACCGCCTCGATGTCAGGGCGAGCTTCCATCATTTCTTCGAACGAACCGTAAGCCTCGATACCCGCAACAGAGCCTGCCAGGCTTGCTGTCGCAACCAGCCTGAATGACGCACTCTCCTCCAGCGCGGGAACATGCTGATCCCGGGCGATCTTGCCTACTCCCACCAGCCCAATCGCAATCCGATTCATAACAAGGCATCCATTTATCGTATAAATATGCTTCCTATCGCCCAAGCGCCGCGATATCAAGCTGCCGCCGGCCGAGCCCATCAGGGTCTGGTTGCGACAGAAAACGAGGAAATGGAATTGAGCGACGGAAACGACAAGCACCCGCAACTGAGATCCCGCTCGTGGTTCGACGATCCGGCGAACCCAGACATGACGGCGCTCTATGTCGAACGCTATCTCAACTATGGTCTCAGCCTTGAGGAGCTTCAGTCCGGCAGGCCAATCATTGGCATAGCCCAGACGGGCAGCGACCTCGTGCCATGCAACCGTCATCATATCGAACTCGCAAAGCGCGTACGTGAGGGCATTCGCGATGCTGGCGGGATTGCTATCGAGTTTCCGGTCCATCCTATCCAGGAGACCGGAAAGCGCCCGACTGCGGGACTCGATCGTAACCTGTCTTATCTCAGCCTTGTTGAATCGCTTTATGGTTATCCGATGGACGGCGTCGTCCTGACGATCGGCTGCGACAAGACGACGCCTGCCTGCCTTATGGCGGCAGCGACCGTGAACATCCCTGCTATCGCGCTCTCGGTCGGACCGATGCTCAATGGCTGGTTCAAGGGAGAAAGGACGGGTTCCGGGACAATCGTCTGGAAAGCACGCGAGATGCTTGCGGCAGGCGAAATCGACTACAAGGGGTTCGTCGAACTCGTAGCCTCTTCTGCGCCGTCAACTGGCTGGTGCAACACTATGGGGACGGCAACTACCATGAACTCGCTATGCGAGGCTCTTGGCATGTCCTTGCCTGGTTCTGCTGCCATCCCTGCGCCCTATCGTGACCGCGGAGAAAATGCCTACCGGACCGGCCTGCAGATCGTCGAAATGGTGAAGGCCGATCGCAAGCCATCGGACATTCTTACGCGCGAGGCCTTTCTCAATGCCATTCGCGTCAACTCGGCCATTGGTGGTTCAACCAATGCCCCGATCCACCTAAATGCCATTGCGAGGCACGCCGGCGTCGAACTGTGCCTCGAAGACTGGCAGGCTCATGGCTGCGAAGTACCACTAATTGTAAATCTTCAGCCGGCCGGATCCTATCTGGGCGAAGACTTTTATAGGGCCGGCGGCGTGCCGGCCGTCATGGGAATGCTGCTCAATGCAGGTCTGCTTGAGGGAGATGTGCTTACCGCCAACGGGAAAACGGTGCGCGAAAACGTCGCCGGGGCAGAGTGTCTTGATGCAGACGTAATCCGTCCACTCGACAATCCGCTCAAGCAAGCGGCAGGATTGACGGTCCTATCGGGCAATCTTTTCGATACCGCGGTCATGAAACTGAGCGTCATATCCGACGAGTTCAGGTCAAGATACCTGTCCGATGCCAGTGACCCCGACGCCTTTGAAGGCACTGCAATCGTCTTTGATGGACCTGAGGACTACCACACCCGGATCGATGATCCGGCACTGGGTGCCAATGAAAAATCGATCCTGATCATGCGAGGCGCGGGACCGATCGGCTATCCCGGAGGAGCGGAGGTCGTCAACATGCGCCCTCCGGCCACACTGATACAGGCCGGCATTCACGCCCTTCCCTGCCTCGGGGACGGTCGGCAATCGGGAACAAGCGGAAGCCCGTCGATCCTCAATGCTGCGCCCGAGGCAGCGATTGGCGGCGGTCTCGCACTTGTTCGGACCGGCGACCCTGTTCGGATCGATCTGGGCAAACGCACAGCCAACATGCTGGTATCCCGCGAAGAACTCGAGCGCCGCCGCGAGGAGCTCGAGCTCACGCCCGATTACGTACCGGCCTCGCAAACGCCATGGCAGGAAATTCACCGCAACATCACTGGCCAGTTCGATGGCGGAGCGGTCATCGAGCTTGCCGTGAAATACCAGCGCATCGCGCAGACGCGCGGCCTTCCCCGGGACAGTCATTGATGGGGTCCGTACGCGTCCTGACCGGGGACCACCTCGACATGCTCGGGGAAGGCGTAATGTGGTCTGCACGGGATAACGCCGTTTACTGGGTGGATATCCTTGGATGTTCAATCAACCGTATTTTCCTCGACAATGGAGGGATCGAGCGTTTCGCACAGCCAGATTATGCTGCCTGGGTCATCGAGCGCGCTGCAGGGGGATTGGTGGCAGGCATCGGGCGAAGCATCTATCGCCTCGACCTGCCTGCGAACGCCCGCGAGCTGATCGGCAATGTAGAACCCGACAAGCACAGCAACCGCCTGAATGATGCCAAGGCAGACTGGCAGGGACGGATTTGGGCGGGGACAGTGCCTGTCTCCTGCGACAAGCCTACGGGGTCGTTTTATCGTATCGCGCCCGATGGCGCGGTTACTCTTGCCGACACGCCTTATACGATTGCCAATGGCCCCGCGATTGATCCGCTGGGCAGGTTCCTACTGCTTACCGACAGTGCCCTTCGAACGATATTCCGATTCGAAATCGGCGATGACGGCACTCTGGGCATGCGGCGGCCATTTATCTGCTTCGAGGCGGACTGGGGCGTGCCGGATGGCATGACGCTCGATGAGGAAGGAGGAATTTGGGTAGCGTGCTGGGGTGCGGGATGCGTGACCCGCTTCACATCTGCCGGGCGCCGGGACCGTTCGATTCCCTTACCTGCAAGCCAGGTTACCAGTTGCGCTTTCGCAGGCACCGAACTCAATAGGATGTTCGTCACATCGGCCAGAGATGATGCGGGCGGCAAGCTTGGCGGCGCCTTGTTCGAGGTCGACCCCGGTTGCCGCGGCCTGGCGCCATCAGCCTATCGGGGCTGACCAGGCCCGCGCATCATTTTTCCCCAGCGAGAGATTCGTCGATCAGTTCAAGAACGTCTCCGATCAGGTGACGCATTCCTTCCCGTGCGCCTTCGGCATCACGCGCCAGGATTGCGTCGCGCACAGCAGCGTGATCAGCAACGCTTGCTGTCCGCCCTTTGATGCGGTTGGTGAAGTTGATCGATGTCCGCAGCGCAGTGCTCACCACGGCACGGAACTGCGCGAAAAACGGATTATTGGAGGCCCTGAGCACCGCCACATGAAATGCGATGTCGGCCTCGAGCGCCTCGTCCCGGCCTCGCTCGGCTGCTCGCATTCGGGCAAGACCTGAGTCAATGCGCTCAAAGTCCTCGTCGGTGGCAAACCGGGCCGCAAGAAAAGCAGCCTCCGGCTCAATTGCAATGCGCAACTGGTTGAACTGGCGCAGCAAATCGATCGAAAAGCGGCGCTCAAGCAACCAGCTCAGAACGTCGGTATCGAACAGATTCCATGACGATGATGGCTGGACGACGGTACCCTGACGCGGCCGGGCGCTAAGCAGACCCTTGGCCGTGAGCATCTTCACCGCCTCTCGGGTAACCGAGCGGCTCACCCCGTGAATTTTGGCCAGCTCCGCCTCGGTCGGGAAGGGCACGGTCCGGTACTGCCCCGTGACAATGTCCCTCCCGAGACTGTCAAGCAGCCCATAAGTGAGATTTCGGCCAAGGCCGGGTCCGCCCGCAGTCATCAGTTTCTGTTCGTCTGCCATTCCTCGCCCCACCTGGTTCGAGCCCTATGCATAATGTGCCGCCCAGACGCTAGACAATATCTATTAATCTTATTAATCGGCTTATTCTGAGAGTACATTCAAGGGAGAGAACCAGCCGTGACGAGCCTGTCGCAGATCGATCTCATCGTAGTGGCTGCATATGCCCTGGGCATTTTCGGGCTAGCGCAGTGGGTAAGCCGGGAACGCGCCGGTCACACCAAGGACACGTCCGACTATTTCCTCGCCTCAAAGGCACTGCCCTGGTGGGCAATTGGCGCCTCTTTGATCGCAGCCAATATTTCGGCCGAACAGATCGTCGGCATGGCTGGATCCGGCTACGCCGTTGGCCTGGCCATTGCATCGTATGAATGGATGGCTGCGCTTACGCTCCTGATCGTGGGCAGGTACTTCGTTCCGATTTTCCTGCGCAACGAAATCTATACGATGCCCCAGTTCCTCGAGCAGCGTTATGGCCGTGTACTTCCGGTCCTGATGGCCCTGTTCTGGCTGGCACTCTATATCTTCGTGAACCTGACCTCGATCATCTGGCTCGGCTCAATCGCGATTAACAAGGTGGCCGGTGTCGACCAGGACGTCGCCCTCATCGGCCTCGGCGCTTTCGCTCTGCTCTATCAACTTTATGGGGGGCTTAAGGCTGTCGCGCTTACCGACATCGTCCAGGTGACCCTGCTGGTCCTGGGCGGCCTCGTCATTTCCTATCTGACCCTAAACGAGATCGGAAACGGGCAGGGCGTCCTTGCTGGCTTTGACGTGCTGGTCAGCCGTGCGCCCGAACACTTCGATATGATCCTGAGCTCAGATCATCCTTTCTACAAGGATCTGCCCGGCATATCCGTTCTCGTCGGCGGGATGTGGATTGCGAACCTCTCCTACTGGGGATTCAACCAGTACATCATCCAGCGTGCCCTGGCTGCCGAAAGCCTTCATGCAGCGCAGAAGGGCATTGTCTTTGCAGCCTTCCTCAAACTGCTGATGCCCGTGATCATTGTCCTGCCAGGCATTGCCGCCGTCGTTCTGGCCCCTGACCTTGCAAAGCCCGACGAAGCCTATCCGACAATGATGCGGCTGCTCCCTCCTGGCCTGCTCGGCCTGGTTTTTGCCGCCCTGATCGCCGCCATCATCGCTTCGACCGCTTCAAAAATCAATTCGATCGCAACAATCTTTACGCTCGACCTATATGCAAAGGCCCGCGGGATGAGCACGCGGGCGGAGAAAGGTGAAGGCACCGTCGGCAACGAAAAGCATCTGGTGCTCGTGGGGCGAACCGTAGCTGCCATTGCAGTCATCATCGCTTTGCTTACGGCCCGGCCACTGCTCGGCAACTCGGACCAGGCGTTCCAGTTCATCCAGGAGTTTTCAGGCTTCTTCACTCCGGGAATCACCGTGATTTTTCTTCTCGGCCTCTTCTGGCGGCGAGCAAACGAGATCGGTGCCATTGCGGCAGCAGTGGGTTCGGTCGTGCTGTCTTACGTTTTCAAGTTCCTGGCACCGCAGATCCCTTTCATGGATAGAATGGGGATCGTTTTCCTCGCCTGCCTGGCCCTTTGCATTGGCCTGAGCCTGCTGGTGAAGGCAGAGAGTAACGCCAACCGGGTTACCATGGAGGGGGTTACATTCAGGACGTCTGGCAGCTTCAACGTTGCCGGAGTGGGCGTAATTCTCATTCTGATCGCACTCTACGCGACCTGGTGGTGACGATGGCCGAGCCATTTCTTGCTGTTGACTGGGGTACCACGAACCGCAGGGTCTACCGGATTGAAGACGGCCAGGTCGTAAACGCCGAAAGTGACAGTTGCGGGATTTCTGCGGTCAGCGACTTCCCCGCAGAAGTTGCCAATATCCGCGGAAGAATGGGCGATCTCCCGATGCTGCTGGCGGGTATGGTGGGCTCGAAGAATGGCTGGCGCGAGACACAATACGTATCTGTTCCAGCGGGTATCCCAGAGCTTTCCGCAAACCTACTGCGGATCGATGACCGCACTTCGATCGTTCCTGGCCTGTCGTGCCTTGCTGGTCAAAGGCCGGATGTCATGCGCGGCGAAGAGGTGCAGTTACTGGGCGCAGCCGTGGCCGGCCTCATTCCGCAGGACGCTCTTCTCGCGCAGCCCGGAACGCACTGCAAATGGGCCAGGATTGCAAATAGCGCGGTCGTTGCCTTTACGACGAGCATGACCGGCGAGCTGTTCGCGCTGCTGGGCAAGCAAAGCCTCCTTGCGGAGCAATTGACGGGTCCGGTGACCCAATCCGAGGCCTTTCTAGAAGGTGTTCGTGAAGGTCAGCGGCGCGATCTCGCCGCATCGCTTTTCGGCATACGCGCTGCAAAAATGCTCGGCGTGCGGGACGACTCCGAGTCCGCATCCTATGCCAGCGGCCTGTTGATCGGCAGCGATGTTTGCGTTCGGATGGAAGGGAATCGGGCTTCGCCGGTCTACGTCCTGGCGAACCCCGACCTGGGCGCGCTCTATCTCGCCGCGATCGCGGAAAACGGCGGCGAGGCGCAACTCCTCGACAGTCACACCGCATTTGCCGCCGGCATCATCGCTATCTGGGAGGCTTGTTCGTGAATACCACTGCCTTTGACGACGCATTCGCCAGGTGCCCGCTGATAGCAATCCTGCGGGGACTGACGCCTGACGAGGCCGTGCCTGTCGGCATGACATTGGTACAGGCCGGATTTTCCATCATCGAAGTTCCGCTGAATTCACCTCAGCCTTTCGAAAGCATCCGCCTCCTGGCCGAGGAATTAGAGGGCCAGGCCATAATCGGGGCCGGAACTGTGCTTAGCCCCAGCGATGTCGATGCCGTGGCAGAGGCAGGTGGAACAGTCATCATAGCACCCAACACCGATGCCAGCGTGATCGAAAGAAGCGTTAAGCAAGGCCTTGTCGCCATTCCCGGAGTGGCCACCCCAACCGAGGCATTTGCAGCTCTGCGTGCCGGAGCTTCCGCTCTGAAGCTTTTCCCGGCTGAAGGATCATCGCCAGCAATGTTGAAGGCCATGCGGACAGTCCTGCCCCAGGATCTTCGTCTCCTGCCGGTCGGCGGAATCACTCCTGAGACCATGGGGCCATGGCTTGCAGCTGGCGCAGCGGGCTTCGGGCTGGGGTCTGCGCTGTACTGTCCAGGCAGTAGCCCGATCAAGGTCGGCAATCTCGCATCCAAATTCGTTGCCACCCTGTCCTTGTGGAGATCGCGCTTCTAGCTACCGATCTCAAAGCCAATCAAAGGCGGGCATGAGCAGGCCCGTCGCCCGAAGATGCATTTGCTGAAGGTCGCAATTGGCTGCGAGGTATTTGGCAACGTTGAAGCTCTTTTCCGAATAAACCGCCCCTTTGCCGCGAGGCGCATGTGGGCTTTCCATCAGGCGGAACAGGGAGTGCAGCGGCTCTGGCTGAACGATCACGTAGATGGCCAAGGCCTGGCCTGCTCAATCCTGACTGACGGTGCATTCGGCATCCGTCTTGCTGCCGCCAAGCGGTTCCAGCAGCGTCTGGCGGGATGCTGCACTTCGAGTCAGGCGGGATGCCTGTTTCTAACGTCTTTCCAGCATAGCCGGCTCGCTCTCATGCTGCGGATAATCGATTTTCTTGCCGAAGCGTCCGACATATCCAATCCGGTGCGAGAGACCGCGCGTCATATCGCCTTCCCGCACTCAGTCTTCGCCAATGCCAACGAATGGAAAACGTCCTCCGAACGGAGGTGAACGCAGCGCCTCATGGATGAGGCAGCCTATCTGGCGAGCGAAGGCTACCGCGACCTTCTCCATGGACGGCTTTAGATAATTTTCCAGTTGTAATTTAATTATAAACGACTGATGATCCAATGCGTTAGGCGATATGAAAATTCGCCGACTCGGCCAGGGAGTAAGGGGAGACATGACCGCATAGCCACCCAGACTTATGACAATCTTGCCCAGACCCTTGAGCCTCGGCAACAGCTACATGGTCCCGAAGACCTTCCGGGACTGAACAGGGATCGCGTCCGGGGCTGGGAATGGAAGCCGCTGCGCCGGACCGGACTGGACGATCGCCGAGGCCCGGTGTTGGGAACCTGGCCAGGGGTCGCATGGTCACTCAATGAGTTTGAACATTGCTGAGGAAATTGCATCCGAGCTCGTAGAATCAGATACCGAGTATGCGCTTGGCGCAGTCCTCGCCCGGGCCTCCCGGCGCCTCGGCTTCGATCACTATGCGCTTAGCCTCGAGATGGGATCACCGAGACATGACGATCCCGGCGTGCTCATCCACGATTATCCCGAAGAGTGGGCCAAGATCTATGTGGCCTTTGACCTTGCCGGGCGTGATCCGGTACGCCGCGCCTGCGACAAGTCGTTCACGGGCTTCGAGTGGGGGGCACTTGACAGACTGATACCCATGACTCGCGGCGACCGGCAGATGCTAGCTGTAGGTCTGGAATGCGGCATTGGTGACGGATACACGGTGCCCAGGCACCTGCCCGGCGAGGGACGGGGAACCTGCACATTCGTGGTTCGCACCGGCGGCAACCTTCCCCGCCCCGTATTTTTTGCTGCCGAAATCATCGGGGCGCTTGCCATGGCTTCGGCGCAGCGGATTTCCGGAAATTTCCGCAGCCCGGGCAAGCCCGCTCTCAGCGACCGCCAGCGCGAATGCCTGCTCTGGACTGCCCGCGGCAAGACCGCTGTCGAGACGGCCATCATACTCGGGATCAGTCCCGAGACGGTGGTCCAGCATCTCAAGCTCGCGCGCGAAAGATACGACGTCCATTGCCGCCAGTCACTGGTCCTTTATGCCCTCTTTGACGGCCTGATCGGGTTCGACGACATATTCCGCTGGCGAGGCAAGGGCCATTGAAGCCGCAAGACCGGGCGCGCGCGAGCCCCGCCAGGTTTACGCCATTCCTGCGATACGGGCCCCTCCCCAGTTCTTGGTATGTCGTGGCCGGGCGTCGCCTGCTGAATATCCCGTCAGTTCACATTGACGGAGTAAATCAACATGCATCCAGAGTTGCTTCCAGCAATCTCCTCTCAGGAATACCCGGCCATTCGGGCGATGTTCGAGGCACGCAAGCGGGTATTCGTCGATCTCCTTAAATGGGATGTCCCGGTGCTTGCCGGGCGATACGAGATTGACCAGTTCGATACCGAAGAGGCGGAATATCTGGTCCTTGTCGACGAGGAGGGAGCACACCGTGCATCGGCACGCCTGTTGCCAACTGATGGGCCGCACATCCTTGCCGATCTCTACCCATTCCTCTGCCAATCGCATTTGCCGAAAGGACCCCGGACCCGGGAAATCACACGGTTCTGTCTTGAGCCCAGCTTGCGTGCGCCTGACAGGCGCCGCGCCCGCAACCAGCTGGTCACGGCACTGGTCGAACATGCGCTGCGCGCCGGCATCTCGGACTTTACAGGTGTCGCGACTGTCTCTTGGTTTCGGCAGATCGAAGGCTTTGGATGGGACTGCCGCGCTCTCGGGGAGCCGGTTGAAATTGGCGGCAGTTCGCTCGTAGGGCTACATATCCGGATCGACGCCGAGACCCCCGTTGCCTTGTCGCGGACAGGAATAAACAGCTTGCTGACCTGCCGCCTCCCGATACCCGGTGGCATGCAATGACCGCCCCGCAGTGCAGCGCCGCATGGACCCGCGATCTTCTCGAGCACGGTTACTGCATCATCCCTGACCTGCTGCCTCCAGAGGCGTTGTCGAGCATCGAGTCCGATCTGGATCCCGTGTTCGATCAAACGCCCTGCAGCCATGGATATTTCTATGGGTACAGAACCAAGCGTTTCGGCAGTCTGTTGCGCCGTTCGCCGCATGCCGCACAGCTGGTTCTCGAGCCCACCATACTCGCAATCGTTCGCCAGGTTCTCTCGCCAGCATGCGACAGGATCCAGCTCAACGTCGCGCAGGCAATCGAGATCCATCCCGGTGAGATCGAACAATTTCCGCACTGCGATCATGATATGTGGCCGGGCATCAAAGGTCATCACGAGTATCTGGTCAATGTCATGTGGCCGCTGACGGAGTTCACGCCCGACAATGGTGCGACGCGCATTTATCCCGGCACACATCGGCGGAAAATCGAGACCCTCGACGATCTCCCGCAGCCAGTTGTGGCTCAGTGCCAGCCAGGATCGGCCATCTGCTTTCTGGGATCGACCGTTCACGGAGCCGGTGCCAACCGGTCACAAGGGATACGCCGCGGCATCGTGGTTGGGTACAGTCTCGGCTGGCTGAAACCCTACGAAAACCAATGGTTGGCATATCCGCCGGAGATTGCACGGACCTTTCCCGACGAACTTGCGGAACTGGCTGGGTATGCACTGCACCGGCCCAATCTCGGTAACTACGAAGGTCAATGCCCATCAAACCTGCTCAAAGGAAATCCGGTGGGCCATCCACAAGCCACGGACGCCCTTCGTCCGGATCAGGAGGAAGCTGTCGAGCAATTTGCGCAACGGCACTGGTGCGCAAAATGAGCCCGTCAAACGTGCTGAAACCCACCTACAGAAAGCTGAAGCACGACTTGATGAGCGGGATCTGGCCAATCGGTGCGAGGCTTGAGGCCCTGCGGCTCGCAGATGAATTCGGTGTCAGCATGACCCCGGTGCGTGACAGCCTGAACCGACTGACTGGCGAGCGGCTGGTCGATCTGCGTCCCGGAGAAGGGTTCAGCGTCGCGCGCCTGGGCGAACGCGCGCTGCGCGACATGCTGGAGTTCACTGCGGCGCTGCTCATCTTTGCAATTCATGCCCGAACTGCCGCGGCATCAGCCGAGCCGATCGGACAGGACGGGGACATTGCTGAGAGGACTGCGACCCTCTTCCTGGCAATCGCAGACGGTTCGGAAAACTCGCTGCTATGCGAGACCATCTCTTCGCTCAATGATCGGCTTCATGCCGTCCGCCGCCTTGACCAGGTACTGTTCGGCGACTGTGAAGCGGAACTTGGCCGTATATACGCGGCGCATTTGGCAGGCGGTGACACAGCCCAGCTTTGCAGCTTGCTGCTCTCCTATCACGAACGGCGCAGACACGCCGTCCCGCTGTACATCGAACAGCTTTGTCGCGGCACTTGATTGAACCGTTACGGCTGCAATTCAACTCTTTAATCACAAACCGGTCTTGCGCAGATTCGATCGCGCTGACATAATTTTGTTGCGCGGGCGACAAGCTGGCAGACCCCGCGTGGACAATTCCGCCAGGCATCAAGCACGCCGGTCCTTAAGGTCAGGCGGCCGTTTCGGACAAGGGAAACGCTCCGGCTTTTCCTTACGGCGGCATAGCACTGGAAGCTGAACCGCTTTTCCCCATTCGCGGAGACCGATCGGCTGTGCCTTTACAGGTGCCTCAGTGCCTTCGTTTACCGGATTTGCAGTGCGCCTCAGCGCAGTGCAACCCTCGATCAGTCCCGTGGCGATGTCCCCGGCACTGCGTCGTGCCCAGCCCAAAGACCTTGAAAGGGTCTACCTCCAGGAGCGAAGCGGGCTCCTTCGCTACCTTGCGCGCTCCGCCGGACATGATGCAGCGCTTGACCTTGTCCAGGAAGTCTACCTGCGTGCCGCAGCAAGCGAGCAGGCGAGCCGTCTCATCAATCCGGCCGGTTTTCTTTACCGGATTGCGCGAAACATCCTGATTGACCGTGCACGCGCAATGCGCAGCCGGCATGAGCCCCTGCCGCTAATCGAAGCGCTCGACGCGCCGTTCCCCGCCGAACAGGAACTGGGAATTGCGGCCGAAGATCTTCAGGCAGCCTGCGACCGGGCACTGGCATCGCTGTCGCCCAAGACCCAGAAGGTCTTCATCATGAACCGCTTCGATGGGAAGGGTTACCGCGAGATCCACTGCGAACTCGGCATTTCAATGGCGACGGTCGAGTACCACATGATGAAGGCGCTGGCGCGTTTCCGGGTCGCTGTCGACGAGATCGAATGACCGCCGCGAAAAATAATTTCACCTGCAACTAAGGTCGCCGACGTTTCACTCGTCAATCTCTCTACTGGTCGCGCTGGAAAGGCGGACCGGGCCAACAGGGAGATCGACCCAATGCCACGTCTACACACTGCTTCCCTCCTGCTCGCCGGAGCAGCCTTTGCGTTTATGATGACGCCTGCCGATGCCGCAGAGAAGGGGAGCAAGCCCGCGCCTCATTCCGGAGACGCAGAAACCGACGGCGAAATTATCGTCACCGGCTCGCACATTCGCGGCGCAGTGTCTGCCAGCGACGTGCTGAAAATCAACAGCGAGGAAATCATCGCTGCCGGCCAGACCGATCTCGGCGAGGCCATTCGCTCGCTGCCGCAGAACTTCGCCGGCGGCCAGAACCCCGGGGTCGGCACCGGAGCGGGCCTGACGAACAGCAACGTCAATTCCGCATCGAGCGTCAATCTGCGCGGGCTGGGGGCCGATGCCAGCCTGACCCTGCTCAACGGCCACCGCCTGCCCTATGATTCAGCATTCGGCGGCGTCGACATTTCGGCAATTCCGCTCGCCGCCCTCGACCGTATCGAGGTGCTCCCGGACGGAGCCTCAGCGCTTTACGGATCGGATGCCGTTGCGGGCGTGGTCAATGTCTTGCTGCGGCGCGATTACGAGGGCATCACGACTTCCGGCCAGCTCCGCGCCAGCACGGATGGCGGCAACTTTCAGCAGCAGGCCGATGTGGTGGCCGGCAGCAAATGGGCAGGCGGCGGCTTTATCGTTGCTTACGACTATTCCCGCAACACGGGGATCACGGCGGCGCAGCGCCCCTACGCCTCCACCCTTGATCCCGAAACGTCGCTCTATCCTTCACAGCGCCGTCACGCCGCCGTGCTCTCGGCGCACCAGGATCTGGGCAGCGGGATCAGGGCCAGCGTGGATATCCTCTATTCGCATCGTGATTCCGATACTGTCGGCGGGACGGCAGCTGCGCGCTACCGGTTCAGGCCGGACGTAGAATCCCTGACACTTGCCCCCTCGTTCGAATTCGCGCTTGGCAATGACTGGACGGTCAAGGCCCAGGGCGTCCTTGGCCGCGATCGTACGCATTACAACACGACGTTCACATCGGCCGGAGGCAGCGCCGTCGTCACCAGCGGCTGCTTCTGCAACCGGGCAGCCTCGGCGGAACTCGGAGCGGAAGGACCGCTGTTCGCGCTGGCCGGCGGCGATGCACGCATTGCCTTCGGGACCGGCTATCGCAGCAACGGAATGGACTATTCCCGCTTCGTCGGCACCGCAGCAAACGGGGCTTTCAATGTCAGTCGCAGCAGCCGCTTTGCCTACGGCGAGATCAACCTGCCCTTTGTTGCGCCGGAGAATGACCTGCGCGGAATTGCACGGCTGAGCCTGTCGGCAGCCCTGCGCTATGAGGACTATCCCGGCATGGCCCGGTTGGCGACGCCGCGTATCGGCCTCGTCTATGCGCCGATCCCTGAACTCACCTTGCGCGGGACCTGGTCGCGCTCCTTCAAGGCGCCGACACTCTATCAGCAATATGTTGGTTACCAGACCTACCTGCTCCCTGCGATTGCTTTTGGTGTGACGGACCCAGGCCGCACCGTGCTCTATGCCAGCGGCGGCAACCCGGATCTCAAGCCCGAGCGAGCGCGCAGCTGGACGGCGGGTTTCGAACTGCGGCCACTCGGCTCGCCCGCACTGACACTTGGTGCAACCTGGTTCGACATCCGCTACAAGGACCGCGTGGTCCAGCCCATCGCTGGTTCCATTGCCGCTGCCTTCCGCGATCCGGGCTACGCGACCCTGATCGATTTCTCGCCGTCAGCCAGTGATCTTGCCGGGTTGATTTCAGGCGCAGAACTCGGCCTGCAGAACTTCAGCGGATCGGCCTATGACGCCGCGCTGGTTGCCGCCCTGGTCGACAACCGCAACGTCAATGTCGCCCTGCAGTCCGTTCATGGCATCGACGCACGCCTCGGCTGGAGCAATGACCTTGACGCGGGACGCAGGCTCAACATCGATATCGCAGGTACCTGGCTGTCCAGCAGCCAGCAACTTACCGCAGCCCTGCCCGAGGTCCAGCTGGCCGGAACCGTGTTCAACCCGCCCAGCCTGCGACTGCGCGGTGCCATTGCCTACCAGGATCGCAGGCTGCGGCTCGGCACGACCCTCAATTATACCGGAGCCTTGACTGACCGGCGTTTTGCGACGCCGGCTCGTCTCAGCCCCCAGGCAACTGTCGATTTGGCTGTTCGCTATGACTTCATACCGCGGGAGGATGGCGAGCCCGGCCTTGCCGTGTCGCTTAACGCCAGCAACGTGTTCAACGCCAGGCCGAGGTTGATCAGGACCACCGGCCCCACCGACACGAACTATGATTCGACGAACTACTCGCCGATCGGGCGCTTTATCGCGCTTGGCGTGACGAGGCGCTGGTAATGAGTCTGGTGCTTGCCGCCCTTCTCGCGCAGTCGATATTGCCGGCAGAGGTCGCGCTGCCGGCAGAAGGGGATCCTTGTGCAAGGCTTAGAGGCCACGGGGAGACGGCTCGCCCGGCAAGCAGCCGGGACCTTGCGGAACTGACGGACATGGGACGGTCGGATCCCAACGATGCTCCCAGTCCTTTCGGCGTTTCCCCCGACGGAGAATGGATTGCCGTTGCGACCCGGCGCGGTAATCCTGACACGAACAGCTATTGCCAGAAGCTGGTGGCCATCTCGCTCCGGCATCCCGGCGAAGCGCGCGAGCTCGACCGGGGCGGCGAGTTTATCCGGGACTTATTCGTCCTACGCAATCTGTCGGCAGTCGGTGCAGGCTATGCCAAGGTCATTACCCCGCGCTGGTCGCACGATGGCAAACGCGTTGCCTACCTGAAACGGGTGGCGGGATCGAACCAGGTCTGGATCGCAGATGCGCAGGGTCAGTCGGCCGCCGACCAGGCAACACGGCTGCCAGACGATGTCACCGATTTCGCCTGGAGCAGTGATAGTTCAGCGCTGATCCTTGCCACGCGTCCAGCCCTGCGGCGCCATGCGAAAGCTGTCGCCGAAGAAGCGCGTGTCGGCTTTCTCTTCGATGAGCGCTTTTCACCTCAACTGGCCGACCTGCCGTTTCCCACCGGCGCCTTGCCAACCGAATATGTCCACTGGAACCTGGCCGATGGCAGCCGGCGCGCGGCCAGTACGGACGAGGTGGCCATCCTGAATCCGGCCCGGCCCGACAGCGTTCCGCGAACCGCGCGGACCTTTGCCAGCGGACCAGCGAACAGGCACGCCTGGACCGAGGCCAGGTATCCCGAACGCTTGCTCAGCCCGTCACAGCTCGTCGTCGCTGACGGGATCGGTCGGCGCCAAACTTGCGCGCAGCGGCGCTGCGAGGGGGTTTCCCGCTTGTGGTGGTCACCCGATGCCCGCACGCTTTATGCGCTGCAGCGAACAGGCTGGGCAAAGAGCCAGGCAGGACTCCTCGCCTGGCGCCGGGGCGAGAAGTCGCCGCGGCAGGTCATGGTCACAGACGATGCCCTGATCGGCTGCGCCAAGCCGGCGCGCGAAATCATCTGCGCTCGTGAAGGGGCAACGCAGACACGCCGTCTGGTCGCGATCGATCCAGAGACAGGACGGGAGCGGCTGATCTTCGATCCGAACCCCGAGTTCGGCCAATTGCATCTGGGACGTGCTCAGCGCTTTCGGTTCCGGAACGATTTCGGCGTGGAGAGCTATGCTGACCTTGTCCTTCCTCCCGGGCACAGGAATGGCGAACGACACCCGCTGGTGGTCGTCCAGTATATCAGTGACGGCTTCCTGCGCGGCGGGACTGACGATGAGTTTCCGATCCAGGCGCTCGCGGCCAAGGGTTTTGCAGTCCTGAGCTTCTCCCGTCCCGACTTTGTCGCTGCCGCCCTCAACGCTGCGAGCGATGTGGCAATGCGCCAGGCCAACCGGGAAAACTGGACCGATCGCCGCTCGGTTCAATCGTCCCTTGAAATTGCCTTGCGCCATGCAGTCGCAACCGGCGCTGTCGATCCTGCTCGCATGGGAATAAGCGGTTTCAGTGACGGCACCTCGACCGTGCAATGGGCGCTCATCAACTCTTCGCTGTTCAAGGTCGCCGCCCTGGGTGCCTGCTGCGAAGACCTGAACGCCTATCCGCTCATGGCCGGGCCCGCCTTCGAGCAGTTCGGGCGCGAGATGGGTTACCGCTTCTTCGAAGAGGATGCGGCCGCGTTCTGGAAACCGATGTCGCTGGTGCTCAATGCCGACCGGATCGCAACCCCGCTCCTCATCCAGACCGGAGACAGCGAATATACGATCGGACTCGACGTGGTCGCGGCCTGGCGGCGCCACAACAACCCGGTCGAACTCTATGTCCTGAACGATGAACCTCACTTCAAATGGCAGCCCTCGCATCGCCTTGCGATGTACGAACGCTCTGTGGAGTGGTTCCAGTTCTGGCTAATGGGACGGATGAACTGCGCCCCGTCGAAGGCCGCGCAATATGCTCGCTGGAAAATCATGAAGGGCGCCCCTGACCCTGCCGAACTCACCTGCGAGACCAGTGCGTCAAGGCTCCCATGACCTGGCCCAGGCCTCGGCTTCCGCGAGATCGAGGAGACGGTAGATCATTGAATCGGCTGCATCCACGCTGGCATGAAGCGCCGCCTCGGTCGCGACCCGGTCAAGGATGCCGTGGTGCGCGAGAAGCCCGCCGAGGAGCATGTCCCGGATTTCGGCGCGCCCGCGCGTAAACACGGCGCGTATGAAGCTGTCCGGACCTGACTTGGAAGTCCGGGTTGCGATCTCGCGGGGAATGTCATTGGCAAAGGCAGCGCGCGCCACGGCCCGGTTGAGGCCGCCATGACACCAAAGCCAGGTCGGGAACGAGAGGCAGAGTTCGACAAGGGGCTGCGACATCAGCGGCGAAAGGCGGTTCAGGGATCCTGGCGATATCAGGCCATGCAGGTGATTCTGGCACCGCATCAGCATGGCAAGGTGATCGCGCTTGCCCTCGTGACGGCCAACTGGAGCCGACAGCCTGGGCACCAGGGGTTGCGGAGCACGAGAAACGTCGCCTGCAAGCAGCCTGGTATCGCCTTTCCCCAGGCTGGCCGCTGACGATGAACACATGCGGCGGATCACCGCACGGGCCATTGTTGCAGCATCTGCGCCCGTCAGCCGGCACATGTCGAGAAAGGTCGCGACGGTGGCGCGGCCGGGTCCGCGCAAGCGAAGGCTGTCGATGACGGGCGCTGCGGAATGCAGGTAGCAGAAAAGGTTGTCGCCGCCATTCCCGTCGATCACGGCACCGGTGCCTATGCGATGCGCTGCTGCTTCAAGTGCCTGGTCGAGCGCCTGCATGAAGGTCTTGCGCTGAGGGCGCGGCAGTCCCTGCGATGCGGCTCGCGACAGGTCTATGGCCTGGATGTCATAAGTACAGGTTTCGACCCTGACCCCGAGATGGTCTCCGAGTTGCAGCACGAACCGCCGCTCATCACCGCTCGGATCGGCAGTAGCCACGGTAATGCAGGAAAAATCCTGGCCCGCAGAGGCGAGGGCCGCGCAGATGAACGTGGAATCGACGCCGCCTGATGCCGCGACCGCAGGCGCGCCCAACATGCCCGCCCAGGCACCCAGAACGCTCGAAGCCAGTTCTCGCAGCTCGGCCAAGGCATCATCGAAGCGAACCGGCCGACTGGGAAGAAACCGTTCCACTTGCCAGAGCAGCCTGGTTCCTGCGGAAGGATCCGACAGACAATGGAGTTCACCGGGTACCAGTTCTTCTATGCCAGCAAGGCATGTTCGGCGCGCACGAAGTTCCGGCCATTGCAGATGGCCGGCAAGATCGCTCCACGACACCCTGGACGCGCTGCCCATCGCAAAAATCAGCCCAAGGTCGTTCGTGACGATGCAATGGCCCGGCAGCCGAAGCCTATAGACAGGCATAAGGCCGGAAGGATCGCAGACCAGATACAGGTGCCGGGAACCGGGTCTGGACAGGACCGCGCAATAGGCCCCCCAGCACTCGGAGACCAGCCAGCGTGCCAAGGTTTCGATGCCGACGAGCAGGGGCAATGCCGGCGCCTGTGCTCCCGTCCCGCGCGCAAAGATCTGTCCGATGATCCAGCCGCCGTGGCCGGGAAGATCCATGCCGCCATCGATCCAGATCCGAGGATGGTTGGCTATGACCTCATTTGGCCTGGAGACACACTGCAGTCCCGAACCCCGCGCGACGTCCGGACATGGACTTGATGGCGTGGGAACCGCGAGCAGGAAGCGAGGCACCCTCACAGGACGAGGATCGGCGAGTATCGCTGTACCTCTTCAAGGCTGTCATTGAGCACGTGTTCGCCCGACTGAACCCAGCAATGGGCGGAAAATGGCGAGAGCTTGACTCCCAGAACGACCTGTACTGCGCAGCGCCGGCGCATCAGGCACAAGGCCAGGGCAATCGATCGAGCCAGGCAGCGATCTGCGGCGGAACGCAGCAAGCGGGCCAGCTCAAAGGCGCGTACCATGCGGGCGGCCATGGCATCCGAAGATGGATCGGCAAGTGGCTTGCTGGCTGACAGGCCAGCCAGATCGCTCATGACTGTCATGAACGGGCGGCTATTGAGCCGTCTTTCGACACGCTTCTGCATCCAGATGGCCCGCGCGACATCGCCCAGATTGAAGGGTCCGCTATCGATCAGCGGCGAACGCGATGCCGGCGGAGCCCAGGTGCCGGGTCGTTCGAAGCCGGGAGGCTGGACGGGCCAGCCTCCCGCCGGAATCTCCAGCGCCGAGACGAACTGCGCATTGCCAGCCGGCGGCAGACGGAAATAGCGATCGTGCCTGATATCAAGAAAAATGGCGGTGTCTCCGATCAGCGTCCATGCCGTATGTTCCAAGCCTGACATAGCCTGCAGCTGGAAGAGAACGCGCGCCGCAGGGCGCGCGTTCTCCCACCAGTTCAGTCTTCGATCGAGCCGACGATGTAGCGCAGCAGGCCGCCGCTCACATCGACGTCGAAGATGGCCTGGCCCTTCGTTTCGACCGAGGCCTGACCGAGATCGATCACGGGCTCGTCGTGGGATTCATGCTTGGTCATGGTATCTGCTCCTTCACACTTTGACGCGACTCGTTCAGCCGCAGTCCAAGAGTGACCTCCAGGAGAACAACCTTCCATTTTATAATTATATTATAAAATGGATGCCGCCTTCGCTGGCATTCAGGCACATAACGAGGCGCACCGTTGCGCCATCCAATCTTTGCTGATCCTGTCATGGAAGCGGCTTGACCAAGTCATGAAAATGACCGGGGATTGGAAGGCACGTGTTGGGCGTGCACCTGGCCTTTAGCTCGGCGCCTGGACATTCGCACAGGTCCCCGGTCATACGCCCGCAAGGGTACGATGCCCCTATCACTGCATGTTCGTCCAGATTTTGCAATGCCAAGTTTTGGGCATGGTCCAGCTAACGGGCAGAAATCCCGGCATGCTGCCCCACCTTCAGACGCAACCCGAAGAATGCCCTCATATTCGCTGCAATTGACATCGATCTACAGCCTTAGGGCTGCGCATTTCCCGACAAGTTCTGCTAGCCTTCAAGCCATGCGGACCGACCTCGATCATCTGCCGTCAGCCAAGAAGCGCGAGCTCGAACGGGTCATGCAATTGCTCTTCGAAGAGTTCGACGATGCCTTTGCCCTGTCCAAGCACGAGTGGAAGAAGCAGGGACGCATTCTGAAGTGCGTTCTCTACGGCTCCTTTGCCCGAGGCGGCTGGGTCGACGAGCCGCACACGGCCAAGGGCTACAAGTCTGACTATGACCTGCTTGTCATCGTCAATGACAAGCGGCTGACCGATCGCGTCAAATACTGGTAGAAACTCGACGACCGCCCGATGCGCGAGTACGGCATCACCGGCTCGTTCAAGACCCCTGTCAATTTCATCGTCCATACCCTCCAGGAAGTGAACGATGGCCTCCCTCCTGCATTGAAGCGCCATGGCGACTTCGTACCATCCAGGAGGGTCGCTAAATCAATTACGCGGTGTCCAACCAAAATACAGAGCGTTAGCTCTGTTGTCCTTGAGGACTCAATGAGGCGCCGCAATTCATTCAGCCAAGTCAAAGCCCGACAGAAAACAGATTGGACCGAGCCCAGGTTGCCGACGTGCGCTTTCCAGTACAACATCTCGACAAGCGAGGAGCAATGGATGAAGTTTCGGTACGGGATCACGCTTTGCGCGATTGCGCTCAGTCTTTCGCCTGCGGCGGCCGGCGCGCGTTCACCTGCCCGCCCCCAGCCAAACCTTCTCACCGCTGCTGAACTGGCGAAGGGATGGCGCCTGCTCTTTGACGGCAGCACCCTGCAGGGCTGGCGTAACTATCGCAGCAAGGCAATCCTGCCAGGGTGGCGCGTGGAAGGAAACTGCTTGACGCTAGACGGCTATGGCGGGGACATCATCACCAACGAAACTTTCGAAAATTTCGAACTGTCCTATGAATGGCGGATCTCTCCGGGCGGAAATAGCGGGGTTTTTTATAACGTTGTCGAGGGTTCGAACCCCAAAATTTGGCAAACTGGCCCGGAAATGCAGGTCCTTGACAACGACCTGTCTCCAGATGCGCGCAACCCGACCCATCAGGCCGGAGCGGCTTATGACCTTTTTGCGCCGCGTGTTCGGGCAGTGCTTCCGGTCGGCCGGTTCAACAAAGCGCGGATCATCGTCAATCGCGGGCATGTTCAGCATTGGCTGAACGGCAAATTGGTCGTCGAATATGATCTTTGGTCTCCGGCTTGGCGAGCCGCGGTCGCGGCCAGCAAGTTCGCAGACTTGCCTGGGTACGGGCTCGCACGTTCGGGACATATCGCTCTTCAGGATCACGGAGATCGCGTCTGGTTCAGAAACATCAAGGTCAGGCGGCTCTAGCTGTTCAGGGGAGCCCCGCATTGGAAACACAGATTGGCATGTGATTTAGGATTTCCAATTAGCAGCGATGGACGCAACGCGGGCATTGGTTGCCAACCTCCTGGAGTAGTCAATCGAGGCATACTCTCAGCAGCCCCAGTGATCTTTGTCATGACAACTTGTCAAAGCCATGGGCGCACCAGCCAATCCTGTTTTACGCTTCAGCATTAGACTTGCCAGAGTGTACGACAAATCAGTCCTACAAATCAGTCTCAGGCCGCAGCACGGCGTCCGCCAGCTTTGGTCCAAAATCCATTTGCGTGCCAATGCCTCGACAAAGCCCTCGAAGCGCTCCTTGCCTTGTGCTTGCGCGGAGGCCCGAGCCGCATCAGGCAGCGGTGGATTGGCCGTCAGCCAAAAGCGCACGAACAGTGCTAGTGCTTCGGAATTCAGCTCCGCGCGGTATTCCAGCTTGTCCAATTGTCGCACCGCCTCCTGCTTGAACTCTTCTGAACGCTTCATCATCTCGTCGGTCTCCTGTTGCGAGCTTAAAACGCTCACGTGACCCGCACAAAACCGTTACAAGTCCAATCCTCTGACTCTAACCTGCGCATGCGCATCGTTGCGCGAGCGACCAGCGAGACTGCACAAACCGAGTAGACGCACCCTGAAAGGAGGCGGCGATTGAATGGTTGCCTCAAGCAGGCGGAAAGGCGGGGCCTGTCGCCTTTCCTCGCCTGCGCCCATGGCCGCCGGTTCAGAGTGCGCGCGGGGCCCTCTTCCTTAAGACTCCGCGCCCTCAGGAGCGGACCAGCAGGGCCAGTGGGACAGAGCGCGTCGACAGCCCCGCTCCGAATCTCGGGGCGTTGCGGGGTGTCCCCGCAAATGGGGAGGCCGAGACGGGACAGCGGCTCGGACTCAGGGGAAAGCTCTCCCCTGCAAGACTGGTAAACAGTCGGAACAATCGAGGAATAAGCCCTAATTACGATTTTGAAATGGTGTTTGCTCGGTGATTGCTAGGACGGCTTTTAGCTCTTCAGATCATCCCGAAAATACAATCGAATCAATATTATGACTTGCAATACGTCATAAAATCTGGTATTTCCGCTAACGTCGCAAGGCCGACTGACGCGTTTGATCAGTTCTTCTTGGGCACCGTGAACGAGCCGGTAACCCGCCCGCCGCGAGAGCCGGAATTGCCCAATCCAGAACCGGCGCCCCCGGCACTGCCATTGATGCTGGCGACGCTCTTGTCGAGGTCTATCACCAGCCGGCCGCCATTGAGCTTGTCGCTGCCGCGGTTGAGCTGGACGTTGCCGGCCAGTGTAATGATCCGGGCGTTGATATCATAGATCGCGACATCGCCGCGGGCAATCTCTCCGGCGCGCGCCACGGTGACGCCGCCAGTCGCATCAATCCGTTGAATCTGCAGCGGACCGGCATCGGTATAAGCGATGGTGGTCCGCGCCGCGCGCAGCCGCAGGTCCCCCTGCGAGATATCGACGTTGCCTGAGAGCACCACGCGGTCCTGCCGGTCCTGGATCTCGATCCTGTCGGCAGCGAAATTGACCGGCGAATTGCTGTTGAAGCCGCTGATCGCCTGACCCTGTGCGACGAACCCGCCGAACGCCACAGTGGCGACCGCCCCGGCAATCAGGCCGGCGGCAAGCGAACGGATGGCGGTGCGCGAAAGCGAAGTCTGCTTCATGGGTGTTGCTCTATGCCATTGATGGCGGAAGGTGAAGTGTTTCTGCCGTGGGCCATCTGCGCGCGGGCTCAATTGCGCGGCACGGTCAGACGGCCGGGCTGCATTCTGAGCCGGGCGCGCCCGGTCAGGGAGATGACCCGCTCGTCAAGGTCGGCATCAAAACGGTCGGCGCTGAATGTGCCTGCGGGGATTGCGCCGGATACGCCGCCAGCCCCGGTAACGTGCTGTTGCTTGAGGTCGATGGTGACGGCGCTGGTCGTCAGGCGGTAGCCGCCCGCGGCGCTGAAATCGACCGGCCCGCGCACGCTGACTGTTTCGGCTGTGTAATCGAACGAACCGTCCGGCGCCTTGATCTCGGCGGGTCCGTCGCTCAGCAAGATACTGGCAGCCAGTTCGTGCATGGCGATGATCGGCTGGGACGCATCAGGCTGCGAGGCGCTTCCGGCGGAAACCGAGAAGGGCCGGCTCTTGTTGTCCTGCCCGCGGTAAAGGGCCGATTCGACCCGGATACGTTCCTTGGCGACGGCGACCTTGTTGCGATCGAGCAGAAAGCTGACTTCGCCGCGCGGAAACAGCGGAGCGATGACCATGACTGCGACGATTGCGCCCACCGCAGCCGGCAGCGTCTTGGCGAGCAGCCTTACCCAACGATCATGCCGGCCGCCGGGAAGCGCCCGGAACCGGCGCTCTGATCGGATCTGGTCGGCAGCCTGGGTCATTCGTGGCTGAAGATGTCCTTGTCCGCCCATCCGGCCAGATCGAGCCGGGCGCGGTGGGGCAAGTAATCGAAGGCAGCCTGCGCCATTTCGGTGCGTCCCTCACGCGCCAGACGCTCAACCAGAATGGTCTGCATGGCATGGAGGTAACGGACGTCCGAGGCGGCATATTCGCGCTGCGGTTCGGAAAGTTCGGCCCCGCCCCAGTCGCTCGACTGCTGCTGCTTCGACAGCTCCTTGCCCAGCAATTCGCGGACCAGATCCTTGAGCCCGTGGCGGTCGGTATAGGTGCGGACCAGCTTTGAAGCGATCTTGGTGCAGAACACCGGAGCGGCGGTGATGCCCATGTAATGTTCAATCGCGGCAAGGTCGAAACGCGCAAAATGGTAGAGCTTTACCCGCGCCGGATCGGCCAGAACGGCCTTCAAGTTCGGCGCATCATAGCGCGATCCCGGGCCGAAACGGACGAGATGTTCATCGCCGCCGCCATCGGAAAGCTGCACAAGACAGAGCCGGTCACGCGGGGTAATCAGCCCCATCGTTTCGGTATCGACAGCGATCGGGCCGGGGGCAAGAACGCCTTCGGGGAGATCTTCTTCGTGGAGATAGACAGCCATATGACCGAAGTGCTTAGGCGCAACGGCGCGATCATGGAACCCCTGGAATGACGAGCTGATGCCCGATACCGCTGCCTTGCCCGAATCCTGGCGCCTGGCGCTTGATCCCGTGCTGCAGACGCCCGAATCTCGGTGGCTGGGCGGGTTCCTCAAGGCAGAGGAAGCCGGCGGAAAGCGGATCTTTCCGCCGCTAGGCAGCCGCCTTGCCGCGCTGGAACTGACCCCGCTTGATCAGGTGAAAGTCGTGATTCTGGGGCAAGACCCCTACCACGGTGCGGGACAGGCGCATGGCCTCTGCTTCTCGGTTGCAAAGGGGGTGAAAGTGCCTCCGAGCCTGGTCAACATCTACAAGGAGATCGAAAGCGATCTCGGCCTGCCCCGACCATCCCATGGCCATCTGGAATCATGGGCGCGGCAAGGCGTCTTGCTGCTCAATACATCGCTGACCGTCGAAGAGGGTAAGGCCGGTTCGCATCAGGGCAAAGGCTGGGAAGCGATCACCGATGCCATCATCGCCGCCGTCGCCGCCAAGACCGAACCTTGCGTGTTCATGCTTTGGGGCAACCATGCCCGCAAGAAGGCGGGGCGGGTTCCGGGCCTGGGACCCGGTACACACCACCTGATCCTCACCGCCCCTCACCCCAGCCCGCTGTCGGCCTATTCGGGCTGGTTCGGCAGCCGTCACTTCAGCAAGGCCAATGCTTTCCTTGAGGCGCAGGGGCGCGGCGCGGTGGACTGGCGACTGCCGGACTAGCTCCTGCGCCTAGTCCACCCCGGCGACCAGCAAGCGCCCATGGAGCGGCTACATCGGCCGGGCATTGTCCCCCATGATGGCATGAAGCGCAGCGATCTGCGCCGCAGACGCCGTCGACCGATGGCGTGCCACGTGCCAGCGTACCCCCTCGGTGCAGGGCGACGTGGTGAGCGAGCATTCGTAGCGATAGACTGCCAGATTGGCGGGTAGCAGCTTGCCCGGATCGCAGGTGGCTCCCTTCACCGCCTCGGCCTCGCGTTCATGGGCGGGAGCGGCGCGGATCAGCTTGCCAAGCTCGGCGTTGTGCGCGCCTTCCTCAAACAATACGCCCAGAACGGCGAGGTTTCCGGCATGGTCGACGTGCACGAAATGGGCGGCCATCGGATAGGGCGGTCCGTACAGCACCTCTTCCGATGGCTTATGAAAATGCACTGCAGCAGCTTGTAACGCGCGATGCCGCTGGTCACCAGAGACCCCGGCGCGATCACTGCCTGCACCGTTTGACCATTGTTGAGCAGTGTCAGCGGCCCCGGCTTGTAGGCCGCCTTGATGGCGAAATTGCCCATGACATCCGCCGCGCCCAGATCGATCGGCGATTGCATTGCCCGGTCTTGCACAGCTCAAAGTCGTGGGAAAGCTCACCCCACTTCTCCGGGCCCGCCTCGCCGCCATAGGACCAGTGCGGCTTGTCGTGGCCGGGCGCGTTGCCGGTCAGCAGGAGCGCCGGCGGAGCAAGGGCGAGAAGGCGGCGGCGGATCATTGTGCGGTCCTTTGGTGCACGGATTGCTTGCCAGGCGATAGGCGATACAATCCTGCCTGCTAGCAAAGCGCCGCCTCCGGAATTCTGACTAGGCGCGCACCTTGACGGCAACGCTTGCCCCTTGGCAGACGGAGCGTGTTGCGCCACGCTGGCCACATGGTGTCGCAGCACGCATATCCTTCTGCCGGCAGGCCAGCGGCCTTCCCATCTGCAGGGCAGGTCCTGCGATGAAGCGCATCGTGATCAGCTATGGCATCGCCCTCGCGGCGCTGGCGCTGCTGGTGGAATGGATGGACTGGCGCCACGTCACGCAAAAGTGGTCGACATCGCTCTATGTCCTGTGCGTTGCGCTGATGTTCGCCGGGCTTGGCATCTGGCTGGGCAACCGCCTGACACCGCGCTCTTCGCCCTTCGCGCGCAATCGCCAGGCGATCGCCAGTCTGGGCATCAGCGCCCGCGAAGTCGAAGTGCTGGACCTGCTGGCCGAGGGCTGCCCCAACAAGGTTATCGCACGGCGGCTGGCGATCTCTCCCAACACGGTGAAGACCCATGTCGGCCGACTGTTCGAAAAGCTGGAGGCGGCCAACCGCACGCAGGCAATTGCGCGCGCCCGCGCGCTCGATATCCTGCCGTAAATTCGGACGATTTGGGCCAGATCACCCGTTTGGGCGATCGATTCGGCCGCCGGTTGCCGCCACAGTCCGGGGCATCCGAAACAGGGGAGAATCGACATGACCAGACTGATCACCACTTACGGCGCGATCGCCGGCATCATCGAACTGGTCCTGCTGACGCTGACCATGGGGCTGGTCGCCGATCATGGCATGCTGGGCATGGTGCTCGGCTATCTGTCGATGCTGATTGCGCTCAGTCTGGTCTTTGCCGGGGTGAAGAAATACCGCGACGAGCACCTTGGCGGGGTGATCGGCTTCGGCAAGGCCTTGGGCGTGGGGCTGGGCATCGCGGCGATTGCTGCGCTGTTCTATGTCATCGGCTGGGAAGCCTGGATGTGGTCGACCGACTACCGCTTCGTCGCCGAATTCAGCGCCAAGGCGCTTGCCGATATGCAGGCACAGGGCGCCAGCCCCGCTGCGCTCGCTCAGGCCAAGGTCGACATGAACGCCTTCGCCGAGATGTACGCCAATCCGGTGATGCGCATGGCCATCACGCTTACCGAAATCGCGCCCGTAGCCCTGCTGGTGCCGCTGATCTCCGCCCTGCTGCTGCGCCGTCCGGGCTTCATGCCCGCGCGCGCCTGAGCTTCAGGCCATCCCCTTGCCCACCGTGGCGCGGACAGGGATTCCGGCGGGATCGAAGTCTTGCAAACAGAAGATGTTGATGCCGAAATGATCCGGGGCCACGCGCTTGCGGTGGAAGGGGTAGATGCCGCAGGTCTTGCAGAAGAAGTGCCGCGCGGTGTTGGTGTGAAACTGGTATTCGCTGAGGCTCTCCGCACCCGAAAGCAGTTCGAACGCGCTCTCGTGGACCTTGACCATCAGCGCGTTCTTGCGGGCGCAGATCGAACAATCGCAGGTCGTCAGTTCGGGAAAATCGGTGGTCACGGCAAAGCGCACCGCGCCACAGTGGCACGATCCTACGTAGCGGCGTTCTGGGCGGGGTTCGGGCCGGGTCATGCCATCGCCGCCGTGCCGAGCAGGTCTTCCGCAAGTGCCTCGGCCACGCGGATGCCGTCCACCGCCGCGCTGAGGATGCCGCCGGCATAGCCCGCGCCCTCGCCCGCCGGGTAAAGCCCGCGCGTGTTGAGGCTCTGGAAGTCCTTACCGCGCGTGAATCGCACCGGGCTCGAGGTGCGGGTTTCCACCCCGGTCATGACGACATCTGGGTGATCGTAGCCGGCAAGCTGCCGCCCGAACACGGGAATGGCCTCGCGCAACGACTGCATGACGTAGTCAGGCAGGCAGAGCGACAGGTCGGTGAGTTTAACCCCCGGCTGGTAGCTTGGCACGACCGAGCCGAATTCGCCCGATGAGGCCTGCCCCTTTAGGAGGTCTTCCACCTTTTGCCCCGGCGCCTGATAATTCGATCCGCCTGCCGTGTAGGCCAGGCTTTCCCAATGCCGCTGGAAAGCGATGCCGGCCATCGGTCCGCCGGGATAGTCGCGATCGGGCTGGATATCGACGACGAGGCCGGAGTTGGCGTTGAATTCGGCGCGCGAATACTGGCTCATGCCGTTGGTGACGACGCGGCCTTCCTCGCTCGTCGCGGCGACCACGCGGCCGCCCGGGCACATGCAGAACGAATAGACCGTGCGCCCGTTCGAGGTCAGGTGGCTCAGCGCATAGGCGGCCGGACCAAGGATGGCATTGCCCGCATTGGGGCCATAGCGCGCCTTATCGATCCAGCTCTGCGGGTGTTCGATCCGCACGCCGATGGCGAAGGGCTTGGCCTCCACATGGACGCCCGCGTCGTGCAGCTTGTAGAAGGTGTCGCGCGCCGAATGGCCGACCGCGAGCACGACATGGCGCGCGGGAAGCACGCTGCCATCCGACAAGTGCAGGCCGGCGATGGACCGCGTGCCATCGGCAGCGGTTTCGATCTCGAAGTCCTCGACCCGGGTCTGGAACCGGTATTCGCCGCCCAGCGCCTCGATCGTTTCACGCATCGCCATGACCATGGTGACGAGGCGGAAGGTGCCGATGTGCGGGTGGGCCTCGGTAAGGATGTCGTCAGGCGCGCCGGCCTTGACGAATTCGGTGAGCACCTTGCGCGACAAGTGGCGCGGGTCCTTGATGCGCGAATAGAGCTTGCCGTCGGAAAACGTGCCCGCGCCGCCTTCACCGAACTGCACGTTTGATTCAGGTTCAAGCACGGATCGCCGCCACAGGCCCCAGGTGTCCTTGGTGCGTTCGCGCACGGCCTTGCCGCGCTCGACGATGATCGGTTTCAGCCCCATCTGCGAGAGGATCAGCGCGGCGAGCAGACCGCAGGGGCCGGCGCCGATGACCACCGGGCGGTTACCGGACCACCCTTCGGGTGCACGCAGCGGGAAGCGGTAGGAGGTATCGGGGGTGGGCCGGACATGGCTGTGCCCGGCATGGGCGGCGAGCACCCCGGCCTCGTCCTGCACCACGACATCGAGCACATAGACCAGCCGGATCGCGTGCTTCTTGCGTGCGTCATTGCCGCGGCGGACGATAGCGAACCGTTCGAGCTGGCCGGGTGCAAGGCCAAGGCGCTGCGCGATCGCGGCTTCAAGATCGTCGGGCGTATGGTCAAGCGGCAGGGCAAGGTCGGACAGGCGGATCATGCCCTCCGCCCTAGACTGCGCTGCCCGAAACGGAAAGAGGCGCAGGATTCAGCCCGCGCCTCTTGTCTCGTATCCTATCCGGTGGATCAGCGCGGGAGCTGGGTCACGCCCATCAGCGCTTCATCGACCGCGCGGGCGGCCTGCCGGCCTTCGCGGATCGCCCAGACGACCAGGCTCTGGCCGCGGCGCATATCGCCGCAAGCCCAGATCTGCGGGTCGCTGGTGCGGTAATCGATCACGTTCGCCGCGACATTGCCGCGCGCGTCGAGCTCGACCCCGGCCTGATCGACCATGCCCGCCTTGATCGGGCCGACAAAGCCCATGGCGAGCAGGATAAGGTCGGCGGGTAGCACGAATTCGCTGCCTTCGACTTCCTGCATGCGGCCGCCGACCCATTCGACGCGGACGCATTCAAGGCCAGTGACCTTGCCGTCTTCACCGATCACGCGGCGGGCGTTGATCGCCCAGTCACGGGCGACGCCTTCCTCATGGCTGGTTGAGGTGCGCAGCTTGAGCGGCCAGTTCGGCCAGGACAGCGCCTTGTCTTCCTTTTCCGGCGGCTTGGGCATGATCTCGATCTGGGTGACCGAGGCCGCGCCTTGGCGGTTCGAGGTGCCAACGCAGTCGCTGCCGGTATCGCCGCCGCCGATGACGATCACGTGCTTGCCGGTGGCGGTCAGCGTGCCGCGCGGGGCGGCGCGGGTTTCATCGTCGCCGGCGTTGCGCTTGTTCTGCTGGGTGAGGAATTCCATCGCCAGCCGCACGCCCGACATTTCCGCGCCCGGAATGGTCAGCTGACGCGGATCTTCTGCCCCGCCCGACAGGATGATCGCGTCGAAGTTTTCCTTGAGGCTTTCGATCGAGACATGGACACCGACTTCGGTGCTGGTCTTGAGCACGACGCCCTCCGACTGCATCTGCATCAGCCGGCGGTTGATCAGGTCCTTGTCGAGCTTGAAGTCGGGGATGCCGTACCGCATCAGCCCGCCCATGCGGTCGTTCTTCTCGAACAGGGTGACCGAGTGGCCAGCGCGCGCTAGCTGTTGCGCGGCGGCGAGGCCAGCGGGGCCAGAACCCACGACGGCAACCGTCTTGCCGGTGCGCTTTTCGGGCACCTGCGGGACGATCCAGCCTTCCTGCCACCCCTTGTCAACGATCGCGCATTCGATCGACTTGATCGTCACGGGCTGGTCGGTGATGTTCAACGTGCAGCTTGCCTCGCACGGAGCAGGACAGATGCGGCCGGTGAATTCGGGGAAGTTGTTGGTCGAGTGCAGGACCTCGAGCGCGTTCTGCCAGTCACCTTCATAGACCAGATGATTCCAGTCCGGGATGATGTTGTTCACCGGGCAGCCGTTGTGACAATAGGGAATACCGCAATTCATGCAGCGCGAGGCCTGCGCCTTCAGCGCGGGCTCGGGTTGCGGAATGACGAACTCCTTGTAGTGCGTCAGACGCTCTTTGGGGTCCGCATAGGTGCGGTCCTGGCGGTCAAGTTCGAGAAAGCCGGTTTCCTTGCCCATCGTCTTTACTCTGCTGCGACCGAGGCGGCTGCGTTCCGCTCGGCTTCCATCTGCTTCAATGCCTTGGCGTAATCGCGCGGCATAACCTTGACGAACTTCGTCAGCGAATTGTCGAAATCGTCAAGCAAGGCGCGGGCCCGCTTCGATCCGGTGTGGAGGTGGTGCCGTTCGAGCAGCACCTTCACGCGTTCGGCGTCGTGGCGGAGCATGTCGCCCATGCCCGGATCGCTGGTGCCATTGGTCCGCTGCTGCGGACGGCCAGCGCCGTCTTCCTCGTCGCGCTGGGCCGAGATTGGCAGCAGGTCGACCTGCGCCAGGTTGCACAGCTGCGCGAAGTTGCCCGCCTCGTCATAGACATAGGCGACACCGCCCGACATGCCAGCGGCGAAGTTGCGGCCCGTGCGGCCCAGCACCATCACCGTGCCGCCGGTCATATATTCGCAGCCATGATCACCCGTGCCTTCGACCACCGCGACCGCGCCCGAATTGCGCACGGCGAAGCGTTCACCCGCAACGCCGTTGAAGAAGGCCTCACCCGCAATCGCGCCGTAAAGCACGGTGTTGCCGACGATGATGTTCTCGGTCGGCTCGCGGTCGACATGGGGCGGCTGGCGGACGATCACGCGGCCGCCCGACAGGCCCTTGCCGACATAGTCGTTGGCATCGCCCGTCAGGTCGAGCGTGACGCCGTGGGCGAGCCACGCACCGAACGACTGACCGGCAACCCCTGTGAGCTTCACCTTGATCGTGTTGTCGGGCAGACCGGTATGGCCATAGCGGCGGGCAACTTCGCCCGAAAGCATGGCGCCAACCGTGCGGTTGACGTTGATCACCTTGCGTTCGATCACCACCGGCGACCTGTTGTCCAGCGCGTCCGCCGAAGCGGCGAGCAGATCATTGTCGAGCGCCTTTTCGAGCCCGTGATCCTGCGTCCCGCTCCAGCCGAGCGTCGTGCCGGCGACAGGTTCAACGCGGTGCAGCAGCTTCGAAAGATCGATGCCGCGCGCCTTCCAGTGCTGGATCGCCTGCTTCATGTTGAGCCGGTCCACTCGGCCAACCATCTCGCCGATCGTGCGGAAGCCAAGTTCAGCCATGATCGCCCGCAGTTCCTCGGCAACGAAGAAGAAGTAGTTGATCACGTGTTCCGGCTGGCCGGTAAAGCGCGCGCGCAGCACCGGGTCCTGAGTGGCAACGCCGACCGGGCAGGTGTTGAGGTGGCACTTGCGCATCATGATGCAGCCCGCCGCGATCAGCGGTGCGGTGGCAAAGCCGAACTCGTCCGCGCCGAGCAGAGCCGCCACGGCAACGTCACGGCCTGTACGCAGGCCGCCATCGGCTTGGACGCAGATGCGGCTGCGCAGGTTGTTGAGCAGCAGCGTCTGCTGGGTTTCAGCAAGGCCGATTTCCCAAGGCGAACCCGCATGGGTCAAGGACGTCAGCGGCGAAGCGCCGGTACCGCCTTCATAGCCCGAGATCGTCACGTGGTCCGCGCGCGCCTTGGAAACGCCGGCGGCAACCGTGCCGACGCCGACTTCGGAGACGAGCTTGACCGAGATACGCGCGGAGTTGTTGACGTTCTTCAGGTCGTGGATCAGCTGGGCCAGATCCTCGATCGAATAGATGTCATGGTGCGGCGGCGGCGAGATCAGGCCGACACCCGGGGTCGAATGGCGGGTCGCGCCGATGGTCTTGTCCACCTTGTGGCCGGGCAGCTGGCCGCCTTCACCGGGCTTGGCGCCCTGGGCCATCTTGATCTGCACGTCATCGGCATTGACGAGGTATTCGGTGGTCACGCCAAAGCGGCCGCTCGCGACCTGCTTGATCGCCGAGCGCAGATTGCGGCCATCGGCCATCGGCTTGAAGCGGGTCGGATCTTCGCCGCCTTCACCGGTGTTCGACTTGCCGCCGATCTGGTTCATCGCCGCAGCCAGCGTGGTGTGCGCTTCCCAAGAGATCGAGCCATAGCTCATCGCGCCAGTGGCGAAGCGCTTGACGATTTCGCTGGCCGGTTCGACCTCGGAAATGTCGATCGGGTGTTCGGCGGGCACAAAGTCCAGCAGGCCGCGGATGGTGAGCATCCGCGCCGACTGGTCGTTGATCGACTTGGCGAAGTCCTTGTACTTGTCGGGCATGTTGCCGCGCACCGCGTGCTGCAGCGAGGCAATGTTGTCCGCCGTCCAAGCGTGTTCCTCGCCGCGCAGGCGCAGGCCGTACATGCCGCCCACGTCGAGCATCGACTTGTAGATCGGGTTGTCGCCGTAAGCCGCCGCGTGGCGGCGCACGGTTTCTTCCGCGATTTCCTTGAGTCCGACGCCTTCGATGGTCGTCGCGGTGCCCTTGAAATACTGGTCGATGAAAGCCGTGTTGAGGCCGACCGCGTCAAAGATCTGCGCGCCGCAATAGGACTGGTAGGTGCTGATGCCCATCTTGGACATCACCTTCATGATGCCCTTGCCGACAGCCTTGATGTAGTTCTTCTTCACCGCCTTTTGGTCGAGCGGGAATTCCTTACGGACGCGGATATCTTCCAGCGTTTCGAAGGCCACATAAGGGTTGATCGCTTCGGCGCCATATCCCGCGAGCGCGCAGAAGTGGTGCACTTCGCGCGCTTCACCGGTTTCGACGACAAGGCCGGTCTGCATGCGCAGGCCCTGACGGACGAGGTGGTGATGCACCGCTGCGGTGGCTAGCAGCGCCGGCATGGCAATCCGGTCAGGCCCTTGCGCGCGGTCGGACAAGATCAGGATGTTCTTGTCCTGCAGCACGCATTCGGTCGCCGCCCAGCACAGTTCCTTGAGCGCCATTTCCAGCCCATCGGGGCCGCTGGCGGCATCCCAGGTCATGTCGATGGTCGCCGTGCGGAATGCACCGTCGAGCGCCGCTTCGACCGAGCGGATCTTGGCGATCTCGTCATTGGTCAGGATCGGCTGGTCAACTTCAAGCCGCTTGTGCGTGCCGGCTTCCATGCCGAGCAGGTTCGGGCGCGGGCCGATCATCGATACCAGGCTCATCACCAGTTCCTCGCGAATCGGGTCGATCGGCGGGTTGGTGACCTGGGCGAAGTTCTGCTTGAAGTAATCGTAGAGCAGGCGCGAGCGGCTCGACAGCACGGCAATCGGTGTGTCAGTGCCCATCGATCCGATCGGATCGTCGCCATCGCGGCCCATCGGTTCAAGGAATTTAGAGACGTCTTCCTGCGTGTAGCCGAACGCCTGCTGGCGATCGAGCAACGAGGTGGTTTCGATCGGCAACTGCGCCAGCTCAGGCTCGATAAGGTCGAGGTCCTTGAGCTTGTACTGCGCGGCTTCGAGCCATTCCTCGTAAGGCTCTTCAGCGGCGAGCTGGGTCTTGAGTTCTTCGTCCTCGATGATCCGCCCTTCGGCGAAGTCGATCAGCAACATGCGGCCCGGCTGGAGCCGCCACTTGCGGACGATGTTGTCTTCCTTGATCGGCAGCACGCCCGATTCCGACGCCATAACGACAATATCGTCATCGGTGATCAGGAAGCGCGCCGGGCGCAGGCCGTTGCGATCAAGCGTCGCGCCGATCTGGCGGCCATCGGTGAAGGCCACGGCAGCCGGGCCGTCCCACGGTTCCATCAGCGCGGCGTGGTATTCGTAGAAGGCGCGGCGCTTGGAATCCATCAGCGGGTTGCCGGCCCAAGCTTCCGGGATCAGCATCATGACGGCATGGGCAAGGCTGTAACCGCCGGCGAGCAGCAGTTCGAGCGCATTGTCGAGGCAGGCCGTGTCCGACTGGCCGTGCGGGATCAGCGGCCACATCTTGTCGAGATCGGCACCGAGCAGCTCCGATTCCATGGTGCGGCGGCGCGCGTTCATCCAGTTGACGTTGCCGCGCACCGTGTTGATCTCGCCGTTGTGGGCGATGAAACGGTAGGGGTGGGCAAGCTTCCAGCTGGGGAAGGTGTTGGTCGAGAAGCGCTGGTGGACCAGCCCGAGCGCCGAAATGCAGTCCGGATCGCGCAGGTCATCATAGAAAGAGCCGACTTGCGTTGCCAGCAGCAAGCCCTTGTAAACGACCGTGCGGCTGGAGAAGCTGGGCATATAGAGTTCGCTGATGCCGGGCAGACCATGCTTTTCGGCCAGCGCGGCAAGCGGGTTCTGCGTCTGCTTGCGGATCACGAGGACCTTGCGCTCGAAAGCGTCCTGATCGGCGCAGTTTTCGCCCCGGCCGACGAAGCACTGGCGGATCACCGGCATTTCAGCCTTCACCGTTTCGCCCAGACCTTCGATGGTCACCGGCACGTCGCGCCAGCCGATCAGGCGCTGGCCTTCCTTGGCGATGAACTTTTCGAAGATGCCGACGATGAAGTCGCGGCTGGCTTCGTCCTGGGGCAGGAAGCACATGGCGACGGCATAATCGCCCTCGGCCGGAAGCTTCATGCCTTCCTGATCTGCCCACTTGCGGAACAGCTTGTCAGGTGTCTGGATCAGGATGCCCGCGCCATCGCCCAGCAGGGGATCGGCGCCCACCGCACCGCGATGGTCGATGTTTTTGAGAATTTCGAGCGCCTGGGAAACGATTGCGTGGCTTTTGACGCCCTTGATATGGGCGACAAAGCCCACACCGCATGCGTCATGCTCATTGCGTGAATCGTAAAGGCCCTGGGGCTGCGGAAGTCCCATTCGAAAATCCTGTCCTGTCCTGGTCCGCTGCGCCCAGAAAACTGGTTACAACGGAAATCAAACGCGACTCACCCCGCCACGAAATGCAGCGAAGTTGCGCGAATGGTCGCAATGGCGACAGGATCGTGTTTTTGCAACTGCGAAGTGGCAGGCAGGATCGGTTTGGCGAAAAACGAAACCGCCATAAGGGTATTCTGATCGCTAATGCGAAGCGAGCGCTATCTCCAAGCGCCCGCGAATTCGCCCGAAAGAGCGAATCGGATGGCCCGGATCAGGCCGCCCCGCTCATCCGCTGCAGGGTGGCGAGAGCAGCCTTGAGCTGGCGCTCGGTTTCCTCGGCATCGATGCTGCGCGTCACGGCGGGCGGCATGCGCAACGGCGCGTTGGGCGCGGGCGGACCGTCGAACAGGCGGCCTGCTTCATTGCTCGGAACCGAGGTGAAGGACGTTCCGCTATTGGCAAAAGCGTGGCGGTTGTCCTGTCCGGGGAAAATCACCACCGGTTCGACCGAAGCGCTTTCTTCCTGCGGCTCCTCGATCCGCACGAAGGCGCGCGGCGGGGTCTTCATTTCGAGCAGCGAGGCGTAGGTTTCCTCCTCCCCGGATGCTTCGGGGGCGCCGTCTTCAACCGGCTCGGCGAGCGCCGCGGGCTGCGCTGCGGCGGCCTGTTCGGGCAGCTTCGGAAATCCGCGCGGTGGCAGGATTGATGGCAGCGGCTCGTCATCGGCATTGTCGTCGAAGTTGAACGGGCGCAGCGCGGCGGGCAGAGCCGAGGACTGACCAAACAGCTGTGTGACGGCGGCGGCAGGTTCAGCTGGGACTTCGAACGCATCTTTGGTTTCGACGTCAGCTTCGGCTTCGAATTCAGGCTCGGCTTCCGACACAGGCTCGACTTCGGAGACAGGTTCAACTGGCTCTGGCGCCGCAAAATTCATCGCCGGCGGCGGCGTCAGGCTGGGCGGGAGCGGAAAGGCGACCGGGATCGGCGGCTGCGGCGCAGACAGGCTGGCCGGCAATCCGGGCAGTGCGACAGGCGATGCGTCTTCAGCAGAGGCAGCCTCACGCTTGCGGGCAATCGCCAGGGCCAGACGCTCGGCAAGCTGGACGACGCCGAGCGAGGTCAGCGGCATGGCCACAAGGCGTTCGGCGGCATCGCCGGTCGCTGCGCCGAAGACCGGCAGCGAAGGCGCGGGCTGTGACGTAATAGGCTGCGTCGGGGCAGGCTCCGACGGGGTGAGGAAATCGAGCGGTGCCGGGGTGAAGGCGGCGGCAGGCTCGGGGGCAATGTCTGCTTCCGGCTCAGCCAGCGCTTCGACTTCCGTCACGGGGCCGGCGCCATCATTGGCTGCATCATGCAGATCGGCGACGACTTCGCCACTATCATGCGCATCGAACGCAGCAGGCGCGGCGAAGGGGCTATAGGGTGGCGGCGCGAAGCTGGCGGGTTCGGAAAAGCTGGGTGCGGAGAAATCGGCGGGCGGCGCAAAGTCAGCAGGCGGGGCGAAAGCGGGCGCATCAAAGGCACGTGGCGCTTCGTCGTGGTCGGCAGCCTGCGGACGGGAGAAGTCGGCGCTGGCATGAAGCGGCGCGGCAAAGGGCGCGGCGAACTGGGCCGGTGCGTCGGCCTCGGCTTCGGTTTCGTCCGCGACGAACACCTGCACGGCGGGCGAAGCATTGGGATGGCGGCGCCACGGATCAAACTGCGGCTCCTCGTCCTTTGCGGCAGCGACCCGCGTTTCTACGTCTTCGGCCGGCTCAGGCAGCTCGGCTTCGTCGAAAGCGCCGAGATCGGCAAGGTCGAGGATTTGCGGCTTGTGCCCGGGGACCGGCGCGAGATCGTGGACCTCGTTCGTGAAGTCTTCCTCCATGGCCAGCGCGCGGCGGCGGCCCGGAATGACATTGACGTTGGCGGCGGCGTCCTCGATCCGGCGGGCCGAAGCGAGGCGGGCGAAATCGTCGCCCTCTTCATAGGCGTCGACATCGGCGGGGGAGACAGTCTGGGCCGCGACCTTGACCTTCGAGAAACGGGTTCCGGCGCTCTGCTGACCGACAGGGCGAGCAAGACGGCGGGCCAGAAGGAAACCGATTGCGCCGCCAATGACGAATAGCGACAGGGCCAGCAGAATGCGGAAGGTGAAGCCAAGCGGCGGGGCGGCTGCCGGAATGACGAGATCGATCCGCAAGGCCAGAATCGCCGATTCAAGCAAGGTCGGGCGAATCGCCAGGCTGCCGAGCCCGAACAGGGCGGCAAACCACAAGGCGACCATCGGCGCGAACAGCGGATGACGACTGACCGGCAATTTGCTCTTAGTTTTCAGTGGCTTCGCAACCAAGGTCAGAACCCCTAATCCTTTGGACCAACCGCCAGATCAAGCGGCAATGGTCTCTTCAACCATTGGGATGGCTACCAGTGTTTGGTAAACACGAAGATAACGATGAACGTTTTTCGCCCAGTCATGACTGGCGCGAACGTGCTCGCGGCCATTTGCGTGAATCGCCGGCCAGGTTTCGGGCGCCTTGGCCAGCCGCGCCAGCGCTGCGGCGCAGGCCTCGGGATTGTCGGGAGCAAACAGGATGCCGGTGCGTCCGTCCTCCACCAGTTCGCGGTGACCGCCAACGGACGAGGCCGCGACCAGCTTGTCCTGCGCCATGGCTTCCAGCGGCTTCAAGGGCGTGACGAGATCGGTTAGGCGGCTGGCTTTGCGCGGATAGGCCATAATGTCGCACAGCGAGTAATAGCGTTCCACCTCGTGATGCGGTACGCGACCGACAAAGCGGATGGCCGATGCGGCGCTCGATGCTTCGGCCTGGGCCCTCAGCTGCCCCTCGCGCGGGCCTCCGCCGACCAGCAGCAGGCGGGCAGCGGGATGTTCCGCCACCAGCAGCGGCATGGCATCGATCAGGTCGTCGAGGCCTTCGTAATCATAGAAGCTGCCGATGAAGCCGATCACTGGCCCGCTGCCCAGTCCCAGAGTGTCGCGCAGTTCCGGCTCGGGGGCAGTCGGTTCGCCGAACAGGGCGAGGTCGACGCCGTTGGGCGAAATGGTGATCCGCGCCGGATCGATGCCGCGCGTCACCAGATCGTCCTTGAGCCCCTGACAGATCGTCACCACGTGATTCGCGCCGGCGATGACATGATCCTCCAGTTTGCGGGTCAGCCGGTATTTCAGTGAGCCTTCGCTGCCGGTGCCATTGCCTACGGCGGCATCTTCCCAGAAGGCGCGGATTTCGTAGACCAGCGGGATGCCCAGCTTGCGCGAGGCACGCAGAGCTGCCGCTCCGCAGAGCGCGGGCGAATGGGCGTGAATCACATCGGGCCGCCATTCACCACAAAGTTTGACGATGGCATCGGCCAGCAAGCCGATCTCGCGCCATTCGCGCAGGCCTGCCGGACCGCCTGCGACCCCGCGCGTGCGGTGGAACAGGATGCCGTCCGCCTCTTCCGCGTCCGGCCCCTCGGCCATGTGGCGCAGACCGGTGATGCCGCGCACCTTGATCCCCATGGCCTGCTGGCTCTTTAGGATCGCGCGCGTGCGAAAGGTGTAGCCGCTGTGCAGCGGCAGCGAGTGATCGAGAACATGAAGAACGCGTGTCATGGCGCAAATCTCTGCCAGACAAGGCTTAACGCCGCGTCAACCCGCCCGCGCTATGGCTGCGCGCACCATGGTGGACATTTTCGCGCTCGGACTGACGCACGCCCTGCTGGCCTATGCCGCACTGCGCCTGCTTGCGCGCGTCGACCTTGATTCGGATCCTGACAAAGGCGATTCCGCCGGTGACTGATCTTGGCCTCACTGCTTTCGTGTTCGGCCTGATCGCGCTTGGCCTGCGCCGCCCGTTCATCTGGGTGCTGGCCTATCTCTATGTCGATATCCTCGCGCCGCAGAAAATCTCGTGGTTCCTGCTCGCCTCGCTGCCAATCTCGCTAATCGTCTTCGTGCTGGCTTTCGGCGGCTGGCTGCTCGTCGATGACAAGCGCGACAGCCGCTTCACGCTACGACAGGCGCTGCTGGTGGTGCTGCTGATCTATTGCGGCCTGACCACGATGTCCGCCGATTTTCCAGTGGAGGCGGCGGCCAAGTGGGCGTGGGTGTGGAAGGCGATGGTCTTCAGCATATTCCTGCCACTGACCCTGCGGACCCGGCTGCGGTTTGAATCGGCGATCCTCGTCATGGCGCTGAGCATCGGCGCGATCGTCATCGGCGGGGCCATCAAGACTTTGGCCTCGGGCGGCGGCTATGGCACGCTCAAGCTGTTTGTGAATGACAATACCGGGATCTACGAAGGCTCGATCATCTCTTGCATGGCCATCGCCGCGATCCCGCTGGTGTGGTGGGCGGCGAAGCACACCACGATCTTCCCGCGCGGCAAGCTGACCACGCTGTTCGCCGTCGCCCTGATCTTTGCATGCATGCTGATCCCCATCGGCACCCAGGCGCGGACCGGGCTGTTGTGCATCGCGCTGCTGTTCCTGCTGTCGCTGCGATCGGTCAAACACCGCTTCCTCTTCATGGCGGCGATGGGCGCGCTGGCGCTGGTGGCCATCCCGTTCCTGCCCGAAAGCTATACCAAACGCATGGACACGATCGAGAACCACCAGTCCGACGAATCGGCCTCCACCCGCGTCGCCGTGTGGATGTGGACGCTCGACTATGTGAAGGACCATCCGCTGGGCGGCGGCTTCGACGCCTTCCGCTCCAACCGCTTGCGCATCGAAACCCGCGCTGCCACCGGCCAGGGCAACAATACGGGTGTCGAGATCCAGCAGGTAGAGGATGCCGCCCGCGCCTATCATTCCAGCTATTTCGAGATGCTGGGCGAACAGGGCTGGCCGGGGCTGTTCCTGTGGCTGTGGATCCAGGCGATGGGCCTGTGGCAAATGGAGCGTCTGCGCTCCCGCTGGCGCAAGAAGGCCGCCGCGCCGGGCGCCGAGGCCGATGTGCAATGGCAGGCGCCCTTGGCCAATGCCCTGCAACAGGCTCAGCTGATCTATCTGCTTGGCTCGCTGTTCGTCGGCATCGCCTTTCAGGCCTTCGCGCTGATGCTGATCGGTGTGCAATGCGGACTGTGGTCCTACCTGCGGCGAATCGATTCGCCCGATGCGCGAGTGATTCGCGCGCGCCCCAAGCTCAACATTCCCGGTGCCGTAGCGGCAAATTGAGGCGCGTTGCGCTACCGCTTTTCATGGTCCATCACATGCGCTTTCCGGCCATGTGAAAGGCACCCAGATGAAGCTTCAGGACCTTGCGGGGAAGATCGGCGAAACGCTCGGCACCTCCGAGTGGATGACCGTTGACCAGTCACGCATCGATGCATTTGCCGATGTGACCGAGGACCACCAATTCATCCACGTGAACCCCGAAATGGCCAAGGCGACCCCACTTGGTTCGACCGTGGCGCACGGCTTCCTGACCCTGTCGCTGCTGTCGAAGATGCTGGAGACGGCGGTCGAAAAGCCGCAGGTCGCGATGTCGATCAACTATGGCTTTGACAAGGTCCGCTTCCTCAGCTTCGTCAAATCCGGAGCCAGGGTTCGCGGGCATTTCAGGCTGCTCGAAATGGAAGAAAAGCGCCCCGGACAGTGGCAACAGAAGGTCGAGGCGACAGTTGAGATCGAAGGCGAGACCAAGCCGGCGCTGATCGCCGAATGGATCTTCCAGCACTTCGGTTAAGAGATAGGATAAGGAACAGACCATGCGTGACGCTCTTATCGTTTCCGCTGCCCGCACGGGCATGGGCCGCGCCTATCGCGGTGCTTTCAACGCCACGCAGCCACCGAGCCTGGGCGCTTTCTCGCTCGCCGCTGCGGTTGAACGTGCCGGGATCGATCCGGGTGAAATCGACGATGTCGCCTGGGGCTGCGTGCTCACCCAGGGCGGACAGGCCGGCAATATCGGTCGTCTCGTCGCGCTGCGTGCCGGACTTCCCGTCTCCTCCTCGGCCCAAACGATTGACCGCCAGTGCTCCTCGGGCCTGATGGCGATTGCCGCCGCCAGCCGGCAGGTGGTGATGGACAAGATGGACGTGGTCGCCGCCGGCGGTCAGGATTCGATCTCGATGGTCCAGACAAAGGACATGCGCATTGGCTTCGATCCTGCACTAATCGCCATGCATCCGGCGACCTATATGCCGATGCTGCAGACCGCCGAAGTCGTCGCCAAGCGTTATGGCATCAGCCGCGATGCGATGGACGAATATGCCTTCCAGTCGCAGCAGCGCACCGCCGCCGGGCAGGCTTCGGGCGCGTTCGATGCGGAGATCGTTCCGGTCACCACCACCATGTCGGTGACGGACAAGGCGACCGGCGAAACCTCGACCAAGGAAGTCACGCTGACGAAGGACGAGGGCAATCGGCCTGAAACAACGCTGGAAGGCCTGCAATCGCTCCAGCCGGTGATCCCGGGCGGTTCGATCACGGCGGGCAATGCCAGCCAGCTGTCCGACGGTTCGGCAGCAGTCATCATCATGGAAGCGGCAACGGCGGCGAAGAAGGGTCTCGCCCCGCTCGGCCGCTTTGTCGGCATGGCCGTCGCCGGCACCGAACCTGACGAAATGGGCATCGGGCCCGTGTTTGCGATCCCCAAGCTGCTCAGCCGCTTCGACCTCAAAATGGACGATATCGGCCTGTGGGAGCTGAACGAGGCTTTCGCCGTGCAGGTGCTCTATTGCCGTGACAAGCTGGGCATCCCGAACGAGCTGATGAACGTCAACGGCGGCGCCATCTCGATCGGGCACCCTTACGGCATGACCGGCGCGCGCGCCGCGATGCACGCGCTGATCGAGGGCAAGCGGCGCAGTGCCAAGCATGTCGTCGTCACCATGTGCGTCGGCGGCGGCATGGGTGCGGCGGGGCTATTCGAGGTTCTCTGATCGTCCGTCCTTGCATGGCAGGATGCCTCGGCGCATCCTGCCGACATGGGCATAGTCGAAATCCTGGGCATCGCCGGCAGCGTCAGCCTTCTGTCTGGCTGGCGGCTTTACCTGTGCATTTTCGCCACCGGGCTTGCTATGCGCTTTGGGGCGTGGCCGCTGCCCGAGCATTTGCAGGCACTGCAGGCGCTTGCCAATCCGATGGTCATCGGCCTGTCGGGCTTCGCCGCCTCGGTCGAATTCATGGCGGACAAGGTGCCGTGGATCGATTCGGCGTGGGACATGATCCACACCGCGATCCGGCCCATTGGCGGCGCGGTGCTGGCGCTGGCGCTGGCCGATCCTTCCGACCCCACGACGCAGGTGATTGCCTTCATCCTTGGCGGGGGGGCATCGCTGCTGACTCACGGCGCCAAGGCGGGAACCCGCGCGGCGGTCAATACCAGCCCTGAACCGTTCACCAATATCGCCTTGTCGACCACGGAAGACGTGGCGAGCGCCGGGCTTCTGTGGGGCGTCTATGCCTACCCGCAAATCGCCGCTGGCGTGGCACTATTCATCCTGGCCGCAGCTATCGGCCTGCTGCTCGCCGCCCGCGCGGTGCTGAAGAAGCTGTTCGGGCGAACCGAACCCGGCTGATCAGGCGACGATCTTGAGGTCAGCCCGCGCCGAATGCTTGGCCATCCAGTCCTCGACCACCGGGGCAATCCGGTTCCGCCACTTACTACCGTTAAAGATGCCGTAATGGCCGACGTCTTCCGCGAGCAGGTAGTGCTTGCGGCTTTCCGCAAGACCCGGAGTGACCTTCAGCGCAGCGCGCGTCTGGCCAATGCCGGAGATGTCGTCATTCTCACCCTCAATGGCGAGCAGCGCGGTGTCGGTGATCGCGCCCAAGTTGATCAGACGTTTGCCATGGCGGAACTCACCCTTGGGCAGCGAGTGCTTCTGGAACACGTGCTCGATGGTCTGGAGGTAATATTCGGCCGGAAGATCGCAAACGCTGCGGTATTCCTCGTAGAATGCCTTGGAGGCATCGGCGCTTTCGCCATCGCCTGCCACCATGTGCTTGAACATGTGATAGTGGCTCATCATGTGCGAGCCCATGTTCATCGCCATGAAACCGGCGAGCTGCAGGAAACCCGGATAGACCCTGCGGCCACCGCCCGGATAGATCGCCGGGACCGTGGCGATCACTGTATTTTCGAACCAGCTCAGCGGCCGCTGCGTGCCAACGTCGTTGACGCTGGTCGGTGCCTCGCGCGTGTCGATCGGCCCGCCCATCATGGTCAAGGTCAGCGGGCGGCAGGGGTTCTTGTCCTCGGCCATCAGCGCAGTCGCGGCGAGCGCTGGGACCGAGGGCTGGCACACCGCCATCATGTGCGCGCCCCGTCCATCACCCTGGGCCCCGATATGCTCTAGGAAGCCGATTAGCTCGTCGATATAGTCATCGAGCGAGAACGAGCCTGCTTCCAGCGGCACCATCTTGGCATCGGCCCAGTCGGTGATGAACACCTCGGCACGTTCAAGCATCCGGTGGACGGTGCCGCGCAGCAACGTAGCAAAGTGCCCGCTCATCGGCGCGACGATCAGCAGTTTCGGCGCGTCTGCTGGCAGGCCGGTGTGCGTGAAGCGCAGCAGGTTGCCGAAGGGGCGGTGCAGCACGATCGCCTCGGTCACCGGATAGGAGGTGCCCTCAACCGTCACCGTTTCAAGATCGAAGGAAGGCTTGCCGCGCGGCGCAGAGGCATGTGCAAACACGTCCAGCGCCGATGCGATCACCGACCCTATGCCGAAATAGCCCATCGGCAGCTTTGGATTGTTGAGGATTTCCGCCCCGATCGATGCCCAGGCGCTCGCGCCGGTCATCCACGCGCGGTTTAGTTCATGTGCGTTGTACAGCAAGGTTTTGCGCTCCGATTTACCGGCAATGTTGGCCCCTTTTCGTCGATGTTGCAATGCACAATGAAAAAGCATTGCAAATGGCGATCTATACGCTTCCGCAAGACCCCGCCCTGCGCTAGGGCGCGGGCCTATGGTCAGTGCCGACGAACCATCGCAGATCGAAGCCGCAACGCCGGCCCCTCTGGCCGAGCCGGATAGGGCTGAGCCCAAACCCGCGCGCACCCTTGGTCCGCTCAAGATGATCTGGGCCCAGGCGCTCAATTATCCGCGCCAGGTGATCTTTGCCTTCCTCGCGCTGCTGACCACGTCTGCGGCCACCGCCTTCATTCCCAGCCGGCTCAAAGACATCGTCGACAAGGGCTTCGGTAACGGAACCCAGATTTCCGAGATCGACAGCACTTTCACGCTGATGCTGATGGTGATCGTCGTGCTTGGCCTCGCCACCGCCGTGCGCTTCTATTTCGTGTCGTGGCTGGGTGAGCGGGTTGTCGCCGATATCCGCACCCGGGTGCAGGCCAACCTGCTGCGCATGCCGCCCGCCTTCTTCGAGGAAAACAGCCCGGCCGAGATTTCCTCGCGCATGACGTCCGACACCTCGCTGATCGAGGTCGTGGTCGGCACCACCGTTTCCGTGGCGCTGCGCAACTTGCTGATCGCCATTATGTCGACCGCCTACATGTTCTACCTGGCCCCGGCGCTGACCGGCAAACTGCTGCTGGCGATCCCCGTCGTCGTCCTGCCGATCGTCTACTTCGGGCGCCGCCTGCGGAACGTCTCGCGCACCAGCCAGGACCGGGTCGCCGATATCGGCGCGATGGTCACCGAAGTGCTCGGCGCGATGAAGGTGGTTCAGGCCTTCAATCAGGAAAAGCGCGAGGCCGAGCGATTCCAGTCCGCGGTCGAGGAAACCTTCACCACGGCCAAGCGCCGCATTCGCATCCGCGCGATGATGACTGCACTGGTCATGTTCCTGATCTTCGGCGCGATTGTCGTCGCGCTGTGGCAAGGCGCGATCGGCGTCGCCACAGGCCAGATCAGCGGCGGCACGATTGCCGGCATAGTCTTTGCCGGCGGCCTGATTGCTTCCTCGCTCGGCGCTCTGTCGGAAGTCTATGGTGACCTGCTGCGCGGCGCGGGCGCTGCCAGCCGGCTCAACGAACTGCTTAACGAGAAGCCGGGCATCGCCCCGCCCGCGCGCCCGACTGCGCTGCCCATGCCGCCGCGCGGGCAGATCGCTTTCGACCGGGTGACCTTCCGCTATCCCACCCGGCTGGAAACCGCCGCCCTGCATGATTTCAGCCTCAAGATCGAACCGGGCGAAACCGTCGCCATCGTCGGTCCTTCCGGTGCCGGCAAGAGCACGATCTTCCAGCTCGCCGAACGCTTCTATGACCCGCAATCAGGCACGGTACGCATCGACGGTGTGCCGCTGACTTCGACCGACCCCGCCGACGTGCGCCGCCGCATTGCCTTCGTGCCGCAGGACGGCGTTCTGTTCGCCGCCACCGCGCGGGACAACCTGCGCTATGGCAACTGGGACGCTGGTGACGAGGCCGTCTGGGAAGCCGCCCGCGCCGCCAATGCCGAATCCTTCCTTCGCGAACTTCCCGATGGCCTCGACACGTTCCTGGGTGAAAACGGCGCGCGCCTGTCCGGCGGCCAGCGCCAGCGCGTGGCCATCGCCCGCGCCCTGCTGCGCGATGCGCCGATCCTGCTGCTCGACGAAGCCACTTCGGCACTCGATGCCGAAAGCGAGCGGCTGGTTCAGGACGCGCTCGACCGCCTGATGGAAACCCGCACCACGCTGGTCATCGCGCACCGCCTGTCGACCGTACGCAAGGCCGACCGCATCGTCGTGCTCGATGCCGGGCGCATCGTCGAAGTTGGCACGCATGACGAACTGAGCAAGGCGGGCGGCCTCTATGCCCACCTCGCCGCACTGCAATTCGACGAAAAGGCCATGCGGCCCGTCGAATAGAATTGCGCCCCCGCGCACGGTTGCTACGAAAAGGGAGACTGGTTGCCTTTGCAACCATCCGACAATCGATGGGGACTGCATGATCCGGAACACCGCCTTCGCCGCGAGCCTGTTTGCGCTCGCCTTTGCCAACGCCGCCCAAGCGAAGGCTCCCGACCCTCACGCCGGGCACCACATGCCCGCCAAGGCCGCGCCCGCTGCGAAGCCAGCGGCCAAGGCTGTTGCGAAACCCGCCGCCAAAAAGGCTGCAAAGAAGGCTGTGATCGCCACGACCGTTCCAGATCGGACCGATGGCTGGGGCCTCGCCGGCATCCAGACCTGGTACAACGACACTTCGGTGCGCCCCGGCGACGATTTCAACCGCTACGTCAACGGCAAGTGGCTGGACACGGCCGAGATCCCGGCCGACCGCACCTCCACCGGCGGCTTCATCGTCCTGCGCGACCTTTCGGAAACGCGGATGAAGGCGATTATGGACGAACTCGTCGCCTCCAACCCGGCACCGGGCACCGATGCGGAACGCGTCGTCTCGGCCTACAAGGCGTTCATGGACACCGACGCGATCGAAGCGCGCGGCATTGCACCCCTGAAGCCGTACCTTGACCGCATCAAGGCGGCCAATACGGTCAGCGCGCTGACCGACCTGTTCATCGAACCCGGCGTGCCTTCGCCGCTCGGCATGGGCGTTGGCGTCGACGCCAAGAAGTCCGACAGCCATGTCTTCTCGATCCGCCAAAGCGGCCTCGGCCTGCCTGATCGTGATATGTACCTGCAGGAAAATCCGCGCTTCAAGCAGTTCCAAGACGCCTACAAGCAGTACCTGACCTTCCTTTACACCGAACTCGGCTATGCCGATCCGGCGAAGACCGCGGCTGATGTCTATGGCCTCGAAAAGCGCATTGCCGAGGTGACGTGGGACCGCACGGTCGGCCGCAACCGCGACCTGACCTACAACAAGCTCAGCCTGCAGGAACTGGACGCGCTCGCTCCGGGCGTGGGGCTCGCGGCTATGGTCACCAAGATGACTGGTGGCAAGGCAACCGAAGTCGTCGTGGGCCAGCTGCCCCCGACGGCAGAGGAACTCGCCGTTGCCAAGCTCACTCCGACGCAGGCAGCCAATGTCAGCAATGGCGGCGTCCCGGCGATTGCCCGGATGATCGCCAGCGAGCCGGTTGAGCTGTGGCAGGCCTGGCTTGCAAAGGGCGTGACCGGCGGCGCTGCCTCGCTCCTGCCCAAGCGCTTCGACGAAGCCAGCTTCAACTTCTACGGCAAGCTGCTGAGCGGCCAGCCTGAACAACGCCCCCGCTGGAAGCGCGGCATCGGGGCGGTAGAGGGCATGGCCGGTGAACTCGTCGGCAAGATCTACGCCGAACGCTATTTCCCCGCGGCCAACAAGGCGGCGATGGAAAAGCTGGTCGCCAACCTGCGTGCAGCGATGGCGCTCAACCTTGCCGACCTCAAGTGGATGGGTCCGGAAACCCGGGTTCAGGCCAAGGCCAAGCTTGACGCTTTCGACCCCAAGATCGGCTATCCGGTGAAGTTCAAGACCTATGAAGGTCTGACCTTCAGCCCGACTGATCCGATCGCCAACGTGCTTGCGGCATCGCGCTGGGGTCAGGACGACAATATCTCGCGCCTCGGCAAGCCGGTCGACCGCACCGAATGGGGCATGCTGCCGCAGACGGTGAATGCCTATTACAACTCGACCAAGAACGAGATCGTCTTCCCCGCCGCCATCCTGCAGCCGCCGTTCTTCAACCTGAAGGCCGACGATGCGGTGAATTACGGCGCGATCGGCGCGGTCATCGGCCACGAAATGGGCCACGGCTTTGACGATCAGGGCTCCAAGTCGGACGGCGCAGGCAACTTGCGTGACTGGTGGACCCCGGCGGACAAAGCCAACTTCGTCAAGCTGACCGACGCGCTTGTCGGGCAGTATAATGACCATTGCCCGATCGACACCACCAATCCCGGCGGCAAGGCCTGTATCAACGGCCGCCTGACACTGGGCGAGAATATCGGCGACCTTGGCGGCGTCAGCCTCGCTTACCGCGCCTACAAGCTGTCGCTTGGCGGCAAGAAGGCTCCGGTGATCGGCGGTCTGACCGGCGACCAGCGGTTTTTCATGGCCTATGCCCAGGTGTTCAAGGTGAAGATGCGCGAAGCGACGCTGCGCCAACAGCTACTGACCGATCCGCATTCGCCCGGCCAGTTCCGCGTCAACGGCATCGTCCGCAACATCGACGAATGGTACAAAGCGTTTGGCGTGAAGCCGACCGACAAGCTGTACCTGCCGCCGGAAAAGCGCCTGCGCATCTGGTGATACCCCGGCAAATTGGGTTGAAATGAGCGGGCGCGGCTTGACTTGAAAGCCGCGCCCGTTTCCTTGTGCGCGCCATGGATCCCGTCATTATCGCCATCCTGCTTGGCATCGTAGAAGGCCTCACCGAATTCCTGCCGGTCTCGTCGACCGGGCACCTTGTGCTGGCCACCGAAATCCTTGGCTATGATGCGGACACCTGGAAGGTGTTCAACGTCATCATCCAGCTTGGCGCGATCATGGCGGTCGTGGCGCTCTATTGGCGTACCTTCTGGGCTGTGGGGGCAGGGCTGCTGCGGCTTGAGCCGATGTCGATTGCCTTTGTCCGGAATATCCTGCTCGGCTTCATTCCCTCGGCAGTGCTCGGCCTCGTGCTCAAGGACCAGATCCACGCCATGCTCGGCAGCCCGTCGATCGTTGCCTGGGCGCTAATCCTGGGCGGCATTGCCATCCTCGTGATCGAGCGCACGGCCAAGCCCGGCGGACCAAGCGGCGTGGCGCAGCTTTCAGTCCGCACCGCGCTGGGCATCGGCATGGTCCAGTGCGTGTCGATGATCCCCGGGGTCAGCCGGTCCGGCGCGACGATCATGGGCGCGCTCGCCATGGGCGTAGAGCGGCGCACGGCGGCGGAATTCAGCTTTTTCCTCGCCGTCCCAACCATGCTGGGTGCAACCACGCTGGAGGTGCTCGACAACCGCGAGGCGCTGATGTCGGGCAACATCGCGGTGGGCTGGGACCTGATCGGCATCGGCTTTGTCGTGTCGTTCATCGTCGCACTGGCGGTAATCAAGGCCTTCATGGCCTATGTCGCGCGCTCGGGCTTTTCGCCTTTCGCCTGGTACCGGATTGCTGCCGGCGCCCTCGCACTTTTTTTGTTGGCGCGCTGATTTCTCCGGGAACCAATTTCCGGGAACTCCGTTTTTGATGGCACCGGCCCCGGTTTAACACTGGCGCCGAACATCCATGTTTGGTGCCCAGGGGGCGCTGACGGAACCAAAAGGACGTTCTCATGAAGGCACTTATCAAAGGCGCGATGATGGCATCGACTGCAGCAATGGCTCTCAGTCTGGCCGCTTGCGACAGCAAGAAGGAAAACGCTGACGAAGCAGCGGCACAGGCCGTTCGCGCTTCGGGTGAAGCCGATGCCGAAGCCCTGAACGCTCAGGCCGAAGCCGCCCGCGCCTCGGGTGCTCCCGAAGCCAAGGCCGACGCCATCGAAGGCAAGGCTGACGCGGTTCGCGAAGGCGCCGATACCAAGGCTGACGCGATGGAAGACAACGCAGACAAGAAGGACATGAAGCCCGAATAAGGCTTTCTGTCCGATCTTGCGCGAAAGGGCCGGCATCCCAATGCTGCCGGCCCTTTTTCTCGTCCGGACCAGACTGGACCAGCGCTACTAAACCGGTTGGGCGTTGCTCCCGCGCCCGCCGCGCAGCAGGTACTCCTGCGTACCGCGTTGCAGAACGTCATCGACGTCGATCACCGCCGTATTAGCGTAAGTGAACCCCGGCCCCAGGCTGCGGTAGAGCCGGTCGAAATCGCGATCGACGGTATCGTGATAGAGCTCCTTGAAGCTCTCGATCACGAAGTAGGTCGGCTGCAGGTCGCTGATCACGTAATCAGTCCGCATCACCCGATCGACGTTGAGCATGATCCGGTTGGGGGATTTCCCCTCGACCGAAAACACCGCCTCTGTCGGACCGGAAAGAATGCCCGCGCCATAGGCCCGCACATCCTTTCCTTCCAGAATCAGCCCGAACTCCACCGTGTACCAATACAGCGCGCCCAGCGCCTTGAGCCGGTTGTAACGCATCGCTTTCCAGCCAGCTCGGCCATATTCCTGCATGTAATCGGCATAGACCGGATCGGCGAGCAGCGGCACGTGACCGAAGACGTCGTGGAACACGTCAGGTTCCTGAATGTAGTCAAACGTCTCCCGCGTGCGGATGAAGTTGCCTGCCGGGAAGCGCCGGTTAGCGAGATGCCAGAAGAACACGTGGTCGGGAATCAACATCGGCACCGGCACCACCGACCAGCCGGTCAGCTTGCCCAGATCCTCTGACAGCTGGCCGAAGTCGGGCACCCCGCCGCGCCCCAGATCGAGCCGTTCGAGCCCGTCCATGAACAACGTGGCAGCGCGGCCGGGGAGGACCTGCAGTTGCCGGGCGAAGAGATCGTTCCAGATACTGTCGTCTTCGCTCGAATAGGCACGCTGCGCCGGTTCGACCCAGTCCTCGCCAACCTGGGCCGGACGCTGCAATGGCGCGGCGAACATATCCGGCCCGGGTTCGGGCAGGCGGGTATAGTCAGGATGCGAGGCGGGCGGTCTGGACATGGTTTCGATTGCAACTTTATCATGCGTCGGCATGGCGAACAACCGAATGGTTGCACCGCCCCCGCCATAGGCGCATCATCCGTGCGAAAGGCAGGGACGCATGAGTGACAGGAAGAAGTTGAAAGGCAAGGAGTTCGAGGAACTCTACGCCCCGCTTGAACAAGAGCTGGTGGCCATGGCTCGCTGGGTAGTGGCCAAGGGCAAGCGGATCGTTGTGGTCTTCGAAGGCCGCGACACTTCCGGCAAGGGCGGCGCGATCCGCGCCATCGCCAGCCCGCTCAATCCGCGCCAGTGCCGCACCGTCGCTTTGCCCAAGCCCAGCGATGCCGAAAAGGGCCAGTGGTATTTCCAGCGCTATGCCGCGCACCTGCCCACGGCGGGCGAGATCGTGTTGTTCGACCGGTCATGGTACAACCGCGCCGGGGTCGAAAAGGTCATGGGCTTCGCGACGCCGGAGCAGGTCGATTCGTTCCTCCTGCAGGCACCCGCCTTCGAAAAGCAGCTCACCGACGATGGCATCCTGCTGTTCAAATACTGGCTTTGTACCGATCAGGAGCAGCAGGAAAAGCGCTTTGCCGAACGCCTTGAAGATCCGCTCAAGCGCTGGAAGCTGTCACCCATCGATGTCACCGCGCGTGAGAAGTATGCGGACTACACCAAGGCGCGCGAGGCCATGCTGAAATCGACACATACCAACCATGCGCCGTGGACCCTGATCGATTTCAATGACCAGAAGCTCGGCCGGCTGACCCTGATTCGCGACTTGCTGAACCGCCTGCCCGATACCCATGTCGAGCCGCCGGTGATCGAACTGCCGCCGCTGGGCCATGCGCCCCTGAAAGAGAAGTATTCCGTGCTCAAGCCGATCAAGCCGTTCAAGGCCTAGCGCACCTTGACTTTGCGGCGGCGTTCGACCAAAGGCCCCGCTCACATCGGCGGCTTACCGTCGATCCCGAATCATTTCAGGTTTTCAGGATACCCAAATGGCGAAGCCCGCAACCGTCAAGATCCGTCTCGTGTCGACCGCCGACACCGGCTTCTTCTATGTTACCCGGAAGAACCCGCGCAACACGACCGAGAAGATGAGCTTCAAGAAGTACGATCCAGTCGTGCGCAAGCACGTCGAGTTCAAGGAAGCAAAGATCAAGTGATTGCCTCGCCCCTTCACCGGGGCGGGTTCACAAGCTGTTCAAACCCGGTCTATTAGTCCGGCGACCATGAAACAGCCCAAGATCCTTTTTCGCAGCGGCGCCGTCCTTTGGGCGGCGTTTGCCGTTTGTGCACCCCTCGCGATGCCTGTTCCTGCCGTGGCGCAGGCCCAGCCGGGCGACCTCGATCGCGCCGTCACCGCACTGCGTTCGATCTCGACAATGCAGGCAAGCTTCGTCCAGACCGACCGCAACGGCCAGCGCGCCACTGGCACAATCACGCTGAAGCGCCCCGGCCGCATCCGCTTCCAGTATTCCCCCGGCATCCCAATGCTGATCGTCTCGGACGGTGCGGCGCTGACGGTGATCGATTACCAGGTGCGGCAGGTGCAACGCTGGCCGATCAAGAACAGCCCGCTCGGCGCGCTGCTCGATCCCACGCGCGATGTGAAGAAGTTCGGCACGCTAGTTGGCGGCAATCCCGGCGGAGTCACGGTTCAGGTCCGCGATCGCAGCCACCCGGAGTTCGGTGTGATGACCCTGCGCTTCAATCGCAAGGCTGGCGCGCCCGGCGGACTTGAGCTTGGCGGCTGGACCGCGCTTGATTCGCAGAACAAGCTGACCACGGTTGCCCTGTCGAACCAGCGCTATGGCATGGCGGTCGGTGACGGCACGTTCAAATATAACGACCCACGCCGGCCGACTCGTCGATAGGGGGCAACGCTTCGGCCCAGAAGCGCCCGCCCGCTGCGATAAGCTGTCCGATCTGTTCATTGAACAGCAAGTGAGGACACCCTACATAGGTGGGGACGGCGCGGATGGAGGCGGGTTTCCCCCCTGTTGCCCTGGCCTCCCCAAGGTCTGCTCCGTCAAGCGTGACGAACGCACAAAGGAACCCTCGCTCCAATGCCCCCGGAGCGGGGGTTTTCTTTTTTAGGGCTCCCGCAAAGGCCGCAGAGCAAGGAGAGAGGCGCAGACAGGTAGGGCCTGCGGCGAAGCCGCTTCCAAATTCCCCCATTGCTTTCACACAACCATCCAAATGAAAAGACGAGCCTGCGGCTCGGCACAACATCTCTGCGCCTCCCCTTTCTTCTCTGCACCTCTGCGTGAACCCTTCTTATCTCACCTCGCACCAATCCGGTTTGAGTTGAACCGCCGCGAATCCGCACTAAAGCCCTTCCCATGCTTTCCGTTGCCACCTGGAACATCAATTCCGTCCGCCTGCGCGCCGAACAGGTGACGCGGTTTCTGTCCGAACAAGCGCCTGACGTGCTCTGCCTGCAGGAGATCAAGTGCGCCGAGCACCTGTTCCCGCACGATGTGTTCGAGGCTGCGGGCTATACCCACCGCGTCGTGCATGGGCAGAAGGGCTACCACGGCGTCGCCACGGTCAGTCGCGTGCCGCTGCGCGAATTCAGCCGGCATGACTGGCAGGACAATGGCGAGGCGCGCCATGTCGGGGTGGAACTGCTTGGCCCCGCCGGTCAAGGCCTGATCATCGAAAACGTCTATATCCCCGCCGGCGGCGACATTCCCGACCGCGAGGCCAATGCCAAGTTCGGCCAGAAGCTGGACTTCCTCGAACGCATGACCCGCTGGGCCGACGCGCTGGACCGGCCAACCCTGATCGTCGGCGATTTCAACATCGCCCCGCTGCCCGAGGACGTTTACGACCACAAGGCGCTGCTCAAGGTGGTCAGCCACACGCCGCTCGAAGTCGAAACGCTAACCCGCTTTGCCGATGCCCACGGCTGGGTCGATCTCGGACGGAAGCACATCCCTGCGCCCGAGCGGAACTGGTCGTGGTGGTCCTACCGCACCTACTGGCAGGAAAAGGACCGCGGCCGCCGGCTCGATCACATGTGGGCCTCGCCCGAACTGGCGGCGCAATCGCGCGCGCACCGCTTCGTCGAGGAAGCCCGCCGCTGGGAACAGCCGAGCGACCACGTGCCGCTGGTGACGGAGTTTGATCTTTGAGAACGACTCCCAAAAGGGCGGGCCGGTGAGGGCAACACGGCGCGTTGCCTTGGCGCTGGACGCCTTGCGGCACGGCTGGCCGGTCGAGGTCGATAGTGTGCTGCGGCTGCTGCCCGCCGAAACCGGCTTCGGGCCTGATGTTACGTCCCCTCGCCTGCTGATTTCCTCGGCGCGCGCCATTACGCTCAAGCTGGCGAACCAGCGCGAGGCGGCGGAACCCCATGCCCCGGTGCTGATCCGCGGCGGCGATCCGTTTACCCTTTCAGATGCCCGCGTGATCGCCGATCCGGCGCTGGACCTTGCCAATCCGCTCAAGGGTCCGTTCCTCGCCGAGCATCTCGATCATGCCCAGTCGGCGCACACGGCAATGGAACTGGCGCTGCTGGCAGGGATCCTACCGGCCTTCCTGATCGATCCGGCGGGCTGTGGTGAAGCGCAGGTGGTTTCCTCTGGCGATCTCGCCGAATGGCGTGACACGCGCCACCTGACCATCGCCGCCCGCGCGCGCCTGCCGGTGGCGGCTTGCGAGGACGCCGAGATCGTCGCCTTCCGCTCCGCCGACGACATGCGCGAGCACGTGGCGCTGGTGATCGGCCCGCAGTATGCTGAACGCCCGCCCTTGGTGCGGCTCCATTCCGAATGCCTGACCGGCGACCTGCTCGGCAGCCTGAAGTGCGATTGCGGGCCGCAGCTTGACGCGGCAATCGGAGCGATGGCGGACGAAGCGGCGCAGGGTGGCTGGGGCGTGCTGCTCTATCTGCGGCAGGAAGGGCGCGGCATCGGCCTCGTCAACAAGCTGCGAGCCTATGAACTACAGGATCAGGGTTTCGATACCGTCGATGCCAACAACCGTCTCGGCCTGCCCAGCGAAGCGCGCGACTTTCCCGTCGCGGCGCGGATGCTGGCACTGCTGGGCGTGCGCGCAATCCGGCTGATGACCAACAATCCCGGCAAGGTCGTCGCGCTGCAGTCAGAGGGCGTCGAGGTGATCGAGCGGGTGCCGCACCAGTTGCCGCCCAATCCGCACAATGCCCGCTATTTGGCGACAAAACGGGACCGGACGGGGCATTTGCTCTAGGTCATCGCCGCTCGAACGGTTTGAGGCGCGCACCGAGTACGTTCCGACCGATAGCCAGCCGATCGCCCGACCAGTCCGCCACCCAGACCGTATCGCGATCCAATCCGGGAACGAGCCGCGCGTCGTTGCCCTCGATGCGCAGACCGGCCGAGCTGTTGGTTCTGCTCTCCGCCCCCACTGCGATGAAGGCGGAGTAATTCTCCTTGTGCTGGCCCTGGACGAACCAGTTGCCGGCGATCTTGCCGGTCGCCCCTGCAGGCAGGTCGATCATGTAATTGGTCCACTTGCCTTGCGAATCGTCGAAGCTCGACGCCAGCACGGCGACCTTGGCGGCGCGGCTTTTCACATAGTGTCCGCCGCGTCCGATCTCGAAACGGCTGCGCGTGACCGTAAGCGCGCCGAAGCCGCCGACGTAGATCGAATGAGCGCAGCCCGCGCTGAATTCGCAAGTGCCGAGCCGGGTGAAGGTGCTCTTGTCGACGGTCAGCGTCGAGTTCGGTTCGTCGGCTGAAAGAATGCCCTGCTGGCTGTCACGAAACCAGCTTTGCGAGACCGAGATCCGGCCCTTTTCGGCCCGGATGCCAGCGCCGTTGCCCGCGCCCGATTTCTGGTTGGCGAAAACCAGCCCTTCAACATGCGTCGTGCGCCCGCGCAGCACCAGCGCCGCCTTGTCTTCGCAGGCCTCGCCTTCGAGCACCGATTGCCCGGCCACGGCGGCAGAGAAGGTTACGTCGCCCGCCTCTTGAACCGCGCAATCACGGAACCGGCCCGAGGCAATGCGCACCGTCCCGCGCCCGTCACCGATGGCGCTGACCGCATCCTGCAGGCGGGCATAGCCCTTGCCGGTTTCGACGACCGTATAAGGCGCGCCGCTTTGTGCCCAAAGCGGTGCCGATGCGAGGGTGCCAGCGATGGAGGCCAGCGCGAGGAGGTGAGTCTTTTTCATCCCGTCGCCATAAGCGGGGAGCGGTCAAGATCGGGTAAATGCGCATCGCGACTTGGCGCGGATCAGCCGTCTGGCTTCGCGGGCCGCCCGCGCTTTGCCGGCTCTGCCGGGGCCACCTTAATCCCCCGGCGCGCGAGCGCTTCGCGCAGCAGCACTTCCACCTCGGCGTTCACCGAGCGGAAATCGCCCGCTGCGACCCGCTCCAGCGCCGCATAGAGCGCCGGATCGAGCCGCAAGGGAAAGGATTTTCGCGCCGGAGGAGCCATGGGACTTACTGGTAAAGCGAGCCCGTGTTGACCACCGGCTGGGTGTCCCGCTCACCGCAGAGCACGACCATCAGGTTCGAGACCATCGCTGCCTTGCGTTCATCATCGAGGTGGACGACGCCCTTCTCTGCCAGCATCCCGAGCGCCATTTCGACCATGCCGACCGCGCCTTCGACCAGCGTCTTGCGCGCGGCGACCACGGCTTCTGCCTGCTGGCGTCGGAGCATGGCCCCGGCTATTTCCTGGGCATAGGCAAGGTGCGTGAAGCCGCATTCGTCGACCGAGATGCCGGCCATTTCCAGCCGCGCGATCAGTTCCTTGCGCAGTTCGACGCCAACCTCGTCGTGGTTGCCGCGCAGGGTTACCTCGGCGTGCGCGAAATCATCATAGGGATAGCGCGAACCGATGGTGCGCACCGCCGCTTCGATCTGGACCATGACGAAGGCCTTGTAATCATCGACATCGTACAGCGCCTGGGCCGTATCGACCACGCGCCAGACCACCTGAGCGGCCATTTCGATCGGGTTGCCGCGCAGGTCGTTGACCTTGATCTTGTCGGACACCAGGTTGTTGGCGCGCACCGAAATCTTGGTCTTGCCCATCCACGGCCAAACCCAGCGCAGGCCGGTGTTGCGATCGGTGCCCCGGTACGAACCGAACAGCGTGATCGCCACGGCCTGATTCGGCTGGATCATGTAGAAGCCCGAGGAAATCACCATCAGTGCGACGACGCTGAGCGCTGAGCGCACAACGAAGCCGAACACCGCCTCATCCGCCGGATCGCCGCCAGCAAAGGCAATGATGCGCCAGATCGTCAAGGCAAGCAGCAGCAGGAACAGGACGAACATCACGTAGCCGCTGGTGCTCCACGCACTGCGTTCACGGCTGGATGTCATCGTGTTATGGGTATCGGACATGGCACTAAACCCCCTTCAAAATCTGATATCATATTAATATCGCGATTCGCCTGCGCGTCAAGAGGACTTGAAAGTAGAGCGAATCGGTCCTAAATAATCCTTGCGGGACCGGGCCCCTCTGGCGCGGCATGCTGGCCAACTGGCAGTATGCTTCGTGATGTCGGACCGCATCGGATGTACCGATGCTATGGGTCCGGGTCCTTCCCCCTATCCCTCCCCAGGCCCTTGGCTCGGTGCGTCCGATCGAACTCAACTTCGTTCGAAAGGGTTACATCTGATGTCCGACCGCGTTTTCCTATTGATGGAACGCCACCAGAAGCTGGACGAGGCACTGCGCCTTGCCCGCCATCGCAAGGCTGCCGATCCGTTTGAGGTCGCCCGGCTGAAAAAGCTGAAGCTCGCGATCAAGGATCGCATCGCCGGCCTCCTCCACCGCCGCAAGGCCTTCGGCTGACACCGCATAGCACTGCAAGAGACGCCGGGACGGGCCGCAGGGCCTGCCCCGGCGCATTGCGTCAATAACAGGGACTGAATGATGGAATTCCTTTTCGCCGACTGGCTCGGCACGCCGGCCTGGTTCTGGCTGTCCTTCGCCGGCATCGTGCTGGCACTCACCGCCTTCGATCTTGGCGTCCTCAACAAGGAGGACAAGGAGATGGGCATCGGCGAAAGCCTGAGACTCACCGCCTTCTACATCACCATCGCCATGCTGTTCGGGGTCTGGGTGTGGATCACCAAGGGCGCCGATCTGGGCATGAAATACTACACCGGCTTCTTCATCGAAAAGGCGTTGTCGATCGACAATGTCTTCGTGATCAGCCTGATCTTCACCTTCTTCGCCATCCCTGCGAAGTACCAGTATCGCGCGCTGTTGTGGGGTATTCTGGCGGTAATCGTACTACGGGGAGCCATGATCGCGGCAGGTGCGGCGCTGGTCGAGCAGGCCTATTGGGTGCTCTATATCTTCGCGGCATTCCTGGTGTTCACCGGCATCAAGATGTTCTTCGCGGGCGATCACACCCCCGACATTGCCAAGAACCCTGCGGTCCGCTGGATCAGCAGCCACATGCGCGTGACCAAAGATCTGCACGACCAGCACTTCTTCGTGAAGGTGCCGGACGAAAAGACCGGCAAGCTGGTGCGGGCGGCAACCCCGTTGTTCCTCGCGCTGGTGGTGATCAACCTGGCGGACCTTGTTTTCGCGGTCGATTCGGTGCCGGCGATCTTCGCGATCACAACCGATACGTTCATCGTCTACACCAGCAACATCATGGCAATCCTCGGCCTGCGCGCGCTCTATTTCGCGCTCTCGGCGATGATCCACCGCTTCTACTACCTGAAGTATGCGCTGGCGGCCGTACTGGTGTTTATCGGTTCGAAGATCTTCGTCTCAGACTTCCTGCTGGGAGGCGACAAGTTCCCGCCGCTCGCCAGCCTGCTGGTGACCTTCGGGCTGATCGGCGCGGGTGTGGCCTATTCACTGTGGAAGACCCGCCACGGCGAGGACGCCGCGCCGCAATTGCCGCATGATGAAATCCGGCCTTGAGGCTCAGTGCTGGCGGATAACCGTTAGAAACGCGTCGCCGTAAGCCTCAAGTTTGCGGGTCCCGACCCCGCCGATCTCGCCCAGCGCGGCGAGTGAGGCGGGGCGGGCCGAGGCCATTTCGCGCAAGGTGGCATCGTGGAAGATCACGTAAGGCGGAAGTCCCGCCTCTGCCGCCAGTTCGCGGCGCAGCGCACGCAGGGCTTCGAACAGCGGATCGCCGAGCGGGTTGGCTCCGCCCTTGTCGCGGTTGCCGCGACTTCCCCTTGATCGCTTTTCACCCTGTGGCGGCAGGACGACCGGCAGCATAACATCGCCCGTAAGGATCGCGCGGGCATCACCTGCCAGCATCAATCCGCCGTGTTCGTTTGCCACCAGTGCACCGCGTGCCTGCAGCGCCCGGGCGACGGGCTTGAGCAGCCGCGCCTCCTCCGATTCGAGGATGCCGAAGACAGTCAGCCGGTCGTGTCCGCGCTGGACAATCCGGTCGTCGCTGATGCCGCTGAGCACCTTTTCGAGGTGGCCGATGCCAAAGCTCTGACCGGTGCGGTAAGCTGCCGAGAGCAGCTTTTGCGCCACCACCGACCCATCGGCGACGCCGGGCGCTTCGAGGCAATTGTCGCAATTGCCGCACTTTTCCGGCGGGCTTTCACCAAAGTGCCGCAACAGGATCGCGCGGCGGCAGCTGGGGCTTTCGACCAGCGCTGACAGCGCATCAAGGCGGGTGCGCTCGCCCTTGCGGCGGCTCTCGTCCATCTCGGAAAGCCGTTCGCGGGCGAGTACGAAGTCTGCCGGTGCCCAGAACATCACCGCCACCGAATCGTCGCCATCACGGCCTGCGCGGCCGGTTTCCTGATAGTAGGATTCAATCGACTTCGGCACGCCGGCGTGAGCGACGAAGCGCACGTCGGGCTTGTCGATGCCCATGCCGAAAGCCACCGTGGCGACCATGACCATGTCTTCACTGGCGACGAATGCGGACTGGTTGGCTGCGCGTTGTTCAGCCGGAAGGCCGGCATGATAGGGCAGCACACGCCGGCCGGTTGCCTCGCCAAGTTTCTGGGCGAGGTCCTCCACCTTGCGGCGGGTGGGAGCATAGATGATCCCCGGGCCGGGCTGTTCCTTGAGCAGATCTCGCAACTGGGTGAAGCCGCCTTGCCGGTGGCGGATCGCATAGCGGATGTTCGGCCGGTCAAACCCGGCGACGATCAGTCCTGCGGCATCGATGCCCAATTGGGCGAGCACATCGGCACGGGTATGCGCGTCTGCCGTTGCCGTCAGCGCGAGGCGAGGCACCTGGGCAAAGCTGTCCATCAGCGGACGCAGCGCGCGGTAATCGGGACGAAAATCGTGGCCCCATTCGGAAACGCAGTGCGCCTCGTCGATGGCGAACAGGCTGATCTGGCCGGCGTTCAGCAGCTCGCGGAAATGCGACTGGCTGGCGCGTTCGGGCGCGACGTAGAGCAGGTCGAGCTCGCCAGCACGGAAGCGGTCGATCGTCTCTTCGCGGTTGCTATCGGCGCTGGTCAGGCTGGCGGCACGGATGCCATTGGCCTCTGCACTGCGTAACTGGTCATGCATCAGAGCGATCAGCGGCGAGATGACCACGCATGTGCCCGGCATCATTGTGGCGGGGAGCTGGTAAGTCAGCGACTTGCCCGCGCCCGTAGGCATTACCGCCAGCGTCGACTGCCCGGCGAGCACGCGGCGCACCACTTGCTCCTGCACCCCGCGAAAGGCGGAGAAGCCGAAGGTGGTGTGTAGCGCGGGGAGAAGTTCGGCACTATCGAGCATTGCCGCCGCCCTATGGCAGATGTCGGCACCCTTGGGCAGCAGCGAAACACGGATTTGCCCCCGGAATCGTTGCGGTTCAGCGCGGCAAGCGGTCGATCAGGGCTTCCTCACGGCTGGTGAAGGCGCTGCGGGCACCCTTGTCGCCATCGGGCACCGCGCTGGTGAAATAGGCGACACCCCGGCCTGTCCACGGATCAAACCACAAGCCGGCCTTCAGGCCATAGGCATCGCCGGAGTGACCAAACCGCATCACGCCATCGCCGAACAGATCATCACGGCACCCTTTCTGCCTATTGGCGAGCCGCTGCGCCGCCAGCCCGTAAGCGCAGAAAAAACCGGACTCGCCATCTTCGCCCAGCCCGTTGCCGCCATCGAAAGTCCACGCGGGCTTGAACATGCGCGAATAGCTCGGCTGCGAGAGGAAACCGGTCGCGGCATTGCTGGAGATAGCCCGCCCAAGCCGTGCCAGACCCTTCATCGAAATCCGAAGGCCGCCCTGCGGCGAGAACAGAGCGCCATTGTCTCCGGGTCGGTAGCTGGCCAGATCGCAGGAACCGTCCGCCGCCGGGACCACAAGGCAGTCCGGACGCCGCCCTTGAAGATCATCCTTCGCCACATCGCCGCTGGCCCGGTAAAGCACCACGGCGCGCTTGATCGTGGCGGGCGAACAGCCATCGCCCCAGTTGAAGCAGGCATCGAGCTTCAGGGGCCTGAGTACCAACCGCGCCATCAGCCGATCGAAGCGTTCGCCGGTCGCCCGCTCCATCACGCTGGCGACCACCGGGAAATTGAGATTGGTATAGTGGAACCAGCCCGAACCCGGCGCATGGGCAGCGTCCCACACGCGCGGATCGGCGAGGCGTTCGCGCAGGGTCATGCCCAAGGGGATGATGTAGAGATCCGGCCCGTCGAGCAGACCCGACTGATGCGACAGCAGCATGGCCAGGGTGATCGGCTTGTCCGGAAACGCCGGGTGGCGCAGCTTCCAGCCGAGATAGTCCGATACATCCCGATCAAGGTCCAGCTTGCCCTGATCGACCAGCCGCATCACGCCCATCGCGGTCACCAGCTTTGATATGCTGGCAATCCGCACGGGATCGTCGGCCGTGACTTTTCGCCCGGTAGCGCGGTCAGCGAGGCCTTCGGAAATCACCACTTTCGTGCCCTTGCGATCAAAGGCAACGGCAACCGCAGCGGGGGGAGCAGGGGACGTGGCATGGGCAGCCATCAGCAGCGGAGCGATCATCAGCATCGGCGCGATGATAATGTACCTGCGCACAAGGTCGAGCCTGTTTGCCGCAAGCCGCCTGTGGCATGGTAGCAAAGAAGGGATTGCCGATGGAAGAGAACAAGTTCGAAGCCGCGATTGAGCGGGTCAAGGAGCTGGGCGCCGAGGTTGAAAGCTCGGCCGAGGCCAGCACCGAAGGCGATGCGCTCGCCCATGTCCGCGCCGAGCTGCACAAGTGGGTCGACACCGTGGCCGGCGCCGTCGTCAACGCCGGGCTGGGCCGCGTGACGCTGCTGCATCACAACGGCAAGGAAACCAGCATAGCGTCAAGCGAACTGCCCTATCTGCTGTCACGCCCGGCGAGGTTCGAGACGGACTAGGATGCTGGAGCTTGCAGGCGCGGCGCGGCAGGCATAGCATCAGGCATCCTGTCCGGGTCGCGCTGAGGGGATTGCCATGGTCAAGCCAGCGAAGTTCGCTCACGTGGTCTATCAGACGCGGCGTTATGAAGAAATGCTGGCTTGGTACTGCAAGGTTTTCGAGGCCGAGATCGTCCATCAGGACCCCGCCCTCGCGTTCCTGACCTATGACGACGAGCACCACCGCTTCGCTTTCGCCAACCTCGACCTGTTGAAGTCCGATGGCAAAGATCCCGATGACCGCGGCACGATCGGCGTCAATCACGTCGCCTATACCTATGCCGATCTCGGCGCGCTGCTTGAAACCTATCTCCGGCTCAAGGATGAAGGGATCAAACCCTATTGGTCGATCCACCACGGGATCACATTATCGAACTATTACCGCGATCCCGACGGCAACCGGATGGAATTCCAGATCGACGTTGAGGAAAACTACATGGCTTCCGAAGTCTTCGCGGCGAATCCCATCGGGGTGGACGTCGACATGGACGCCCTTGTCATTCGTTGGCGAGCGGGCGGCGACCCACTGGACCTGATCAAGATGCCGGACGGACCGATGGCGCCTATTCCGGCGCTCCACGGAATGACCTGATCAGTCGAGGTTGGGCCGCAGCCAGCGCTCGGTTTCGCTCTCGCTCCTGCCAAAGCGCGCGGCATAGTCCGCCAGCTGGTCGCGTCCGATCCGCGCCACACCGAAATACTCACTCTCGGGATGGGCGAAGTAGAAGCCTGATACTGCCGCCGTGGGCAGCATGGCCATCGATTCGGTGAGGATCAGCCCAGCTGTGTTCCCGGCATCGAGCAGTTCGAACAGAATCGGCTTAAGCGTGTGGTCAGGGCAGGCCGGATAGCCGGGGGCCGGGCGGATGCCGCGATATTGCTCTTTGACCAGCGCCTCGTTAGTCAGCTGCTCGCCCGGCGCATAGGCCCAGAGCGTCGTGCGGACGTGCTGGTGGAGCCGCTCGGCAAAAGCCTCGGCAAAGCGGTCGGCCAGCGCCTTCAGCAGGATGTCGTTGTAGTCATCGTGGCCAGCACGGAAGCGTTCGAGGTGCGGTTCGATGCCGTGGATGCCGACCGCGAAACCGCCCAGCCAGTCACCATCGGGATCGATGAAATCGGCAAGGCAGTAATTCGCCCGGTCGCGGCTCTTGCGGATCTGCTGGCGCAGGAACGGCAGCTTGAGGTTGCGTTCATCATCAAGGTGCAGGGTCACATCATCGCCATCGCGCGCGCAGGGCCAGAAGCCGCAAACGCCCTTGGCAGTGAGCCACTTTTCGCTGACGATCTGGTCGAGCATCGCCAGCGCATCCGCGTGAAGCGCCCGCGCGCTTTCACCGACGACTTCGTCGTTCAGGATCGCGGGATAGACACCGGCGAGTTCCCAGGCGCGGAAGAACGGTGTCCAGTCGAAGCATTCGACCAGATTGGCGAGGTCCCAGTCCTCGAACACGTGGACCCCGGGCTGTTCGGGCGGCGGGGCCTTCTCGCTCATGTCGGCTTTGAAGCCGTTGGCGCGCGCGTCCTCGATCGAGAGCAGCACGGTCGGCTCCTTGCCAGCGCGCACGTCGCGTATGTGCTGGTAATCGTCGGCGGTGGTCCTGATGAAACCCTCAGCCTGCGTGTCCGAGAGCAATTGCGAGGCAACGCCGACCGCGCGGCTGGCATCAAGTACGTGGATCACCGGGCCTTCATAGGCGGGATCGATGCGCAGAGCAGTATGCAGCTTGCTGGTGGTCGCGCCGCCGATGAGCAGCGGGATGGTCATGCCGGCGCGCTGCATTTCCTCGGCTACGGTCACCATCTCGTCGAGGCTGGGAGTGATCAGGCCCGACAGGCCGATGATGTCCGCCTTTTCCTTTTGCGCGGTCTCGATGATCGTCGTCCACGGCACCATGACGCCAAGGTCGATCACTTCGTAGCCGTTGCACTGGAGCACGACGCCGACGATGTTCTTGCCGATATCGTGAACGTCACCCTTGACCGTGGCCATGATGATCTTGCCCTTGGGCTTCGACGCAGCGGTCTTTTCCGCTTCGATGAAGGGGATGAGGTGCGCGACCGCCTTCTTCATCACGCGCGCCGATTTCACCACTTGCGGCAGGAACATCTTGCCCGATCCAAACAGGTCGCCGACGGTGTTCATGCCCTCCATCAGCGGGCCTTCGATCACTTCGATCGGGCGGCCGCCGCGTTCGTTGATCTCGGCGCGGGCGATTTCGGTATCGTCGACGATATGCGCGTCGATGCCCTTGACCAGCGCGTGCTCGATGCGGCGGACAACGTCCCAGCTGCGCCATTCCTCGGCGGCCTTTTCCTGCGCCACGTCGGTGCCGCGAAACTTCTCGGCGAGGGTGACGAGGCGCTCGGTGGCGCCTTCGTCGGCGTTGAGGATCACATCCTCGCAGGCCTGCCGCAGTTCGGGGTCGATCGTATCGTACACGTCGAGCTGGCCGGCATTGACGATCGCCATGTCGAGCCCGGCGGGGATCGCGTGGTAGAGGAAGATCGAATGCATCGCCCGGCGCACCGGTTCATTGCCGCGGAACGAAAACGAGAGGTTCGACAGCCCGCCTGAGAAGTGGACGTGCGGGCACGACACGCGGATTTCCTTCACCGCCTCAATGAAGTCGACCGCGTAGTTGTTGTGTTCCTCGATGCCGGTAGCGACGGCGAAGACGTTGGGATCGAAGATGATGTCCTCGGGCGGAAAGCCGATGCCGGTGAGCAGCTTGTAGGCGCGCTCGCAGATTTCGACCTTGCGTTCTTTCGTGTCGGCCTGGCCCTTTTCATCGAAGGCCATGACGACCACGGCCGCGCCGTAAGCCATGCATTTGCGCGCCGAATCGAGGAACGGCGCCTCGCCTTCCTTCATGGAGATCGAATTGACGATCGGCTTGCCCGAAACACACTTAAGGCCGGCTTCGATCACTTCCCACTTAGAGCTGTCGATCATCACCGGCACACGCGCGATGTCCGGTTCGGCAGCGATCAGCTTGAGGAAGGTGGTCATGGCGAAGACCGCATCGAGCAGGCCTTCGTCCATGTTGACGTCGATCACCTGCGCGCCGTTCTCGACCTGCTGGCGCGCGACCTCGACTGCCTTGGCATAATCGCCCGCAAGGATCAGCTTCTTGAACGCGGCCGAGCCGGTCACGTTGGTGCGTTCGCCGACATTGACGAAACGGGCGCCGCTTGGCCGGGCGGAGGAGGATGCCGTGGTCATAATCTTTTCTCTACTCGTCATTCCGGGCTTGCCCCGGGATCGCTGGCCAGAAGGCGCAGCGTGAAATTGCCAGCGGTCCCGGATCAGGTCCGGGACGACGCGGAATCAAGCCGCCATGATGAACGGTTCAAGACCAGCCAGCCGCGTTACAGGTTCAAGCACCGGCAACTGGCGTGGCGGCAGTTCGCTCGCCGCCTCGGCAATCGCGGCGATATGCGCCGGGGTCGAACCGCAGCAACCGCCCAGAACGTTGACTTGCCCAGCCCGCGCCCATTCGGCCACCAGTCCCGCAGTGGTCTCGGGCATTTCGTCATAGGCACCGAGTTCGTTGGGCAGTCCGGCATTGGGATAGACCATGATCAGCGTATCGGCGATCTCCGACAGCGCCTTCACGTGCGGGCGCAGTTGGGTCGCGCCGAACGAGCAGTTGAGGCCGACCGTCACCGGCTTGGCATGGCGCACGGCGTGCCAGAACGCCTCGACCGTGTGGCCCGAGAGGTTGCGGCCCGACAGGTCGGTCAGCGTCATCGACAGCATGATCGGCACTTCGCGGCCCAGTTCCGCCTCAAGCTGCTTCACCGCCATGATCGCGGCCTTGGCGTTGAGCGTGTCGAACACCGTTTCGACCAGGATAAAGTCCGCGCCGCCTTCGACGAGGGCCACGGCCTGTTCCTTGTAGACATCGACCAGAGTGTCCCAGTCGATCTCGCGGAAACCGGGATCGTTGACATCGGGTGACAGCGACAGCGTCTTGTTGGTCGGCCCGATGGCCCCGGCAACGAAGCGCGGGCGCCCATCCTTGGCCTCGAACTCATCCGCAACCTTGCGGGCCAGTCTGGCGCTCTCGACGTTGATTTCGCGCACCAGATGTTCGGCGGCGTAGTCGGCTTGGCTGATGCGGTTCGCACTGAAGGTGTTAGTCTCGGCAATGTCCGCCCCGGCGGCAAAATAGGCGCGGTGGATCGCCTCGGGCACTTCGGGCTTGGTCAGGGCGAGGATATCGTTGTTGCCCTTCTGGTCCTTCGTCAGGCCGAGCGAGCCGGCATAGTCGGCCTCGGTCAGCTTGCAGTTCTGAATCTCGGTCCCGAAGGCGCCATCGGTGATGAGGATGCGCTTGGCGGCCTCGGCGAGCAATTTTTCACGCGCGGTCATGCCGCAGTCTCCTTGGGACGCAGGCCGAGCAGATGGCAGGTCGCATAGGCCTGTTCCGCGCGGTTGAGGGTGTAGAAATGGAAGTCGCGGACGCCGCCTTCGTAAAGGCGTCGGCACAGGTCGGCAGCGACCACGGCGGCAACCAGCGCGCGCGGGCCGGGGCGGTCGTCGAGCCCTTCGAACATCGCCTCCATCCACGAGGGGATTTCCGTGTTGGCCGACATGCGGCGGATCGCGGCGAAGCTGGTCACCGGCATGATACCCGGCAGGATCGGTGCGGAGATGCCCGCCGCCAGCGCCTTGTCGAGGAAGCGAAAATAGGCCTCGGGCGAGAAGAAGAACTGGGTGATCGCGCGGTTGGCCCCGGCATCAAGCTTGCGCTTGAGATTGTCGAGATCGGCCGAGGCGCTGGTAGCTTCGGGGTGGACTTCCGGATAGGCGGCGACCGAAATGTCGAAGGCATGGCGCGCGGAAAGACCGGCGACGAGGTCGGCGGCACTGGCATAGCCATCGGGGTGCGGGGCGAAGCGTGCATCGGTGCCTTGCGGGTCACCGCGCAAGGCGACAATAGAGCGAACACCGGCTTCCCAGTACTGGTCGGCAATCTCGTCAATTTCGCCCTTGCTTGCTGCCACGCAGGTCAGGTGCGCGGCGGGCACAAGGCTGGTTTCGCGGACAATGCGCGAGACGGTGGCATGCGTGCGCTCGCGCGTCGATCCGCCGGCGCCGTATGTTACCGAGACGAAGCTGGGGCTCAGCGGTTCAAGCTGAGTGATCGCCTGCCACAACTGCTCTTCCATCTTCTCCGTCTTGGGCGGGAAGAATTCGAAACTGACAGAGATGTCTCCCGCCAGATCGGCGAACATCGGGGCTTGGGCGGTCATGCCGGTTGGCTCTTTCGTGCAGGGGAACGGAGGGGCTGGGCGGCATTGCGGGTGCCGGTCCAGATCTTGACGGTGAGTTCGCGGCCTGGAAGCGCGGTGGCCGAGGCGGCGGTGAACCCGGCCTCGGCGAGCATGGCCAGCATCGCCTCATCGGAAAAACCAAGGCGGGCGTGGGCGTGGACGCTGCGCAGTTCCTCACGGTCATGCGCGGCGAAATCGACCACGGCGACGCGGCCGCCCGTCCTGGTTACGCGCGCGGCTTCGGCCAGCACTCCGCCCGGATCCTGCGCATAGTGCAGCACCTGGTGGAACGTCAGCGTATCGAAGGCGGCATCGGCGAAGGGCAGCGCCGAGAAATCGCCCTGCACCAGATCGGCATGGCCGGCAGGCAAGTGCTGCAACCGGGCGCGGGCGATGCGGAGCATTTCCGGGCTCTTGTCGAGCGCGGTGACGTGGCTGGCGCGGGAGCCCAGCAGTTCGGCGATCCGTCCGGTGCCGGTGCCGACATCGAGCAGCGAGCCAAGATCGCTGCCGACGACTTCGAGCAGCGCGGCCTCAACCGTTTCGTCGGCGCTGTGCAGCGTGCGCAGCTGATCCCATTCGCCGGCGTGGCGGGCGAAGTAGGCGGCAGCCTGATTCTCGCGCCCGGCGCGGATCGCGGCGAGGTGGCGGCGGTCCTCCTCGCAGCGCGCGGCGAACTGGGCGTCATCGGCCTCTGCCGCATCGAGCAAGCGGGCAACGGCGGCACCGATCGGCGGGGCTCGGTCAGCCGCTACGGCGATGTGCAGGAACACCCACGAACCTTCGCGGCGGCGCTCGGCAAGGCCGGCATCGCACAGGATGCGGACATGACGCGAGACACGCGGCTGGCTTTGCCCGAGCACTTGTGCGAGTTCTCCCACGGCCAGCTCCATGTGGGCGAGTAGCCGCATGATGCGCAGCCGGGTGGTATCGGCAAGCGCGCGCAGGGTGGGATCGATCTTCATGGTCATGACTATGGAGCGGTCATATAAAGAATTCTTTATATCTCATCAAGTGCGCGTTTTTGCCAATCGCCCGGGCGCTCGCCGGACGCGTGTTAAGCTTGTGAAATGGTGTTTGTCTTGTCAGCACAGCTTGGCTAGACTCAGGCCAATGGCCCGGACGCAAGCCGGACCAGTGCCACCATTCAGTGCTAGATTTCATTGCCACCTTCACTAGGGACCCGACATGAAGAAGATTGCCTTTGCCGCCCTCGCTCCGCTGGCCCTTTTTGCCCTCGCCGGCTGCGCCAAGACTGACGATCCCAACGCCGAAGCCAGCGCCGACAATGTCGAGATGCCGGCTGAGGAAGCAATGAATTCGGCAGAAGCATCGGCTATGCCGGTCGAGGACAAGACCGCTGCCGAGGCCAGCGAAGCTGCCGCTCCCGCCAAGACGCCGGACGAAGTGAAGGACGCTGCCGCCAAGACTGCAGCTGATTTCGAAGACCTCGAAAAGGCGGATGCGGAACCCAAGCAATAAGCTGTCCGTTTCTGCTGCAAGAGCGGGCGCGGCGGCGATCGTGCTGCCGCGCTTGGCTTGCCTGAGGTCCTGTTCAATGAAGTATCTGGCTCTTGCCCCGCTGTTCCTGCTGGCCGCTTGCGGCAGTGGCAGCAATGCGCCGGGCGGGGTCACCGCGGGCGAAGCCAAGGCGCTCGACGAAGCGGCCGAAATGCTTGAGGCGAAGCAACTTAGCCCGAGCGCCATTCCGCCAGTACCGCGCGGCGAACTTGCCGCACCAGCCAGCACTGCCCCCCAAAACTAGTCGAAAGACACCTTGCCGCGCCCGGCCTTGACCGAGCCGCGTAGCTTCTTGCCTTGCAGCCGCTTTTCCTTGCCCACCCGATTGAGCCGCGATTTCGCGCGCTTTTGCGGCAAGTCATGCGCCGCGCGAATCAGTTCGGCGATCCGGTCGCGCGCGTCGGCGCGGTTCGCTTCCTGCGTGCGGTGCGAACGCGCGGTAATCACCAGTTCGCCGCGCGACGTCATCTTGCTGCCGGCGAGTGTCTTGAACCGCTGGAAAACCGCCGGTTCAAGCCGCAGCGCGAAGACATCGAGCCGAACCTGAACTGCCGTCGCGACCTTGTTGACGTTCTGCCCGCCGGGGCCAGCGGCGGCGATGAAGCTTTCGCTCAGCGCGCCCATGGCCAGTTCCACCGCGCGCTCCACCGCATTGCCGCCGGCTTCATCAGCCATCGCTGAAGCCGAGCGCGCGGAAATCGGCGGGTAACGGCGCCACTGCTTCGATCGGCGGCTTGCCTTCGCGGGTAACGGTGAGGCCAGCGGCGTGGAGCATCGTGCGCGGGGCGCCTTTGCCGTCACCATAGATCGGATCGCCGAGCAGCGGTGCGCCGAGTCCGGCGAGGGCATGGATGCGAATCTGGTGTGTGCGGCCGGTTTCCGGGCGGAATTCGACGAGGGTGTTGCCGCCGATCTCGGCGACCTTGCGCCAATGCGTCACCGCTTCCTTGCCCTTTTTCGCAGCGATCATCCGCCAACCCTTCTCGGCGCTGCTGATCTTGCTGAGCGACAGTGCAATGGTGCCGCTTTCCTCCTGCAAGGCCCCTGCAACGATACCGAGATAGCGCTTCTCCACCTGACGGTTCTCAAAGGCGGCAGAAAAACGCTTCAGCGCCTTCGGATTGCGCGCAAGAAGCAGGCAGCCCGAGGTATCCTGATCGAGCCGGTGGACCGGGAAAGGCACCCGCTGGAAGCCGAAGCATAATTCTTCGAGCCGGTCTTCCAGACTGCGCCCGCCGGCGCGCGGCTGATCGAGCGGCAGGCCACCCGGCTTGTCGATGACGAGCGCTTCGCCGTCTTCGAAGAGAACTGTAAGAGGGGTCATGCGAGGGCTGCTCCGATGCGCCGGACGGCCTCGTCCAGCTTGGCTTCGTCGGCAGCGAAGGAAATGCGAAAGCCATTCTGACCGCCGAAGGCAGAGGCCGGAACCACGGCGACGCCGTGATCAAGGAGATGAAGCACCAGCGCCCGGTCGTCGCCGAAGCGGTCCATCAGCGGGGCCGCGTCGATCATGCAATAGAACGCGCCGTCGGGCACCGGCGTCGAGAGGCCGGGGATAGCGCCCACCGCCGCGACCACCCGGTCACGCCGGGCGCGGAAAATCTCGCACCAGTCGCGCAAGAAATCCTGCGGCCCTTCGAAAGCGGCGACGGCCGCGGCCTGGCTGATCGAGGCCGGGTTGCCCGAGGAGTGCGACTGCAACGTCTCCATCGCGTCGATCAGCCACTTGGGTCCGGTCGAAACGCCGATGCGAAAGCCGGTCATGGCATGGCTTTTCGACACGCCCGAGACGGTAAGCACGCGCTCCGCCAGTTCAGGACATTCCACCGCCAGCGTCGCGTGACGGCCGGGGGTGTAGCGCAGCGGCGCGTAGATATCGTCGCTCATCACCAGCACCTGCGAATGCCGCTGCAGCACCTCGCCCAGCGCGGCAAGGTCCGCCGAGGAATATGTGGCGCCGGTCGGATTACCCGGGCTGTTCAGCAGCAGCCAGCGGGTACGCGGGGTGATCGCGGCTTCAAGCTGGTCCGCCGTGATGCGGAAGCCGCCCGCCGCATTGGTCTGCATTGGCACCACGGTGCCGCCGGCAAAGTTGACGATCTCGGGATAGGACACCCACCACGGCGCGGGGATCAGCACTTCGTCGCCGGGATCGACGGTGGCCAGAAGTGCGTGGAAGATCGCCTGCTTGCCGCCGGCGCTGACGATCACGCCCGAGGGATCGGTCTGTATGCCGAGGTCGCGCGCGAAATGCAGCGCAGCCGCTGCCTTGAGCCGCGCCGTGCCGCCGACTGCGGTGTATTTTGTATCGCCCGCATCGAGCGCCGCCTTGGCCGCCGCGACGACATGGGCCGGCGTGGCGAAATCGGGCTCGCCGACCGACAGCGAAATAATGTCGCGGCCCTCGGCGCGCAGCGCAATGGCGCGGTCGGTCATCGCCGTGGTCTGCGACGGGGCAACGCGCGACAGGGCAGCGGAAAGCCTCACGCCAACAGCCGTCATGAGAGCAAGCGGGCCGGCATCAGCCCGCGCAGGGCATTGCCGATCAGGAAGCCGCCGGACAGATCTTCAAGCGACAGTTCGGCTTCCTCGGCTTGCCCAGCTTCGATCAGCGACTGGCGCAGCACGCCGGGCAGCAAACCAAGCTGCGCGGGCGGGGTGAGCAACTTGCCATCGCGCTCGACAAACAGGTTGGTGAAGCTGCCCTCGGTGACAAGGCCATCATCGCGCAGCAGCAGCGCCTCCTGCGCGCCTGCGCCCTTCGCAGCGTCAAGCGCGGCGGTGTAGAACTGGCGGTCAGTCGTCTTGTGACGCAGCCGCCAGTCGCCGCTGTCCACCGGCAGGCGCAGCACCGCGCAGGTTGCTGGCTCGTCATAGACATCAGGCATCGGCGCAATCTCGAGCGCGTGGGCCCCGCTGCGCGCGACCACCAGCCGCACTTTCGCCGGCCCCTCAATCTCGAAACACAGCGCCTGGATTGCGTTACGCACGGCATGGCGATCGAAGGCGAAACCCAGTTCGCCTGCGCTGGTCTTCAGCCGTTCCAGATGCATTTCGAGCAGCGGAATCCCGCCCTCGGGTGTGAACGCCATCGTCTCGATCAGGTCAAAGCCGCCCGCCATGCCTCTTGCGAAACCTCCTTTGACCAGGCCTTCGCGCCATTCCGCGAGCCATTCCGAATCCGCGACCACTGCCGAGCCGACGCCCAGCACCGCGCTGCCCCGGCCATTCTCTCCGGGCGTCAGCCGCAAGGTGCGGATTGCCACATTGAACGCCGCCTCACCAGTTCCATTAGAGCTTGGAGGATCAATGCGGCCAATCGCGCCGCAGTAAGGCCCGCGTGCATCGCGTTCGATGGCGTCAATCAGTTCCATGGCGCGGATCTTCGGCGCGCCGGTGATCGATCCGCAGGGGAACAGCGCCCGCACGAGATCGAAGGGGCCGAAGCCATCGCGCAAGGCGGCGCGCACCGTGGTCGTCATCTGGTGCACGGTCGGATAGCTCTCGACCGCAAAGGGCCGCTCCACCTTGACCGTGCCCGGATCGGCCACCCGGCTGAGGTCATTGCGCAGAAGATCAACGATCATCAGGTTTTCGGCGCGGTCCTTTTCGGAAGCGACAAGCTCCTCGGACAGCGCGGCATCCTCCGCCGTATTTCGCCCGCGCGGCCGCGTGCCCTTCATCGGCTTGACCATGGCCTGCCGCCCGCGCAGCGCTGCGAACAGTTCGGGCGAGAAGCTTGCCAGCCACTGCGCGCCGTCATGGATCAGCCCGCCATATCCCGCCCCGGCCTTGGCGCGGATGGCCGCGTAAAGAGCCAGCGGATCGCCGTGAAAAGCCCCTGCCAGCGGGAAGGTGAGGTTGGCCTGATAGATGTCGCCGGCAGTAATCGCCGCCTGCACCGCATCGAACGCACGCCGGTAACCGCCCGGCGACAGCGCCGGATCAAGCGGGCCGATGCTCGCCTTGCCCTCGCCGCGCGCGGTCAACCATTCGGGAACGTCGGCAGCGGCAATTGTCTCGAAGCCGGCAAAGACCCCAAACCACAACAGCGGCCCCGCCGCCCCGGTGCGCGCATCGGCCAGCCGTGCCAGCCGGTTTTCCAGCGCCAGTCCGGCCTCATAGGCGATCCATCCGGCGAGGTGATGGCCGGCGGCATGGAGCGCGGCCAGCCTGTCCAGTGCGGGCAGAACCTCGTCCGCCCGCCGCGCAATCACCAGTTCCACCGGGTCACGATAAAGCCGCGCCGGGCTCGCGCCTTCGCTGCGGGCGTCGTCAAGCAGGATGAATGGGGCGGGCATAGCGGCGCGCTTCTAGTCACGATTGCCCGCGCTGGCCAGCGGTGCGATTTCCTCTCGCACAAGCGCTCATCCCGCCTTAAGCCAAGCGTCTGGAATCAAACCGGGAGCACGCGTCGCAATGGACAATATCTACATCGGGCTGGGATCGAACGGTGAGCGGCAGGAACTGCGCCTCAGCCGCGCCAACCGCCACGGCCTGATCGCCGGCGCGACCGGCACCGGCAAGACGGTGACATTGCAGACCATGGCCGAACAGTTTTCGCAGGCCGGTGTGCCGGTGTTCATGGCCGACGTGAAGGGCGATCTGGCCGGCGTATCGATGGCCGGCAGCGCGGATTTCAAGCACGCCGCCACGCTGGAAGCGCGCGCCAAGGAGATCGGCATCGATCCCTATACCTACCACGACAACCCGGCGATCTTCTGGGACCTTTACGGCGAAAAGGGCCACCCGATCCGCACGACGATTTCGGAAATGGGGCCGCTGCTGCTTTCCCGCCTGATGGGGCTTAACGAAACGCAGGAAGGCGTGCTGACGGTCGCCTTCAAGTGGGCCGACGACAACGGCCTGCTGCTGATCGATTTCGATGACCTGCAGCAGGTGCTGATGACCTGCGCCGAAAATGCCAGCGAGCTGGCATCGTCCTATGGCAACATTTCCAAGGCCAGCGTCGGCACGATCCAGCGCCAGTTGCTGTCGTTTGAAAGCCAGGGCGCGGACAAATTCTTTGGCGAACCGGCCTTCGAGATTCACGATTTCATCAGGCTGGACGAGAACGGCAAGGGCGTGATCAACGTCCTTGCCGCCGACAAGCTGATGCAGAACCCGAAGCTCTACGCCACCTTCCTGCTCTACTTGCTGTCCGAACTGTTCGAGGCGCTGCCCGAAGTCGGTGATGCCGAAAAGCCCAAGCTGGTGTTCTTTTTCGACGAAGCGCACCTGCTGTTCGATGATGCCCCGCAAGCACTTTTCGAAAAGATCGAGCAGGTCGTGCGCCTGATCCGCTCGAAGGGCGTGGGCGTGTTCTTCATCACCCAGAACCCGATCGACATTCCCGACAAGATCGCCGGCCAGCTGGGCAACCGCGTGCAGCACGCGCTGCGCGCCTTCACGCCGCGCGACCAGAAGGCGATCCGCGCGGCGTCAGAGACGTTCCGCATCAATCCCGACCTCGACGTCGAAACCGCGATCACCGAATTGAAGGTCGGTGAGGCACTGGTTTCCGTGCTCGACGAACAGGGCGCGCCGACGATTGTCCAACGCACGCTGGTCGCCCCGCCGCGCTCTCGGCTTGGCCCGGTGAGCGAGAAGGAACGCGCGATTATCCAGTCGATCAGCCCGTTCGATGGCAAGTATGACACGCTGGTCGACCGTGAGAGCGCCGAGGAAGTGCTGCAGGCCAAGGCCGCCGATGCCGCCGCCGCCGCTCAGCAGGTCGAAGAGGAAGGCGCGGAGGCTCAGCATTCGACCGAACGCCGCTCGCCCTCGCTGTGGGAGCGCGCCGGCAAGGCGGCTTTGGGCGCTGCCGCTGCTTCGGCAGGGACAATGGTTGCGCGCAAGATGACCGGGCGCAAGTCCGCCGGATCGCCGATGGCCTCTGCCGCCAGCGCGGCGGGCGGGACGATTGCCACGCAGCTTGGTGGAGCGATTTTCGGACGGTTCGCGCGCTCGATTCTAGGCAGTCTGCTGCGCTGATAGCCCTTCGTCGGCGCAGATCAGCGGTTCATCGACGGTTGCATTTGCAATCACTTGCGCCATGCAAGGGCGCAAGGTCCGCTCTTGCGCCCTTCGGAGATTCCATGCGTCTTTTGCTCGCCGCCGCCTCGACCCTGTCGCTCGCTATCGCCGCGCCTGCTCTTTCCGCAGAATCACCCGCCACCCCGGCTGACAGCGCGCCCGTTCCGCAAGGGCAGTTGAGCGATGCCGCCGCGCCGAAGACCTACCGGCTAGACCTGACCGTCGATCCGGCGAAAGAGCGGTTTTCCGGTCATGTCGAGATCGACGCCGAGCTGAAGGCGGCTTCGAGCTTCATCGATCTGCATGGCCGCGACCTCAATGTTACGCGGGCGGCCGCCACGGTCGGCGGCAAGACCGTGGTCGGCACCTGGACCCAGCGCACCGACAGCGGCCTCTCCCGCCTGACCTTCCCCGAAGTGCTACCCGCCGGCAAGGTGACGCTCGCTTTCGATTACGACGCGCCGTTCAACACTGGCCCCGCCGGCCTGTTCCGCGTCAAGGTGGCCGACGATTGGTATTCGTGGACCCAGTTCCAGTCGATCGACGCGCGCGCTGCCTTCCCCTCGTTCGACGAACCCGGCTTCAAGACGCCGTTCGAAGTCACCCTGCGCACGCCCAAGGGGCTGACCGCCGTGAGCAACGCGCCGCAGACCTCGACCCGCGAGGAAGCGGGACTCGACGTGCACCGCTATGCGCCGACCCTGCCGCTGCCGACCTATCTGGTGGCGATCATGGTCGGGCCGTTTGCCATGGTCGAAAGCACCGTGCCGCCCACGCCCCAGCGCTCCACCCCGCTGCCGCTGCGCATCGTCACGACCAAGCCCAATGCCGCGCGGATCAGCTATGCGCTGGAAAACTCGAAGCCCATCGTCTCGCTGCTCGAAAGCTATTTCGGCCAAGGCTTCCCCTATCCCAAGCTTGACCAGATCACGACGCCGATCCTGCCCGGCGCGATGGAAAACGCGGGCGCGGACCTCTACAACGATTCCATTCTCGTGCTCGATGAAGGCTCGCCGGTGCCGACCAAGCGCAATTTCGGCATGGTCGTCAGCCACGAATTGGCGCACCAGTGGTTCGGCGATCTCGTCACCCCGGCGTGGTGGGACGACATCTGGCTGAACGAGAGCTTTGCCAACTGGATGGGCTACCGCATCGGCGGCGAATGGCGGCCCGATCTCAACATCGGCTCGGGCGCCAATGCCGAGGGCTTTGCCGCGATGAACACCGATTCGCTCATCGCTGGACGACCGATCCAGCAGGCGATCCGCACCGACGCGCAGATCGACGCGGCTTTTGACACGATCACTTACGGCAAGGGCGGCCATGTCGTCGCGATGATCGCCGCCTTCATGGGCGACACCAAGTTTCGCGACGGCGTGCGCGCCTATATGGCCAAGCATCGCTATGGCAGCGCCACCAGCGGCGACTTCTTCGGCGCCATGGCCGAGGTTTCGGGCGATCCGCGAATCCTGCCCGCGATGCAGAGCTTCACCCGCCAGCAGGGCGTGCCGCTGATCACCTTCAGCAAGACGAAGGACGGCTGGACCGCCACGCAGAGCCGCTATGCCCGGCTTGGCACGACCCCGCCCGAGACGCGCTGGGGAGTCCCAGTCTGCGCACGGGCCGGGACCGAGCGCCATTGCCAGCTGATGGACGGCGCAACCACGACCATCACCTTCAAAAGCGCAGGTGCCGTGATGCCCAATGCCGGCGGCACCGGCTACTACCGTTTCGAACTGTCCTCAGCCGAATGGGACAAGCTGATTGCCGGGGCCGACACCTTGTCTGGCAACGAAGCGCTAGCCGTCGCTGACAGCCTCAAGGCGAGCTTCCAGGCCGGTCGCGGATCGGTGCGGCAGCTGAGCGCGCTGGCGAAAAAGCTGGTGCGCAATCCTGACAGCCACGCCTACGATTCTGCGATCGACGGCCTCGAAGCCTTGCGCGGCGCGGGCCTGTTCGATGACAAGGCGCAGAAGGCTTATGGCCGCTTCGTCGCCAAGCTCTATCGCCCCGAACTGGCAAAACTTGGACTGGACCTGAGTGCGGGTGCCTATGCCGGCGAAGACCCCGAACGCGTCCTGCGCCGCGCAGTGACCGTTTCGGCAGTCGGCGGCGTGGCGCGCGATCCGGCGATCCGCAAGCAGATGGCTGGCGCTGCCAGGGCCTTCCTGGCGGGCGACAGCAAGGCGCTCGACGCCATGTGGTACGGCGGCGCCTTTGCCGCATGGCTGGCCGATGGTGGGCTGCCGGCGGCCAGGGACCTGTTCGCCAAGGCCATGGTTACCGAAGATCCGGCGCTGCGCCCGACCTACCTTGGCGTCATCGGCAGCAGCGGCAAGACCGACATCGCCACCTGGGTGCTGGCCGACGCCAACGACCCCAAGCTGCGCCCCAGCGAGCGCCTCTCGCTGATCCGCGGCGTGGTCGCCAATCCGGCGACGCGTGACATGGGCTATGAGTGGATGAAGGCCAACCTCGACAAGCTGCTGAATGGCAGCGGCGGCATCTTCTTCGCCTCGCGGCTGCCGCAGATGCTGAACGGGTTCTGCTCGGCCGAACAGGCGGATGAACTGGCGAAATCGCTGCGCCCGCGCCTTGCCGGCAAGACTGCCGAGCTGGAGCTGGAACGTACGATCGAACGCGTCCGCAACTGCGGCGTGTTGCGCACGGCGCGCAAGGCCGAGGCGAGCAAGGAGGTGCTGAAGCTGAAGTAATTCAGCCGCGCAGGCGCAGGGTGGCCTCGAGTCCGATGACCGAGCCATCCGCGCCGGTGCGGTTGGCGAGCCACAGCGAGCCGCCGTGCTGTTCGGCAATCGCACGCGCCAATGTCAGGCCCAGCCCCGCGCCGCCAGTCTCGCTGTTGCGCGAAGGATCGCCGCGGGTGAAGGGTTCGAGCATCAGCGCGATCTTGTCCGCCGGGATGCCCGGGCCTTCATCGACAATGCGAATCACCGCATCGCGCCCGTCGCGTTCCAGCGTCACTTGCGCCGTTTTGCCATAGCGCAGGGCATTGCCGATCAGGTTGCGCAGGGCGCGGCGCAGCCAGGTGGGCCGCAGCTGCATTGCCATGCGGCTGCCTTCGACCAGCGTCACCGGATCGCCCATATCCTCGTATTCCTCGACCACCGAGGCGACGAGGGCATAGAGTTCGGTCTGCTCTAGCTGGTCACTCGGCCGGCCGACCCGGGCGAGGCTGAGGATATCATCCAGCGTGCGGGTAATGTCCTCGATCGTGCGCGCCATGCGGCCGCGCTCGGCCTCGTCCTCGACCGATTCGATGCGCACGCGCAAGGCCGCGAGAGGCGTCTTGAGATCGTGGCCGATGGCGCCGAGCATGACGTCCTTTTCATCGAGCAGAGCCAGCACGCGGCGTTCCATGGCGTTCTGCGCCTCGATAAGGTGGCGCACATCGTCAGGCCCCTGCGGAGCGAGCTGGCCATCGGCATCGCGCGTTTCGGCAAAGTGCGCGACGCGCCGGGTCAATGCCGCAAGGGGCCGGGTGATGCGCCGCAGGATCAGCCACATTGCGCCGACCAGCACGGCGTAGATAAACAGTGTCTGCATGAACAGCGTCTGCAGCATGAACCGTTCGGTCTGCGGCACGAAGACGCGCGTCACCACCCAGTCGCTTTCACCTGTCACCTTCATCGAGGCGACGAGCACCGTCTCTGGCCGGATTTCAGAGAACGGGTCCTTGCGGAGCTTGAGGCGCATCTGCGCCCGCGCGTCCGCTGAAACGGGCCGCCGGACGACCAGCAATTGTTCGACGTTGACGTCCTGATCGCGGAGGATTTCGCCCAGTTCCTCCTCGTCATGAGCAAGGCGCTCTTCGCCCGCGGCAATCGGCGAGCGGGCGACGCGTTCGCTGCGGAAGCGGTCCATGCGCTCGCGGCGTTCGGCGCGGCGTTCAGCGCGCCGTTCCGCCCCGCTGCCCTCGCGCGGTGTTTCCGGCGCGACACGTTCCGAGCCGCGCAAATCTTCGCTGCGATGAGCGGCAACGAGCCGCATTGCGGCGGTGTGGAGCAGGCCGCTTTCCTGCCGCGCATGTTGCGCCCGGTACAACAGGGCCGCGGAAAATCCCTGCGCGAACAGCAGCGCGAGCGCGATGGACAGCAGCACCTGCCCTTTCAGGCTGCGCGGCCAGAGCCCGTGCAACGCACCGCGCAATCGCGCCATGTCAGCCCTCTTCCGCCCGGCGGCGGCGCACTTCGGCAGCGAGCATGTAGCCGCCGCCCCAGACGGTCTGGATCAGCTGCGGGTTGCGGCTGTCGGCCTCGAGCTTGCGGCGCAGGCGGCTGACCTGGTTGTCCACAGCACGGTCAAACAGGTGCGCCTCGCGACCCTGGACCATGTCGAGCAGGCGGTCGCGGTCCAGCACCTGGCGCGGGTGTTCGAGGAAGGCCATGAGCAGGCGGAATTCGGCCGAAGATATCGCGACAACCGAGCCATCGGCGTCGGTCAGCCGGCGCTTGAGCGGATCAAGCGTCCAGCCTTCGAATTCGAATACTTCGTTGTCGACCGCTGCTCCAGTTGCCCCCCCGCGCGCGGCGCGGCGCAGCACAGACCGGATGCGCGCGACGAGTTCGCGCGGCTCGAACGGTTTGACGACGTAATCGTCAGCGCCGATCTCAAGCCCGACAATGCGGTCGGTCGCTTCGCCCTTGGCAGTGAGGAAGATCGTCGGAATCTGGCGCGATTCGATCAGGTGGCGGCACAGCGACAGGCCGTCCTCGCCCGGCATCATGATGTCGAGGAGAACAAGGTCGGGCGCTTCGCCGCGCAACTGGCTGCGGGCATCAGCCGCGCTCGCCGCCTGAGCAACGGCAAACCCCTGGCGCGAGAGGTACTCGGCCAGGGGTTCACGCAGGCTGCGTTCGTCATCGACGATGAGCAGCCGGGCAGGAGGACTTTCAGTGGCCGCTGGTGCGGGCATCGGATGTGTCTGTCCTTACTTTCAGTTCGCCGGAGCGGGTGCCGGACGCGCGCCCATCTTGCCGCGCATTTCCTTCATGTGCTCGCGCATCTTTTCCATGGCGGCCTTGCGCTCGTCCGGGGTGACCGAACCGTCCTTGTTGGCATCGGTCATGTCGAAGTGCTTCAGCGAGGCGCCGACGAATTCAGCGCGGGTGATGGCTCCGTCATTGTTGGTATCGGCCATGCGCATCATCATGCCGCCACCCATTTTGCCGCCCATTGCACCACCACGCATACCGTGCTTGCCGCCGTGACGCATTCCGCCCTGCTTCATGCCGTCATGCTTCATGCCGGCGTGGTCGCCGCTCATGCCTTTACCCATGCCCTTGCCCTGATGGGCAGCGGCAAATTCGGCCTGCGACAGCGAGCCATTGCCGTCGGTGTCCATCTTCTTGAAGCGCTCACCCTTGCGGGCCTCGCGGTCAGCCTGATCGAGCTTGCCGTCCTTGTTGACGTCGGCCTTGGCGAAGTGCTCGCCGGCCTTGGTTTCGGCTTCGGCGCGGGTCACGGTCTTGTCGGCCATCGGGCCGGTCGGCTGGGCAGCAACGGCGGTGCCAAGCAGGCCCAGAGTTGCAGCTGAAAGAATAAGCAGGTGCTTGCGCATGGAGTGTGTCCTCGTCCTGTGAATAGAGCAGAAGGCCGCACGAACCGTTCTGGGAAGGGGGAGGGGATGAACGGTCCGCACGACCTCCTTGATCACTCTTCTAGAACCACCTTGTCGCAGGGGTATGCCGCAATCGGGCTTTATTGTCGCCATTTGTCGCACCATTCGCAGGCCGTTCATGAAGGCGCAAGTCAACGCGGCCAAGTCACCGAGGACGATGCTGCGTACCAAGCCCGGCGGTGACGAACAGGGCGGTCGCCTCGCCTTCGACATCGGCGGTGTGCCAGGCTCCCGGCGGATTGACCACATAGTCACCCGGCCCCAGCCGCACGCACTGCTCGCGCCCTTCGGGAAGCTGCTGGATCAACGTCATCACGCCGGCAATGCAGACGACCAGCTCGTCGCCCGCCGGATGCATTTCCCAGCTCGTCCAGTCGGCATCGAAGCTGTGCAGTGCGACCAGCCGCCCTTCGGCACCGTCGCCCGAATTGCGGGTGGCATAGGCATCATACCATTGGCTTGCGGTAGATTCTGGTCCGGACATCTCGGGCTGGACGACCGCAGTCGCTCCCAGCCCGAGGTGGACCGGGAAGCGTGTCAGCGGGCGTCCTGGAAAGGGTTGGCCGGGAGGGGCCCCAGCGCTCACTCTGCCACGGTCATGAGATGGGCGTTGAGCTTGTTGCCATCGGGATCGCGGAAATAGGCGGCGTAGAAGCCGGGGAAGCGTTCACCGGGAGGGCCTTCGCAAGTGCCGCCATTGGCCAGCGCGATGTCGTAGATCCGCTGGACCTGCGCTTCGTCCTTAGCCTCAAGCGCGACCATCACGCCGTTGCCGACGCTGGCAGCATTGCCATCGAACGGCCGTGTCAGGCCGATGCCCGCGCCGCCGCCGGGAATGCCCCAGCCGATGAATTCCTCGCTCTCCATCATGCGGCCCACGCCAAGTTCGGCGCAAACCGCGTCATAGAACGCCGCGCCGCGCGCGCGGTCATTGGTGCCGAGCGTTACATAGCCGATCATGTCACATCCTCCTGATTGCCGATTCGTAACGGAACATTAGAGGAACATAGACGCGACGACAATCGCCCGTTTCGTGACCCTAGCCCAGCGCGACGGCGTTCATCTTGTTGCCGTCCGGATCGCGCCAATAGGCCACGTAATAGCCATTGGCGCGCACGCCCGGAGGACCTTCGCAGGTGCCACCGCCAGCCAGCGCAGCTTCGTGCATCCGGTCCACCGCCGCACGGTCGGGCGCGCCGATCGTTGCCATCGTGCCGTTGCCGTGCGTCGCTGGTTCGCCATCGTAGGGCAGGGTTACTGCAAAGCCTGCGCCGCCGCCGGGGCTGCCATAGTAGATCGACCGCTCGCTCGCTCCGGTGCGCGCCAGTCCGGCTGCGCCCAGCACCGCGTCATAGAACTGGCCTGCACGTTCGAGATCCTGCGTGCCGAAGCACATATTGACGATCATCGGTTCCCCCTCACCCGCGCGACAGCGGCGCGCATTGATCCTTGAGCCAGTCGAGCGCCGCGCCTTCAAGCTGCGGACCGACGATTTCAAGCACCCGCGCGTGATAGGCATCCCACCAGCGCAGTTCCTCGCGCGTCAGCAGCGCGGTATCGACCAGCGTGCGATCTATCGGCACGAACGTCAGCGTCTCGAAGCCGAAGTAGTCACCTTCCGCGCCATCAATCTTGCGCGGCTCGACCAGCACAAGATTTTCGATCCGGATGCCGAAAGCGCCGGTCTTGTAATAGCCCGGCTCGTTCGAGAGGAACATGCCAGCGAGCAGTTCCTGATCGGTGCCGCCTTGTCCGCCCGCACTCTTGGCTATGCGCTGCGGGCCTTCGTGAACCGAGAGGAACGACCCAACGCCGTGGCCCGTGCCGTGGGCATAATCGACCCCGGCAGACCACAGGAACTGCCGCGCCAGCACGTCGAGCTGGCTGCCGGCGGTGCCCTTGGGGAAGACCGCAAGCGCGAGCGCGATGTGGCCCTTGAGCACGCGGGTATAGCGATCCTTGTGCTCGGCCGTGGGCTGACCGGGCCCGACCCAGACGGTGCGGGTTATGTCGGTCGTGCCGTCAAGATACTGGCCGCCCGAATCGACGAGATAGACCGAACCCGGCTCGATCCGCAGGTTCGATTCTTCGTTCACCCGGTAATGCGGGCTGGCCGCATTGGGCCCGGCGGCGGAGATCGTATCGAACGACAGGTCGCGCAGCAGCGGGCTTTCCTCGCGGAATTGCTGGAGCATCGCGGCGGCCGAAAGCTCGGTTTCGCTGCCCGTGGGCGCATGGACCGACAGCCAGTGGAGGAACTTGCTCACCGCTGCCCCGTCACGCGCCTGCGCCGAGCGGTGGCCGGCTTGTTCGACCGGATTCTTCACCGCCTTGGGCAGCACCGTGGGATCGCGCAGCTCGACAATCTCTGCCCCTGCACCCGCCAGCGCACCGAACACGGCTTGCACAGACCGCTCCGGATCGACCGCGACCCGCTTGCCCTTGAGGCCTTCCAGTCCCGGCACGAAGGCGTCACGCGGGCGGATCGTCACGGCATTACCGAGGTGTTGCCGCAGTTCGGGCGAAACCTTTTCCTCGGCGATGAACAGCTCGGCAGTGCCATCGGCATGGGCAATCACGAAGGACAGCGCCACCGGCGTGCGCTCCACATCCGCGCCGCGCACATTGAGCAGCCAGGCAATCGAATCGAGCGCGGAGATTACCGCCGCGTCGAGCTTCTGTTCGCCCAGCCATTCGGCCACGGCGGCGCGCTTGGCCTCGCTGGCCTGTCCGGCATATTCATTGGCGTGAACCAGCGCGAGCGCGTCCGAAGGCGCGGGCCGGTCGTTCCACACTGCATCGATGGGATTGCCTTCGACCGGCACAAGACTCCCGCCGCGTCCGCCGAGTGCCTTCGTCGCCACATCGACCCAGGGCTTGCCGTGCAGCCACGGATCGAACCCGATCTTCGCGCCTTCAGGAGCGTTCGCGCCGAGCCACTTGGCAACGCTGGTTTGCGGCACCGATTCATAATCGTAGAACCGGCCATCGACCTGCTCGCGCACCTGCAGCGTATAGCGCCCGTCAACGAACATCGCCGCGCGATCCTTGAGGACCACCGCGCTGCCTGCCGATCCGCCAAAGCCGGTCAGCCAGGCGAGCCGCTGCGCATAGGCGCCGACATATTCGCTCATGTGTTCATCGGAAATCGGCACGACGAATCCGTCGAGCCCGCGCCGGGTCAATTCTTCGCGCAGTGCTTTCAGCCGCGCCTCGTGAGTGTTCATCAGCATGGTTGCAGTCCTTCTGCCCGCACCATAGATGCAGGCGATGACAGTTACCACACCCCCCGTCGCCGCAAAGAAGCCGCACCAGTTCACTCACCACGGCATCACCGTCTCCGACGACTACGCTTGGCTGCGCGATCCCGGCTATCCCGAGGTGACAGACAAGGAAGTTCTCGCCCACCTTGGGGCGGAGAACGCCTGGTTCGAAAGCCGCATGGCAGGCCGCAAGCCGCTGATCGACACGCTGTTCAAGGAAATGCGCGGGCGGATCAAGGAAGCCGACACATCGGTCCCGCAGAAGGACGGCGATTTCCTCTACTGGATCGAGTTCGAGGAAGGCGCGGAATACAAGAAATGGTGGCGCAGGCCGGTCGCTGCCAAGGATGACAAAAGCGCCGATGAACTGATCCTCGACGAGGTCGCACTGGCCGAGGGCAAGGAATACTTTCGCCTCGGCGCGCTGTCAGTCAGCCATGATGGCCGGCTGCTTGCCTATGCCATCGACGACAACGGGTCCGAGCGCTTCACCGCGCGGATCAAGGACCTGACCACCGGCGAGATGCTGCCTGACGAGATCCCCGGCACGCTCTCCGCGCTGGTCTGGGTCGCTGACGACAAGGGTATCGTTTACAGCCTCGCCAACGAACAATGGCGCACCGACAATGCCCGCCTGCACTGGCTCGGTCAGCCGCTGGAAAGCGATGTCGAGCTTTACCACGAAGACGACGACGGCTTCCGCGTCGGCTGCTCGCTAACGGCCAATGAAGAGTGGCTGGTCATCTCGGCCAGCGACCACGAAACCAGCGAAGTGCGGCTGATCGCCGCCGCCGATCCGCTGGGGGAGCAGATCCTGGTCAAGCCCCGCGCCAAGGGCGTCGAGTACGATGTCGACCTGCATGGGCAAACGCTGTTCATCCACACCAACGACACGCACGAGAACTTCCGCCTCGCCACCGCGCCGCTGTCCGCGCCGGGCGAATGGACCACGCTGATCGAGGGGACCGACGATTTCTACCTCACCGGCGTCGACCTGTTCCGCGACTTCTACGTCACCGAAGGCCGGGTGCGCGGGCTCGACCGGATCGAAGTGCGTTACTACGATAACCCGACACGGATCGAAGCGATCGAGTTCCCTGAGGCAAGCTATTCCGCCGGCCTCGGCGACAATCCCGAGTGGGCGATGGATGTGCTGCGAGTCAGCTACGAATCGATGGTCAGCCCCTCGACCGTCTATGACTACGATGTCGCCGCGCGCAGCCTGACCCCGCTGAAGGTGCAGGAAATCCCGAGCGGCTATGATGCCTCGCTCTATGTCACCGAACGTCTGGAAATTCCGGCGCGCGACGGCACCCTGATCCCGGTATCGGTTGTCAGCCGCAAGGACCGCGCACCGGCAGGCCCGCTGCACCTCTACGGCTACGGCGCTTACGGGATCAGCATTGACCCCGGCTTCTCGACCAGCCGTCTCTCCCTCGTCGATCGCGGCTTTGCCTATGCCATCGCCCACATCCGCGGCGGCGACGACATGGGCCGCGCCTGGTACAAGGCGGGCAAGCTGGAACGGCGCAGCAACACCTTCAACGACTTCGTCGACGCAGCGAAAGGCCTGATCGCGCGCGGCTATACCAAGGGCGGCCGGATCAGCATTTCCGGCGGATCAGCCGGCGGCGAACTGATGGGCGCGGTGGCCAATTCCGATCCTGCCCTGTGGGGCGCGGTTGTCGCCCACGTGCCTTTCGTCGACGTGCTGGCGACGATGCTCGACGCCGATCTGCCTCTGACCCCGGGCGAATGGCCCGAGTGGGGCAACCCGATCGAGGACAAGGCAGCGTTCGAGTTGATCCGGAGCTATTCCCCCTACGATCAGGTCCGCGCGCAGGACTATCCGCCGATCATGGTCACCGCCGGGCTCAACGATCCGCGCGTGACCTATTGGGAGCCCGCCAAATGGGTCGCCCGGCTGCGGGAACTCAAGACCGACTCGAATGAGTTGATCCTCAAAACCAACATGGGCGCAGGACACGGTGGCAAGTCGGGGCGCTTTGAAAGCCTCAAGGAGACCGCCGAGGAGTTCGCCTTTATCCTGTGGCAACTCGGCATCGAGAAATGAGCAACCGCCACAGCCTCACCCTGACCGCGCTGCCCGAACACATCGACGTGATGGGCCACGTCAACAATGCCGTATGGGTGCAGTGGATGGAGGCGCTCGCCACCTCCCACTGGGAAAGCGCGGCCCTGCCGGAGCATCAGTCGAAATACGTCTGGGTCGTGACCCGGCACGAGATCGATTACAGGGGCAACATTTCCGAAGGCGAGAGCGTCACTGCCGAGACTTTCATCCCCAAAGGCCCCACCGGCGCGCGGTTCGACCGCTGCGTCGAGTTTCGCAATTCCGCCGGCAAGGTTATCGTTTCTGCGCGGTCAACCTGGGCGATGATCGACCGCGAAACCGGCCGCCTGTGCCGGGTTCCGCCAGAGGTTGCCGCGCCGTTCGGGCCGTTTTCCGCTTAGGCCAGCACCTCGCTCACCGGCGTGTATTCGTAGCCCAGATCGCGCGCGACGGCTTCATAGGTCACCTTGCCTTCGTGCACGTTGAGCCCCGCCGCGAGGTGGGGATTGGCCTTCAGCGCTTCCTTCCAGCCGAGGTCGGCGATGCGCAGGGCATGGGGCAGCGTGACGTTGTTGAGCGCATAGGTGGAGGTCCGCGCCACCGCGCCCGGCATATTCGCCACGCAGTAGTGGACGATGCCATCGACCACGTAGATCGGCTCGGCGTGAGTGGTCGGCCGGCTGGTTTCGAAGCAGCCGCCCTGATCGATGGCAACGTCGACCAGCACCGAACCCGGCTTCATGCAGCCAAGCATTTCGCGCGTGACGAGCTTGGGCGCCGAGGCACCCGGAACCAGAACGGCACCGATCACCAGTTCGCTTTCGCAGACCATCTGCTGGACCACGGCGCGGTTCGAGAAGCGCGTCTTGGCGCGGCCTTCGAAGTGGTTGTCGAGCCGTTCGAGCACTTCGGGATCACGGTCGAGGATGGTGACGTCCGCCCCCATGCCGACCGCCATCTGCGCGGCGTTGAAGCCGACAACGCCACCGCCGATGATCAGCACCTTGCCGGGCAGAACGCCGGGAACGCCGCCGAGCAGCACGCCGCGGCCTCCCGTGGCCTTCTGCAGCGCGGTCGCGCCGGCCTGGATCGACATCCGGCCGGCAACCTGGCTCATGGGTTTCAGCAGCGGCAGCGAATTGCCCGGGCCGGTGACGGTTTCATAGGCGATGGCCGTGACGCCGGATTCGACCAGTTCCTTGGTCTGTTCAGGATCGGGCGCGAGGTGGAGGTAGGTGTAGAGCACCTGCCCTTGGCGCAGCATCGCGCGTTCGACGGCCTGCGGTTCCTTGACCTTGACGATCATTTCGCAGCCATCGAACACCGTCTTGGCATCGGGCTGGATGAAAGCGCCGCTTTGCGCATAGTCGCCGTCGCTTGCGCCAATGCCGAGGCCAGCGCCGCTTTCGACCCAGACTTCATGGCCGTGAGCAACCAGTTCGCGCGCCGATTCGGGCGTCAGGCCTACGCGGTATTCGTGGTTCTTGATTTCGCGGACAGTACCGACACGCATGGGGAGTCTCCTTTGCGAAATTCGTTACAGATGAAACCTATCGGGTGCAAGGCGGCGCATGGGACGGATGGACTGGACACACTGGACACAGTCCTGAAGGGAAGTGTCACCTTGCTCCAAAATCCGCTCACCCTGAGCCTGTCGAAGGGTGCCGCGCGAGGGCCGGACGTGGCGCAACATCCTTCGACAGGCTCAGGATGAGCGGAGCGGGATTTGATCCGTGCCATACCGCTGCTTTGCCATCCGCCGCCCGAGTAGGAAAGTTCAGCGCCTCTCGGTGAAGGTATAGCTGCCGCCGACGCGCACCTTCTCGAGCTGCGGATCGTCGGGACCAACCACCAGCGCCGTGTGCCGCCCGCCTCCGACCGGGCCGCTGATGATCACCGCGTCATGCGGCACTTCGCCAAGGTCCATATCGCTGTCAGGCAGGATCGCGGTCATCCGCCGGCCCACTGCTACGAGCACTTGCCGGAAGCCATAGCGCGCGGGATTGCGAGCCCAGCGTTTCAGGTCCGGATAGAATGGCGCGGCCTTCCACACGTTGGGCGTCGCCCTATCGACATGGACGACCAGCCGCGTCCGGTCCTGCGCGACGATCACCATCTTCGCCTTGGCCGGTAACCAGTGATCGCCCGCCTCCTTCCAGTGCAGCCAGCCGCAGCCGAAGGCCGAGCAGGAGTTGGGCCGCCCGGCATAGATCGAACAGCCCTTGCCGGTCAGCACATGCGGGCACCACTGCCCCGCCGCCTTGCCGAGCTCGCCGATCTCCATGACCTTGCAGCAAAGCGTGCAAGACCCGCAGGCGCGGCCCGCCACGATAGGCGCGGTTTCGGCATTGTCGGGGCGAGTGCTCATCGCCGCTGGCTAACCCGCCCGCGCGCCGTCCGCAATCGCCAGCGCGGCGGCATTGGCGCTCGCCCAGGCCCACTGGAAATTGTAACCGCCGAGCCAGCCCGTCACGTCGACCGCCTCGCCGATGGCATAAAGCCCCGGAACGCGCCGCGCCTCCATGGTCTGTGATGACAGGTCGGCGGTGGAGATGCCGCCGGCGGTAACCTCGGCCTTGGCAAAGCCCTCGCTGCCGTTGGGCAGGAAGCGCCAGTCCGCCAGCCGCGCCTGCGCTGCGCGAAGCGCCTTGTCGGTCTGGTTGATGAGTTCGCCCGTCACTCCAAGTCGTTCGGTCAGCCGCTGGGCAAGGCGTTCAGACAGCGTTTCGCCAAGCACCTTGGCAAGGCCGCTGCGGGGGCGCTGCTGCTTGGCTTCGATAAGCCAGTCCGCCGGCTGGTCGGGCAGGAAATCGATGCCGACTTCGTCGCCGCGCTGCCAATAGGATGACACCTGAAGGATCGCCGGGCCAGACAGCCCGCGATGGGTGAACAGCGCCGCCTCGCGGAACCGCGCCTTGCCGCACTTCGCGGTTACATCGGCGGAAACGCCTGAAAGCTCGGTAAACAGCGCATCCTCACCCGCCAGCGTCAACGGCACCAGCGCCGGGCGCGGCTGCACCACCTTCAGCCCGAACTGGCGGGCAAGGTCATAGGCAAAACCCGTCGCGCCAAGCTTGGGGATCGAAGGCCCGCCGGTGGCGATCACCAGCCGGGGTGCACTCTCTCCCGCAACATGGAAACGGCCATCGCGGTGTTCGACTTCGCCGGTCATCACCCCGCAGCGAAGCTCCACCCCGCCCTTCACGCATTCCTCAAGCAGCAGGTCAACGATCTGCCGCGCTGACGAATCGCAGAACAATTGGCCCAGCGTCTTCTCGTGCCAGGCCACGCCGTAGATTTCGACCAGGGCGAGGAAATCCTGCGGCTTGTAGCGGCTGAGCGCCGACTTGGCGAAGTGCGGGTTGGCCGAAAGGAACCGGTCAGGGGCGGTATTGACGTTGGTGAAGTTGCACCGCCCGCCGCCCGAGATCAGGATCTTCTTCCCCGGTGCATCGGCATGGTCGAGCAGCAACACCCGCGCGCCGCGTTGCCCTGCCTGCGCAGCGCAGAACAACCCGGCGGCCCCGGCGCCGAGAACAATGGCATCCCATTCAGCCATGCAGGATCAGAAGCGGTTCAGAGGGGATTGCCGTCGCTGTCGCGGTAGATTTCGCGGCGGCCGACATGGTTGGCCGGGCCGACGAAGCCGTCCTTCTCCATGCGCTCGACCCATTTCGACGCGGTGTTGTAGCCCACGCCCATCTGCCTCTGGATCCAGCTGGCCGAGGCCTTCTGGCTTTCGAACACCAGCTGGCAGACCTGCCGGTACTTGCGGTCTTCCGGACTGTCGCCCGCGCCTTCAAGATCGTCGAAACCGAAGGGCGCATCGTCGGGTTCCTCGGTGACCGAATCGACATATTCAGGCTCGCCCTGGCCGCGCCAGAACTCGGCGACGGCGGCAACTTCGTCGTCCGAGACGAAGGGGCCGTGAACGCGGGTCAGCGGCTGGGTCGCCGGCTTGTAGAGCATGTCACCCTTGCCAAGCAGCTGCTCTGCGCCCTGTTCGCCAAGGATCGTGCGGCTGTCGATCCGGCTGGTCACCGCGAAGCTGATGCGGGTCGGCAGGTTGGCCTTGATCACGCCGGTGATGACGTCGACCGACGGGCGCTGAGTGGCCATGATCAGGTGGATACCGGCGGCGCGGCTTTTTTGCGAAAGCCGCTGGATCAGCACTTCGACTTCCTTGCCGACCGTGACCATAAGGTCGGCCAGTTCGTCGACGATGACCACGATCTGCGGCAGCACCTTGTAGTCGTACTGCTGGTCTTCGTAGACTTCCTCGCCGGTTTCCGGATCGAAGCCAATGGCAATGCGCTTGCCCAGCGGCTTGCCCTTGGCAATCGCTGTCGTCACCTTTTCATTGAAGCCCGTGAGGTTGCGCACGCCGATCTCGCTCATCTGGCGGTAGCGGCGCTCCATTTCCTCGACCGCCCATTTCAGCGCGCGCACGGCCTTGGCCGGCTCGGTCACCACGGGCGAGAGCAGGTGCGGGATATTGTCGTAGACCGACAATTCCAACACCTTGGGATCGATCAGGATGAGGCGGCACTGGGCCGGGGTCAGCCGGTAAAGCAGCGACAGCAAGATGGCGTTGAGGCCGACCGACTTGCCCGAGCCGGTGGTGCCGGCGACCAGCAGGTGCGGCATGGTGGCTAGATCGGCGACGATCGGCTCGCCCGAAATGTCCTTGCCCAAGATGATCGGCAACATGCCCTTGGCCCCGGCGAACTGTTCGCAGGCGACCAGTTCCTTGAAGCTGACCATCTGGCGGTGCGCGTTGGGCAATTCGATGCCCATCACCGTGCGCCCCGGGATCGGAGAAACGCGCGCCGAGATCGCGCTCATGTTGCGGGCGATGTCATCGGCAAGGCCAACCACGCGGCTGGCCTTGATGCCGGGGGCAGGCTCAAGTTCGTACATGGTGACCACAGGGCCCATGCGCACGGCATCGATGGTGCCCTTGACGTTGAAATCCTCGAGCACGGTTTCGAGCAGGCGGGCGTTCTTTTCCAGCGCCAGCTTGTCCATCTTGGGCGCGGTCGACGGGCCGGGGTCGGCGAGCAGATCGAGCCCCGGCAATTCGTAATTGTCGAACAGGTCGCCCTGTCGGCTGCGCGCGGTAAGCTGCGCTGGCTTGACCGTGCGGGTCGGGTCCGAAATCTCTGGCGCGCGGCGCGGCGGGGCGGAGGCGATAGCTTCCTGCGCGGCTTCGCGTTCCTTCTTCGCGGCGCGCGGACGGGTCAGCGCCTCGCCCTCATTGGCGGTAATGCGCGGCAATTGCGGCAGGCCGCGCGGCAGGGTGAAGAGCCCCGCCCAGTCGATCGCGAAGACCCGGCCGGCAAGGATCGCGCCGCCCACCAGCGTCAGCAGGCCCAGCGCAAAGATCGCCCAGCCCTGCCCGGCAGGAAGAAGCGCAGCGAGACCGCGAATGGCCTTCTCACCGACAATTCCCGCCAGCCCCCCGACCGAGGCGGGGAAATTGTCGCCCGTGTCGGGCCAGACCAGCGACAGCGCCGTGGCGAGCAGGACCATGGCGAAAAACAGCACCAGCAGCGAATTCCACCACGGATGCGCGGGGGCCTCATCCTCGATATCGCCGGCAAGCCGCCACAGCTTGCGCGCGGCGACATGGAGCAGCGGCAGGACAAGCGCGCTAACCAGCCCGAACAGCATCAGCGCAAGGTCGGCAATCCACGCGCCCGCGCCGCCCATCCAGTTGAGCGTCACGCCGCCGGCAGCGGTCGAGGAAGAGGCATCGGTCTGGTGATAGGTGACGAGCGCAATGGCGAGGAACAGCATAGCCGCCCACAGCAGCAGGGCCGCGCCCATCTCGCTGGCGCGGCGCACCGACCGGCGCATCACTGCGCGCCAGTTCCCGCCCGCTGGCCTGCGCGCCGATCCGACGCCGGTGCCCATGGTCTGGACCGCCATTTCCTGCTCACCCCCGGTTGTTCGACTGCGCATCATGCGCCCTGGGGGAGTCCTGCGTCAATTGAAGCTTTGCCGCACCGACTCGGTTCGTCGCCTCAGGGACTCAACCCGTCGATGGCCGCCCAGCCATGGAGCGGCATCCGCGCGGCGCGGCGCGGGGTCATTCCGCCGAGCGCAAGCGCCGGAATGCGCGAATTCTGCGCCATGAACAGGAAGCGGAGCGGCCCGAGGGCACCTGCACCGGGGTGGCTCCGTGTGGCGAATACGGGCGAGAGCAGAGCTGCATCGGCGCGGGCCACGCGGCGCAATTCGCGCAGGGAATGGACGGTGGCGAGACGCAGTCCGGCCAGCCCTTTTCCCAGCATGCGGGCCGAGCCATAGGCGCCGTCAGCCCTCCAAGCGCGCGCCTCCCGCATGGTCCCGGCAAGCACGACGCTATGTCCGCGCAGCCGCGCCAGCCGCTGGAGTTGGCGGAAGCGCGCCCACCGCTCCGGCTCAGGCAAGTGGTAATGGCGGAACACCAGTCCGCTGCCGCGCGGCAGGCGGCGCAGCGCCGCCTCCAGCGCGCCGTCATTGCGCGCGTCAGAGATCAACCACAGACGAGGAACGGATGGGTAGCACTTCGACACGCGCACGCTATAGCAGCGCGCCATGAGCGATCCAGCCAAGCTTCTTGCCGACATCCGCGCCCGCATCGACCGTGCCGCGCGCCTCGCCAACCGCCGTGCCGACAGCATCACGCTGGTCGCGGTGAGCAAGACTCACCCCGCCGAGGCCATCGTCCCGCTGATCGCGGCGGGCCAGCGCGTGTTCGGCGAAAACCGCGTGCAGGAAGCTGCCGAAAAATGGCCTGCCCTGCGCGAGGCGCACGAGGGCATCGAACTGCACCTCGTCGGCCAGCTGCAATCGAACAAGGCCGACGATGCCGTGGCGCTGTTCGATTGCATTCACTCGCTCGACCGGCCCAGCCTCGTCACCGCGCTTGCCCGCGCGATGGACAAGGCCGGGCGTCAGGTGCCCTGCTTCATCCAGGTCAACATCGGCGCGGAAGAACAGAAGGGCGGCTGCGCGATTGCCGAGACCCCCACGCTCATCGCCGAGGCCCGCGCTGCCGGCATCCCCCTCGCCGGGCTGATGTGTGTACCGCCAGTGGGCACCGAGCCCGCGCCCTACTTCGCGCTGCTCGACAAGATCGCGACCAGCGAGGGCCTCACCGGGCTGTCCATGGGCATGAGCGACGATTTCGAAACCGCGATCATGCTGGGCGCCACCCACGTGCGGGTGGGCAGCGCCCTGTTCGGATCCCGCGCCTAGAAATCCATCGCCGCTTCCAGCCCCAGCGTGCGCCCCTTGGCCAGCGGCGAGAAGGTGCCGGCGGCTGGACGCGGATCGTAGGGGCGGTTGTTGCCGTCGGAGAACGCCCCGCCGGCAAACGGCAGCTGGGTATCGCCGCCGAACTGCACCTGGTCGAGCAGGTTCCGGCCGAACACGGTCAAGCGGATCGCCGGTTCGCCAAGGTCCAGCGTGACGCTGGCGTCGAGCCGGTCAGAGGCGGAATTCCAGCCCCAGTTGTTGTCGGTATAGGCAAAGCGCGAGCGGTGCTGGAAGTCAGCGCGGAGCGTGATCGCAGCCTTCTCGCCGATCCCGGCGCGGTATGATCCGCCAAGGCCCCAGGTCCAGCGCGGGGCGCGCGGCAGGTCGACGAGCAGGTCAGCCGCATTGATCACGCCGTCCGAATTAATGTCGAACTTCACTGCCGTGTAGCGCGCGTCGATGTGGCCAACCGAAGCGGTGAGGCTCAGGCCTTCGATGGGCCGCGCCACCACTTCCAGTTCGCCGCCGCGAATGCGGGCGTCAGCGGTATTGAAAATCGACTGCGCGAGGCCCGAAGTGGCCGATGGCACATTGATTTCGCGCTGCATATTGGCCACTTCGCTCTGGAACAGCGTGGCCTGAACCGCCAGCCGGCCATCGCCGGTCTGCCACTTCGCGCCGAGTTCAAAGCTGTCGACCCGCTCGGGCTGATAGGCCGGCGAGCCGAGCGTGGCGGCGACCTGTTCAAAGGCGGCAGGCTGGGTAATCCGCAGATTGTAACCGCCCGAACGCCGCCCGCGCGACCAGCCGCCCCACAGGAACGCGCCCTCCGCGGCTTCCCAGCCGAGTCGTACACTGGGGCTCAGCGAATTCCAGCTCGCCTTGTGAGTGAAGCCGTTGTTTTCGGTCGGCGCGAGCGAATTGGTGCCGCTAACCGGGCAGGTCGCATCGACTGCCGAACAGGCGGTGCGCGGACGCACATAAGTGACGAAAGCCTGCTTGGCTTCGTGCGACCAGCGCAGACCCGCGGTAAGCTTCAGGCCCTTGGCGAGTTCAGCCGCAGCCTGCCCGTAAACCTCGGCCTGATCGTGCTTCATCCGCCCGCCGCCGTACTGGGTGGCGGCGAGGTAGCGCACCTCTTCGTAACCGACCGACTGGTGGAAAAGGTAGCTGCCCAGCGTCAGGTCGAATGCGCCGATGCTTTGGGTGTAATAGAGGTCGTTCGACACCTGCTCCTGCTTTGTGCGGGTATCCGAATGGAAAATCGTGACCGGCGAGGAATCGATGTCGTTGCGGGTCGACAGGTCGTATTTGCGCCAGCCGAAAACGTTGGTCAGCACGCCGTCACCGGCATCGTATTCGGCGCGGGCAGAGACGAACTTGCTGCGCGAGTGGTGGTAGCCGGGCTCGTTGATCGAGAGGCTGAAGCTGTCGCGCGCGTTCTGGCCGTTGTTGTGCGTGGGCGCGCCATCGCCGTCGCTGCGGTTCCATTCGCCCTTGATCGTGACCTTGAAATCCGCCGTGGGCCGCCAGGCGAGGCCGGCGCGCAGCACGGTATTGTCATAGCCGCCGACCGGAGCGCCAGTGAGAGCATTGCGGAAATAGCCGCCGTCAGTGGTGTGCAGCGCGCCGAGCCGCACCGCGAACGTATCGCTGACCGGGCCCGAAACCACCAACCGCGCCGTGCCGAGCGGCGATCCGCGTCCGCTGTCGATCGGGCCTTCAAAGCCCACGCGGGCCTGTCCGCTCCAGCCATCGAATTCGGGGTCGGCGGTCTGGACCAGCACCGCGCCGCCCGTGGTGTTGCGCCCGAAGACCACGCCCTGCGGCCCGCGCAGCACGTCGATGCGGCTGACGTCGAGCGCGTCGAACACGCTACCGGCGTTGACGCCCATATAGACGCCATCGACATAGAGCCCGACCGCAGGGTCGATCGAGGGGATCGAGCTGTTCACGCCCAGCCCGCGGATCGCGAAGTTGGCAACGCCCTTGAACGTGCCGATCTCGTCCAGCGAGACATTGGCGAAGGCCTGGGTCAGCGAGGAGATCGTGGTGAACTGGCGCGCTTCGAGATCGGCCTCGGAAAGGGCAGCCACGCTGCCGGCATAGGTCTGGACGTTTTCGCCAGCCGGCTGGCCCTTGACCACGATCACCACATCGTCGGCGGTTTCTGCCTCGTCAGCAAAAGCCGGTGCGGCCATGGCGCAGAGGGCGCTGCCCAACAGCAGTGTGATCTTCGACGTGGTGTTTCCGGTGGCCCGCATTATGTTGCTCCCTGCGACAGTCTTGTGGCGAATTTAATCGATCGATTAAACTCATTTGCCGCGCCCTTAACGGGCCTGTTCGCAATTGCAACAATTAATGCAGAGCCGGCCTTTCCGTAGCGTCAATCGCCGCTGTGGCGTTCCAGTTCGTCACCCGTGAGCGTGACGACATGGAGCAGGTTGGTCGATCCCGGAGTGCCAAACGGCACGCCCGCCAGTGTGATCAACTTTGATCCCGCCGTACCGAAACCGTGGCGCAGCGCCATGCGCTTTCCTTTGGCGATCATCTCCTCGAACGAGCCGATGTCCTTTGTGTGGACGGCATGCGCGCCCCACAACAAAGCCAGCTTGCGCGCGATCTTGGGGCTGGGGGTAAGCACCAGCATCGGCACGTTGGGCCGTTCGCGTGCCACGCGGCGCGCCGTGCTGCCCGAGCCGGTGAAGATGATGATGCCCGAAATCGACACCGTCTCGGTAATCTGCGCCGATGCGCGGGCGAGCGCGTTGGCGGTCGTCGCATCGGGGCGCATTTCGGCGAAGTGGACGCGCGCGGCATAGCCGGGATCGCGCTCCACCTGTTTGGCGATGCGGTCCATGATCGCGACGGCTTCCTCGGGCCAGGCTCCAGCGGCGGTTTCGGCCGAGAGCATGACCGCATCGGCGCCGTCGTAGATCGCGTTGGCCACGTCGGACACTTCGGCGCGGGTCGGTGCCGGGCTTTCGATCATCGATTCGAGCATCTGCGTGGCCACGACCACCGGCTTGCCCGAACGGCGCGTGGTTTCGACGATGCGCTTCTGCAGCGGCGGCACTTCCTCGGGGTTGAGCTCGACGCCAAGGTCGCCGCGCGCCACCATGATGCCGTCGGAAAGCTCGATAATTTCGGCCAGCCGATCAATCGCGGCGGGCTTTTCGATCTTGGCCATCAGCGCGGCCCCGGAGGCCTGCATGCCGCCCATCAATTGCCGCGCCTCGGCCACGTCTTCGGGCCGCTGGACGAAGGACAGGGCAATCCAGTCCGCGCCGTGTTCAACGGCAAAGGCCAGATCGCGCCGGTCCTTGGGCGTCAGCGCCGGGATCGGCACCACGGCATCGGGCACATTGACGCCCTTGCGGTCCGAAATAACGCCGCCGACTTCCGCCGTGCAGAGAATCTCGTCCGCGCCGGCGCGGATCACGCGCAGGCGGATCTTGCCATCATCGACCAGCAGACGCTGACCTTTTTCGAGTACGGCGAACAGTTCCGGGTGCGGCAGGCAGACGCGGTTTTCGTCGCCCGGTTCGGGATTGCGGTCGAGCGTGAAGTGGCTGCCGTGGCGGATGACCGTGCGGCCGTCCTTGAACTGGCCGACGCGCAATTTCGGCCCCTGCAGATCGCACAGCACGGCGATCGGCCGGCCAAAGTCCTTCTCCGCCGCGCGAACGCTGGCGATCGTTTCGGCATGGGTGGCGTGGTCGCCGTGGCTCATGTTGACGCGGAAGGCATCGACCCCTGCGCGCAGCAGGCGGGCGATCATTTCGGGCGAGCGGCTCGCCGGTCCGAGCGTTGCCAGGATCTTCACCTTGCGCCCGCGATGGTCGAACTGATCGGTCTTGGCCACGAAAACTCCTTTGCGAATACACCCGCGCCTATGGCAAAGATGGCGCGAAAACCCAAGGACGAATGCCCGATGAGCTGCACCGAAGACACCATTTTCGATGGAAACGACCCGCTCGACGCGATCGACGACGCGGTTGCCGCGCAAGCGTTTCGCCGCCTTGTCCGACATTTGCGGGTGCGGCACGATGCCCAGAACATTGACCTGATGGGGCTGGCGGGCTTCTGCCGCAACTGCCTGGCCGACTGGATCAACGACGCCGGGGCCGGGATGGACAAGGCTGGGGCGCGCGAAGTGATCCACGGCATGCCGGCGGGCGAATGGAAGGAGCGCTTTCAGACCAAGGCCACGCCCGAACAGATGGCGCGCATGGAGGAGAGTTTGAAGAAGAACGGCGGGAGTCACTAAAGCGCAGCCAAAAAAACTCGTCATCCTGAACTTGTTTCAGGATCCCTCGCGCCGCACATCCTGAGCTATGGAAAGGGGCGCAAACGGCGCCGCTGGTCCGCCGCGAAAGCCACCGCGCGTGGGGAGGAATGGTTCCTGAAACGAGTTCAGGATGACGGCATCTCGCGTTTCCGGCTTCTACCCTATCTTTCCACAGCTCTGACTTTGCCCGAATCTCTCGCCGTCGCTATCGGCCCTCGCAAGCGATTCACTATCACCCGGAGATTCCCCCATGGCCGAGAACACCGACGACCGCCTGCGCCTGCTGATCGAACGCGTGGAGCGGCTCGAGGAAGAGAAGAAGGGCATCGCCGACGACATCCGCGACGTCTATGCCGAAGCCAAGGCCGTGGGTTACGACGCCAAGATCATGCGCCAGATCGTCCGCCTGCGGAAAATGAAGCCCGACGATCGCAGCGAAATGGAAATGCTGCTTGATACCTACAAGGCCGCTCTCGGCCTCGGCTGAGGACAGTCAAAGCCCCAGAAACGTCGGTGCGACCGCCAATGCGTTCGCGCCGGCGTGGGCCAGCATCGCAGCGGCAAGGCCCAGCCGCATGCGCATGAAGCCGAAGACCAGTCCCGCCCAGACCTGCGGCAGGATCAGCGGCAGCGCGAGCAATCCCGGCGAGGGATAGTTCGACAGGTGGACGAGGCCGAAGACCAGCGCCGTCCCCCAGAAAATCACCGGAAAGAACCGTCCGAACCAGCCAGGTGCCGCGCGTTTGCGCAGCAGGTACCAGCCTAGCGGCATGGCCAGCAGCACGAGGCCGACCACCGCCAGCCGCAGCGGCGTGCCATCGGCCAGCAACATCGCCGCCAGTGCCAGTGCGGCCAGCCCGCCCAGCAGCCATAGCGCGCGGGGCCGTCCTGCCAGCCAGCCGCGGAACACCGTTTCCTCGATCACTGGCGCGGCAAGCACCACCAGCGGCACCAGCCATTCGCGCGGCACCTGATCGAAAGCGTCAGGCCCGGGCAGGCCGGTTACCTTCATGTAGAGCGTCAGCACGACGAGCAGGACGACCAGCCCGACGACATCGAGAAGCCAAAGCGCGCCAAACGCGCGCCAGGCGCCGGGTGCCTTCAGGCTACCGGGAACCTGATGGACCGGGCGGCGCAGATAGGCGGCGAATTCGCGCCATGAGGCGAGAAACGGCGTCGGGGCCAACGGGGACACCGGCGGGGCGGCTGACGGGGCAAGTGCGTCTGACATCGGCCCGCTCTTAGCCGAAGAAAAGTTAACGCGCGATCAGTGCTCTTGCTCCCGCCCTTGTCGGCGGCCCGCGCCATCCTATCTCGGTATCCGGTTCACGCCTGAGGAGATTAAGTGCCATGATCGTTACCACCACCGCCATGATCGAAGGCAAGCCCGTGCGCGATTACAAAGGCATCGTCACCGGTGAGGTTATCGTTGGCGCCAACATCTTCCGCGACCTGTTCGCCGGTATCCGCGACATTGTCGGCGGCCGCTCGGGTTCCTACGAAGACGTCCTCGCCCGCGCGCGCAAGCAGGCGCTGGAAGAGATGGAGGCCGAAGCGAAGCGCGTCGGCGGCAATGCCGTGATCGGCGTGGATATCGATTACGAGGTGTTGGGTTCCAACGGCTCGATGCTGATGGTCAGTTGCTCGGGAACTGCCGTGGTTGTCTGATCGGCGTGTCTCCGCTAGGGGCGGACAACTTCCAAACCCTAGCTGACGGCAGATTCCATGGCAGGCCATTCCAAGTTCAAGAACATCATGCACCGCAAGGGCGCGCAGGACAAAAAGCGTTCGGCGCAGTTCTCCAAGCTCAGCCGCGAAATCACCGTCGCGGCGAAGATGGGCATGCCCGATCCGGACATGAACCCTCGCCTGCGCGCTGCGGTCAACGCCGCCAAGGCGCAGTCGATGCCCAAGGACAATATCCAGCGCGCGATCGACAAGGCGAGCAAGGGCGACGGCGAGAACTACGAGGAAGTGCGCTATGAGGGTTACGGCCCCGGCGGCGTGGCCCTCATCGTCGAGGCGCTGACCGACAACCGCAACCGCACCGCCACCAACGTGCGCACCGCCTTTGCCAAGAACGGCGGCAATCTGGGCGCCAGCGGCGCGGTGAGCCACGGCTTCGACCGGCTCGGCCTGATCGAATATCCCGGCAAGGCGGGCGACGAGGACACGGTCCTTGAAGCCGCGATCGAAGCCGGTGCCGACGATGTCGAAAGCGACGAGGACAGCCACGCGATCTGGGTTGCGGTGGAAAACCTCCACCCGGTCGCCCGCGAGCTCGAAAAGACGCTGGGCGAAGCCGAGGGCGTCAAGCTGGCATGGAAGCCGGGGCTGAAGGTCGAAGTAGACGAAGCCGCCGCCACGACCCTGCTCAAGCTGATCGACGTGCTCGACGATGATGATGACGTGCAGGCAGTCTGGGGCAATTACGAGATACCTGACGACGTTATGGAAAAGCTGGGTTGATCGCCTTTGCCTCCCCGAACCGGGGAGGGGGACCACGCGAAGCGTGGTGGTGGGGGCTATCCTTGCTGAGCGGCGCATGAGGGAGAGCCCCCTCTACCACGCCGCTTCGCGTCGCGGTCCCCCTCCCCGGTTCCGGGAGGAACACCCATGCTGATCCTTGGCATCGACCCTTCGCTGACCTGTACCGGCTGGGGCATCGTGTCCAAGGTCGGCAACCGGCTAACGCACATCGCCAACGGGCAGGTGAAGACCTATGCCAAGGCCACGCTGCCCGAACGCCTCGTTACGCTGGATCGTGAACTGACCGATGTGATCCTGCTCCACCGGCCCGATGCGGCGGCGGTGGAGGAGGTCTTCGTCAACATGAACCCGCAGTCGACGCTCAAGCTGGGGCAGGCGCGCGGCGTCTGCCTGCTCGCCGCCGCGCGTGCCGGACTGCCGGTGGCGGAATACGCCACGCGGCTGGTGAAGAAGGCGATCGTGGGCACCGGCGGCGCGGACAAGACACAGGTTCAGGCGATGCTGGGCGTGCTGCTGCCGGGGGCGAAACTGGCCGGCGCCGATGCGGCGGACGCGCTCGCCGTGGCGATTGCCCACGCGCATCTGATGGGGTCGCTGCGCTGACATAAGCCAGCAGGCTTGCCTTGCGCGAATCGCAAGTGCATAGGAACAAACCATGATCGCCAAGCTCACCGGCACGCTCGACGACTTCGGCCCCGACTGGGCAGTGATCGACGTTTCCGGCGTCGGCTACCTCGTCCATTGCAGCGCCAAGACGCTGACTGCGTTGGGCATCAGGGGCGACAGCGTTACGATCCACACCGAACTGCAGGTCAGCGAAAACGACATGCGCCTGATCGGCTTCGCCAGCGGTGCGGAGCGCGAATGGTTTCGCCTGCTGACCGGCGTTCAGGGCGTGGGCAGCAAGATGGCGCTGGCGGTGCTCTCGGCGCTGTCGACCGAGGATCTGCAGAAAGCCTGCGCCAGCGGCGACGCGGCGATGGTGGCGCGGGCGCAGGGCGTAGGGCCAAAGCTCGCCAGCCGCATCGTCAACGAATTGAAGGACAAGGCCGGCGCCCTGCCGACTGCGCCGGGTAGCGTGACGCTCGCCTCGGCCCCGGCGGGCAGCGCGAGTGCGGACGCGGTCTCGGCGCTGATGAACCTGGGGTTCAAGCCGAACGTGGCGACCGATGCGATTGCGCGGGCGATGGACGAGCTTGGCGATGGCGCGGCGCTCAATGATCTGATCAGGGTCGGGCTGAAGAGGGCGGCGGGGTGATGGGCCAACCTCTCACCCAACGTCATCGTGAACTCATTTCAGGATCCATCACGCCCCTTGCCCGGAGAAAGCGGCGGAAAGCCCAACCCCACCGCCAGGTCCGCCCAGTGCGGATTGACCGCATTGATCAGGTTGATCTTCCATTGGCGGCGCCAGTTCTTGAGCTGCTTTTCGCGCAGGATGGCTGGTTCCATTTCGCCGAACAGTTCGTAATGGACCAGCCGGTGGACAGCGTAACGATTCGAGAAACCCGGCGTCAAACTGCTACGATGCTGCGAAATTCTGCCGACAAGGTTCGACGTTACACCAATATAGACCGTGCCATATCACCCGCTCGCAAGGATATGGACACAAGGCTGACGCTCTTCCCTCATGGGCCTGAGACTGGGGCGAAATGGACCCTGAACCAAGTTCAAGGTGATGATGGTGAGAGCGTTGTTCTGCAAACTCGTCATGCTGAACTTGTTTCAGCATTCATCGTGCCGCAAGCACCGCACGCATGACCGATAACACCCACCTCACCCCGCTCCGCCAACCCGAGGACGTCGACGCCGCGCTCCGGCCCAAGACGCTTGCCGAATTCGTCGGACAGGCCGGGGCGAAGGAGAACCTGCGGGTGTTCATCGAGTCCGCGCGCAGCCGGCGGGAGGCGATGGATCATGTGTTGTTCTATGGCCCGCCCGGCCTCGGCAAGACGACGCTGGCGCAGATCGTTGCGCGCGAGCTGGGCGTGGGTTTCCGCGCCACCTCCGGGCCTGTCATTGCCAAGGCGGGCGATCTTGCCGCGCTGCTGACCAACCTTGATGAAGGCGACGTCCTATTCATCGACGAGATTCACCGGCTCAATCCCGTGGTCGAGGAAATCCTCTACCCGGCGATGGAGGACCGCACGCTTGATCTGATCATCGGCGAGGGGCCGGCGGCGCGGTCGGTGCAGGTGCCATTGCCTGCCTTTACGCTGGTCGGTGCCACGACACGTCAGGGCCTGCTGACCACCCCGCTGCGCGACCGCTTCGGCATCCCGGTGCGGCTGAATTTCTATACGATCCCGGAACTTGAAAGCGTCGTCACGCGCGGCGCCGGGCTGCTGGGCCTGTCCATCGCCCCCGAAGGAGCGCGAGAGATTGCCCGCCGCGCCCGCGGCACGCCGCGCGTGGCCGGCCGCCTGCTGCGCCGGGTGCGCGACTTCGCCCATGTCGCCGGAAATGGCACCGTGACATGGGAAGTGGCCGATGATGCGCTGACCCGGCTTGAGGTCGATGCGCTCGGCCTCGATGCCATGGATCGGCGCTACCTGACGATGATCGCCGACATCTACAAGGGCGGTCCGGTGGGCGTCGAAACGCTCGCCGCCGGCCTGTCCGAACCGCGCGACACGGTGGAAGAGGTGATCGAGCCCTACCTGATCCAGCTTGGCCTCGTCGCCCGTACCGCACGCGGACGTTGCCTCAATGACCGGGCATGGCAGCACCTGGGACTGATTCCCCCGTCCGGCAGCCAAACTGGCCTGTTCAGCGATAGCGAATAGGCCCGTGCGGTAACCAAAGGCGGGCCAAACGGTTCCATAACGGGACAGGTCTTCGCCAAGGCCCGAAAAAGTGGCGAATTTTTCGTAAATCGGGACGCAAAGGACGGTTAACGTGATTGTCGTATGGGGAGCTCTCTGCGTTTCTGAACGCACAGGGGCATTGGTCCGGCAGGTGTATTCCCACCTTTCGGGCGTCAGGCCTCCAGGACGAGAGAGAAGACCATGTCGATTCGAACGGCCCTCGCAAAGTTGTCTGTCGCTGCCGCTGGCGGTGCGTTGATTGGTGGCGGAGCGGTCCACGTGGCGGAAGCCCCGAAGACCAGCAACCCCGCTTACGTCAAGCACGTGAAGGGCACGGCAACACGCGTGGTCAAGGGCAAGCCCAAGGCGCAGCGCTATTATGTGGTCCGCAGCGAGCCGCGCAAGGTCAAGCGCGTGCGCCGGATCGTCAAGCGCACCACCTGCTGCGAGGCGACCCAGCAGATGGCGATGGTGCCAATGGCAGCGCCTTATATGCCGCCGCTTCCCCCGATGCCTTCAGGCAGTTCGGGCGGCACGGTGGTGATCGGCGGATCGAGCGGCGGCTTCGGCTTCGGCGGCGGGTTCTTCGGCGGCTTCTTCGGTGGCAGCAGCTCGGGCGGCGGTTCAGTGGTGATCACCTCGACCTCGACCGGTGGCATCACCAGCTCGACATCGTCGGGCGGTTCGGGCGGTAGCTCGACTTCTACCTCGGGCGGATCGACCAGCACTTCGGGCGGGTCCAGCTCGACCACTTCGGGCGGCGTCAGCACCTCGACTGGCGGTGTATCGACTTCGACTTCGACCAGCTCGGGCAATGTCTCCAGCTCGTCGGGCAACGTGTCTTCGTCGAGCGGCAACGTTTCGAGCTCCTCAGGCAACGTCTCGTCCTCTAGCGGAAACGTCAGCTCTTCGTCGGGTAACGTCTCCAGCTCGTCCAGCTCCTCTTCGTCCTCATCTTCGTCGAGCTCGTCGTCGTCTTCGTCCAGCTCTTCGGGCAGCAGCTCGGGCGGTTCGACCGGCGGCAAGCCGGGTCACGGCACGTCGAGCGGCAGCCATGGCGGCTCGTCGGGTTCGTCTGGTTCTTCGGGATCCAGCAGTGGGTCTTCCTCGGGAAGCTCGTCGGGATCGTCGAGCGGTTCGTCCTCGGGATCAAGCTCGGGTTCGTCGAGCGGATCGTCCTCGGGTAGCTCGTCCGGCTCCAGCTCCGGATCGTCGAGCGGCTCCTCGTCGGGCAGCTCTTCGGGGTCCAGCTCGGGTTCGTCCTCGGGATCGAGCAGCGGCTCGACTTCAGGCAGTACCTCAGGATCGACTTCGGGTTCATCGAGCTCTTCGACTTCCAGCTCGTCCAGCTCCTCTACCTCATCAGGTGGCTCCACCTCGACCTCTTCGGGCGGTCATGAAGTTCCGGCTCCGCCGATGTTGATCTTGTTCGGCGCGGCAGCTGCCACGCTCGCCGGGCGTCGCCGTCTGGCAAAGGCCAGGAACGCCAAGGTCATCGACAAGGCGGCCTGACGCACAAACTCAGCTCTCCGGAGCAAAAACCTGGGGCGGTCCATCGCGGGCCGCCCTTTTCGTATCTGGGCCCTGTCTCTCAACGAGCTCGCGGCGCGCCGGTGCCAACCCAGCCGACGGCGGGATCGTCCATGCCGATCACGTCGGCCAGTTCCCAGACATTGCTGTAACCATAGCCGTGCAGGTTGATGAAGGTCGGAATGTTGAGCGCCAGCGGTGCCGCCTTGGTGACCACGGGCGCGCGGTTATCGCGGAAATTGTTGTTGCAGTAGATGTAGATCGGCCGATTGCGGTTGGGGCCAATGACTTCGGCCAGCGCCTCTGCGGTAAAGTCGGAGAACGGCAGGTTGACCGCATCGTCCAGATGCCCGCGGGCAAAGGCGGCGGGCGATCGCGCATCGAGCAGCAGCGCCCCTTCGGCACGAGCGCGGCGGGCGAACTCGGGCCATGCCAGCCGGTGCTTTTCGCGCACCTTGGCAAGGTTTCCGACAAGGCCGGTGAAGCCCTGATAGTCGATCTGCGGATTGACCGGTGCCTTGGCCATGGCAGGCGTTGCCATGGTCAGCGCCAGCGCCATTAATGTGATCGCGGTTTTCATGCGTCTTCGCTCCAGCCCCCCGGTGAGGACTGCAAGGCTGCGCGGGCGCCGCTTTATCCCGGCTGAACAGTGCCGCGCGCAATCCGCCACAGGGTGAACAGCCCGACCGCCATCCACACCACGTTGAGCGCGGTCGAGGGTATCGCGCCGTGCCAGCCCGAATTGACCACGAAGCCCGCTGCAGCGACGATGTTCATCCACTGATAGGTCCGCGACTGGCCCGAAAGCTGCCCGGTGGAGACGAGGATGTAGGACGCCAGGATCAGCAGCGCGGCGATCCAGCCGCACGTTTCGATCAGCACTTCCGTCATTGCGTCCTCCAAAACACTGCGGCCCAAAACAGCAGCGGGGCGAGAAGCCGAAGCTCCCCGCCCCGCCATGTGTAGTCCAATGCGATCAGGCGGCCAGCTTGCGCAGCACGAAGTGCAGGATGCCGCCGTTCATGTAGTATTCGACCTCATTGGCAGTATCGATGCGGCACAAAGCGGTGAAGCTGAACTGGCTGCCGTCCTTGCGGGTGACGTTCACGGTCACATCCTGACGCGGCTTCATGTCGGCCACGCCTTCGATGGTGAAGCTGCAGTCGCCGTCGAGGCCAAGGCTGGAGCGGGTGTCGCCGTCCTTGAACTGCAGCGGCAGCACGCCCATGCCGACGAGGTTCGAGCGGTGGATACGCTCGAAGCTTTCGACAATCACCGCGCGCACGCCGAGCAGGTTGGTGCCCTTGGCCGCCCAGTCACGACTGGAGCCGGTGCCGTATTCCTTGCCGGCGACAACGACCATCGGCGTGCCCTCGGCCTTGTGCTTCATGGCAACGTCATAGACCGCGCCAACCTCGTCGCCGAAGCGGCTCATGCCGCCTTCAATGCCAGGGACCATCTCGTTTTTGATGCGGATGTTGGCGAAGGTGCCGCGCATCATGACTTCGTGGTGGCCGCGACGCGCGCCGTAGGAGTTGAAGTCCGCCTTGGCGACCTGATGCGCCATCAGCCATTCGCCGGCGGGGCTGTCTGCCTTGATGTTGCCAGCCGGGCTGATGTGATCGGTGGTGATCGAATCGCCGAGGATCAGCAGGGGCTTCGCGTCGACGATGTCGGTGACCGGCGCCGGGGTCATCGACATACCCTCAAAGTAGGGCGGGTTGGCGACATAGGTCGATCCGGCGCGCCACGAATAGGTTTCCGATCCGGTGACATTGATCGCCTGCCAATGCTTGTCGCCAAGGTAGACGTTGGCATAGCGGGCCTGAAACATGGCGCGGTCCATGCAAGTTGCCATGGTTGCGAAGACTTCGTCATTGGTCGGCCAGATGTCCTTGAGATAGACGTCCTGGCCATTGCTGCCCTGCCCGATCGGCGTGGTGACGAAGTCTTCGATGACCGTGCCCTTGAGCGCATAGGCGACGACCAGCGGCGGCGAAGCGAGGAAGTTGGCGCGCACATCCGGCGAGACGCGGCCTTCGAAGTTGCGGTTGCCCGAGATCACGGCAGCGGCGACGAGGCCGTTTTCGTTGATCGCCTTGCTCAGCGGCTCGGCCAGCGGGCCGGAATTGCCGATGCAGGTGGTGCAGCCATAGCCGACAAGGTTGAAGCCCACCGCATCCAGATGCTCGGTCAGGCCGGCCTTGTTGAAGTAATCGGTAACGACCTGGCTTCCGGGGGCAAGGCTGGTCTTGACCCAGGGCTTGGGACGCAGGCCGAGTTCGTTTGCCTTCTTTGCGACGAGGCCGGCGGCAACCATCACGCCGGGGTTTGACGTGTTGGTGCAGCTGGTAATGGCAGCGATCACGACGTCACCATCGCCGATGTCATAGTCCTTGCCCTCAACAGCAACGCGGGTCTGCACCTTCTTGTAGGTGTCGGTCATGTCCTGATTGAACACGTCATCCACCTGATCGAGCGAAACGCGGTCCTGCGGGCGCTTGGGGCCGGCGAGCGAAGGTACGACGGTGCCGAGATCGAGTTCCAGCGTCGAGGTGAAGATCGGTTCGACCGAGGGATCGATCCAGAAGCCCTGCTCCTTGGCATAGGCTTCGACCAGCGCGATCTGCTCTTCCTCGCGGCCGGTAAGGCGCAGGTAGTCGAGCGTCTTGTCGTCGATACCGAAGAACCCGCAGGTGGCGCCATATTCGGGGGCCATGTTGGCCAGCGTGGCGCGGTCGGCCAGTGTCAGGGCAGCAAGGCCGGGGCCGTAGTATTCAACGAAGCGGCCAACAACGCCATGCTTGCGCAGCATGTTGGTGGCGGTGAGCACGAGGTCGGTGGCGGTGACGCCTTCCTTCAGCGTGCCGATCAGCTTGAAGCCGACGACTTCGGGGATTAGCATCGAGACCGGCTGGCCGAGCATAGCAGCTTCGGCTTCGATCCCGCCTACGCCCCAGCCGAGCACGCCAAGGCCGTTGACCATGGTGGTGTGGCTGTCAGTGCCGACGCAGGTGTCGGGATAGGCAACCGTCACGCCGCTCTGGTCGGTCGAGGTCCACACGGCCTGGGCTATGTTTTCAAGATTGACCTGGTGGCAGATGCCGGTGCCCGGGGGCACGGCGTAGAAGTTGTTGAGCGACTTCGAACCCCACTTGAGGAAGTCATAGCGCTCCATGTTGCGCTGATATTCGATCTCGACATTCTGTTCGAACGCCTTGGCATTGCCGAATTCGTCGACCATCACCGAGTGATCGATGACAAGGTTCACCGGCACCAGCGGGTTGATCTTGGAGGTGTCGCCGCCAAGCTTGGCGATGGCATCGCGCATGGCGGCCAGGTCGACCACGCAGGGAACGCCGGTGAAATCCTGCAGCAGCACGCGGGCCGGACGGTACTGGATCTCGTTGGACGATTCGCTGGGGCTCTTCTGCCAGTCGGCAATAGCCTGAATGTCGGCGGTGGAAACGGTGAAGCCGCCGTCTTCAAAACGCAGCAGGTTTTCCAGCAGGACCTTCATCGAGAAGGGCAGGCGGCTGACGTCGCCGATCTGCGCGCTCGCCTTCTTGAGTGAGTAATAGGCATAGTCCTTGCCACCAACGGTGAGCGTGGAACGGGTGCCGAGCGAGTCCTGTCCGACCTGAGTCATGCCTGCGTGATCTCCTGCTGTAAAAGCCCCGGGGGACGGCGGCAATTGCACCGCAGCAGGGCCCTGTTTCGGCGCCGCCGATGCGCGCGATTGTGCGCTGCGTCAAGAGGTGCGCCCATCAGAAATGCGCCAAATACGGCCTTTTGACCTTGGTTTACGCCCCGGCGGCGGCGTTCGGCTTCACAGAGCGGTCTGCTCGCTATGTACGGGCCGCCCCTGCCTTGCCGCGATCCAGCAGCCGAGCACGATCAGGGCAACCCCGGCCAGCGTCGCGCCGGTGACCTGTTCATCGAACATCAGCCAGCCCAGCAGCGCCGCCCAGATGAAGGCGGTATATTCCACCGTCAGCAGCGCCTGCGCCTCTGCCTGACCATAGGCCCATGACAGCAGCATCAACGAAACCGCGGCGAGGAGCGCGCTCAGAGCGATCTGGCCGGTGGTTTCAAGACCCGGAAGGACTAGCAGCCACGGCGCCAGGACGGCAAGGAACAGCCCGGAAAAGCTCATCTGGAACAGCGCCACCTCGACCGGGCTGGCGATCTGCGCCTGCTTGCGCTGGAGGATCAGGTTGATGGCATAGAGCACGGCCGACAGGAGCATGGCGGCAATCGCCAGCACGGCCTCGCCATCCATGTTGCGCGCGCCAAGCTGGTTCGCGGCGATCACCACGACTCCCGAAAGGCCGAGCAGCGAGGCGATGATTGCCCCGCGCGTGACTTTCTCTCCCAGCACCACGGCGGCAAGGTACAGCGCGATCAGTGGGGCGATGAATGAAATGGCGATGCCTTCGGCCATCGGCATCCGGGCGAGCGCCCAGAAAAAGGTCACCGCCATCGCCGCGCTGATCGCGCCGCGCAGGGCGTGGAGCTTCAGGGCTTCGCGGTCGGGCATCGCGCCCCGGCGCGCGCGCCATAAAGGGAACATGATCACCGCGCCCAGAAGCGAGCGCACCATCATCGCCGAATAGGCGCCCACCGCCAGCGTGGCGCCTTTCATGAAGGCGTCCATCGCACTGAACAGCGCGATGCCGAGCGCGGCCGCGGCGAAAGGCAGCAAGGTGTGGCGGCGGTGCATCGTCCGGCCATAGATGTGGCGGAGAGCGAAGGCCAGCGCGGCAATTCACGCCTCCGTTCATCGCAGCGTAAGGGCCAAGGTGTTGATGCAGACGCAGCAAACGGGCATGAAGCGCGGGCCACTTCGGCATTTCCCCCCGGCAAACAGGATGGGTACCAAATGAAATTCTCTCGCATGGCGCAGTTCGCAGCGGTTACGGCAATGGCGCTTGCCATTCTGCCGGCCGGCGCCATCGCTCAAAGCTCCGCCCCTGCGCCCGTCGCTCCCGCAGCGCAGCCGGTTATCGTGCCCGCGCCGGTCGCAACCTCGCCTTCGGCACCCGCCGCGAAACCGGGCGAAACGGCTGCACCCGTGACGGCAACTGTCCAGCCGCTCCCGGCCCCCGCTCCGGTTGCGCCCGATCCCAACCCGGTGATGGCGTGGTCACTGGCCAATGCCAAGGCACTGGCGACGGTGATCGAGGGCATTGGCAAGGAAGGCCTGACCCCCGCCGATTACCAGCCCGCCGCGCTGCGCGCCGCGATTGCTAAGGGCGAAGGGCCGGAGCTCGACGCCGTTGCCAGCAAGAGCTTCACCTGGCTGACTGAAGACCTGCGCGATGGCCGCACGCCGATGAAGGCGCGCGTGCAGTGGTTCGCGTTTGACAAGGACATGGACGTCAATCCGACCGTCGCGGTGATGAGCCGCGCGCTAGACAGCGGCGACATTGCCGGCACGCTCGCCGCGCTCAATCCCACCTATCCGGACTATGCCGAACTGCGCGATGCCCTCACCAAGGCGCCGGACGCCAAGACACGCAACCAGATCCGCGCCAACATGGACCGCTGGCGCTGGCTCAGCCACGACCTCGGCGAATATTACCTGATCACCAACGTGCCCGAATTCCAGCTGCGTCTGGTCCGCAAGGACAAGATCGTGCGCACCTATCGCACGATCGTCGGCAAGCCGGGCCGCACAGCAACGCCGCAGCTCTCCGAAATGGTCGAAGGCGTGGTGTTCAACCCGACCTGGACTGTTCCGCAGTCGATCGTGAAGGGCGAAGGGCTCGGCGCGCAGCTGATGGGCAACCCGGCCTCGGCCAAGGCGCAGGGCTATGTCGTGACCAAGGGGGCAGACGGGATGATTACCGTTGTCCAGCAGCCCGGACCCAAGAACGCGCTGGGCCTGATGAAGCTCGACATGCCCAACGAGCACGCGATCTTCCTGCACGATACGCCGAGCCGCGGCCTGTTCAACTCCGCCTCACGCGCGCTCAGCCACGGCTGCGTCCGCACCGAGCGCGCGACCGAGCTGGCGATTGCCCTTGCCATCATCGGCGGCGGCAAAACGGCCGACGAAGCCGCGGAAATCAGCGCTTCGGGCGTCTATACCAAGGTGCCAATGGCAAAGCGCCCGATGCCAGTCTACATCGGCTACTTCACCTATGCGAAGTCGATCGATGGTGTGATGAAGGCCTTCCCCGACATATACCTGCGCGATGCTCCGGTCCTCGCCAGCCTCGCTGCTCCGCGCCAGCTCAAGACCGCCCAGCGCAAGAGCACTGAAGCGGTGATCAAGCTCGACAACCCACTGTGAGGTGAGGGGGGCGCAAATTCGCTCTCCCCCGTCATCCTGAACTCGTTTCAGGATCCATCGTGCCTAACATCCCGCCGATTGTGCGGACGCGCAACTGCGCCGTTAGCTCAACTGACGCGGAACCGTGCCCAAGGCGAAATGGATCCTGCAACGAGTTCAGGATGGCGTTGTTTGGGATCGATTGGTCCGCCAGGCCTTCAAGTCAGCGTAATGCGGTCCGCGAAAAGCAGGCGGCCGTTCGACAGGTGCACCAGCGCCTGGTTAAAATCGCCGGGAGCCATGGCGAAGCAACCCTCGCTGCGGCCAAGTTTACCGAACTTGGCTATATGCTGGGGCGCGGCATAGGCGGCGGGGTGCATGACGATGGCGCGTTGCAGCGCGTTCGAATTGTCGCGCTCCATGCCTTCCAGCCGGATCGAGGTGCCGTATTTGCCGTAGTACCACTCGCAGGTCAGGTAGCCGCCGCGCGACGTGGCTTCCGAGCCGGGCACGTTCGAGAATGAGTGCAGGAAGCCAGAATGATCGGGGTCCGATCCGCGCCCGTGGCAGACGCGGAACGAATCGATGCGACCGGCTTCCAGATTGACGAAGTGGAAGCGAGGCAGGGTACTGGGCCGTCCGAAATCGGCAATGCCGGCAATATCGGTGCGCCACAGCTTGTTGCCCGCGCGCTCGATTTCGCGCCGGGCAATCTCGATCAGGCGGGCGTTGTAGGCAGGATCAAGCGGGGCTTCCATCGGCAGCGACGGCACAATAGGCGCGGGTTCGACCGGCACGGCGCCGGGCGCGACCGGCGCAGGGTTCTGCCCGGGCACACCGAACGCCTTGTCGAACTCACCTTCCAGCGGGCCAATAACCGACTGCGCAAGCGCGCGCGTCAGCGGTGCCACTATCGCACCAGTGGCAAGGCACCCAGCAAGGACGCTCCGTCTGTTCATGACCCCCGTCATAGCACGATCAGATTAAGTGAGCCTGTATCGATTCGCCAAGTGCTAATCGGCGGGAGAACCTGCAGCCGCGCCCAATTGATCCAGATTCGCGCCATCGAGCCGCATCACGGTCCAATCGTCCATGCCCCGCGCACCCAGTTTTTCATAGAATCCTATGGCCGGCGCGTTCCAGTCGAGCACCGACCATTCCAGCCGGGCGCAGCCACGCTCCACCGCGAGAGCCGCAAGATGCGCGAGCAGGGCCTTGCCCAGCCCGGCCCCGCGCGCCTCTGGCCGGACGAACAGGTCTTCTAGGTAGATCCCCGGCAGACCTTCAAAGGTCGAAAAGTTATGAAAAAACAGCGCAAATCCCTGCGCCTTGCCATCCACCTCACCGATCACGACTTCGGCATAGTGACGCGCGCCGAACAGCTTCTCACCCATGACCGCCTCGTCGAAACGCACCGCGTCCGACAGCTTTTCATATTCGGCGAGGTCACGGATGAACTGCGCGATCAGCGGCAGGTCGGTGCGGGCGGCGGGGCGGATGGACAGCATGGATGCATGCCCTAGCCGGGCCGCGCGTCCGGCTCAATCGTGCGAAATCACCATGCGGTCGCCGCGCATCTCGACCTTGCCGAACTTTCGCAGCACCGACTGGCCGAGCAGGTTGGTCTGCAGCCCCTCCATGACCACGACATCGAGGTCGCGGAAATGGCGGCCTCCGACTTCGAAATCATCGATTCGCATCCGAACGCCCATGCCCTCGCCCGAAGCGGTCTGCATCAGGGCGGTGAAATTGGCCGGATCGACCGACAGTCCGGCACCTTCGGCGGTCTCGATCGTCAGCGCGACGACATCGGCGCCGGTATCGATCAGGAAGCGTTCCTCCGCGCCGTTGACCTTTGCCTTCACGTGGAACTGGCCCGAGGAATCGCGCGGAATCTGGATCTCGCCGGCCTCTCCGGCGCTTTCGGCAAACATCATGCCCCTTGGCGAAGGCGGGGCGCTGCTCGCCGCGCCGCTCGGCTCGGCCCGGGCTTCACCGCGCGGCGCGAACAGCTGCACCAGCAGCAGCATCGATGCGATTGCGCTCAGGGCAAGGATCATCAGGCGGGTCACGCGATAAACGTGCCACCGCAAGGGTTAGGATTTTACCAATGGGCGAAGTTGGCAGCGCTCAATGCGCCCCGTCAGCGCCGCCGACATCGGTCGTCGCCGCTTCAAGCTCGGCCGCTTTCGACTCCACCAGCGACACGATATGATCGAGCATTGCCTCGCTCGACACGTGGTGGTCGGTCACGCCCGAAAGATAGACCATGTGCTTGCCATTCCCGCCGCCAGTGATGCCGATATCGGTTTCGCGCGCCTCGCCGGGGCCGTTGACCACGCAGCCAAGGACCGACAGGCTCATCGGCGTCTTGATGTGACCAAGCCGGTTTTCCAGCGCCTCGACCGTGCGGATCACGTCAAAGCCCTGCCGCGCGCAGCTGGGGCAGGACACGACGCGAACGCCGCGGGTGCGCAGGCCAAGGCTCTTGAGGATTTCGAAGCCGACACGGACCTCTTCTTCCGGCTCGGCGGAAAGCGAGACGCGGATGGTGTCGCCGATGCCCGCCCACAGCATGTTGCCGATGCCGATCGAGCTTTTCACCGTGCCGCCGATCAAGCCGCCCGCTTCGGTAATGCCAAGGTGCAGCGGGCAATCGGTCGCCTCGGCCAGCCCCATGTAGGCGGCGACGGCGAGGAATACGTCGCTGGCCTTCACCGCGACCTTGTATTCGTGGAAATCGTGGTCCTGCAGCAGCTTGATGTGATCGAGCGCGCTCTCCACCAGCGCTTCCGGGCACGGCTCGCCGTATTTTTCGAGCAGGTCCTTCTCAAGGCTGCCGGCGTTGACCCCGATGCGGATCGAGCAGCCGTTGGCCTTGGCTGCGCGTACCACTTCGGCAACGCGCTCGCTGGAACCGATATTGCCCGGGTTGATCCGCAGGCAGGCCGCGCCCGCATCTGCCGCTTCCAGCGCGCGCTTGTAGTGGAAATGGATGTCGGCAACGATCGGCACCTGCGCGGCGCGCACGATCTCGCGCAAGGCGGCGGTGCTTTCTACATCCGGGCAGGACACGCGCACGATATCGGCCCCGGCATCCTCGCAGCGACGAATCTGGTCGATCGTCGACCTGGCGTCGGAAGTCAGCGTATTGGTCATGGTCTGCACCGCAATCGGCGCATCGCCGCCGATGGGTACCTTGCCGACCATGATCTGGCGGCACTGACGGCGCGCGATATCGCGCCAGGGTCGGATGGAGGACATGGGGCGCATATAGGAGCCGGGAGCGGCAAGGGCAAACCCTCACCGCTCCCGTTCCATCTGGTCAGAACATCAGGCTGGCGGACAGGTTACCGCTGAACTTTCGCGGCAACTGGATGCCGTTCAGATCCTGAAGAACCGGCAGAGCTGCTTCCAGCCCCAGCCGCACGCGCTTGGCGACAATCAGGTTCGCGCCGAGCCCGGCATCAATCCTGGTGCCGCCGTAATTGCCCTGAAGGTCGGGCGGCGAGGCATGGCCGTGCGCGCCATTGTAATGGCCCTGGATCGTGCCTTCGCGGGAGAAGGCAATCCGCGACGAAAGGGACAGGTTGCCGGTAACCGGCTTGCTGGCCCAGGCCGTGGCGGTGAAGCGGTCGCCAAAGCGGAAGCCGCTCTTGTTCGCGTCCTCGACCCGGAACAGATAGGCCACCTGCGCGCCCCAGCCAAAGCGCCGGTTCGCGCCGTGCAGCGTGAACGAGGGGTTGAGGTCCCAGGTGCCCGAACCGCCCTGCATCATATAGTGGACATAACTGCCCGAGGCATTGCGTCGGCTGACGCTGCCGGTGGGGGCCGAGACCATCAGCCCGGCATGAACCGAAAGCTCCGGCCGGCGCGACAGCGATACCAGCGCACCGAACTGCGTGTCGCCCAGCCCCTGCACGCTGTGCGCCATGGTCTGCCCCGGCATCAGCGTATGGCCGCCGTGGCCGCTGGCCATGCCGCCCGCCATTGCCGGCAGGCCCTCCATGGTCATGCCCATGCGCATCCAGCTGGGCACCAGCATCAGCGTCACCCGATCATTCGGCGCATACATGACGTGGAGCATGGCCATGTCCATGGTCATCGCGCTGTCACGAACGGAATAGCCGGCAGCTGCGACCTGCGCCGGGGTCAGGTCCGTGGTGCCGGCCCGGTTCGCGCCGCCATAGCTTTCGTGCATGGCCATCAGGCCGAACATCCAGTCGCCCTGCTTGTGGACGTGGTCGGCCATGGTCCCGGCGGGGCCGTGGGCATCGGGGCGCAGAGCGGTGACGGCGATTTCTTCGGACGAATTGTCCTGCGCGGCGGCAGGAATGGCGCATAGCGCCAGCGGCAGCGCAAATGCGCTACCCAGCTTGGTAACAGTCATGATTTTCTTACTCGCTTGATCGTTGAAAAGGGTGCGGATCAAGCGGCGTAAGGGGGTCCCGTGGCAGGCGGGGTCAGGCCACGGACAAACGGCAGCGCAGCGAAGGCCGCGATGCGCGCGTGTTCCTGCGGCTGGGTCAGGGGCGGCGGGGCCAGCGCAATCACCGGGGGCAGGTCGGCGGCCATGGCGGGGGCCGTGCCGAAGGGGCAGGGGTCGCGCGATGTCGGCGATGCTGGCCCGCGCCCTTCGTGCAGCGAGCCATCGCGTTCAAGCACCATGGCCATCGGCCCGCTGCCCGAGCAGATCTCGATCCGGATGCCGCCCTGATCGGCCACCGGCATCCAGCCAGCGGGAACCGCAGCGCGCACGCAAAGCGCCAGCGCGGCAAGCAGCCACAGGATTACAGGGAACTGGCGCGCGGATCGGGTCACGTGGGCCAAGCCGCTAGGCCCGCGCGGCTCGGGACGCAAGCGTCACATTAACCGGGCAAAAAGGAATTCGTCGTCAAGCTGCTCACCGACACGGAACTTGATGTCGGCGACTTTTGCGAAGCCATAGCGCGCATAGAACTTCTGCGCGCCGTGATTGCCACTCCACACCGAAAGCTGCACTTCGTCCGCCCCTCGCGCGGTGAATTCGGCCATGGCCCAGTCCATCAGCGCCTTGCCGATGCCCATGCCGGTCATCCCGGCGGCGGTGTAGAGCTGTTTGAGTTCCAGCACGTTTTGCCCGCGCGCATGGTCCGGGAAGCCGCAGGTCAGCCCCAGTTTGCAATAACCGGCCAGCGCGCCGTCCTGTTCAGCCAGGCAGTAAAGCCGCGCGGGATCGGCCAGTTCGCCGGCAAGCGCGTTGTGCGAATGGGCTTCCTCGAGAAAATCGGCGAGGTCTTTGGCCGAATACATATGGCCGAAAGTCGCCACGAAACTGTCGATCCCCAGTTTTGACAGAGCCGGAATATCTGCCGGTGTGGCGGCGCGCAGGATAAGTTCGCTCACAAGGTCCTCGTCATGAAATAGCTGAACGGGTCAGGCTCATAGTCCGAGAATGGACCGCATTCTTCGAACCCGTGCGCGGCATAGAGCCCGCGCGGCGCAGCGAATTCGTCGCTGGTCCCGGTTTCAAGGCTGAGCCGGCTGTACCCGCGCGCTTTGGCCTGTTCGAGAAGATGGACGAGGATTGCCTTGCCCACGCCCTTGCCCCGGTAATCCGGGTGAGCGCGCATCGACTTCACCTCGCCGTGGACGGCATCAAGATGCTTGAGCGCGCCGCAGCCGGCAAGGTGTTCGCTGTCCCATGCCGACCAGAAGGTTACATCCGGCGCGCGCAGCCGTTCGACCGACATGGCGTGGACCGAGCAGGGCGGCGACCACGCGTGCATTTCGCGCAGGTGCAGGTCGAGCAAGGCAACAATCTGGTCGCTGGCAAGACCGTCCTCAAGGAAGCGCAGTGTCTGGGTCACAGGTGCTTGATGCGTTGCCCGCGCGGCCAATGCAAGCCGGGCTGGCGAGTCGCTGCAAGATGCTGAATCGATGTGATTCGTAAGCTTTGACTCAATTTCGTTGCGATCGTAACCTGATTCCACTTCGGGATTAGGAATTGGGTACGCGCCGATTCTGGGGGACCGGCGGGAAAGGGGACCATTTTCGGTCCCGGTCGCAACTGCCGAATTCGGGAGTAGATGCCATGTTCAACGTTCGTCACGCGGCTTTTGCCGCTGCTTCGCTGTGCCTCGCCTTCGCTACGCCGCTTCAGGCGCAGGATTCCTACCCGCTTGAAGATGGGGACTTCGTCGAGATCAGCGCCATCCAGATCGATGATGGCCATTCGCTCGACTATGCCCAGCACATCGCCGGAATGTGGCGCAAGGGGCAGGATTTCGCCAAGGCGCAGGGCTGGATCACCTCCTACGAGGTGATGGGCAACATGTACCCGCGCAAGGGTGAGCCCGACGTTTACCTGATCGTCCGCTTTCCCACCTTTGCCAGTGCCGCTGAAAACGTGAAGCGCGATGCGGCCTATCGCGCGCACATGCAGCGCACCATTGCGCAGATGGAAAGCGAATCGGGCGACCGCGCAAAGTATCGCAAGCTGGCCGGATCGATGTTGCTGCGCGAATTGCGTTTCAAGAAGTAATTTAGCCCGAGCTCCCGTCCGGCGGCAGGCCGGGCGGGAGAACGCTTTACGCGGCTTGTCTCTGTATCAGCTCTGCTGCGACAGGCGCGGCACCGGCCCGCTCCCACTTAAGTGGAAAGACTTTACGCCCACTTGTCCACCTTGCGCTTGCCCATCCGCATGCCGCCTTCCAGCCGCGCGCGCAGCTGCGCATAATAGGCTTCGAGGAAGGCGTGTTGGTCGCCCGAGCCGGGGTCCCAGCCGATCTTGCGGCAGATCGCCTCATGCACGGCCACCAGAGCCTCATGCCGGTTCTCGCGCAGAACACGCTCCAGCGTCTGCAATTCGTATTCGCCGTAGATGGCCAGTTCCCGCTCGCCAAAGCGGTACTGTGCGCCAGTTTCACGGCTGGTCCCGTGGTGTGCCGCACCTGTGGTGGAGAGCACGGTTTCCAGCCGCTGGCGCGGTGCTTCGACCACCCAGGTGCCGGCGATCAGGTCCCCGGCGCGAAGCGAATCGCGGTTGAACAGCGGGAACAGCGCGAAGACCAGGAACCAGCAAGCCGCCGCAAAGCCGGCAAGGCCCATTTCCCCGCTCGATGCCGCCAGCATGATGCTCACCGGCAGGAACAGTTCGATGTCGCGCAGCAGGTTGCGGGCGAGCACCATTTCGGAGGTGAGCCGCCCGCCATCGCGCGATGCGATGCGGATGCCGACCGCCCTCTTTCCCCATGTCGCGCCGCGCGGGCCCAGCTCGAAGAACATGAAATAGGCGTTGCGGAACAGAAACATCGCCGCGAACCACAGGATCGCCAGCAATTGCAGCGCGCTGCCGGCCGCGCTCTTTTCGACAAATTTGCGATCGAGTTCAAACACCCCGCTGGCGAGGTAGACGAGGAACAGCGTCGTCGCGATCTGCAAGCAACCGATGATCACGAGATCAAGCGCCAGCGCCCCGAAGCGCGCCCCGCGTGTAGCAACTGTCAGGTTCAGCGCGATGCCCTCGGGCGTCACCAGCCCCCGTTGCCGCCCAGCTTTTAGCGCCTTCGCGTCCTTCATGCGCCGATCACTTCACGCCGGCGCAGGCCGAAGAAATAGGCGCACCACAGCGCCAGCATTGTCATGCCGACCATGTAGCGCCCCTGCGTGTTGTCGATGAGCTGGCGGGCAAAGCCTTCAAGCAGCGCCGCCAAGACCAGCATAAGCACCACCCCAGCCATGACTGTCGCCGCACGCCGGCCCGCCGCTGCCGCCGATTGCAGCACGCCCCGGTGGCCCGGAAAGGCGATCGATCGGCCGATATGCAGCCCGGCCGCCCCAGCGAGCAGGATGGCGAACAGCTCGGTCGTTCCATGGACCGAAATCCACCCGCCGAAATCCCACAGCAGGTTCTGCCCGCGATAGAGCCACATCATCGCCCCCAGCGTCGCCGTGTTCTGCACCAGCAGCAGCAGCGAGGGGATACCGAAAGCAAAGCCCAGCGAGAAGGCCAGGATCGCCACCTGCGCATTGTTGCTGAACAGGTAAGTGGCAAAGACCGACATCGCCGGCTGGTCGGCATTGCCGAACAGCGTGGCTTTAAGCACCTCATGACTGGCACCGGGCACCCGCGTATCGGTGAACTGGCCGGGCACCAGCGAATAGTACCACGAAGGCTCTGACGCGACGAGCAGCCAGCCCACCAACGTCCCGGCCACCATCACCGCCAGCGCCACCAGAATCTCGAACCAGATGCCGCGCACTGCCGCCGAAAGCCCGCCGCCAAGGAACTGGCGGAGCCACGCGGCAAAGCCGGTGCGCGGGCCATAGACGAGGAACCACGCGCGCTGCACCAGCGCATCGAGATAGGCCAGCGTCGCCGCATCGAGCGAGGTTTCGCGCGCCACCGACAGACTGGAAGCGACCGTGCGGTAGAGCACCGGCAGGGCGAGCAGGTCTTCGTCCGGGATCTTGCGCAGCCGCCCCGATTCCATGCGGCTGACGATGGCCTCCAGCCGCAGCCAGTCCGCCTCGCGCTCCAGCCGGAAGCGGTCGGAACGCAGGGCTGCGGCCTCGATTGCGCGGTCGCCGGAAAGCACCGTTGGAGCCTTGGCCATCAGCCGATCCTCCCGGCGCGTTTGATATTGAGGTAAGCGTCGATCACCCGCATGCCGATCTGGTCCCACGGCACTTCAACCACGTCGACGCCGATCTGGCGCAGTCGCTGCAGTACCAGCGCGCGCTGACGCAGCAGGCCGTCGGCAGCCACCGCCATGGCGAGCTCGCCCATGCCGTCCGGCGCAGCCCCGGCGATCTCGTCCAGCTCGGCATCGGCCATCGTCACGAACAGCACGACATGGCGCGACACCAGCCGCGTCACCGATTCGATCATCAGTTCGGCGCTCGTCGGGTCGGTAAAGTCGGAAAAAATCACCACAAGCGAACGCCGCGCCAGACGCGCCGACAGCGACGCGAGGGCGAGCGTGAAATTCGGCTCCTGCGCATGGTAATCCAGCCCCGCGGCAGCGCGCTGAAGCCGGTGGAAATCGCGCGCATCGGTGACGAAAGGAGTCAGCAATTGAGGTCGGGCGGCAAAGCCGTAAAGCGCGACGCGGTCCCCACCCTTCAGCGCGACATAGGCCGTGGCCAGCGCCGCCGAGACCGCGCGGTCGATGCGCGGCAATCCAGCAACCGGCTCGCACATCGCCTGACCGCAATCGAAGGCGAAGACGATCGGGTTGTTGCGCTCGTTCTCGTACTCCTTGGCGTAGAGATGCATGTGCCGGGCCGAGGATTTCCAGTCGATCCGGCGGCGGTCCATGCCGGGCTGGTAATCGGCCAGCGCCTCAAACTGCGTACCCTCGCCGCGCATCCGGCGGGCAATCAGCCCGAACTGCGAATCTTTGAGGAAGGCTTGCAAGGCGGGTGAACGCACAGCGGCAAGATTGGGCCACACGCGCATCGCCTGATCCAGATCGATCTCGCGCTGCCGCGCCCCGATCCCGAGCGGCCCCTGCCAACGCAGCCAGCCCCGCGTGATCATGGCCGAGCCGCGCCGGCTGGGGGTGACCAAGGACGAGCCATGCCAGACGGAGGCCTCACCCTCGGTCCCGCGCTGCAAAGCAAAGTCGAGCCGACCGCCCGAAGCAATGCGCGGATCGAGCGCCAGCGACAGGTCTACGCGGCCCGTAACCCGGCCCGGAAGGTCAGCCAGCGCGGCGATTCGTGCCGGTTCACCCACTTCGCAATCGCCCGGCGCGATCAGCCGCAGACCGCCGAACGGTCCCGCCAGCAGCGCATCGAATAGCACCAGCGCCAGCAGCGTCAGCCCGAGCGCCGGAATGACTGGCCATGCCGCCGGAGCCGCCGCCGCGACGACCAGCGCCGCCGGGGCTGCGAGTGCTGCCAGCAGGGCCGCGCGCACGGTCGGGACCATTCCCGAACCGCTGCGCGCTTCCGGACTGGCGAAGGGCAGTTTCACCGCGGCGCCTCGGTACGCTCGACCAGTTCAGCGACCAGTGCCTCAACCTGCTTGCCTTCGATCTCCGCCGCCGGCGAGAGCAGCAGGCGGTGCCGCAGGACCTGCGTGGCGAGCGCCTTGACATCGTCGGGCACCACATAGTCACGCCCATCCAGCGCGGCGCGGGCGCGGGCGGCATTGGCCAACAGCACCGCCGCGCGCGGGCTGGCGCCCGAGGCGAGGTCGGCGCTTTCGCGTGTTGCCCGGACCAGCCGCACGACGTAATCCACTATGCTTTCCGCCAGCGTCACGCCCTTCACCGCCTGAGCGGCTGCATCGAGCGTGGCGGCATCGGCGACCCGGGCAATACCGAAGTCCGCCACCCGTGCCGGCCCGGCACGCTCCCCGAATCGAGTGACAATCCGCGCTTCTTCGGCGGCGCTGGGATAGGTCACCAGAAGCTTGAACAGAAAGCGGTCGAGCTGGGCTTCGGGTAGCGGATAGACCCCCTGGCTCTCGATCGGGTTCTGCGTCGCAACGACCATGAAGTGCGGCGCGAGGTGGTGGACTTCGCCGTCCAGCGTGACGCGGCGTTCCTGCATGCCTTCGAGCAGCGCGGCCTGGGTCTTGGGCGGGGTGCGGTTGATTTCATCCGCCAGCAGAAGGTCGCAGAAGATCGGTCCACGCGTCAGGGTGAACTGGCTGGTCTGGAAGTTGAACAGGTTCGAACCCAGAATATCGCCCGGCATCAGATCAGGCGTGAACTGGATGCGCCCGAAGTGAAGTCCAAGCGTGGCGGCAAAGCACTGGGCGAGGAAGGTCTTGGCGGTTCCCGGCGGCCCTTCGAGCAGCACGTGCCCCTGCGCCATCAGCGCGACCAGCAGGCCATCGACTGTATCGGCCTGACCGACCACGGCCTTGGCCACTTCTGCCCGTATGGCGTCGGCAAGGCTGCGAACTTCAGCCAGCGACATGGGGGCGGCATCAGTCATCGTTTCAGGGTCCTTTCTAGGGCGAACAGGGTATGCGCCGCGCGAACCAGGTCGATCGGGCGGCGCGCCGCGTGCATCCGGGCGACGGCTACGGAAAACGGCATTGCATCGGGATCGCGCGTCGCCAGCGCCCGGTCGATCGCGGTTTCGGCAGCGGCGGCGTCGGTGTGGCGGGGCAGCGACAATTGCCCCGCCAGCCGGTCACGCACCAGGGTGGCATAGGGCGCGGCGAGCAGGTGAAGCCGCCCGGCCCGGCGCACGAGGCCCGCCGAATTGCTCACCAGCGCGCGCTTGCCGAATGCGATCGCCCGCCCTTCGACCAGCGGCGGGCCATAGCGGCGGAACGCGCGCCAGCCGGCGATCAGCGCGGCGAGCAGCAGGCAGAAAGTGGCAGCACCGAAAGGCGGCTGGAACGCCAGTGTCAGCAGGTTCGGCGCGGTCTTGAACCCGTTGAGCGTCAGATCGAACACCACCGGCCCGCGCTCGCCTGCCGAGGCAAGCGACACCAGTTCCAGCGCCAGCAAAGCGCGCGACCGGTCAGCCATCGCCCAGTTGTTGAGCAGGTCGGGTTCGGCGACGATGATGACTGGATATAGCCTCTCATCCTCGCCTAGGCTTTCCACTTCGGCGGCATCGGCGAGATCGGGATAGTAGCCTCCATCATCGAGGTAGCCGGCCAGCTCGGCCCCTTGCGAATCGCGGACCAGCGTCACCATGCGCGGCGCAATCACGGTCTGGACGCTCTTGTCGGGCAGCCAGCCCGACAGGCCCAGCCCCTGCCACGAGGGCCGGTCCGCGGAATGCTTTTCCACCTTCGGGGAAAGCGCTTGCGGCTCAAGGTCCTTGCCCCAATCCGGGCTCTCGGCCTCTTGCAGGGCGACCCAGCCCTTCTTCGCCTTCCCGCCGCTGGCCAGCGCCATCAGCTCGGCCGGCATGGTCTGCCACTTGGGCAGGACAAGGATCGTCGGCCCGATATAGCGGCGATCCTTGATCAGCTTTGTGATCTTCTTGCCATCGGTAATGTGCGGCGGGGTGAGGATCACCAGCCCCGGCTGCTGCAGCCCGGTTTCGTTGCGCGCGCGGGTGACCTGATAACCCTGCGCTTCGAGCAGTTGGGCAAGGCCGGCAAAGCCCGTGAGGCCATTGCTGCCGGCGTGGGCATCGGCGGTATTCTCGGGCCGGGTGGTCAGCCCCGCACCCAGCATCCACAACAGCGCGACGAAGACGACGGCGCCGAACAGCACCATGGCGAGCACGGCGCGCGGATTGAACGGGCTGGAGCCGACAGCGTGGGGTGCTTCGGCAGCAGTCATGACGGCAGAGACGGTGGGCGCGCTCATGCGGAAATTTCCGCCAGCGCGAAATCGGCATAGGCTGTGCGCGCCGCCTGCCAGTCATCGGCGCCCAAGGGAATCAGCGCGAAGAAGCTGCGTTCGACGCGCACGGCGATGGCGGAAAATGCGGCGCGGGCGCGGTCGGGCAGCGCGCCGTTGCCGGCAATCTCGCGCGCGGTCGTCGCCGGGTGAAGCAGGCCGGGGCGCGCGCGGGCGATCTGGTCAACCGAGCGCTGGAGCAGCAGGTGCGTCGCCTCGTCAAACCGGCCCTCCGCGGCGAGCCGGTCGGCATCTTCGAGCAGGGCTTGCGCGGCGGTGCGGTCAGGCGTCCATTCGTCCGGCACCTCGGCCGCCTTGGCCACGCGGCGCGCCTCGATCAACGGGGCGACGATGCGCCAGACCAGCAGCAGCACACAGGCGCCGATGACCAGCCCCATGATCCACAGCAAGGCCGTGGTGTTCAGCCCCAGCAGCTTGCCCAGAGGGGAAAGCAGCTTTTCAAGGAAATCCATGATCGCCTGCAGCCAGGCCGGCGGTTCGGGCGGCGGCTTGGGCTTGTAATCGACCGGCGCAAACTGGATGTCGCCCGCCTTGCGCAACTGTTCCCAGTCGCGCCCGACGTGGCTCGCAGCCGAACCAGCGATTGCAGATGGACCCCCTGACACGCCTCAGTGGTGGCACGCCGCGCCTTGCGGCGCAAGCGGTGTGGCGATCAGCCGCGGGCGCGGGCCTGCGGGTAGGAACCAAGCAATCGCAGATGCTTGCAGTGGAACGCCACCTCCTCCAGCGCAAGGTCCACCGCCGGATCGCCCGGCTTGCCAATGATGTCGGCAAAGAACATCGTCGCGGCAAAGCTGGCGCCTTTCTGGTAGGATTCCAGCTTGGTCATGTTGACGCCGTTGGTGGCAAATCCGCCCATCGCCTTGTACAGCGCGGCGGGCACGTTCCGCACTTCGAAGACCAGCGTGGTCATCGCCGGCCCGCCTGAAAGGTCGGTCGCGGGATCAAGCGGCATATTGGCCAGCACGACAAAGCGCGTGGTATTGTCCGCCGCGTCCTCTACCTCTTCCTCGACGATTTTGAGGCCATAGAGTTCAGCGGCGATTCGCGGTGCAATGGCGCAGGCGGCAGGATCGCCCTGCTCCTTGACGAAAGCGGCCGCGCCGGCGGTATCGGCATAGGCCATCGGCACGATGCCCCGTTCGCGCAGATAGTGTCGCGACTGGCCGAGCGCTTGCGGGTGGCTGTAGGCGGCGCTGAACGGCCCGGCGCTGCCATCGGCGCGCGGCAGGCCCATCAAGGCATGGGAAATCCGCAGGAAATGCTCGCCAATTATATAGAGCCCGCTTTCCGGCAGCAGGAAATGAATGTCGGCGACGCGCCCGTGCTGCGAATTCTCGATCGGGATAATCGCTTTCGCGGCGCGGCCTTCCTTTACTGCATCAAGCGCGTCCTCGAACGAAAAGCACGGCAGCGGCAGGCAATCGGGCGCATATTCCATCGCGGCTCGGTGGCCATTGCAGCCGGGCGCGCCCTGAAATGACACGGCGCGCGAAGGGTCGGCGGCGGCGGCCTGTTCCATCTCGGCAACAAGCGCGAGGGCGGGTTCGGGAAAGCTGTGCATCGCCGCGGCGCTTAGAAGGCTTCGCTTTATCCCGCAATGGCTCTTGCGCTTAGGACGGGGCGACACTAGAGCGCGCGACAACTGCCAATAGTGAACCCTGGGGCTCATCGATGGACGACCGTTTCAACACCACTGCCGGCTGGGTGCTCGGCGCCGGCATTATCGCGCTGGGCCTCTCGAGCATCAGCAGCCGCTATTTCCACGCGGACAAGTCGCACCGTCCTGAAAAGATGGGCTACGAAATCGCGGGCGTCGTTTCCAGCGAAGGCGGAGCTGCGAAGGAAGAACCGATCGAAGCGCGCCTTGCCGCTGCCGATCCGGCCAAGGGTGAAGCCACCTTTGCCAAGTGCAAGTCGTGCCACACGATCGATGCGGGCGGCGCCAACGGCATCGGCCCGAACCTCAACGCCACCATGGGCAAAGCCGTCGCCGGCCACGCCGGTTTCGCCTATTCGGATGACCTCAAGAAGGTTGGCGGATCGTGGGACTGGGCCAAGATGGACGCCTGGCTGAAGAACCCCAAGGCCATGGCTGCAGGCACCAAGATGACCTTCGCCGGCCTGTCTGACGGCGCTGAGCGCGCCAACGTGATCGCTTACCTCAATGCGCAGGGTTCAAACCTGCCGCTTCCCGCCGTTCCGGCTGCAGAAGCTGCCGAAGCGCCGAAGGAAGGCGAAGCCGCCGCATCGGGCGCACCGGAAGCTGCTGCGAAGAAGTAAGCTTTCGACGAACGAAATTCAGAGGGCGGGGCCGCGAGGCTCCGCCCTTTTCGATTGGGGCAAAAAGACCGCTACTACCGGACAACGTCATCCTGAACTTGTTTCAGGATGATGACGGTGTTGGGGAACCCGATGCTTCTGCCGTTTCGATGAGGCCAGCGGTCCCGGATCAGGTCCGGGACGACGACAGGTTTACGGCCGCCCCTTGAACCCTTGCGCGATCACATACCACTCCGACGAATCCTTGCGGCTAGCCGGCGGCTTGGCGTGCTTCACGCTCGAAAAATTGCGCTTGAGAATCGCCAGAAGGTCCCCATCCGTGCCCCCGGCGAAGACCTTCGCAACGAAAGCTCCGCCCGGTTCGAGTGTGGTGATGGCGAAATCGACGGCGGCTTCGACCAGTCCCATCGTTCGCAGGTGGTCGGTCGCCTTGTGGCCCACTGTGTTCGCCGCCATATCCGACAGGACGAGGTCGGGCGGGCCATCCAGCGCTGCTTCGAGCGCGGCGGGGGCTTCGTCGTCCATGAAGTCCATTTCGAACAGGATCACGCCCTCGATCGGATCGGTCGGCAGCAGGTCAATGCCGACAACGCCGGCCTTGGGACTGCGCTGACGGACGATCTGGCTCCAGCCGCCGGGTGCCACGCCAAGATCGACCACGCGTTTCGCCGACTTGATCAGGCCGAAGCGGTCATCCAGTTCGGCCAGCTTGTAAGCCGCGCGGCTGCGATAGCCATCGGCCTTGGCCTGCTTGACGTAGGGATCATTGAGCTGACGCTGCAACCACCGCGTCGAGCTCGCCGTGCGGCCCTTGGAGGTCTTCAGCTTCTCGTTGGGATTCTTGCCCGAGCGGCTCATTAGCGTTCCAGTTTCTGCAGCACGGCACGGGCATGGCCGGGGTGGCCGCCTGATGCCATGAGGCTCCTGAGGATACCTTCGCGAATCCCGCGATCGGCGACGCCGAGCCGGTCGGCCGGCCAGAGGTCGAGAATGGTTTCGAGAATCGCGCAGCCCGCCACCACCAGGTCGGCGCGTTCGCGGCCGATGCAGGGCAGCTCGCGACGCTGTTCGGGCGACATCGACGACAGTTTCTCGCTGATCGCGCGCATGTCCTGCGACGGTACGATCAGGCCATCGACCGCGCGGCGATCGTATTGGGGCAGATCGAGATGCAGGCTGGCGAGCGTGGTCACCGTGCCGCTGGTGCCCAGCAACCGCAGCTCGGTGATCGGCCGGCTCAGCCGCTTGGGCGAAATACGTTGGGCAAAGTCGGCGAAACTGTCGCGCACCAGCTTGCGCATGGCCGCATAGCGTTCGATTCGCGCTGCTTCGCCCTCGCCTTCCTCGCCGCAGGTCTCGGACAGCGAGACGACGCCGTAAGGCACCGAGTGCCAGTCGAGGATGCGCGGCACGGTCGGCCCGCTTTCGATCAGCACCAGTTCGGTAGACCCGCCGCCGATGTCGAAGATCATAGCCGGGCCTTCACCCGATTCGAGCAGAATGTGGCAACCCAGCACGGCCAGCCGCGCTTCTTCCTGCGCGGTGATGACGTTGAGGTGGATGCCGGTTTCTTCCCGCACCCGTTCAATGAAATCCATGCCGTTGCTGGCGCGGCGGCAGGCTTCGGTGGCGACCGAGCGGGCAAGGTGGACATTGCGTTTGCGCAGCTTTTCGCCGCAGACCCGCAGCGCCTCAACCGCACGGTCCATTGCTTCGTCCGACAAGCGGCCCGACTGCGCCAGGCCTTCGCCCAGCCGCACGACGCGGCTGAAGGCATCGATCACGACAAAGTGCTCACCCGAAGGACGCGCGATAAGCAGCCGGCAATTGTTGGTGCCAAGGTCTATCGCAGCATAAGCCTGCCGCAGTCCCGCCCTTGGCCCCGCGTATTGCTTGCGCGGCGAGGCATCCGGCGAATCGCCGCCTTCTTCCGGTAAGCCACCGGAAATGCGCGGGCCTTGGGATGGGCCCTGATGCGGAATGGGGCTGCCGGAAAATCCTTCCGGTGTGCCGCGTCTGCCTTCCGCCTCGCTGTGCCCAGCCTCCTCGCGCATTGCCGGCGGATGGTATTCCGCCATGGTCAGTTACTCGAACATCGTTTCCCCGCCCCAAGGGCAGGCATCGCCCGCCATCGTAGAGGTGAGGCGCGCATGGGGCAAGCAATGGTTGCAAATGCGCTTGACCCCACCCGGACCCGGCATTAAGCGCGCGCACTGCATTGCCCCGTCGTCTAATGGTAAGACACCGGATTCTGATTCCGTTTATCGAGGTTCGAGTCCTCGCGGGGCATCCATTCAACCTCTATTAACGTGATGATATTCATCCGTTAATTTGAGTTTGACGTTTGGACGTTCCCTCTTCAGTTCCCACATACGATTGTGGGTCGCGAATCCTTGGATTGCCCCTTGCGGTGATTCCCTCAGCGGATTTTGGGAATTGCAGGTGACAAACTGCGTCCAACCGCGACCGCTAAGTGGTAGGCAGGGCAAAGTCTTGGCGCAGGTCAAGCGAAAGCTGCGGGTGCCGGGATTACCTCAATTATGGCGCATTTTGTGCATGCGCCACTGGGCAGGCCGGGTTCTGCTCTGCTAGCATGAACGTCTGATGCGCACCGACCTTGATCACCTTCCGGCCAACAAGAAGCGCGAGCTTGAGCGTGTTGTGCAGATCCTGTTCGAAGAATTTGGCGACGCCTTCGCGCTGGCGAAACACGAGTGGAAGAAGCAGGGACGGATCCTCAAGGTGATCCTCTACGGCTCTTACGCGCGGGGCGGGTGGATCGATGAGCCGCACACCGCCAAGGGCTACAAGTCCGACTTCGACCTGCTGATCATTGTGAGCGACAAGCGGCTGACCGACCGGGTGAAGTACTGGGCCAAGCTCGATGAGCGGTTGATGCGCGAATATGGCATCACCGGTACGCTCTCTACGCCGGTCAACTTCATCGTCCATACACTGCAGGAAGTGAACGACGGGCTAGCCCATGGCCGCTATTTCTTCATGGATGTCGCCAGGGAAGGCATCGCGCTCTACCAGAGCGACAACATCGAACTGCACACGCCAAAGCCCAAGACACCGCGGCAGGCGCTGGCCATGGCAATGGAATATTTCGAGGAGTGGTTTCCCTCATCAATGCGAAAGTTCAAACTATCGCAAGATGCGGTCGAGCAACAATTCTCGAAGGAAGCTGCGTTCCTTTTCCACCAGACGACAGAGTCACTTTATCATTGCGTGCTGTTGGTCTGCACCTTCTACACCCCGCACGTGCACAATCTCGGGTTCCTGCGCACTCAGGCCGAGCGGCTGGATCGGCGCCTGACTTACGTCTGGCCCGCCGAAAACCGCAAGCAACGCGCACTGTTCGAGAAGCTCAAGGAAGCCTACGTCAAGGCGCGATATTCGAAGCACTATCGGATCAGCGACGAAGAACTGGCTTGGCTCGGCCAAAGGGTCGAAGAACTTGGCCAGGTTGTCCACGAGGTTTGTGCAGAGCGGATCGCGGAGTTGGAACACGAAGCTTGAGGACGCGCAATTGATAAACGGCTGCAATTGCGGACAGTCGGGTACCTCTTTTTTTCAGCGCACGTTGAGAATTGCTGCCATTCTAGTTGATGAATGCGAGCAGCACTCAACGTCCTCCACAGCGGTCACATTTGACCGTAGTGCTCAAAAGGCCACAATCGGTACTTGAGCCGAACGAAAAGTTACATTGCGGTTCTTGACCATTGGCCGATCTAATCGGCGACCCTAATGGCAACATTCGTCCGCGCGCCGAACGATAGCGTCAGCGTTTCAGCTCTCGATTCGCGCGCCGCATCACTGAGGGTCAACTTGCTATCCGGCGAGAAGAGCTTCCCCTCCGTTGCTGGTATCAAGTCACGTCCGATATGCCCGTGTCGCGCCCAATAGAGTCCGCCGACGCGGCGGGAGATGACAAAGCGTTCGGACGGGAAGTCGCGAAGCTGGTAAGTGCCAACGAAACGAGCGGCAATAGCGTCGGTCAGCGGAATCGCGCTTTGCACCGGCGCTGGGATGCGGTCGGGCCAGCCATACGTATCGCCGATCGCTCGAAGAACCTCCGTATTGAGCCATCCACCCTGGTCGGCATTGTTCATCACAACTGCACCCTTGCAGGAGTCAGGATACAGGATGAACTCTGAGGTGAAGCCGACGTTGTGACCGGTATGGCCAAAGTGCCGGGCTTGATCAGGAGACCCCAGATCGACCCCTAGACCCCAGTTTCCGAGGCCGCGGGTCATGAGTTCGCGCGCGCTGGCGGCGCTCAGCACGCCGCCGGCCTCGCCGCGCACGGAATGCGCAATCGAGATTACGAACCGCGCCAACTCATGGGGCGTCGTCCACAAGCCGCCGGCCGCCAGTTCGGGATTTTCGCGCCACCCCCCTTCGAGTGGCGAACCATCCGGACCAACAGCACGCGCAGCCAAAAGGCTATGCCTCTGATCGAGTGGGTGTGAGAAACTGCCTTCTTTCAGGCCAAGGGGTCGGAAGACGAGCTTTGAAACGAGCGCCGGGTAGGCTTCACCCGTCACGTCCTGCATCAACGCCTGCGTTATGTAGTAGCCGCCGCCCGAGTAGCGCCACGCTGTTTCTGGTGCATGTTCGACGCGGATCGAGGCAGTATTCGCGGGCGGACGCCCTTCGAGAATTTCACGCAAGGTGGGTAGTTTTGATCCGCGAGGATAGCCAATCCCGCCTTCTTGGTTGATCCCTGCGGTATGGCCAAGAAGTCCCCGCAACGTGATGCTGCGCCCTGCGAGTAACGGGCTTTCGGGCAGATGCCAACTTGTCAGGCGCGCACGGATATCCGCGTCGAGTGAGAGCCTGCCCTGCTCAACCAGCTTGAGCGCAGCCACTGCCGTCACCACCTTGCTGATCGACCCTGCCTGGAACAGCGTGTGCCGCGTCACCGGCTCGCCGCCCGGCGCTGCATTTCCAAAGGCGCGAACCTCGATGATGCGGCACTTGTCGATTACCGCCACGCTCAGGCCGGGGACGGCATAGTGAGCCATCCGATCTTTGAGTCGGAAGCGTTCACTCTCGTGCCCAGCTATGGTGATTGAACGCCGCAGTGCGTGCGTGAAATCCCGCGACGCCGCATTGACCGCGCTGGCTGAAATCAGCGCGCAGGCAATAAGAGCGGTGGGGACGGATCGGTGCATCACGGCTTGGCCTTTGGTGTGATGCGAAACTGTTGCCGGAAAAATGCGATCACGGACTTATTAAAGGAGTTATGGAATGCCCTGCGGTCGAAACCTGGCTTATCCTGGCACAGGAACGGAGGTGTTTCAGGAGTACACGGCGCGAGGAAGGAAAGGTGCACGGCGTCGCTTACGCTGTGGAACTCGGGAGGCTTGGGTAACAGCCGCTGCACGATCGCGGCGTTGCTTTTGAAGGGCACCGTTTCATCCGCACTCCCCACCCATAGCTGAATGGGCACACGCACCTTGGTGAGTCCGGCAGGCTCGAACGCGAAGCCGATGCCAGGTGCGGCGATGACTGCTGCGGCGATGCGTGCATCATGAGTCCAAACGGGCGGCGTGGTAACTGTTTGCGGAGCCATGATGCGGCAGACGAATTCGGGAGAGGCTGCGCAGTGCGGCGCGATACGCGCGAGGTCGGGCTCGCCCCCAATCGTGATCAGCGCCGTGGTCGCGCCGGCTGAAAGACCATATATACCGATTTTTCCGGGCGCGATGCGTGCATGCCCCTCCCACCCACTGAGCATATGGTCGATCACCTTGCTCACGTGCCGGGAGCGGTCGACGAACCATGCGGGCTTTCCGACGTTGCTGTCGTCTTGGAAATTATCGCCGGGGTGCATCGGCGCGACGACGACGAAGCCCGCCTCGGCCAGTGCCTGCGCCGTATCGACATGGCTGAGCGCCCCCCCGCCCGTGCCGTGAGAAATCACGACCAACGGCAGGCCTGTGCCAGTAGATGGCGCCCAGATCACCACCGGGATTGCGGCATATCCGGGGTCGCCGACGCTTGCCGGCGTAACCTTGATGGGAATTGTAGCAGCGATCTCCGCCTTTGCGGCGGTGGGCGGCGTAGCGCTGATCGCGGCCAAGGCGAGTGCCAAAGCAGCTGAGTACTTTTTCATTGGGGCCCTCCTTTCAAGAATCGTGAACAAGTCAGTTTACCTCGTACTGGAAATAATTCACTCGCACTTGTGAGTGCTGCGACCAGTGCAAAAAGCGATGCCAGCGCAAAGCCGATGCGCGGCGCGATTGCTGCGGGAATGCCTGCGAGAAGTAGACCAATGAAGAGTGCACCCAGCGTCTGTCCAATGAGCCTTGCACTGCCTTGCATTCCGCCAGCGGCGGCGCTGCGATGGGGCGGTACGCTAAGGAACAGGGTGCGATTATTGGGCACCTGAAAAAGTCCGAAGCCGAGCCCGCTCAGCGCCGCGCCAATTGACAGTGGAGCAAGGCTCGCTGCCGTTGGCCAAAGCGCGGAAAGCATCAGGCCAGATGCCAGCGCTAGTCCACCAACAACGCACAGCGGCGCCGAGCCGAACCTTTCGGCCAGCCGGTTGGCGATCGAACTCGTCAACGCGACGGTGAGTGGCCAACAGGTCATAACCAGACCGGCGTTCATCGGTCCTTGGTCCAGAGCGAGCTGGAGATAGAAAGGCAATGCGAGAAGCCCTGCGGACTGGCCCGTAAAGCAGAAGATGGAGGCGAGAACGGCAACTCTGAACGGGCGCAGCGCCAGCAAGTCTACGGGCCAGAGTGGCGCTTCATGCGTTCCGTGTCGCTGCACCAAACCGATGCCGAGCGCGATCACAGGGCCGACTAGCAAAGCAGCTGTGGCTGGATGCGCAATCGCAAGACCCGCAACGGCTAGGACCATTGAAATGGTGGCTGCGTGCAGTGCAATGCCTACCACATCGATCGGTTGCCCATCCTTCGGAGTTTCGGGCAAAGCGCGCGTCGCCAAAAGCGCGACCGCGCACAAAGGCAGCTTGGCAAGAAACAGCCAAGGCCAAGGTGCAACTGACAGGATTAATGCGCCCACGATTGGCCCAGCCGCTGAACAAAGCGCGACGGTCAATGCGTTCCAACCGATAGCTTTGCCGAGAAAGTCGGGCCCCAAGGCGAGGCGCAGTAAGGCGATACCGAGCGCCATAATCGTCGCACCTCCCAGGCCCTGCACTGCCCTCGCTGCGACCAGCACCGCCAGGCTAGGGGCGAAGGCGCAGGCGATCGAGGCGGCGCCGTAGAGCGCGAGACCACCAGCGAACAGACGGCGATGGCCAAGGCGGCCAGCAAGATGCGCTGAAGGGAGAAGGCCAATTAGTAGAACGGCCTGATACCCACTGACCACAAGGATCACCTGCCCGGGAGCCGCGTCTAGCGAAGCCCCAACAGTTGGCAAGGCAACATTGAACAGCCCTGCATCGAGCACCACTAGCGCCATCGCCGAAAGCACAGCCATGACGCTGAGGCGTTTCTGGGCGCGCGTACGGATCATAATGTCGGGGCAAACCATTCACCGTCGCGCTCGACAAAGCGCGTGACGCGGCGCTCAACCTGATCCTCGTGACGCAAATCGCGTTCAGTGAAGCGGAATACCAACGCATCGGAGCTGAGGCAGCGCGTGTCGTGGATGTCGCCAGGCAGATAGGCACGTGCCCCTCCGGGGCGCAGCAACTGCGTTTCGCGCCTGATCAGCCGATCGCCATGCGCATCGACCACTCGCCCATAAGTGCCGATCTCCAACTCGCCAGATTGAACGGCATAGACCACCCAGGCTCTTCCGTGGTCATGAGGCGGACGATAGAGGCCCTGCTTCTCAGCATGAGCGAGCAACATGAAGCTGTTGAACTCGCGGTGAAGTTCGCGCGTAGCGGGCCGTTCTGCGAGCAGGCCAGCGAGCCATGGCTCAGTCTCTGCGCTAGCGGTAAGCACATTCATGCGAGCGCGGCAGCTCTCGACCAGCGGAGTGCTGATCGCACCCCATTCGGCTTGCACATCGGCGACGAACTGCTCCAGACTTCCGCAACTCATGGCTCCATTCTCCTTGGCGAGTGGTGATGAGCCAATGGTTAGCTGCGCCACGTTTTGTGCAGAAGACGCATCATTTGCATTTTATAGTTGCATTCGACGCGCTATGTTGCAGCGGATGCTGCCGCCCGATTTCAACCTGCTGCACACGCTTGATGTGCTACTGAGTGAGGGCAGCGTCACGCGCGCGGCAATTCGCCTGCAACTCAGTCCCTCAGCCATGAGCCGGCAACTGGCCCGGCTTCGTGAGGCAACGGGAGATCAATTGCTTGTTCGTGCTGGCCGCGGTCTCGTCCCCACCCAGCGTGCAATCGACATGAAGGATAAGGTTCATGCGCTGGTTGAAGAGGCGATCATGCTTTTGCGACCTGCCGACAGGCTTGAACTGGCGACACTCGAACGCACCTTCACTTGTCGGATGAGCGATGGTTTTGCCGAGACCTTCGGCCCGCCTCTGATCGAGCGCGTGCAGCAGGAGGCGCCGTGCGTACAATTGCGCTTCGTGCGAAAGCTCGACAAGAGCAGCGATGGTCTTCGCGACGGTAGCGTCGATCTTGAAACCGGTGTGGTCGCGCGCACGGAAGGCCCGGAGGTCCGCACCCAAGCGCTATTCGTCGACCGCTATATCGGTGTGGTGCGCGGCGCCCACCCGCTGGCGAACGGTGCAGTCACTTTGGAAAGGTTTGTCGCCTGGAATCATGTAGTGGCATGGCGCCCTGGCATCGACTTGGGCGGTATCGACGAGACGCTGCGTGCAGCGGGTCGTGCCCGCAGCGTTATGACGACAGTCGATGGTTTCGCGGCCGCGCTTGCGCTCGCCCGCGGTTCCGATCTGATCGCGACGGTTCCAGAAATGCATACAGCAGCGCTACGCGATGGCATGTTTAGCTTCCCGTTGCCGCTAAAGGCGAATGCTTTTACAATTTCATTGCTATGGCACCCGCGGCTCGATGGCGATCCCGCACATCGTTGGCTGCGAGAACACGTGCTGGATGTGTGCCAGATGAAGTGAATTCACGCCTGAGACACGTTGCGCCTCGAAGGTGCTTGTCAGTGGTTCTTATCGAGAGCCTCGAAGACCATAGAGTGGGGGCTTCGCTCTAGATCTCGCAAGCAATCTACAAGGTTTGCCTTTCTGGCATGCTCAAGAACCAAGGCCGCATTTGGATGTCATCATCTGACAGCTTTTTGACTCCTATGTCAGCGGATAGGGACGACGGTTTTTGCGGACAAGTACGACCATAGGGTAATCGCGGGAGCGCCGGCTTTGACGAGGTCGGTTCGTTGATCGAGATTGCCGTCAGGGTGGTTGCCCCCCGATAAGATGAAGAACGGGCTCACGATGTGCACCGGGCCCAAGCATCTAATGGAGGACAACCATGGAGCAGTATATCGGCCTCGATGTTTCGTTGAAAGATACCTCGATTTCGGTTCGCGGAGGTGTGGCTGCTACCAGGCGATACCGGCCATGACAGATTTGGCGCGCGAACGATTTTGGCTTTGGTGAAGGAAGCTCAATG